>JABIHH010000063.1 GCA_018649725.1 Rhodospirillaceae bacterium | reverse complement strand
CCAGAGGACATGCAGCAGTGATTTTTCAAACATGGCACCCATGATGGTGACTTTATTGAAACCACTTAAAACACTTGGGTTTAGGAGAGCAAAGCATCCAAACTGTGCTTGCTCACCATTCAGCAATTTGTGCCAGTTACTCTTTTTGACATAGACATCCCAATGGTTCGAAATAATATTGGAAACAAGATTTTTGAATACTGCATAGACATCGTCATGTTTTCGGTTCTCTGAAAGATTGGTAAGTGTAGTTATATCACCAGTCTTAATTCGATACCAAACGGGGTGATCCGAAAAAACTTCAAGATGATCTGTGATTATTTGATGGTTATCTGGCAGATTGAGGGACAAATCCTGATCAACAGTAGGGATTTCATCGATTAAAACTTCCCATTCATTTATTCGATTAAAGTATTGCAACTGTGAAAATGTCTCGTGAGTGATGAATAAAATTTCACCTATATCACCAGAACTATTCAAATGTGAAATTACACTGCTTAAAACAGAACCTGTAGGAACATTTTCAGAATGAATTGCCGATATTTTGAACTGAATTGGGGGGCCTGAGAGTTGATCATTACAGTCTTGGAGTGACTGTTTAATCAGTTGGATTGATGGTTGAACAAACAAAATATTCTTATAACAACGAGCTATGTTCAAAGCATATTTTATTGCTGCATAGGTTTTTCCAGCCCCACAAAAGGCATCAACATAATAAATTTTTTGCATAAATAACTTTCCATATATTTCACTTTCAGTTCTGTAAGAAAACAGAACCAAACAAGGTAAAAACAAAGCCAGTATCTGACTGACCAATTAAGAAGTATACTAATATAACTAAAATGTAGTGGAGTCCATAACTATTTGATTTTATTGTATTTTTTTCATAAAAATACTTTCATTTAGAGCATTAATTAAGCTTCTTCACAACATCTGTTGCCTTTAAATGTGTGTATCTGAACAACTGTCGTATATCCCTGTGGCCACTGATCAAAGCCACCTCAGGCACAGACAGTCCTTGTTCAAAAAACCGGCTGATGGCTTCGTGCCGTAAATCGTGAAAATGCAGATCAATGATACCAGCACGTTTCGTTAATCTTTGCCATGACTGCTGAACAGCCGAAGCCGATGTTGGAAATATTTGGTCACCTGATATTGATATTGATTTGAGGATTTTTGAAGCAGTAGAATTCAACGGGACAAACCTGGAGTATCCATTTTTGGTATCTTCGATCAATATGATGCTATTCTTGGAATCAAAATTTGACCATTTAAGTTGAAGAATCTCTCCACGTCTCATTGCCGTTTCTATGGCAAAGTGAATTACAGGTTCAAGATAAAGGTTTTCGGTAATTTCCAACGACTGGCTTAAAGCCTCCATTTCACCTTCCTTCAACCGTCGTTCTCGAGATTTCGATGGGGGTGGTTTTTTTATTCGTTTTATTGGATTTAGTGGAATGGGGAGCATCCACTCATTAATGGCTACCTGGAATGCATGCTGAATTATTCCCAACTCACGTCTCACAATATCAGTGGACACGGATTTTAATCGTTCATCTCGATATTCAGCAAAATGGTTGGAATTTATTAAGTGCAGTTTTATTTTCGATATTGTACGACGTAAAAGAGCGTTGATCATGACCGTTTCAAAATTAACACAACGCTTAAACACCACCACTTCATCTCTGTAACGGATCATTAAGTCAGCAAAGCTATAGCTGTAACTTAGTTTTACAAATTGCCCTGCATCAGCCTGCTCAGCCAATACCTCTTGTCGTTTAGCCCATACCTCTGCATCCTGTTTATTGGTGAAGGTTTTACTGAGTGCTGGAAGTCCAATTCGACGAACTTGAACTTGCCATTTTTTATTTCTTTTTCGAAACGTAGCCATGAATCACCATTCAAGTTGTGACACCAGTGTGACAACATTCAAATGGCTGTAATTGCATGTGCTAAAACACATGCTAACTACTTATAATATAAAGGAAAGATTGGAGCGGGCGATGAGATTCGAACTCACGACTTTAACCTTGGCAAGGTTACGCTCTACCCCTGAGCTACGCCCGCATCCGTGACCGGGCGACTGAAGAGGTAGGCGTCGTCCGGGAAGAGGGCGCATAATAGTCATCCGGGCCCGCTTTGCAAGAGCGATTTTTAAATAGAATTTTCGGCTTGAGGCCGGATTGCAGGCTTTCTAAAATGGCGCCCATGAACGAGAGAAACCAAACAACGCTGGCCACCGAACAAACTCTCTTTGCACGCCTGGATGCGCTCGGCATCGAGCATGACACGTTTCGCCATCAGGCGTTGCACACCGTTGAGGAAAGCCAGGCCGCGCGTGGTGAAATGGGTGAAAGCGAGGGTGGGCATTGTAAAAACCTGTTCCTCAAGGACAAAAAAGTGGTGTTTTGGCTATTTGTCACGCTGGAGGAAAAACGCGTCAATATGAACGTGCTGCAAAAAACCCTGGGCGCAGCGCGGCTGTCCTTTGGCAAACCAGAATTTATGAAAGAATATCTTGGCGTCGAGCCGGGCTCCGTCACCCCATTTGCCGCCATTAACCAATCCTCGCTAAAGGTGCAATTCGTCTTGGATGAAGAAATGTTGACCCATAACAGGCTGCATTATCACCCCTTGCACAACGCTGCGACAACCCGGATAAAGTCGCAAGATCTGCTGTATTTTCTAAAAGACTGCGGTCATGACGTCAGGGTGATTTCAATTTAATCCAGGAAAGCCTTGCAAGCCCGGATTCTTATGCCAAATATGCGATTAATGCGGCCAATACATATTTAGAGAAAGAGAGCTTATGACAGCGATACTCGATGGTGACGGCAATGAGGCCGATATTCAGCCCCCCCAAGGTGGTGGCGCTAGCGGATTAATTATCGATTCCGATACCGATCGATTTAGTGAGGATGTCATCAATGCCTCGGTTCAAGTGCCGGTTATTGTTGATTTCTGGGCACCTTGGTGTGAGCCCTGCAAACAATTGACGCCCGTGCTGGAAAAGCTCGTTACGGAATATGGCGGCCAGGTGAAGCTGGTCAAAATCAACATTGATGACAATCAGGCTTTGGCTCAGCAATTGCGCGTGCAATCGATCCCGATGGTTTATGCCTTCAAAGATGGCAAGCCGGCCGATGCTTTTAATGGCGCGCTCCCGGAAAGCCAGCTGCGTCAATTCATCGACAAGCTCACCGGCGGCGAAGGCTCGCCCATCGATCAAGCGATTGAGCAAGCTAACGGGCTCTTAGAAGGCGGTGATGCGACAACCGCCAGCGCGATCTTCAATCAAATCATCGCCCAGGATTCTCTCAATGCTGAGGCCCATGCGGGACTCTTGAAATGTTTGATGGCGGCCGGTGAAATGGATCAGGCACGCAATTATTTGGCGAGCCTTACCGAAGAGCTGCTCACCAATCCGGTCATTTCCGCCGTGCAAACCGCGCTTGAGCTTGAAGAGCTGACCGCCGATACCGGTGACGCAGATGATCTAAAAGGGGCCGTTGACGCCAATCCCGATGATCACCAAGCGCGCTACGATTATGCCCTCGCCCTTTATGGCGGTGGGCAGACCGAGAGCGCGATCGAAGAACTGGTCGAGATCATTAAGCGTAACCGCGAATGGAATGAGGATGCCGCCCGCCAGCAACTGTTTAAAATTTTTGAGGCCCTCGGTCATGCCGATCCAATTACCGTAGAAGGCCGCCGGAAATTGTCTGGGGTCTTGTTCTCTTAGATGGAAAATATTGGCGACCCGTTTGGCACAGCTCTGAAAGATCTACCTGAGAGCCTGCCGATCTTCCCCTTGCCCGGCGCCATGCTGTTGCCCCATGGCCGGATGCCGCTCAACATATTTGAACCGCGCTATTTAGACATGGTGTTGGATAGCCTGAAACAATCCCGCCTGATCGGCATGGTGCAGCCGCTGGAAATGCTGCCCGATCCCGTGCCCGGTGAGGCTGAGCTTTTTCACATTGGCTGTGCTGGCCGGATTATTGCTTTTGCTGAAAGTGAAGACGGGCGATTGCTGATGACCCTCAAGGGCGTCTGTCGGTTTAAGATCGAAAAAGAGCTGAATGAAGGAGATGCCTACCGGCGGGTAAAACCAATTTTTCAAGACTTTGAAGAAGATCTTTCATTTAAGGATCCGGGCATTAATCGAGAAGGATTGGTTAATTTACTGCGCGACTATCTTGTGCTTAAGGAAATGAAAATCGATTGGGAGGGTTTACAAAACTCCAGCGATCGTTTCTTGGTCGCCATGCTCGGCATGATCAACCCCTTTGACTACCGCGAAAAGCAGGCTATTTTGGAAGCTCAAAATATTTCCGATATGGTCGATGTGATGACGTCGCTGATGGAAATGGAATTGGCAACCGGCGGCGATACCGCCACCAAGCATTAAAAGAGAGCAGGCATGCCCGACAAAAACATTCAAACGGTCGATCCAAAACTAATAGAAATATTGGTTTGTCCGCTGACCAAATCACCCCTTCGCTATGATGCGGAAGCCCAGGAATTAATCAGCGATAAAGCCAAGCTCGCCTTTCCCATTCGTGATGGCATTCCGATTATGCTGGTCGATGAGGCCAGAGAAATAGAGTGAGAGATAGAGTGAGAGAAAGGTTAAGCATAGACCTCTAATCGAAGTAGCTTTTAATTTCCTGCCAAATCTCCAAGTTGGTCGCCAGAATCATCAGGCCGGATAATGTCGTTGGCTGATATTTTTCACCGCCGATCATATCGGTAATACCGCCGGCTTCAGAAAACATCAGCACACCCGCCGCGTGATCCCAAGGATACAACCGGCCAATGACAGAGAAGTCTGCAACACCCTCAATCAAATCGAGATATTCATGACCAAAACAATGCGGGTGGTTCATCTTCTCGCACGTATCGCGTAAATTCATGAGTTTTGGCTGGAGCTCACTGGCCATGAGGGTCGAGGCACAAAAGCCGGTGGAATCGGCAAGAGACTTTGGCTCGGCCATCGTTGCTGCCCGGCCGTTATAGTCGGCACCGCTGCCTTTTTCAGCCATGCCCATCCGTCCACTCACCGGATCATAATTCCAGCCCATGACGGTTTCACCACCGATCACGAGCGCCACCAGCACCGTAAAAGGCTCCCGCCCTTGGGCGAAATTTTTGGTGCCATCGATTGGATCGATAATCCAGAGCGGCGCGTCATCTTCAAGCCGCCGCATGACTGAGGGATCTGCCGCATAACCCTCTTCGCCCAAAATCGTCGAGCCCGGCAGGGTGGCTGACAACCTTTGGCTTAACGCCCGCTCGGCCGCCTCATCAGCGACAGTGACTACTTCGCCGCCCTGTTTTTCGGATATGTCGCTTTCACTGAGAGATTGATAGCGCGGCATAATCTCAGTTTCAGCAACATCCAGAATGATTTCCGCGATAGATTGCGGGTCTGCCAATCCATTCATATTTTTACTCATATTTCTACAGGGCCTCGCCTTTGAGCAAACGCGGTAGATTTCCTGACGATCCCATGGCGTGCTGCATGAACACTTTTTTTAACGGCCCGGCCTTGTTGACGGCGGCAAGACCGATATCGCGCGCTAATCTGATCGGGGCGATATCGTTGGAGAAAAGACGATTGAGCCCATCCGTCATTGCCAGCATCAGCGTATTGTCGAACCGCCGCCACTTTTCATAGTCTGCCAAGATCGGAGCACTACCGATATCGAGACCCAGCCGCCGGGCATCGGTTAAGACCTCTGCCAAGGCCGCCACATCGCGGAGCCCCATGTTCAATCCTTGGCCGGCGATCGGATGCATGCCGTGCGAGGCATCGCCGATCAGAACCAGGCGGTCGGCAATACTGGTTTCAGCATATTGTAACGTCAGCGGATAACTCCAGCGCGGCCCAACGAAACGCGCTTCGCCCAGAAAATCACCAAAGCGCGAGTTGAACTCACGGGCAAAATCATCCTCCGGCAAGGCCAATAAATCCTCAACCAACTCATCTTTTTCCGTCCAGACAATGGAGGAGCGATTATTTTTACCGCCATTCGGTAGCGGCAGGATCGCAAACGGCCCGGCCGGCAAAAAATGTTCATGCGCCACATTATGGTGGGGGATTTCATGCTCGACCGTCAGCACAATTCCGGTCTGATGATAGGACCAATGGGTCAGCTCAATCCCGGCTTGTTCGCGAATCTGCGAGCGGCGGCCATCGGCACCGACTATCAGCTGGGCTTCAACTTGCAATGCGTTTCCTTGATCATCGATTAAACTTGCATGAACACCGCTTTGGTCGCGGGCGAGGCTTTTAAGGTCGGCGGGGGCGAGATAGGTGACATTTTTCAAATTCCGCAAGCGGGCAAAGACGGCTTGGCGAAAATGTCGGTTCTCAACCATGAAGCCTAAGGCATCATCACCAATCTCTTCGTGATCATAGTGCAAAAACAGACGGGAATTTCCATCGGTCACGCGAATGTCCAATATCGGGGCAAAGTTTTGTCCCAAATGCTGCCACATGCCGATCCGGTCGAGCATTTTCTTCGGCGCCCCGGCAATCGCCGAAGCTCGGCCATCAAATTCATCCGTGGTTTGTGCCGATTGGTCAATGTGGTCGACAATAACGACCGAAAACCCAACCCCGGCCAAAGCCACCGCCAGACTACAGCCCGCCATGCCTCCGCCGATGATCAGGACATCAGATTTGAGGTTATTTTGATTTGCAAACGCCATTTAACACACCTGCACCTCCAATGCTCGATTGTCCAGTCGAGAATTTGCATAATAATTAATCATAAAAGCTCTTTTCTTTTATAGTGATTAATTATTAATCATAATTTAATAGCTTATTCACCCTGTTTTCTGCGTAACTCATTGTTACTAAACGATTTTAGTTAGTTGGCACGGTTCTTGGAATAACAACGGTATCGAATGAACACTTAACGAGAGAGGAGTCGCGAGATGAAACTAATCACAGCGATTGTAAAACCAGCGAAGTTAGAAGATGTCCGCGCGGCTTTAGTGGATGTTGGCATTCAAGGGCTGACCTCAAGTGAGGTTTCCGGCTTTGGCCGGCAAAAAGGGCATACCGAAATTTACCGTGGCGCTGAATATGCCATCAGTTTTGTTCCCAAAACAAAAATCGAAGTCGCCGTGGCGGACGATCAGGCAGATGCCGTGATCGAAGCCATCAGCGGCGCTGCCGGCACCGGCAATATTGGTGACGGAAAAATATTTGTTTTGGATCTGGGTCAGGCCGTTCGGATTCGCACCGGCGAAACCGGCGACGAAGCCCTTTAATCGATCTTCAGGAGTAAACTAATGACTAAGATTTTTAAATTAACGTCTATCGTGGCACTCGCCGCTACCGGCGTTGCCTTTTTTATCGACCCGGCCTTGGCAGCCGAAGCAAAACCTAAACTTGATACCGGCGACACATCCTGGTTGCTCATCTCAACAGCCATCGTGCTCATGATGACGATCCCGGGCGTGGCGCTTTTCTACGGCGGCATGACCAGAAAGAAAAACGTGCTTTCCGTGCTCATGCAAAGCTTTGCTATTACCTGCCTCATCTCGATCATTTGGATGGTGATCGGCTATAGCCTCGCTTTCTCCAAAGGCGGCAATGCCTATGTCGGCAATTTTGATCTGGCTTTCTTGGATCACCTGACCGTCGGTGCAATCAACGGCACGATCCCAGATTCGCTGTTTGTTGTTTTCCAAATGACCTTTGCCATTATTACCGCAGCTCTTATTACCGGTGCTGTCGCCGAGCGGATGAAGTTCTCTGCTTTGCTATGGTTCGTTGGACTTTGGAGCCTGGTGGTTTATTCGCCCGTGACCTTCTGGGTCTGGGGCGGCGGCTTCTTGGGCGATGCCGGTGTGCTCGATTTTGCCGGCGGAACGGTCGTTCATATTAACTCAGGTATCGCGGCACTGGTGGCCTGCATCATGCTCGGCAAGCGGAAAGGCTACGGCGTTGAGAATCTAGCACCGCACAATCTCGTACTGACAGTTATTGGCGGCGCGTTTTTGTGGGTCGGCTGGTTTGGCTTCAATGCGGGCTCCGCTTTAGGCGCCAATGGTGGTGCGGCGATGGCGATGACCGTCACACAGATTGCCGCGGCAGCTGCCGGTCTTTCCTGGATGTTCATCGAATGGGTCACCCATAAGAAGCCAACTGTTTTGGGTGTTGTCTCAGGTGCAGTTGCCGGCTTGGTGGCGATTACCCCAGCGGCTGGATTTGTCGGACCCAAAGGTGCCTTGGCCATCGGCCTGCTCGCTGGTCTGGTATGTTTCTGGGGCGCGACCTCACTGAAACATAAGCTCGGCTATGATGACAGTCTTGATGTCTTCGCCGTTCACGGACTTGGTGGCATCACCGGTGCGATCCTGACAGGCGTCTTTGCGGTCGAAGCGATCGGCGGAACCGCCGGTGCCTTGGAAGGCAATCTCGCTCAGATCGGCACTCAGCTTTATGGCATTGCTGCCACCATTGTTTGGAGCGCGGTCGCAACCGCCATCATTATATTTGTGATCGATAAAACCATCGGTATTCGGGTCGACAGTGACGCCGAAGCTGAAGGTCTCGATCTCAGCCAGCATGGTGAAATAATCCACTAATCAAGATCGCTCACCAAGCTAACCTTCTCAAAAGGCCCCTTCCCACCCTCATATTGGGGAGGGGCCAGAAGAGTTTTTAAAAATTTAAATTAGGCGGTGAGATAGGGTTGTCCTCCTGGTTTTATCGTCTATTCGGACCGTCCCCCGCATGCCACGCCGAGGGGCGGTCCATCGTTTTTTTGATTAAAAATTAGCCACATCTTATTAGTTGCCGTTTAATTGATCATTATTTTCGTCTACTTAGCCGGAAATTACCCGTGGAAAATCGCAATAACCTATTGAAACAACATCATTATTTAGCATTCTTTCCAAACAGGCACGGTTCTTGAAACATAAACCCTGCGTGGCGCGCATATTTATCACCCGATCCTGCACGATTGGTCGGACCTGTCGAATTAGGGCGCCACATGGGGATATGTGCAATAGGAGGACAATTAAATGCATTATATTAGCCGTAACCTTCGGGCCGGGTCATTTTTAACGCTGCTCGTCAGTTTAATTTCAATCATCCCAAGTGACGCTTTTGCTGCTGATAAACTCAGCGAAGGCAACACCGCTTGGATTATTACCGCAACCGCATTGGTCCTGTTTATGACCATGCCGGGCCTGGCGCTGTTTTATGGCGGGCTGGTGCGGTCTAAAAATGTGCTTTCTGTTCTCATGCAATGTTTCGCCATTTGTTGTGTCGCTTCCATTGTCTGGTTGGTGGCGGGCTACTCCATTGCCTTTGGCGGTGGGAATGCCTGGTGGGGTGGGCTGTCGAAAGCTTTCTTGGCAGGCATTACAACCGAAACACTGTCTGGCGATATTCCAGAGAATGTCTTCTTCATGTTTCAAATGACTTTTGCCATCATCACGCCAGGTCTCATTGTTGGTGCCTATGTCGAGCGGATTAAATTTGGCGCCGTGGTCCTCTTCAGCACGCTGTGGCTGATCTTTGTTTATGCGCCCTCGACACATTGGATTTGGGGCGGCGGTTTCTTAGCTGATCTCAGCTGGTTGGGTGCCTCCTTTAAAGGTTATGCAACAATGGACTTCGCCGGTGGTCTCGTGGTTCACGCCAATGCCGCTGTCGCCGCCCTCGTCATTGCCAAGGTTCTAGGCTCGCGTAAGGGTTTCCCAAATGAGCTGCGCCCACCGCACAATCCCGGCCTGGTCATGATCGGTGCCGCCATGTTGTGGGTCGGCTGGTATGGCTTTAACGCAGGTTCTGCTTTGGCCGCCAATGGCAGTGCCGGTATGGCAATGACCGTGACACACATTTCAGCTGCCACGGCCTGCTTAACCTGGATTATCATTGAATATGTTAAATTTGGAAAACCAAGTTTAGTTGGTATTGCAACCGGTGCCATCGCAGGTCTCGCCACCATTACACCGGCCTCGGGATTTGTCGGTCCGGTCGGCGCGCTTGTTTATGGTGTCGCTTCCGGTGTGATCTGTTTCTATATGATCAACGTTGTTAAATCCAAATGGAACATCGATGACAGCTTGGACGTCTTTGCTGTTCACGGTGTCGGCGGCATGCTGGGTATATTACTGGCCGCCTTCTTTGCCGATACCAGCCTGGGCGGAAATGGTCTGCCGGAAGGCATCACCATGGGAACGGCCTTCGTTGGTCAATTGGTTGCGACCATTATCACCGTTGTTTGGGCCGGGATTGCGAGCTATATTTTACTCAAAATCACCCAAGCCGTGATTGGTCTCCGTGTCAGTGCCGATGACGAAATCGAAGGCCTCGATATCACGTCACATGGCGAACGCAGCTATGACCTTTAAGTCATTCGTGGAAAAGGAATTGATGTCATGAAATATATAATAGCAATTATCAAACCATCAAAGCTGGATACCGTGAGAGAAGCGCTTATGGGTATCGGAGTTGAAGGACTGACCACCAGTGAGGTCTCGGGTTTCGGTCGCCAGAAAGGTCATACCGAGATTTATCGGGGTGCCGAATATGCGATCAGCTTTGTACCCAAGACCAAGATCGAAATCGCGGTTGGTGATGATCTCGCCGACCGGGTTGTCGAGACCATTCGAACTGAAGCGGGTTCAGATAATATCGGCGACGGAAAAATCTTCGTCTATGAACTTGCTGATGCGATCCGCATTCGGACCGGCGAGCGGGGCGAAGAAGCACTTTAAATAAAGCCAAACACCGCCCTCATCTGTCAGCTCGCTTGTGAGAACTGCCGGAGATGGTTAAAACACTCTTAGTTTATTGGCCCTGCATGCATATGTAGGGCCAGTTTTTTTAAACTTGGTGGGTTAGATGCATAATACCAATCTCGAAAAGCTAACGGATTACCCGTTTGACCGACTGCGCGCCTTGCTGAACGGCATCGATGCACCAGCCGACAAAACGCCGATGATTATGTCTTTGGGAGAGCCGCAACACCCCTCGCCCGCTCTGCTTGCCGAGACCGTCAACAAACATGCTGATCAATGGGCCAAGTATCCGCCGATTGCCGGAACCCAGGATCTTTTAAATGCTATTAAAGATTGGTTAGACCAGCGCTATCAATTGCCGGCCAATAGTATTGATGCCGGCCAAAATATCGTTGCTGTCTCGGGCACCCGTGAAGCGCTTTATATGGCAGGTGATATTGCCATCCCGCCCCAAAAAAATGGTCAGCAACCCGTTGTATTGATCCCCAATCCTTTTTATCAGGTCTATATTGGCGCTGCTATGATGAGCCGCGCCGAGCCGGTCTATATGTCGGCAACACCGGAAAATGGATTTCTGCCCGATTTTGATGCGCTTGATGAAGCGACGTTGAAACGCACAGCGCTCGCTTTTTTATGCACGCCATCGAACCCACAAGGGGCCGTTGCCGATCTCGATTATTTAACCAAGGCGATCGAGTTAGCGCGCAAATATGATTTCGTTTTAGCCGTTGATGAATGTTATGCCGAGATCTATGACCAGTTACCGCCGCCCGGCGGACTTGAAGCCTGCCAATCACTTGGCAAGGGATTTAAAAATGTCCTGGTCTTTCACTCGCTCTCCAAACGCTCCAATGCGCCGGGCTTGCGGTCAGGATTTGTGGCTGGTGATCCGGATCTCATCCAGAAGTTTAAAACGCTTAGAAATTATGGTGGCGCGTCTTTACCGATCCCGATCCTCGCCGCGTCAGCAGCGCTGTGGCGAGACAACAACCATGTCGAGGTAAACAGAAAGCTGTATCGCCAGAAATTTGATCGCGCCGACCAGATCCTAACCGGACGGTTTGATCACTATCGGCCGCAAGGCGGTTTCTACCTCTGGCTCAATGTTGGTGATGGCGAGAAAGCGGCTTTTAAGCTTTGGCAAGAGGCTGGCGTGAAAGTCATCCCCGGTGCCTATCTGGCTAGGCCAGATGCCGCAGGTCTCAATCCGGGCGCGCATTTTATTCGCATCGCCTTGGTGCAAGAGCCTGAGTTTATTTCCGAAGCCCTCTCTTTAGTTGTCGAGACGCTCAGCTAATTAGAAGACGTTCGATGAAGGCGGCTGCGCTTCATCCAAAGTCTCAGCTATTATTGTCAGCCCGGCTTCAACCTCTTCACGCGATGCCGGCGATCCCAAACAAATCCGCACAGCCTCTACTGAGCTGGCCGACCCGATAGCAAAAGTTGAAGAGGGCAATATTGTTACGCCTTTTTCAGCAACGCGGGAGACAAAATTCTCAGCCCGCCACTGCGGCGGCATTTTAAGCCACAAATGATAACTCGAAGGGTGTGTCGAAATTTCTGCGTCTTGGAGAATTCGCGAAACCTGCTTTTGACGAAATTGCGCTTCAGCGCGGTGCCACTTAATAAATCGATCAGCTGTACCATCTTCCAACCAGCGTTTTTCAACCTCCGCCATCAACGGTGCCGCCATCCAGGTCGTCAATTGAAGGGTTGAGCGAATTTTATCGATATGTTGAGCGGGGCTGTGAATAAAACCAATGCGCAAACCCGGGGCCAGAAACTTTGAGGCGCTTGAAATAAAGAAAGAATTTTTCGGGGCGAAGACCGAAAGCGGCGGCGGCGCATCCTCAACCAAATAGCCATAAACATCATCATCCATAATCATGACACTATAGTGCTGGGCAATGGCGGCGATTTCTTGGCGGCGCTCTTCGGGCATTACGGCGGTCGTCGGGTTCTGGAGCGTCGGCAGGCAATAAAGCATTTTTGGCGGCCGGGTTTGACACAACCGCTCAAAGGCCCCTGGGATAATGCCCAACTCGTCTATTTCCAAACCAGCGATTTTGAGCCCAAGCTGTTGGGTAAGCCCTTGAATGGCCGGATAGGTATAGTTTTCAGCAGCAACCAAATCGCCCGGACTCGTCATTGCCATAAGCACCACGGTTAGCGCATGTTGCGCACCATTGCTTATGACAATTTGTTCCGGATTATTCACCAGGCCATATTGCTCCAGCCAATTCGCAATTGCCGTCCGGTGTGAGAACAAACCGCCTTCAGTCTGATAGGCGAGGTAGTCATCTAGATGAGGCGAGCGGGCGATATCCTGCAAGGTCTCCGACAGCACCGACGCGCGCTCACCGGCGGCCGGCATATTGAGACCAAAATCGATCTTATTGCCTTCCGTGTTCTCGGTTCTGAAAAATGCCGTCTCATTTGACGTCGGGCCGCTGCCACCTTGAACATAGGTGCCTCGGCCAACTTCGCCATAAGTCAGACCTCGGCGCTCGGCCTCCGCATAGGCGCGGCTGACCGTACCAACCGTGACGCCTAATTGATAGGCAAGCTCCCGGTGAGTGGGCAAACGATCGCCCGCCGTTACATTCCCGGCTTGAATATCATCCGCCAAAGCGTCGGATATTGCGATATACCGGGGCCCATGCCGGTCTTCAATCTCAGGCAGCCACATTGTCATGGTGACAATATAAACATTGACGGTGACAATGCAAGCATAATATATACATTGTATCGATTGTTAAAGAGAAAGCGGAGAAATTGTCATGTTATTGTCACAAAGAAATGCATATTGTACCGATACAATATCTGCCATGTCTCATTTGGCGCCAACAGATTCATCGGACGCCGTGCCCCAGTTGAAACTTGCGGCAATCTATTTATGGGCAGGTATCGTGTCAATTGGGTGCTCTTTATTCGCCGGTATCGACAAAAGCAGACAACGCAAGGCTTTATCTGAACTGGATGATCGATTGTTGGATGATATCGGTGTGACCCGTTTGGCTGCGGCGCGTGAAGCCAAAAAGTTTTTTTGGCAAAAATAGCCTATTTTCAAGGGTTTGACGGCGGTTTGACCGCCTTTGTTAATGGTCTGTAAAGGAACTCCGCCTACAGTTTGGCGATGGCACGCTCAGCAGTAAATTCTTCACCAGGATCAAGTCTCGGAATCGGTAGCAGCGCGGCGCACCGCACGCCGATATCGACCCTGCTCACCAATTTATTTCCGGCAAGCTTTGTTGCTATCGCCCAACGGCGCTTGGTCGAAATCATTGGCGGCGGGCTCATTTTGTTTGGTTTTACGTTAATAGTCGCCCTCCTAAGCTATCATCATGCCGATCCATCTTTGAATAGCGCTGCCGAAGGCCCGGCAAGAAACGTCCTTGGCTTAGTCGGCTCCTATAGCGCTGATATTATGTTACAGATTTTTGGCGCGGCCGCCTTTTTACCAAGCTTGGTCTTTACCGCCTGGGGTTGGCGCTTGCTCAGCAAAAAGGGGCTGCGCTTTATCTGGTTGCGGCTGCTGGCAATGGTGGCCGGAACCATCTTGGGGGCGCTCGCTTTATCTCTCATCGCCGCCCCTGAGGCCTGGCCGCTTCGTACCGGTATTGGTGGTGTTGCCGGTCATGCCCTATTAGCTCAATCGGTCGCTTTATTAGCGCCGCTAAAATTTGCCTATAGTAATATCTGCGTGGTTTTCTTAAGCGGCCTATTAAGCGCCGCCATCCTGGTTTATGGCGGTGGCCTGGATCGCTCAGAGTGGCGGGCCATGGGACAGGGCGTTATTCGCTCAGGGCTGTCGATTTGGCACGGCATTGGTTTCCTTGGGCGCAAAGCGCAAGAATTTAAAGAACGCGTGGAGCCGACCTTTGGCCACCAAGAAGAGGGTGAAGAAAACACCGAAGAGGCTGAAGTTTTAGAAGTGCCCGATGATGCCGAAGATCTAGCTGCGGCGACCATAGCCCGCAGCGAGACCGGATTGGCGGCAAAGCTTAAAAGTAAGGTGGCAAAAAAAGCAATTCCAGTGGTCACCGAGAAGGCCAAAAAAGCGCCCGCTGGAAAGCGCGCCAAAGATGCGGGCCAAGGCAATCTCCGACTTGCCGTCTCTAATACCTATCAATTACCGCCGCTTGATATTTTGGAAGCACCGGCGGTCGTAACGAAAATCGACAAGGCAGATAAAGACGCGCTCGCTCAAAATGCCGAGCTCTTGGAATCTGTGCTGCAGGATTTCGGCGTTAAAGGCGAGATCGTTAAAGTACGGCCCGGCCCCGTGGTCACGCTCTATGAATTGGAGCCCGCACCCGGCACCAAGACCTCGCGGGTGGTTGGCCTATCAGATGACATTGCGCGCTCGATGTCAGCGCTCTCGGTCCGCATCGCTGTTGTGCCGGGTCGCTCAGTGATCGGTATTGAGCTGCCCAACGTTAAGCGCGACATAGTCTTTTTCCGCGAACTGCTGGCTTCTGCGGCTTACGAAAAGTCAGGTGCCAGCCTACCACTGGTTTTGGGTAAAGACATTGGCGGCGCACCAAACGTCGTTGACCTCGCCCGCATGCCACATCTTTTGATCGCTGGTACCACCGGTTCCGGTAAATCCGTTGCGATCAATACGATGATCTGTTCGCTGCTTTATCGCCTGGGTCCAGATGAATGTAAATTCATCATGGTCGATCCAAAAATGCTCGAGCTTTCGGTCTATGACGGCATCCCTAATCTTTTAGCCCCGGTGGTAACCGAGCCTTCCAAGGCGGTGGTTGCTTTAAAATGGGCCGTCCGCGAGATGGAAGATCGCTATCGTCTGATGTCACAAATGGGTGTCCGCAATATCACCGGCTATAACTCCCGCCTTGCCGAAGCGCGCAAAAAAGGCGAAGAGATGACCCGCCGGGTGCAAACCGGTTTTGATGAAGCCGGCAAACCTGTCTATGAAGAACAGCCGCTCAGCACTGATCCACTGCCACTAATTGTCATCGTCGTTGACGAGATGGCCGACCTCATGATGGTCGCCGGCAAGGATATCGAAGCGCTTATTCAACGCCTGGCGCAAATGGCCCGGGCAGCTGGTCTGCATCTCATCATGGCGACCCAGCGGCCTTCCGTCGATGTCATTACCGGTACCATCAAAGCCAACTTCCCAACCCGGATCAGTTTCCAGGTAACCTCAAAAATTGACAGCCGGACGATCCTGGGTGAGCAGGGCGCCGAACAATTGCTCGGCCAAGGTGACATGCTTTATATGGCGGGTGGCGGTCAAATCAGCCGGATCCACGGTCCCTTCGTTAGCGATGGCGAGGTTGAGCAAATTGTCAATTGCTTGAAAGCCCAAGGTGATCCGACTTATGTCGACGCCGTTACCGAAGATATCGAAGGCGGCTTCGATATACCGGGAGTGGGCGGCGGTTCAGACAATGGCGATGAGCTTTATGACGAGGCGGTTGCCATTGTTGCCCAAGAAGGTAAAGCATCCACCAGCTTCATTCAGCGCCGCCTACAAATCGGCTATAATCGAGCTGCGCGCATCATCGAGCAAATGGAAGCCCAGGAAGTTGTCAGCAAAGCCGACCGCGTCGGTCGCCGCGAAGTCCTGATTGGTGCACATTGAGCTAAGTTAGTCTTTCTTCATCGCCCATACACCGGCACAATTAATTTCACCGCCAATATCAACATGTCCTCTTGCCGTCAAATTATTCCAATCGATGATTTCGCCTACCATCTCGGTAACTCCCCATTGTGCAGTGGCCCACCCTGAAATTTTACCGGAGGCGCTTATATTTCCTTTCATATAAAAATACTCGCCGTTGCCCTCAAATTTGCCATTTTTAAAATCTAATTGTGCCCAGGATGAGAACGGACTGCATTCGGTCGACATGTTCCATTTTCCATCGAATTTGTTCGTTAAAGATTTAGCATTTACGTTAAACGACATAAATACTACGAATAGGAAAATAAGCTTTCTTAAAATCATTAAAACTATCTTTCAAATTAAAGGTTTAACTTAGAAAAAATTGCATAAAATATTACTAATGGTAGAAATATTAAACACTAAAACGCTTTGGCTCTCAAACAAGTTTTATTAAAACCTTAAATCTGTCTGTTTTCTGTCAGTAAAATTAGGTAGTTTGTCGCAATGAACAAAATCGCAATATTATTAATAAGCTTTATCCTTTTCGGCAGTCTTGCATTGCATAGTGGTGACACTGCCTTTGCCGCCGATGTTATCGCCGCCAAGGTTACCGCCGGGCAGAGCAAAGACCTGAGGCGCATTGAAACGTATCTCAATGACATGAAAACGCTGCGGGCTGGCTTTTTGCAGGTGTCGTCCAATGGCGGCGTTGCAACGGGCAAGCTTTTTTTATCACGGCCAGGGAAAATGCGGTTCGAATATGACCCGCCGGCACCCATCATGATGATCGCCGATGGGGTTTTCCTGATTTATATTGATAAAGAGCTCGAGCAGGTTACCCATTTATGGCTCAACAATACGCCGGTCGGATTTTTGGTCAAAGAAGACATTCAGCTGAAAGATGACGTAACCGTAACGAATTTTTCAAAAGGCTCAAATATTTTACACGTCACCCTTGCTCGAACGGAAGATCCTGAACAGGGCACAATTACCTTGGTTTTTTCAGACCAGCCTTTGGCGCTTCGAAAATGGACTGTTACGGATCCGCAAGGAGTTGAAACCACCGTCACCTTAAGCAATTTGGAATCTGGCGTAAAAATTGACCCCGAATTATTCAAATTCATCGGTCTGCCGACAAGTAATTAGCCGCCCGCTCTTTAGATATGCATAAATTGCATGTCACCTATGTGTGATACGCATTGATTTTTGCGAAGGATATGCCTACCTATAAATTATGGAAGGATCGATTCTGCAATAGAATCGATAGGCGGGATAGACTCCCCCGGTCGTCCCGCCCTCCAATACTCTTAAGCGCCCGTCACACCCCCCTGTGTCGGGCGCTTTTTTATTCAGGTCTTGAAGTCCCGCTTTTTTTACCGCAATTATGGCCGATCAAATTCAACAGCCAAAACATCAGGGAACAGCATGAAACTCACCACCTGGAACATCAACAGCGTGCGTTTGCGCCTGCCTAGTCTCGCCAAGCTCATCAAAGAAGTCTCGCCCGACGTCATTTGCCTACAGGAAATTAAAGTCATTACGGAACTGTTTCCAGGTGAAGACATTGCGGCGCTCGGCTATCCCCATCAAGCCGTCGCCGGCATGAAAGGCTATAACGGCGTTGCGATTTTATCGAAAACGCCACTTTCTAAAATCACCACCAAGAACTGGTGCGGTAAAGAAGACTGCCGCCATATATTTGCCAGCATCGACGGCAGCGATTTTGGCGGCAAGGCGGGCCCGGTCGAGATTCATAACTTTTATATTCCGGCCGGCGGTGATGAGCCGGATCCGAAAAAAAATGAGAAGTTTGCCCACAAGCTAAAATTCCTTGAAGAGACGACAAAATGGCATAAGGGGCGACGCAAAAAAACCGCCGCGCGCATCATGGTGGGGGACTTGAATATAGCGCCCTTAGAGACCGATGTTTGGTCACACAAACAATTGCTGAAGGTTGTGTCTCATACACCGGTTGAAGTTGAAGGTCTGGACAAGCTGCAAGCAGCTGGCCCTTGGGTCGATGCGGTGCGTGAAATTATCCCACCGGAAAAATCGGTTTTTAGCTGGTGGAGCTATCGGTCAAAAGACTGGACCGTCAATGATCGGGGACGGCGCTTGGATCATGTTTGGGTCACTGAACCGCTCAAAAGTAAAATTGCCGATGCCCATATTTTCAGAGACGCCAGAAGTTGGGAGAAACCATCGGACCATGTGCCCATAACGATCACGTTTAAACTTTAGAAAATCAGTCCTGCACCTGGCCCGCCAAAACAACCAAATCCACTTGGTAATCAACACCCTCGACGTCACGGGCCGGCAGAGACCTAAAGTTCTGAGTGTCACTGTCATAGCCCCGCTCCCGGGCCCGGGCAATGACTTCGGCTGAGGCGAGGGCGCGCACGTTTTCAACTTTCGTATGCTTTTCAATCTTAGCTGACAAGTTAACGCAGTCACCTAAAATGGTGTATTCCAATCGCTCCTCATCACCGATAATGCCAAAGACAATGGTGCCTGAGGTGACAGCAATGCCGACATTGATCGGCTCGAGACCCTCCGAGCGGCGCTCAGTGTGCCACGCATCCGCCGCCTCAATAAGCTCGGCTGTCGACGCCAATACATCAGCGGCATAGGTTGTGCTTTCCTTGACCGAGCCAAAAGAGGCAATAATGCCATCGCCCTCGAACCGGTCTATCACGCCGTTATGCTTTCTGATAATCGGCACCATGCGGGATTGATAATCAACGATGAGACAGATTAAATCATCGGGCGACAAATTTTGCGCAAAAGGCGTAAAGCCGCGGAGGTCCATCATTAGGATGGCAGCCTCCCGCTCCACTCCCTCGCCGAGCGACACCTCTTGTTCGGCCGTCGCCATTTGCTCGATCACAGCCGGGGCAAAAAACCGCGACAAAGACCTGGCAGTATCGCCCTCGGTAACCGATCGCTCCAACAAACCCCTGGCCCGGGAAATCGCCAGGGCCAGAATGCCGGTTACCATAAGGATCGAAATTATTTTATCCAGTTCACCGCCAATCAGCACCGAGTTGGTTGTAAGGTATTGGACATAGTCCCGCGTAATCATTGGGTTGCCGGGTTCGGCTAAAATAACATAGACGAACATTAAAACCCAACTGACAGCCGAGACACCGCCGGCCAAAATAACGTAGCGCGCCTCAAACCGCAGCGCCCTTAGCGCAATAAAAATAAAAATGTAGAGTAGGGTTGGCGCTTTCAGATAAAACGATGGGGGCTGATCATACTGCAGATGAAAACTCCAAATCGTAATCATCAGCAGGGCAATATCGGCAATTACGGAAAGGCTGATAAACCAGCCCGGCAAAGAATGGCGGTAAACCAGATAGAGCCGCATAAGCGTAAACAGAAAATAGGTCGCCAGAATATAGGGCACCAGGCGCACAGTTTCGCTGATCGAAAACGCGGTGGGTGAAACGGCGTAAAGAACGGAAAAAATACTGACGATGGCAAGCTGAATCCAGCCAATAAGCTTTTCGCTATCCTGTTGCTGCTGTTGAATATTGGCGCGAATGCGGTCCGGCAAAAGCCGCCGCTCAGCATTTCCCCATAATATCCGGCCCAATACAGGCAGCATTCCTCACCTCTTATTTAAAGGTCCTATTAAAAAAAGGAGTCTACCCAATTTTTACTTAAGTTACATGCCGGATTTTTAAGGCACCAATCGATAGCCGTTAGGCTCGGTCACCAAAAGAACCGCATTGGACGGATCGCGCTCAATCTTTTGGCGCAACCGATAGACGTGAGTTTCCAATGTGTGGGTCGTGACACCGGCATTGTAACCCCAAACCTCGCCCAAAATCACATCACGTCCAACAACCCGCTCACCAGCCAAATACAAAAACTTAATGATCGACGTTTCTTTATCGGTTAGGCGCACTTTCTTGTCATTCTCTAAATCCAGCATCAGCTTGCCGGCAGGGCGAAAGCTGTAGGGACCGATTTGGAACACAGCATATTCACTTTGTTCGTGCTCGCGGACATGAGCCCTAAGCCGAGCCATGAGGACGCCAATACGAAACGGCTTCGTAACATAGTCATTAGCACCCGCATCCAGTCCCAAAATGGTATCGGCATCGGTATCGGCGCCGGTCAGCATTATGATGGGTGACTTGACCCCATTGCGCCGCATGACCCGGCAAACCTCACGCCCATCCATATCCGGCAAGCCGACATCCAATAAAATCATGTCATAATATTGGTTTTTGGCGATCTCGATCGCTTCTGTGCCGCTTTCCGCGCCGTCGGTGACAAACTCTTCGTGAATTTCCAACTGCTCAGCCAACATCTGACGTAGATCTTCATCATCATCAACAACCAGAACTCTTCTTCCTGCGGTCATGCTATCGTCCTATATCAAAATTCAACGGGTTAATCGAAATCGCTTATTCTTTTTCACTTATAATAACGGGTTGAACGCTCAAGTTACACCCATTCGCCTGTAATTGCCCAATAATTACCCAATATACATCATAGAACTACCGCGTAATCATTTGGACTGTCAGTTTTACTGGGTAAAAATTACCGGGGAGAAGCTAGAATTAAGCAACGCCAAAAAAGGGACCCAAAAAAGACATTGAAAACATTACATATTATCTAAGTATTCTGTGGCACCGGTTTTGCAAATCCCTAATTCATAAAAATCGATCAATAATAATTGAACGGGATAAAAATAATGATGGCGCATGCTGGCAGCGCAACGGTGGAAATGGCATTATTGGAGCCAAATCAGGCCCAAAAACACAACCCGGTTGCTTTAAATAACGATCCGAATCCAGAAAATAGTAAGGAATTTCAACCGTTTGGCCAAGATGGTCTAACCTTTTGGGATTTTCTCGACATTATTAATCCTCTCCAACATATACCGGTCATTTCGACATTGTATCGATCTATCACCGGCGATGAAATTGACCCGGCTGCCAAAATTGCCGGCGGAACGCTGTATGGCGGGCCGATTGGTGCGGTTTCCTCCTTGGTAGATGTTGCTGTGGATTATGGTACGGGGAAAGACATTGGCGAACATGCGATGGCATTGATCAGAGAGGATTCCCAGCCGCTTGAAACGGCTCAAAACACCATAAATGGGGCGGCAATGCGGAATAATTCGTCTGCTTCATCATCAAATCCCTATTTAGCCAGAGCTGGAGTAGCGTCAGAAATAACAGAGATTCCGGTGCAGGTTTCGTCTTTTGCCGCGCCAAACGCTGTGGTGGTGCAAGATTTAGCGCAAAGTGCCGGCATGTCAGGCATACCCATCGCAAAACAAACCTATGCGGATCAAATTGCCGCCTATGGGCCAAAATATACTACCGTCAAAAAAGTAGCCGAAGCGTCGCCGGACCTCGGTCTATTGGCTGATATTAAAGTGCTGGAGCGCGAAGGACTTATTACCAAAGCAGCAAAGGATCAAGCCGGCACGACACCTGCCAAATCCCAGCCACTTGATCTTTCACCCCGCTATAGCGCGGATCTACCTGGAGAAGCGATAGGGCAGAGTAAAAACCCGGAATTCAATGCACGCCTGAAAAAAGCCGAGGCCGCTTATCAAAAACTGGCGACAACAAATGACAGCTGGTTGGTAAACTCCATCATGAGCGGCATGGACGGTCTGGAGAAAATGGCACCCAAACCAAGCGAAGCAAAAACTGGGGATGTTAATTCAGATATCTCGGCCAGTCTTCATTAAGACTTTAGCTTTTCACCCCAATAGGCAATAGTCCTGCCATGAGCGGAGAAATGAGCATCCAGGTCCGGCCGGGCGGCCTGCTTATTTGGCAGGGAAAAACCTATGAATGTGCGCTTGGCAAATCTGGCATAACGTCAGCTAAACAAGAAGGCGATGGGGCAACGCCGGTTGGCTTTTATCCCCTGCGTGAAGTGTTCTACCGACCGGACCGACTGGCCCAGCCGGCGACCGACCTGCCACTTACCCAACTAAACCCAGCAGATCACTGGTGCGATGATCCGGATCATGCTGACTACAATCAGAAAGTCGTGCATCCTCATAGGGGGCGGGTCGAAGAGCTCTGGCGCCAAGACGCGGTTTATGATGTGATTGTTGTGATCGGCTATAACGATAAGCCTGCCCTAAAAGGCAAAGGCAGCGCGATTTTTATGCATATAGCAAAACAAGCTAACAATGGAAAACTCGAGCCAACCGAGGGCTGTGTTGCCTTAAGGCGCGACGACTTATTGGAAATCCTGGAAGGGCTCACGCCCAAATGCCAGATAGAAATCTTTGACAGCTAGCTGCCGTCAAAGGTTTCAAAATTCTCGATCCGGACATTAAAAGCAATCGTGATCCGCTCGCTCGATCCTTGATAGGGATTTACCATATGACGAAGCCAGGCCGGAAAACAATAAAGCCGACCGGCTTCCGGTGGAAAAGAGAGCCGTTGACCAAATGGATTGCCCGGCACGGGAACCATCTCCACGCCATGGCGAGGATCATAAAACTCTATATGACCAGCAGCATCATTTTCCGCTTGAGCCGCCTCATCACTGCCCGTTTGAATATAATAGACACCGGACCACGCACAGCCTGGATGGGTATGAGAACGATGATAGCCGCCATCTCGTAAAATATTAGCCCAGGCTATAAATGTGGTATCTGCGCCGAATTGATCGGCCTCCATGCCAGTTGATACCTTGGTCATCTCCGTTACCGCTTCAGTGATAAATCCAACAAGCGTCCTAATCTCCGGATAATCCCAGTTATGAACATCATCAGAAGAGTGCCAGCCACCAGTGACGCTCTTGGCATTGCCGGTATCAATCTTTTCTTTCTCATGAATGATTTCAACCAAACGGCGGTTTAATTCCTCGGTATTATCAAATTTGCGATCAAATATCGGCGTTGGCCAAGCCAGGCGAACGCCATTTTCCAATTCAATTTTAAGTTTCACTGATCAATCCCAATAGCTTCCCTATTCACGGGGCACCGTAGCGTAAATAAAGCCGCTTTAAAAATTAATTTGAGGTTTGTTTTTGCCAATAATCTGACCTCGGACCAAAAATAGCTGTACCAACCCGAACATAGGTCGCGCCAAATTGAATGGCGGTTTCATAATCTGAACTCATGCCCATGCTCAATTCAGCTAAATTATTTCGCTCGGCGATTTCCCGCAACAGCGCGAAGTGGAGAGCCGGCTCTTCATCAACCGGTGGAATACACATCAAGCCAATAATCGGCAAATTTAACTCTTCCCGACAGCGCTTGATAAAATTATTTGCATCCTTTGGCAACACTCCGGCCTTTTGTGGCTCCTCGCCCGTGTTCACTTGAATAAAGCAATTGGGTCGACGGCCAACTTCATCCATATGGCGTGCCAAAGCCGTCGCAAGTTTTGGACGGTCAACCGTTTCGATGACATCAAATAGACCAACAGCCAAAGCCGCTTTGTTGCGCTGCAGGGGGCCGATTAAATGCAATTGGGCGTCTGGAAAATTCTCTTTCAACGTCGGCCATTTGGCTTCTGCCTCTTGAACTCGGTTTTCGCCAAATATTTTCTGGCCGGATTTCAGAGCAACTTCAATGACGTCTGGTCCATGAGTTTTGGAAACAGCGACAAGCTTTACCGAGCCACCATTACGCTCGGTAGCCACCAGCGCTGCAGTGATTGAGGCTCTAACCGTTGCTAAATTTTCTTCGATTGGTACCTGTGACATCATCAAATGTTTTAGTCCTAATTTTAAATACGCTATGGTGTTTTGCCATGAGCACACACTCTTTACCAACTATTGCCCGTTTGCTCAATTCCCGAGCCGGGCCCTCACCATTGCCAGCGCTTTTATATATGACAGATGCAGAGCGGGTTCCCAATCCTCTGCCCGTCATAGACCAATTAACGCCGGGAAGTGGTGTTATATTTCGTCACTATACATCAATTAATAGACTAGAACTATCCTATAAAATCAAAGACTTATGTAGCAAACGGAGATTGTTGTTCTTGGTGGCTGGCGATATTTCCCTGGCTCAATCTCTCAATGCAGATGGCCTTCATTTGCCAGAATATCTAGTAAATAATACGCCTTTAAGCGTAAGAATTTGGCGCCAACGTCCGGGAAAACTTTTAACCGCGGCCACCCATAGCCAACGATCGCTCCAAAAAAGTCAAACTCTGGGCGTTGATGCCGCCTTACTATCACCTATTTTCCCAACGGCCAGTCACCCAGAATCCTTGACACCTAACAATGTGCTCGGATCCCTAGGATTGATGAAGATGTGTCTCAACTCACCGGTACCTATATATGCGTTAGGGGGAATTTCAGATAATAATGCCTGCCAATTGCTAAAATGCCCAGTCATTGGGATTGCAGGGATCAGTGGCATTGCGGATAATGGCATTGCTTGAAATAGAATTATTGCCAGAGCAAATAGGATTACAATGAATCGCAAAGAAAGACGGCGGCTCGAAAAAGAGGCCAAAAAACAAGCCAAACAAACCGCGTCAACTAATGCGTCTGGACCGGTAGCTGCGAGTCGGGATGAGCCAAAGAATGTAAGTAATTTGCTGTTCGATCATGCAATGAATTCAGCCTCAGCACAAAAAGAGGGTGCGCTAACACAACAGCTCGACTGGGAATTACAGCAGATCTCAGACCAGTTAAACAATGGCTTTACCGGGGACGCTCTTAAATCTTGTCAAAAATTAGATGATCTTTACCCCAATAATGCCGACATTCAGCACCTTTCTGGCATTGCCTATTTCATGAACCAGGATTGGGTTCGCGCCACACAGTGTTTTGAAGCGGTTATTTCTCAACACCCCAATAATGACCAAGCGTTAAATTACCTTGGTGATCTGGCAATCGAAAAAAATGAGCTAAACCAAGCCGAGGATTACTTCCGGCGGGCTGGTAAAATCATCCCCGAAGATCAGGCAACGCTGCAACGCCTCGCCTATGTGCTGCAACGCCTGGAAAAAATGGAAGAGGCAGCAAAAATTTATCGCCAGTTGATTGGCCAGGATCCCAATTCGGCAGAAATCCATCTTAATTACGGCTATGCTTTGTTTAAATGCGATCAGATTAGCGAAGCTGTCACGGAATATCGTGCGGCAATAAAATTAGACCCCAATTTGAGCCTAGCTTATATTAACCTCGGTATGGCGCTTTCCGGATTGGATGAAGATGAAGACGCCATCAATGCTTTTCGCCACGGTTTAGATGCCCTGCCAAAACATGTTGAAGGTTTGTTTGGCCTGGCGCGTTGCCTGAGGGCGCAAGATGAATATCAAAAAGCCGCAGATTATTTCCAAAAGGCATTAAATCTCGCACCGGATCGAACTCAGGTTTATTGGGAACTGGGCTATAGTCTTGAACTGGCAGGAGATAAAGCAGGCGGACAAGCGGCTTATGAAAAGTGCCTCAACCATCACCCTGATCATAGTGTTGCCCAACATTTATTGGATTCTCTAATGGGCAACACAACCGAAACCGCGCCGCAGGATTATATTCAGGAATTATTTGATGATTATGCCGACAGTTTTGATGACAATCTGGTCAATGAACTAAACTATGTTGTACCCGGTCTGTTAAATACCGAGCTTGAGACTTTAAAACTTGATCAACCCTTACGCTCTGTTCTAGATCTTGGCGGTGGCACCGGGCTGGTTGCGGTTGAAATCAATAAGCACGTAGATTCCGCATCCGGCGTTGTTCATGGTGTTGATTTATCTTCTGGCATGATTGATATCGCCGTTCAAAATAACCGCTATCATGAAACTTTTGTCTCAGATATCGGTGAATTTCTTGATGATGTAGGGCAGGGTTTATCGCAATACGAATTGATTTTGGCCGGTGATGTCTTCGTCTATATTGGCAATTTGGAGCAGATTTTTAATGGTGTTTACCAGCGGCTCGGCAAAAACGGATTGTTTCTCTTTACTGTCGAGCAATCGCCAAGTGAAAATTACACCCTCCAATCAACGGGGCGATTTGCACATAGTAAGACTTATGTCGAAGAGCTGGCAAATAAATCTGGTTTTGAAGTATTAAGTATCAGAAAGATCATTCCCCGAAAAGATGGCGACACGGAAATCGATGGATATCTTGTTAGTCTACAAAAACGCTAGCGAAGAACGTCTAAACCTTAGTTTCAAAAATTTGGCATAGAAAAAGGGGAGCGGTAAACCGCTCCCCTAAATTCTGTATAAAGTGTCTTTCTAACTTAGAAGGATACTTTGATACCGCCGATCGCAGCCCAACCGGAGTTGTTGCTGGAATCTGCAGTTGTCTCATCGTCCCAATCAACGTGGACGACGGTACCAACCAAGCTAACACCTGGACCCATGGTGTAAGAACCACCAAGAGCAATTTTGGTCACTTCATCATCACCAGAAACAGCGGCGGTCTGAGGTGTCGTTGCGTTGAAGTATTGAACGCCAACACCGAAAGGTCCGCTCTTGTAAGAAACGCCTGCGTCAAATACCTCGGCACCATTTGCTGTCGAAGTTCCATCAGCATCTTTAGTTTCTTTATAAGAACCACCAACAGTGATCGCACCAAAACCAAGCAAAACACCACCACGCCAATTGGTTGTTGATGTAGCTGCATTGCCGTGTTTCTCGAAGTAGGCGACGTCAGCTTTAACATTTACGCTACCCAATTTATTTTCATAAGAAACAATGGCATCAAAACTCTGTGCTTCGGTTCCAGCAGTACCACCAACAGCTGGCATGGTATCAGCGTTAGCGCTAGATGGCTCATAAGAAGCACCAACACGGAAACCGCTGAACTTAGGAGTGATATACAACAATTTCATATTATCACCGCCACCGATATGGGTGGAGTTTTGTTTAATAGCGTTTGCAACAGCTGAAGGTTTGATGATCCAGTTATTGGTGTCTGGGTTACCGAGACCAATTGCGCCGCCAAGTGGAGCAGCATGCTTCAGAGTAAACGTCGCAGCTTTTTGGCTACCAATACGGATATCACCAAAACCACCGGTCAGTTTAACATAAGTTTCGTCAACCTGGGTACCGTTGTTTTTCTGATCAGTTTCCAATTGGATAACAACAGAAACGCTGATACCGTTATCAAGCTTCGTTGTACCTTTGAAGTGAACTTCTGAATCATTTACGATATTGAAGGCGTCATAATGGGTACGTGAAGTGTTGCTTGCAGTTGTTTCATAAGAACCGCTATTGGAAGCAAAACCAATCAAAGACTTCATAGAACCGCTAACTTTGATTTGCATTTTTTTAGCTTTTTCAGCGGCCATTGCGTCAGTGGCACCAAATGCCAATACGCCAGCAGCTGCAAGAGCTGTCGTCATGTAAAGTGACTTTTTCATTTTAGAACTCCTAATTATCCCTCACCCCGAGGGCAGACATTGCCCAAAAAAAGATGGTTGAAGAATTTCAATCAGCGACATAAAGCCATGAGTTCAGTTTTGGGTCAAGAGTAAGAACGATCAAAATCACACAAAAAGTCATCTTTGTGATAAATATACATCACTCTTAAGGGGCTGTATTTACGTGTGTTTTTAGTTGCACCAGCAATTGTGACTTTTTTACAACAGGTTGGCATGGGGTCTTTGATTTATGGCGAAAATTTTGTCAATAATGCGTAAAATAAGTTTGAAGGGGCGAAACAATGGCTGCCTTGTAGTGGCTTAAAAAACTGGGTTTTATGATTTAATTAAGGTATAACACGCCAGACAAGGAAGATATTATGATTTTCACTGCTTTTTTAAGCCATTAGACAAAAGATTTTGTATTATGATCAATAAGTTACCTGGATTTATCAAAAATATTGGATATCCGGCCATGTTGTCTGGATTTCTATTTTTAGCTGCCTGTGAAGGTGGAACCGTGCCAGATTTAGAGACATATGATGGTGAAGTCGTCGATGTCAGTAAGCGGGAGACAATATTCGGTGAGGGCGGTGGATTAAATTTCGGCGGGCCAGATAAACCCAGAGCGGGAGCCGGAGGTGGAGGCTCAGGAATTGGGGTGAACGCTTATTTATGGCGAGCAACGCTCGATACCATGTCGGTTTGGCCAATAACGTCCGCGGATCCCTTTGGCGGAGTTGTTATAACTGATTGGTATGCGCCGCCTTCAACGCCAAATGAACGCTTTAAAATGAACATTTATATCTTAGATCGGGCCCTGCGCGCTGATGGCGTGCGAGTCTCGGTATTTAGGCAGGTCAAAAATAGATCCGGCAATTGGCTCGATTCAAATGTTCAGCCGAACACGGCAACAAAATTAGAGGATGCAATCCTTATGCGGGCGCGACAGTTCCGCAATCGCAGTGCGCAATAAATTCAGAGTTCACCGCAATTTTCTTTAACCAATATCAGAGCTTGTTATATAAGGCCGTAATTGTTTATCAACCGGCACGACCTAACGTGAATGAACGAATTTTAAGACTCCGAGGAGACCGTAAGCTCTAATGGCCCGCTATAACTTCAAAGAAGCGGAATCCCGCTGGCAAAAAACCTGGCAAGATAACAAGTGTTTTGAAGTAACTGAAACACCTGATCTGCCAAAATATTATGTCTTGGAAATGTTTCCTTATCCTTCAGGACGCATCCATATGGGGCATGTCCGCAATTATACGCTAGGCGATCTCGTTGCCCGTTACAAAAAAGCCCGCGGCTTTAATGTGCTTCATCCCATGGGCTGGGACGCCTTCGGCCTGCCGGCCGAAAATGCCGCCATCGCCAATAATGTACCGCCTGCCGAATGGACCCAGCAAAATATTGCAACCATGCGGGATCAGCTTAATTCGATGGGATTGTCCTATGATTGGAGCCGGGAACTCGCAACCTGCACGCCGGATTATTATGCCCATGAACAAAAAATGTTTTTGGACTTCATTGAAGCCGGGCTGGCTTATCGGAAAGAATCATGGGTCAATTGGGATCCTGAGGAAAATACCGTCCTCGCCAATGAGCAGGTCATTGAAGGACGGGGCTGGCGCTCAGGTGCCCTGGTTGAAAAAAAGCAACTTACCCAGTGGTTCCTAAAAATCACCGAATATGCCGATGACCTGTTGAACTCGATTAAGGAATTAGAGCGCTGGCCGGATCGCGTACGGATCATGCAGGAAAACTGGATTGGCCGCTCGGAAGGTATGCGGGTCAAGTTCCAACTGACCGACCGCGAAGATCATTTGGAAGTATTCACCACCCGCGCCGATACGCTTTTTGGTGCTTCTTTCTGTGCAATATCTGCCAATCATCCTTTGGCCGAACAGCTTGGAAAAGAAAGCGAAGAGCTTGCCGACTTTATCGCCGAATGTAATCGACTGGGCACCAGTGAAGCAGCGATCGAGACGGCCGAAAAACAGGGCTTCGATACCGGTCTTGCCGTAATGCATCCCTTTGCCGATGATCAAACGCTGCCGGTCTATGTCGCCAATTTTGTTCTTATGGAATATGGTACCGGCGCAATCTTTGGCTGCCCGGCGCATGATCAACGGGATTTGGATTTTGCCCGCAAATATGAGCTGCCCGTCATTCCCGTCGTCGCACCTAAAGATGCGGACCCAAAATCCTTTGTTGTCGGCGATGTCGCTTTTGTCGAAGAAGGTATTCATATCAATTCAGATTTTCTCGACGGGACCTCGATCGAAGAAGCAAAGCCTATTGTCGCTGATAAACTTGAGGCGCTGTGTGCCGGCACGCGGGAGATAAATTATCGCCTACGTGATTGGGGAATTTCCCGCCAGCGCTATTGGGGCTGTCCGATCCCGATTATCAATTGCGAAAATTGCGGCACCATGCCGGTACCGGAAGACCAATTGCCGGTTGAGCTGCCGATAGATATCAGTTTTGACCAGCCTGGCAATCCGCTTGATCATCATCCAAGCTGGAAGCATGTTGACTGCCCAAGCTGTGGCAAACCTGCCGAGAGAGAAACCGATACCTTTGATACGTTTTTTGAAAGTTCATGGTACTTTGCCCGTTTCTGTTCACCTCATGCCGATGAGGGATTGAACAAAGCTGCGGTCGATTATTGGCTGCCGGTTGATCAGTATATTGGTGGTATCGAACACGCTGTATTGCATCTGCTTTATTCCCGCTTCTTCACCAGAGCACTACAAAAATGCGGTTATCTGGATGTCAAAGAACCCTTTGCCGGGCTAATGACCCAGGGCATGATTTGTCATGAAACCTACCAAGACAGCAATGGTGCCTGGCTATTGCCGGATGCTGTTGTGAAAAACGAGGCTGGAGATTTGGTAACCGCAGAGACCGGCGATCCGGTGACGCTCGGGCGCTCCGAAAAAATGAGCAAATCAAAAAAGAATGTCGTCGATCCGGAAATTATTATTTCTGAATACGGCGCCGATACCGCGCGTCTGTTTATGCTGTCAGACAGCCCGCCCGATCGGGATCTCGATTGGACCGAAGCGGGCATCGAAGGGGCATGGCGCTACATTAACCGTCTCTGGCGGATGATAGATGAGCCCAATACCTCGATTGGCGAACAGGGTGCAGCAATGCCCGGCGACATCTCAGAAGATGTTGAAAAAGTTCGCCGCAATGTGCATCAAACGGTGCATGCCGTCAGCGATGATCTTGATAAATTTCACTTTAATAAAGCGGTCGCCCGAATTCGCGAGCTAACCAATGCACTGGATGGTATGAATTCCGCGAGTGCGGGTGCCTCCTGGGTCTATCGAGATGGTATGGAAACAGTGGTTAAATTGATCGCTCCGATCATGCCGCATATCGCCGAAGAGATGTGGCAGTCGCTTGGCCATAAAAATTATGTTATCGAAACGCCCTGGCCGGGCTATGATGAAACCCTGCTGGTCGAAGATACTGTTACTGTCGGCGTTCAAGTAAATGGTAAGATGAGAGGCACTGTTGATTTGCCAAAAGATTGTGATCAAGCAGCGGCCGAGGACGTTGGCCTGAAACTTGACACGGTTGTTAAGGCAATAGATGGAAAAGACATCCGGAAAATTATTTTTGTACCGAATAGGATATTAAACATTGTTGTTTAAAAGCACTTTTGTCTTTTTGGGATTGTTTGTCCTCACTGGATGTGGCTTCCAACCAATCTATGGAGCCGGTACCAATTCTGTCTTTGAAACTGAAATGCGGCATATTGAAATTAGCCCAATCAAAGATCGCATTGGCCAACAATTGAGAAATGAGCTTGAACAACGCATAACCCCAAAGGGACGGGCCCGTGTTGCCAAATACAGTTTAAAAGTGACCCTGAACGAAAGTCGGCAGGGCTTAGCAGTTAAAAAATCTGAGATTGCCACACGTGCAAATTTAAATCTTCGGGCCAGCTATAACATAGTCGAAAAATCGAGCGGCGCGGTCATTGCTACCGGTAATAGCCGCATGGTCACCAGCTACAATATCCTAACCAAAACCTTTGCCACTTTAATGGCCGAAAAAGACGCCCGTAGTCGAGCGGTTCGAGAAATTAGCGTAGACATCACGAGTAAAATTGCGGCATTCTTTAAGCTGAACCGCAATAAGACCACGGATGCCAAGTGAAATTTAACGCTGGAAAAACCGCAGCCTTCTTAAAACAACCTGACCCCGCCATTCGCGCCGTTCTTATTTATGGAACCGATCAGGGCTTAATCCATGAGCGCGCCCAACTGCTGGCAAAATCTATTGTTGAGGATTTGAACGATCCTTTCAGGGTCAGCGAATTAACCGGCGGCGAAATTAAATCCGATCCGGCACGCTTAATCGATGAAGCATCGGCGCAATCTTTAATCGGGGGTGATCGGGTTGTTTTGGTGAAACTTGGCGGCGAGGATATTTCTAAGCCTTTGCTGCAATATCTTGATGAAGACGTTCAAAGCTCGCTGGTTATATTGGAAGCAGGGGAGATGACACCGCGCTCGCCGGTGCGGAAATTAATTGAGAAAAGCGACTGTGCCGGCGCTATCGCCTGCTATTCAGACGATCTATCTGCCCTAGGTTCCTTGATCGATACAGTGATGCGAGAAAATCAAAAATCTATCAGCTCAGATGCAAAGTCCTATTTGTTCAGCAATCTAGGATCCGACCGCATGGTATCCAGAGGCGAACTTGAAAAGCTCATCACCTATGCTGGCGAGCAGACAGAAATTAATTTGGACGATGCCATCGCCGCCGTAGGTGACAATGGGGCCCTCTCGATTGATGAAATAATTTACGCGGTCGCCGATGGTAATCAAGCCTCATTAGAGAAAAATCTGTCCCGCGCTTTTGTTGAAGGAACTTCACCAATAGCCGTTTTGCGAGCCGGCATTCGCCATTACCAACGGCTGCATCTAGCCTCTGGTCATATGCTAAATGGGCAATCTTCAACGCAGGCTGTGAAGGCTTTAAAGCCGCCGGTTATTTTTCTATTCGCCGATCGCTTTAAACGGCAACTTGACCGCTGGTCCGGCAGTAAAATTGAGCGCGCCTTATCTGTCCTGACCGAAGCCGAGGTTAATTGCAAATCAACCGGCCTGCCAGATGAAGCAATTTGTGGTCGTGCTTTGATGAGTTTATCGCAAGCCGCCCGCCATTAATTAGAAAAATCTAATATAATATTAATCTTTAGATTTGGCTGGCTCGTCAAAAGGGTCACCGTCTTCAAGTGGGGTGCTTTCAATCAAGCTGTCGAGGTCTTCGTCGCTCAGACTAAAATCACCCGACAAATCGATGACCTCAACCTCATCGCTATCATCGTCATCCAATTGAGCGCCGGCCTCCAATTGAGCGATCGCGTCATCGACGTCATCGGGAATTCCAGCCCCTGCATCTCCCGGCTCGTCCGGCAGATCGAGATCAGCCAGCCCGGCTTCGTCCAAATCTCCTTCGATGGGATCTTCTGCCGGCACAGACGAAATTGAATTACCATGCTTGCCATCGCTCAAACGATGCAGGATGTCATCAAGCTGCTCAAGCGTGTCGTAAGAAATCTTTAGTTGCCCGCCCGACATCTTGAAATCAATTTCAACTTTAAGGCCAAGAAAGTTTGAGAGATCATGTTCGAGCGCCAGAATATTGGCGTCTTTCTCAGAAACCGCCGCGCTCTTTTTTGACTTTGTTGATGCACCATCTCCTCCAGAAGGCTGACATAGCTTTTCCGTTTGGCGCACGTTCAATCCACGCTTCACAACTTTTTTAGCAAGCCCAACAGGGTCGTCTGCATTTAAAAGCGCGCGCGCATGGCCGGCGGTCAACTCACCCAGCCGTAACATATCTTTTACAGGATCCGGCAAATTTAGCAGCCGCATCATATTGGCGACATGGCTTCGACTTTTACCCAAAATTTTAGCGAGCTCTTCTTGGGTGTGGGTAAACTCATCAACCAGGCGGCGATAACCTTCAGCTTCTTCCAAAGGCGATAAATTTTCGCGTTGGAGGTTTTCCACCAAACCAATTTCAAGCGCTTCAACGTCGGAGAAGTCACGCAGCAAAATGGGCACTTCATGAAGTTGCGCTAATTGGGCGGCACGCCAGCGTCGCTCACCGGCGATGATCTCAAATCCATCCGCATGATCCGGATGGGCCCGCACTAAAATTGGCTGAAGGATTCCAAGCTCCCGGATGGAGCCGGCGAGCTCTTCAATTTCAGGATCACTGAAAACCTGGCGCGGCTGGTACCGACCGGGATAAATATTCTCGATCGGCGCAGTCTGGTCTGAGGTGGTAGGAGAGGGTCCAGCTGATTTCACCGGGGCTTTACCGCTCGCGACATCTTCATCGCCGCCGCCCAATAAAGCAGCGAGACCTTTACCTAGTGTTTTTTTCGGGCTTTTTACCATTTCTATATCGCCAACATTTTTTCACGTTTTAAAACTTCGCTCGCCAGATGGATGTAAGCTTGGCTGCCAGCGCAAGCTGTATCGTAAAGCAGCACGGGCTTGCCATAGGATGGCGCTTCGGACACGCGGACATTTCTTGGGATGACGGTGTCATAAACAATGTCGCCAAAGAACTCGCGAACATCAGTGGCCACCGCCTCTGATAGATTGTTTCTGGAATCAAACATGGTCAGGACAATGCCTTGGATTTCCAAATCAGGGTTGTAGGCTTTCTTAATCCGATCAATCGTTCGCACCAAATGGCTGACACCTTCGAGCGCAAAAAATTCGCATTGCAGCGGAACCAAAACCGCGTCTGCCGCGTTCAATGCATTGACCGTCAAAAGGCCGAGCGCCGGTGGACAGTCAATTAGGACATAATCATAGCCCTCCAACTGACCAGCCAGGGCCGACTTTAGACGGAACAAGCGGTCTTCAAACTCAATAAGTTCAATCTCTGCACCAGACAAATCGACGCCGGAGGACACCACAGACAGGCCCGGGATCACGGTATCTAATATCGCTTCATCTAAAGTCGCCTCACCGATCATGACATGATAGGCATTAATTTGCCGCTCTGCCTGTTCAATCCCAAGGCCAGTGCTGGCATTTCCCTGCGGATCCAGATCCAACACCAAAACGCGTTTTCGAACTGCCGCCAGTGCCGTCGCGAGATTAATGGTTGTCGTCGTTTTACCGACGCCACCTTTTTGGTTAGCAATCGCGATGATCCGTGGTTTCTGGTCTGAGACTTGAGCTTCAGCAAAAGAGTCGGGCGAATCGCTGTGTAAATCATTATCCATCACTGGGTGACAGCTTCCTTATTTCTAGTAAAACCCCGTTTAAAGATCCACCTTCGGGATTTTTACCTGTATCGGCAAGAGAAGGTTTGATTTGAACCTCCATAGTCCACCTTTTTTGCGATTGGGTCAATTCTTGATCAAAGCTTTCACCCTTTAAAAACAGGCAGGTTCCACCCTCGGCTAAAAGCGGATAACTCCACTTAAGCAGATCGTCAAGGGGAGCCAACGCTCGAGCCGATACATAGGCCGCGCTATTTTTTTTCGGAAAATCTTCAATGCGGCCTTTAAAAACTTGCGCGGCGCACCCGGTTTGACGAATAACTTCACCCAGGAAGCTGCATTTTTTCTGATTGGATTCGATGAGCGTTACATCTTTCGCCCCAAGAATGGACAGCACGAGCCCCGGAAATCCCGCCCCACTGCCAAGATCCAACAAGCGCGCCTTAGGATCCGCAAGGTGAGAGTATAGCTGAGCGGAATCCAGCAAATGACGGCGCCAGACATCGGCGACGGTATTGGGTCCGACCAAATTGATCCGGCGCTGCCATTTAATTAAGAGATCAACGTAGGCAGACAACTTATCGAGTGTTTCACGTGAAACATCGGTTAGGTCGGCAAAAGCTTCTTTGGATAGAATTTGTTCCATTTTCTCAAATACAGCTCTGTTTCACGTGAAACATTGAATAAAATTTACGCTGCATTTCTAGCTTTACGTCGCACATAACCCAATAATGCTGTCAAAGCCGCGGGCGTTACGCCTGAAATACGGGCCGCCGCACCGAGGGTTGTTGGCCGAGTGGCTTCCAACTTAGCGCATATTTCATTGGAAAGGCCGCCGATTAATTTGAAATCAACGTCATCGGGGATCAGTAGGGACTCATCGTTTCGAAAAGCTCGGATATCCGTTTCCTGGCGATCCATATAACCAGAGTATAGTCCCATGATCTCAATTTGCTCAGCGATCACGGGAGAAAGCCCGGCTAATTCCGGCCACATTTCTGCCGCCCGTTTTATATTCATTTCTGGATAACGCAGGACATCTAATACGTTTCGCCTGACTCCATCTTGATTAATTTTCAAGCCCAGCTTAGCCAGTTCATTGGGCGTCTTATTGAGGGTCTCAGCCAATTCGATGGCGTGGGTGAGCTCTGAGAATTTCTGCTCAAACACCTGTTGGCGCGCGCTGGAAACACAACCAATCTCAATCCCCTTTGGTGTTAGCCGCTGATCAGCATTGTCCGCCCGCAGTTGCAAGCGATATTCAGCGCGCGAGGTAAACATCCGGTAGGGCTCACTGGTGCCCAATGTCACCAGATCATCAATCAACACACCAATATAGGCATCGGCCCGATCAACATTGATCGGCTCAGACCCGCCTATATTATCACTGGCAGAGCGCGCAGCATTAATACCGGCAATGAGGCCTTGCGCGCCGGCTTCTTCATAGCCCGTCGTACCATTGAGTTGGCCGGCAAAATAGAGCCCGGGAACTTTCCGGGTTTCCAGCGTCGGATAAAGCTCCCTCGGATCAACATAGTCATATTCAATTGCATAGCCCGGTTGGGTCATCACTGCGTTTTCCAACCCAGGTATTGTCTTCAACAAATCGAGTTGAACGTCTTCTGGCAGTGATGTCGAAATTCCATTGGGATAGACCGTGTCATCATCCAGGCCTTCCGGCTCAAGGAAAATTTGATGGCGCTCGCGGTGAGCGAAGCGCACGACCTTATCCTCAATCGATGGACAATATCTCGGTCCGGTGCCTTCAATTTGCCCGGAATATATTGGCGCCCGATCTAAATTTGCAGTGATCAGCGCATGCGAGGCAGGGGTCGTCTCGGTGATATAACAGGAAATTTGCGGCGTGGTGATTTTATCAGTGAGATAAGAAAACGGCACGGGCGGCGTATCGCCGGGCTGCTCAACCAAAGAATTCCAGTTAATTGTTTTGCCATCAAGCCGCGGCGGGGTACCGGTTTTAAGCCGGCCCAGGCGAAACCCAAGGCGCTCAAAGGTCGATGATAAACCAAGCGACGGTGCTTCGTTCACGCGGCCTGCTGGGATCTTGACCTCTCCCATATGGATCAAACCACGCAAAAATGTACCGGTGGTTATGATAACCTTGGGCGCCAGCAGCTCTTCGCCGTCACCGGTCACCAGGCCTTTGAGCTGACCTTGATCATCAAACAGCAGATCTTCGGCTGAGTCCGCGCGCATCTCAAGATTGGCTTGCTCAGACAGCAGCTCAAATATGGCTTGGCGATAAAGTTTGCGATCAGCTTGGGCACGTGGGCCACGGACGGCCGGGCCCTTACTTTGATTGAGCATCCGAAATTGAATGCCACCCCGATCGATGGCTTTTCCCATCAGACCATCCAGGGCATCGATCTCGCGCACCAACTGTCCTTTGGCCAATCCACCTATCGCCGGATTACACGACATCTCACCAACTGTCTCAAGCTTATGGGTTAGCAAAAGCGTCGACGCACCAATCCGTGCGGCGGCGGCGGCGGCTTCACTTCCGGCATGACCGCCACCGACAACGATGACATCATAAGATTGAGGACTGTCTTTCATGGCGCGGGAATGTAGGGGGGCTGGGTAGGGAAGTCAATTAGAGACCGCCGCAATATGTCATGATTTAAGATAAATATCGAAGCGCTTTAAATGCCCCTTCGAAATGAAATCAATATTATGTGTTATACATTTATATAGACATATATATAGAGAAGTTGGAAAAAGATTGTTTCACGTGAAACATTGACGCGTTTTTGACTATTTACCGATACAGAACTCTTTAAAAATGATGTCCAGAACCTCTTCCACATCGACACGGCCGGTAATTCGACCCAAAGCACGGGCGGCAAGACGTAAATCTTCCGCTTTTAGCTCTGTTTCAGGGGAAGTTGGAAAACGCTGAAGATTGCCAAGACAGTCATCCAGAGCCGTGCGGTGGCGGGTTCGGGTCAGGGCAGGCGAGGCCGACAGGTGGCAGCGTTCGGCAACTTCGTTCTTTAATTTTTCAAGTAATACATCTAATCCATCGCCAGTCTCTGCCGAAATTGCCAAATACTCTGTATCAGCCTTATCTAACAAATCAGCTTTATTGAGGACAATAACGGTATCCTCATCAATAAGATCGAGCGTCTGAGAATCTTTTTCCGGCCAGGTCGCGCCATCAAATACGGCTAATTTGAGATCAGCCTGATGAGCGCGTTCCTGCGCCCGGCGCACACCTTCGCTTTCAATATCATCCGCCGCTTCTCTTAATCCGGCTGTATCGGCCAAGATAACCGGATAACCGTCAAGTTCCAGATGAACCTCGATGACATCCCGGGTCGTGCCGACATGCTCAGACACAATTGCAACATCGCGGCGGGAGAGGCGATTAAGCAAGCTCGACTTACCGGCATTTGGCGGTCCGATGATGGTGATGTAAAGACCTTCACGTAAAATCTGGCCCTGACCCTTATCATCAAGGTGTTCAGAAATCTCCTCCGTTATTTCGGCAATTTGCTGGGCCACCTCTGCGTGAAGGCCGGGCGGCAAATCTTCATCGGAAAAATCAATTTCAGCTTCGAACAAAGCGATGGCTTTGAGCAGCCGATCGCGCCAGTCATCATAAATCAGTCCCAAATCACCATGGAGCTGGCGATGAGCTTGGCGCCGTTGGGCCGCGGTCTCAGCGTTGATCAGATCGGCCAAGCCTTCAGCGGCCGTCAAATCAAACTTGCCATGATCAAAAGCGCGCCGGGTAAATTCGCCAGCTTCCGCCAGGCGCACATCTTTAAGACCAGCCAAGGCCTCGGTGATTCCCGCAATAACGGCCCGGCCGCCATGCACATGCAGCTCAACAACATCTTCACCGGTAAAACTCGCCGGACCAGGAAAATAGATCGCTAAACCGTCATCCAAAAGATCATCTGTCTTGGGGTGTTTTAATTGAACCCGGGTCGCCCGGCGGGGTTCGGGGAGTTGTTTTTGCGAAAGCGCCCGCAATGCATCCGACGCCGAAGGACCGGACAAACGAAACACCGCAATGCCGGACTTACCCACACCGCTGGCCAAGGCAAAAATTGTTTGGTCGAGAATTTGATTGCTATCGCTGTTCATAAGGCTAGATATAGGCAGATCGGAGAAAGCTGTCACGTAATTTGACTTATTGCATCTCTCTCAGAACTTTACTATCTTGATTAAAATCATTCTAAGGTATCTCTGGAGTTCAACGTGTCCTCAAATCAACTCAAAAGTGAAAGCAGCCCTTATCTCCGCCAACACCAAGACAATCCGGTTCACTGGCAAGCCTGGGGTGATGCAGCTTTCGCTCTCGCCAAGGAAACTGGAAAACCTATATTGTTATCAATAGGTTATGCCGCTTGTCATTGGTGTCATGTGATGGCTCATGAAAGTTTCGAAGATGAGGCTACCGCGGATTTAATGAACGAGCTTTACGTTAACATCAAGGTTGATCGAGAAGAACGCCCAGATGTCGATAGCGTTTATATGACAGCTTTAGCCATGATGGGGCAGCAGGGCGGCTGGCCCCTGACAATGTTTTTAACACCGGACGGCAAACCTTATTGGGGCGGCACATATTTTCCGCCAACGTCGCGCTACGGCCATCCTGGGTTTTCAGATGTGTTGCACGCCGTCTCCAGCCTCTACCATGACCAACGCGAAAAAGTTGAGGCTGATATTGAGGCCATCATCAATGGACTGGGTCATCAGGCCGAGCTTGCTCAAATTCCCCCAGGCAGCGGCCATGGCCTGCACTCGCTGGCGGAAATCGACGAAGCGGCCGAGAGGGCTCTGTCGATGGTGGATTTTCAAAATGGCGGTATGATCGGCGCCCCTAAATTTCCCCAACCCGCTTTTCAGGAAATGTTATGGCGGGCGCATCTTAGAACCGACCAACCGGATTTTTTGGAAGCTGTTATGACGTCGCTGACCCATATGTGCCAAGGCGGGCTTTACGATCACCTCGGCGGCGGTTTTGCGCGTTACTCGACAGATGCGATTTGGCTCGCCCCGCATTTTGAAAAAATGCTCTACGACAATGCTCAGCTCATTCACTTGATGACTCTGGTCTGGCAAAAAACCAAAGCACCGCTATTGGAAATCCGCATCCGCGAAACGATTGATTGGGCGGCGAGAGAACTAAAGCTCGACGGCGGTGGGTTTGCCGGCACCCTTGATGCCGACAGTCCCGACGCCGAGGGGCATTCAGAAGAAGGCGCGTTCTATGTCTGGAATGAAACTGAAATTGACAGCGTGCTCGGTGCAGACGCTGCGTTATTCAAAGAAATTTATGACATCTCCCCGCATGGCAATTGGGAGCAAACCAACATAGTGAACCGGCTCGCTCACCTTGATTTAAGTGATGATGAAACCGAAGCGAAGCTCACCGCCTGTCGCGCCAAGCTAATGCAGGCGCGTGACAATCGTGAACGCCCTGGTCTCGACGATAAAATTCTGGCCGATTGGAACGGCTTGATGATCGCCGCCCTCAGCTATGCCAGTCTGGTATTTGAGGAGCCTTCCTGGCGGGTCATGGCAGAAGAGGCCTTCGCTTTTGTCCAAACTGACATGAGCAATGGCGCCCGCTTGAAACACAGCTATTGTGCGGGCGTGGCGAAAGACGCCGACATGCTCGATGATTATGCTGGCATGATTAAAGCCGCATTGCATCTCCATCAAGCAACGGGAAACCCGGCTTATCTCGACCAGGCTCTTAAATGGACAGAAACCGTGAACGCCTATTTTTGGGACGACGCGGGCGCCGGATACTATCTCGCTCCCCACGATGCGAATGATTTGATCGCCCGCACCCGCACCGCCTTTGATAACGCAACGCCAGCTGGCAATGGCGTCATGGCAGAAAATCTCGCTCGGCTGTTTTATCTGACCGGCACTGCAGAGTACCAAGATAAAGCTGATCAATTGATCCAAGCCTTCACCGCCAAAACGCCCGACCAAGGGGCTAACATGTCGAGCCTGCTGGCCGGTTTTGAGACTTTGGTGACCGGGTTGCAGGTCGTCATTATTGCCGATGAGAGATCTGGAGGGGACCTTATTCAGTCTGCCATCGATCAAGGTAATCCCAATCTAATTCTCACCCGACTTACACCGAATGCTGAGCTTCCTGAGGCACACCCCGCCCAGGGGAAAGCCCAAATCGACGACCAACCCACCGCCTATGTCTGCCACGGCCAAACTTGTGGTCTGCCGCAAACCACGGCTGAAGGATTGGCGACGGAGCTCGCAAAAATTTAAGGCGCCCGTATTGAGAATACCCCCCACCCCAACCCTCCCCCTCAAAGGGGGAGGGGGATAATGTTGCAAGGCGCTCGATACTCTTCTCCCTTCCCCGCAAGGAGCGAGGGAAATTATGTTGCTACGCATTTGATCTTCTTCCCCCTCCCCCCTTGAGGGGGAGGGAGGGGTGTGGGGTCGCCTATAAAATGCAATTTGAAATTTCAGGAAGCACACCCTAAAATCATTGTTATGAATTATACCTCCCTGCTCAGCCCCACCGGCCCGCTGACCCTGTTTGAAGAGGCAGGCGAGATTATTGCTGTTGAGTGGGGGCAAACAAAAGGCGGCAGCGAAACGCCACTCCTGCATGAAGCCAAAGATCAGATCAGCCAATACTTTGCGCGCGAGCGGCAAATTTTTGAGCTGCCGTTGAACCCGAAGGGCACAGAATTTCAAAAAGCGGTCTGGCAGCAAATGCTGGAAATTCCTTATGGCCAGACCAAAACCTATGGCGCACTGGCCAAAAATTTAAAAAGTGCGGCCCGCGCTGTTGGTGGAGCATGCGGCAAAAACCCGATCCCGATCATTATCCCGTGTCATCGGGTGATGGGTGCTAACGGTAAATTGACCGGATTTTCCGGCGGTGAGGGAGTTGCGACAAAAGAAGCCTTGCTTCGTCTGGAATCATTCGCCACATAAAGAACTCAAAAAAATTGGGAGCGATTAAAATGATCAAAGCAATACGAATTCATGAAACCGGTGGACCCGAAGTCCTCAAATGGGAAGACGTCGAGCTGGCTGAGCCGGGCGAGGGCGAAGTACGCCTCAAACATTCGGCAAGCGGTCTCAACTTTATTGATTGCTATCAACGCTCTGGTCTCTATCCGATAGACCTGCCAACCACACTTGGCACCGAAGGCGCGGGAACAATCGAAGCGGTTGGCCCCGGTGTTGATAATTTAAAAGTCGGCCAGCGGGTCGCTTATGCCGGTGGCCAGATGGGCTCTTATTCCGAAGCCAGAAATATATCCGCCGGCGTTTTGGTCCCGGTCCCTGACGGCATTGAAGACCAAACAGCCGCCGCCATGATGCTCAAAGGCATGACGGTGCATATGCTGATGTTTAAATGTTATGCCGTGCAGCCGGGTGACACGATCTTGGTTCATGCCGCTGCCGGTGGCGTCGGCTCGATCATGTGCCAATGGGCCAATGCTTTGGGTGCGACGGTCATCGGCACAGTTGGTAGTGATGAAAAGGCAGAAAAAGCCAAAGCCAATGGCTGTCATCATCCGATCAATTATTCGACCGAGGACTTTGCTGCCCGCGTGCAGGAAATTACCGACGGCAAGGGTGTTCCGGTTGTCTATGAATCGATCGGCAAAAACACCTATGAAAAATCCATGGATTGCCTGGCTAATTTCGGCACCTTGGTTAATTTCGGCAATGCCTCCGGCCCGATTCCGGCGATTGAGCCGTTGGAGCTTATGCGCAAGGGCTCATTGGCGCTCAGTCGGCCAACTTTGTTTAACTATACTGCCGATCACGACATGCGGATGAAAGCGGCAGCAGATCTGTTTGATATTGTATCCTCCGGCAAAGTTAAGATCGAGATCGGTCAGACTTTCGCACTTGAAGATACGGCGAAAGCCCATGTCGCGCTTGAATCCCGCCAGACCATGGGCTCTACAGTTCTTATTCCCTAATCCAGCGAAAGCAAAATCATGGCAGCACTAAAAGCGTCGGCTATCCTGTTGCGCGAGCATGGCGGACCGGAAGTCCTCAAAATCGAAGAAACCGAAATTGGCGATCCGGGGCCGGGCGAAATTCGGATCAAGCAAACCGCCATCGGCATTAACTTCAGCGAGACTCACACCCGCAAACGGCCCGGCGGCACGCACAGCAACCCCCTGCCTCTGATTCTGGGCCGGGAAGCTGCCGGCATTGTCGAGGCGATCGGCCCCAACGTTGAAGGATTTGAGATCGGCCAGCGCGTCGCGTACGGTCTTCGCCGCCAACAGGGGGCCTATACCGAATGCCGCCTGATCCCGGCTTTTGAATTGGTGGCGATCCCCGACGATATTTCTGATGAGACGGCGGCTGCCATTATGGTTAAGGGCATGACGGCTTGCTATCTCGTCAGCCAAACCTTTGAGGTTGGACCGGGTCACACGGTTTTGGTGCAGGCTGCGGCAGGGGGCGTCGGCACCATTCTGTGCCAATGGGCGCATCATTTGGGCGCAACAGTGCTCGGCACAATTTCCAGCCCGGCCAAAGCCGATCATGCCAAGGCGCATGGCTGCGATCATCCGATCAATTACCGCGAAGAAGATTTCTCCGCCCGCGCCCGCGAGCTGACCAATGGCGAAGGCGTTGATGTTGTCTATGATCCGATCGGCGCGCCGACATGGGAAGGCTCCTTTAAAAGTCTCAAGCGCCGCGGGTTGATGGTTAATTATGGCTGGGCCGGCGGCCGGGTAACAGAGTTAGAGCCGCTTGACCTAATGGATATGGGCTCACTGACTTTCACTAAGACCGCGCTCTATAACTACGCCAATACCCGAGAAAATATGCTCGGTCTCGCCAACGCACTGTTCGATGTCGTCTCTTCCGGCGCCGTTAAAATCGAGATCGGCCAGAAGTTTGCAATGAAAGATGCAAGCTTGGCACATGAAGCTTTGGAAACCGGCAAGACGGTCGGCTCGACGGTTCTCATTCCGTAAAGATACTGCCTGAATACCCCCCCCCACCCCAACCCTCCCCCTCAAGGGGGGAGGGGGTATGGAATAAAGCTAAGCAAGAATCTCGCTAGAAAAGCGCCCACGACCGTGGGTCGTCGCCACTGCGACGTACGCCAAGCTCGCGGAGGCGAGCGCCCGGCGTTTGAGGGGAATTATTATGTATTCATTGAATCGAAGAAGTCATCGTTGTTCTTCGAGTCTTTGAGTTTCTCGGTCAGGAATTCCATTGAATCGACCACACCCATAGGATTAAGAATCCGGCGCAGCACCCACATTTTGGAGAGTGTCGCTTTATCGACCAGCAATTCTTCTTTCCGGGTACCGGATTTGGTGATGTCCATGGCTGGCCAGGTGCGCTTGTCGGTAAGTTTACGATCGAGAATAATCTCGGAGTTACCGGTGCCTTTAAATTCTTCAAAGATCACTTCGTCCATGCGCGAGCCGGTATCGATCAGGGCCGTCGCGATAATTGTCAGCGAGCCGCCTTCTTCGATATTTCGCGCCGCACCAAAGAAACGCTTTGGCCGTTGCAGCGCATTGGCATCGACACCACCGGTCAAAACTTTACCAGAGGAGGGCACCACCGTGTTGTAAGCGCGGGCCAATCGTGTGATGGAATCGAGCAGGATCACGACGTCGCGTTTATGCTCAACCAGGCGTTTGGCTTTCTCGATCACCATTTCAGCAACTTGCACGTGGCGGGATGCCGGCTCATCAAAAGTTGAGCTGACAACTTCGCCCTTAACCGAGCGCGCCATATCGGTCACCTCTTCAGGACGCTCATCAATCAGCAGAACAATCAAATAAGTTTCTGGATGATTGGCGGCGATCGAGGTTGCAATATTTTGCAGCATCACAGTTTTACCGGTCCTGGGCGGCGCCACAATCAGGGCGCGCTGACCTTTGCCGACCGGTGCGATGAGATCCAGCACCCGCGACGTCGGGTCTTTATGGGTTGGATCATCGATCTCCATTTTCAGACGTTCGTCTGGATAGAGCGGTGTCAAATTATCAAAGTTGATACGGTGGCGCACATCTTGCGGATCACCAAAGTTAATATTGGTGACTTTCAGCAAGGCAAAATAGCGTTCGCCATCTTTCGGCGCTCTAATTTGGCCTTCGACCGTATCGCCGGTCCTCAGACCAAAACGGCGGACCTGGCTGGGGGAGACATAGATATCATCTGGGCCCGGCAGATAGTTTGATTCTGGTGAGCGCAGGAAGCCGAAGCCATCCTGCAATACTTCGAGAACGCCGGTGCCGAAAATAGCCGTATCGTTTTCTGCCATTTGTTTGAGAATGGCAAAAAGCATATCCTGCTTACGCAGCGTCGAGGCATTTTCGATTTCGAGTTCTTCGGCAAATTGCAGAAGGTCGGTTGGGGATTTTTCTTTAAGTTCTTGGAGGTTCATTGTTTTTTACGCTTTAAAATGTGTGAAAATAACACCGGGAACCGGCATAAATTTTTTTGGAAGGGTTTAATTCTAAAAGACGATTAACGAGATAGAATTCAGGCGAGAAGCCTTATCGAGTTTTGAATTTTATGAAAATCGATCTCGCATCTTTGAGAAATTTTGGCGCGAAATCGCTTTGACTGAGAAAACACATAGCAGAATAGTCGGGATTAAGTCAATTAGTGATTTTGTGAGGCAGTCTCAATTTGCTCAAAACGGCTTAACTACAGCGATTATGACGATGCCGATCATCAATACTGTCGGGACTTCATTCATTATGCGATAGAATTTTTGCGGCCTGGTATTGGCATCTTTTTCGAAATCTTTACGCCATTTTCCCATCATGTCATGCATACCGAACAGGATCAGCGCGAAGAAAAATTTCGCATAAAGTGAACCACTGGCGTCAAAATCAGTCCAAATTTCAGTATCAAAACTAGCCGCCATCAGACCGCCAAAGAGCAGCGCCGCGATCCGGGCCGGTTCCATAATGGCGCGTAACAATCGGCGCTCCATAATTTTGAGTGTCTCTGAAAATTCGGAACCCGGTTCCGCTTCGCAGTGATAAACAAACAGCCTCGGCAAATAAAGCAATCCTGCCATCCAGGCGATGACGCTGATGATATGCAGCGCCTTAATCCATAAAAGAGCATCACTTGAAAGGTCAATCATGATCTATCCATTTTATCTTTGGGCTCAACGTTGGGCACAGCATATTTGATCCGGCGGACATTGGCCATCAGCAGAAATTAGGTTTTTATCGCTGGCAGCGGCTTGGTTTACCAATCCGGCAAGACCGCTGATAAATTCTGGATGTGTTGCAATTGCCGGGACACGATTGTAACTGGGTAGTTTTAAGTCTTCCGCCATTTCACGATATTCGATATCCAACTCAACCAAGGTTTCAGAATGCTCAGAGACAAAGGCGATCGGTAAAATCGTCACGCCAATTTTATCTTCCGCTGCATTTTTAAGCTCATCCTCTAAGGCAGGGCCAATCCATTCCAGCCGTCCGACCCGGCTTTGATAACATACCCGGCTTTGATTTTCCGCTAAGCCAGCTGCCGCTGAAATTGCTTTTGCGGTTTGCTCAATTTGGACCTGATAGGGATCGCCTTTATCAATTATTTTCTTGGGCAAACCATGGGCTGAATACAACACCCGCGTCGGTGCGGCAGATTTAGCTAGTTCCTGATTTAATAAATCCGCCTGAGCGGCGATAAATTTCTCCTCAGTTGGATAACAGCAAATTGACGTGGTTGGCTTATCGAGACCAATTTTTTTTGCCGCCCGGTGCCAATCTTCTATCGAAGATCCCGTTGTCGTAACCGAGAATTGCGGATAGAGCGGCAGCAGAACGATTTCATCAGGGCCATAATTTTTTACGGCCTGCGCGGTCGAAAGGCTCATCGGATGCCAATAACGCATGCAGACAAACACTTCATTGTTCCGGCCAAGTTCAGCTTCTAAAGCGTCGGCCTGTTGACGGGTGAGATCGAGCAAAGGCGATTTGCCGCCAAGCTCGGCATAAATATTTTGTGCGATCGGAGCGCGGCGTTTTGAAATAAACTTGGCTATAAACCAGCGCAATGGATTGGGCAGGCTGATGATGGCCGGATCAGAAAAAAGATTAAACAGAAACGGCTCAACCGCTTCCGGTCCATCCGGTCCGCCCAAATTAAACAGCACAATCGCTTTCTTCGGTGCCTGCTCAGCCAAGCTCAACCCCTCGGACGAGTTCCACCAAACGCTCAACGTGAGGTACCGGCGTCTCTGGTAAAATGCCGTGGCCAAGATTAAAAATAAACGGGCCATCCGAAAAGGCAGCCAGGATATGAGCCACTTCCGCTTCCATGGCAGGACCACCGGTCAGCAAAGCGAGATTATCGAGATTACCTTGCACAGCACAATGGCTTTGCAGATGCTCTGCTGCCCAAGCCAAAGGTATGGTCGCATCTATCGACACCGCGTTTACTTCAGTTTCCTGGACAAAGCGCTCATAGAGCAAGCCTGCGCCGCGGGGAAAGCCAATGATTGGAATATCTGGATGGACGGCGCGAATACGCTCAATAATTTTTTGCGCCGGCTCAATTACCCAACGATCAAACTGACTTGGCGACAACACACCGGCCCAGCTGTCGAAAAGCTGCACCGCCTCAACGCCGCTATCGATTTGGCGGATAAGATAATCAGACGTGGCATCGACCAAAATATCAATCAATAGACCAAATTCTTCCGGCGCCCCATAAGCCCATTTGCGCGTCTTTTGATAATCCTTGCTGCCTCCCCCCTCAACAACATAGGTCGCAACAGTCCACGGTGCACCGGCGAAGCCTATAAGTGTGGTTTGAGAGTGATGCTCGCTCAATTCTTGGCGAATACGTCCGATTGCTTCATAAACCGGTGCCAAGTGATCATGTAGACGATCTGCTTTTAAAACTTCAAGTTCTTTAGCCGACGAGATTGCTTCTAAGACGGGTCCGGTACCTGGCACAAAGTCCACTTGCTGACCAAGAGCGTCTGGAATAACCAAGATATCTGAAAATAAAATCGCAGCATCGAAACCATATCGTCTAATGGGCTGTAGGGTGGCTTCGACAGAGAGATCAGGTGTGTAGCAAAAATCTAAGAAATTTTTCGCCTTTGATCTGATTTTGAGATACTCTTTCAAGTGTCTGCCGGCCTGTCGCATGAGCCATAAAGGAGGGGTCTCAGATTTTTCGCCCCTGAGAACCTGCAGCATTTTTTTTTGGCCAGTGATATTTTCTGAAGACTTGGTCGTCATATGAACTGGTTTTCTCTCTAGTAAGATTATGATCTCGTGAAGTTATCCACGAGAGGTACTACTATATTATATATATATAGTAAAAAGGTTGTTGTTGTAGTTGTAGTGTGAAAGCAGGGGATTATTTCTTATCCTCAACTTATCCAGAAAAAACGCCGGGAATTTTTTTCTGCAGAGAAGTTGGGATCAAAATTGAATAAGTGTGGGATAAATGTTCTAAAGCGCGCAACTCTTGGCCTAGATTGGGAGATTAAAAATAATCTCCGGTGTTAAAATTGGGGATAAAGCGGGTTCAATTTTGGTTGTCATTTTGATTAACCCGATTAGGTTAGGGTTATACGTTTAGTAAAACTGATTGATGATACGTGTTTGGTTTTGAATGAAATTTTATAGAATTGAATTAGTGCCGACTTATCCAGTATTTATCCTATTTTGATACGCCGAAGTTATACCTGGATTGAGCTTAAAAAGTCCCACAAAATGGGGGTTGAGGGGAAAATTAAAAACACATGCCTGAGTTCCATCTCTATTTAATATCCGATGCAACGGGTGAAACAGTGGAATCTGTAGCCCGGGCTTGTCTTGTTCAATTTGAACACACCCAGCCGGTGGAACACATCTGGAATTTGGTTCGCTCGCAGCGTCAGATCGAAGATGTCATCGCAGATATTGAGGAACGTCCCGGCTTCGTGCTCTACACCTTGGTGAATACCGAAATCATTGCCCAGCTACAGACCGCCTGTCGGCGCTTGAAAGTTCCCTGTGTTTCGGTGCTGCAACCAATCATGTCGGCCTTTGGAAATTATCTAAACGAAGAGGGCCATGCCCAGCCTGGCCGCCAACACACTTTGGATGACGACTATTTTAATCGTATCTCGGCGATGGACTATGCCATGACCCACGACGATGGGCAGGCAACGTGGAATTTGGAGGCGGCGGATGTGGTTATCCTCGGTGTCTCCCGGACGTCGAAAACGCCGACCTGTATCTATTTGGCCAATCGCGGCATTAAGGCCGCGAATATACCGATTGTGCTTGGCCATGAATTACCGGAAGAGGTTTTCGAGTTGCAAAAGCCACTGGTCGTCGGCTTGATAAAAGACACCCGCACTCTGGTCCAGATCCGCCGTTCCCGATTACGCATGTTGGCTGAAAGCGAAGAGACAACTTATGCCGATCCCGATCAGGTTGCCGAAGAGGTCAATTATGCCAAGCGGCTTTATGCGCAGCAAAAATGGGAAATTCTAGACGTGACCCGGCGCAGCATCGAAGAGACGGCGGCTGCCATTCTCCAACTTCATGCCCAATATGTGGATCAGAAGGCCGGATAGAGTTTGATGGAAGCAACGTCACACCCCCTTATCTTAGCCTCGGCCAGTAAAGTTCGGAGCCGCATGCTGAGCAATGCCGGCGTCAATTTTGAGATTGTGGTCTCAAACGTCGATGAAGACGCCATCAAAGCAGGCTCAAGTGAAAAATCTGTCGAAGATGTCGCGCTGGAGCTCGCTATTGCCAAAGCCCAAGCGGTTTCTGCCCATCATCCAGAGGCATTAGTGATCGGCGCCGATCAAATCCTCGAATGTGACGGCCAGCTTTTTGACAAACCCGTCGGTCGCGCCGGCGCGGTGCAGCATTTGGAAAGCCTGCGCGGAAAACTACACCGGCTTATTACCGCTGCCACAGTTATCCATGGCGGCGAAATTATGTGGCAGGTCACGGCGGATGTGCGTTTGACGATGCGTGACCTCAGTGATGATTTTATCAAAAGCTATTTGGATAAAGCAGGCGATGACGTGCTGGCTTCCGTCGGTGCCTATCGCCTGGAAGATATCGGCGCGCAGCTTTTCAGCCATGTCGAAGGCGATTTCTTCACCGTGCTGGGTCTGCCGCTTTTGCCGTTGCTGGAATTTCTGCGCGGTCAGGGATTGATGGAAACATGAGCGGGGTCTCTCTAAAAGCTGGCGTTATCGGCTGGCCTATCGAGCATTCTTTATCGCCGCATCTGCACGGCTTTTGGCTGGATCAGTATAAAATTGATGGCGAGTATCTGCCCTTTGCGGTCGAGCCGGAAAATCTTGATGGCTATTTGCGGGGCCTTGGAGAGCAAGGACGCCGGGGCACCAATGTGACCTTGCCGCACAAAGAGGCGACTTTAAAAATTGTCGATCAGGTGGATGACATTGCCGCCCGTGTTGGCGCGGTTAATACGGTTGTTGTGCAAAAGGATGGCTCGCTTCTCGGCAGCAATACCGATGGCTTCGGGTTTCTGGAAAATCTCAAAGATCATCAGCCAAACTGGCAGGCAAGTTCTGGGCCCGCAATTGTGCTGGGTGCGGGTGGTGCAGCCCGGGCGATCCTGGTGGCGCTACAAGAAGCCGGCGCGCCTGAAATCAGATTGCTTAATCGCACCAAAGAGCGGGCTGATGACCTTGCTCAAGAATTTGGCTCTCCTGTTAAAGTGTTTGCCTGGGACGATCGGGCGGACATTTTGGCCGAAGTCCAGACTTTGGTGAACACCACCAGCCTCGGCATGAAAGGCCAGGTCGCCTTGGAGCTTGATCTCAGCCATTTACCGACGACCGCGACCGTCACGGATATCGTCTACACGCCGCTTGAAACGGCATTATTAAAAAATGCTCGAGCACGCGGCAATCCAACCGTTGATGGTCTGGGTATGCTCTTGCATCAGGCGCGGCCCGGTTTTGCCGCCTGGTTTGGCATTGAGCCGGAGGTCGGTGAAGATTTACGTCAGCACGTCCTAAAAGCGATGGGGGTCTGAATGTATATTCTCGGCCTGACAGGCTCGATCGGGATGGGCAAGACGACGGCAGCCCAGGCGTTCCGGCATTTTGGTGTCTCGGTCTATGATGCGGATGCGACGGTCCATCACCTAACGGGGCCCGGCGGCAAAGCAGTTGCAGCCGTTGGCGAGGCTTTTCCAGGTGTGGTGAAAGATGGTCAAGTGGACCGGTCAGCGTTGGGCCCGAAAGTTTTTGATGATAAAGCCGCCCTGGCCACGCTTGAAGCCATTCTTCATCCGATGGTGCGCGGCGTGCAATATGAATATCTACGCCAAGCAGCCAAGCGCCACGAGAAAATAGTTGTTTTGGACGTACCGCTGTTGTTTGAGGTCGGCACCGATCAAATCTGTGATGGTGTTGCCGTTGTTACAGCGCCGAAATATTTACAAAAAATCCGCGTTCTCTCCCGTCCGGGCATGACAGAGGACCGCCTCGCTCAAGTGCTTGAAAGTCAAATGCCGGATTCAGAAAAAAGAAAACGCGCTGATTTTCTTATTCAAACTAGCATGGGCCGCAATCACAGTTTATTGTGTATTCGAAACATTATTACCATTGTGCAAAACCAACCCGGCCGCAACTGGCCGCTCAAACAAATTAGGCAGCCTAAATAATGCGTGAAATTGTGCTCGATACCGAAACCACCGGCTTTCGCCAAAATGACGGCGACCGCATTGTTGAAATCGGCTGCATTGAATTGGTCAATCATGTCGCGACCGGCAATAACTACCATCAATATATCAATCCGGAACGTGACATGCCGGATGAAGCTTTTGGTGTCCATGGTCTCAGCGAAGAATTTTTAAGTGATTTTCCGGTGATGGCGGATGTCATGGAGGCGTTTTTGGAGTTCATCGGCGATGACACGCCGCTGGTTATTCATAATGCTGAATTCGATATGCGCTTTATTAATGCTGAGCTCGGCCATTTAGGTCTCGAAACTCTGCCGATGTCGCGCTCAATCGATACAGTGCGCATGGCCCGTGAAAAATTCCCCGGCGCCCCCGCCAGTTTGGATGCGCTTTGCCGACGGTTTGAAATTGATAATACCAGCCGGACGCTCCACGGCGCGCTGTTGGATGCCGAATTGCTGGCCGAGGTTTATCTTGAACTTATCGGTGGTCGCCAACAAGGATTTGAACTGGCGCAAGACAAGGCCGGTGAAACCATTGCCGCCATCGAAAGCCAGCGCCGAGACCCCCGCCCCCATGCAGCCAGCGAAGCGGAACAAGCCGCCCATGCTGCTTTTTTGGAAAAAATCAAAGATCCGCTCTGGACGTCATAAAAAAAACGGCCTGCATTTCTGCGAGCCGTCTTTATTACTATATTGAAATAAGACTTAAGCGTCGTTGGCACTTTCCGCGTCAGCCGCTGCTTGAGCTTGTTGGACGCGCTGCTGATAGAGTGATGCAAAGTCGATCGGGGACAGCATCAGCGGTGCAAATCCGCCATCGCCGGTCGTATCGGCCATGATCCGGCGCAAGAATGGGAACAGGATCAGGGGGCATTCGATCAACAATACGGGCCCGAGATGCTCTGGCGGCACATTGATCGAGAACAGGCCGGCGTAAGAGAGCTCACAAATATAAGCCATTTCTTCTTTAACATTGGCTTCAGCGCGAACTTTGAGGACAACTTCAAACAAATTGTCGCCTTTGCCTTCACCTTGGACATCAATATCAACCTGGATATTTGGCATCTCGCTTTGCAGCAAATTAAAAATTTCCGGTGTATTTGGTGCTTCGAAGGAAAAATCTTTAATATACTGGCCATTGATGACCAAAGCCGGGGCTTCTGTCGCATCGCCATCGGCGCCATTTCCGGGCACGCCTTCTTGGCCTTCTGGTGCGTCGGTAAAGCGTTCTTCCGGTACCGGGTTTTCGTTCTCTTCATCTGCCATTTAAAAAATTCCTCTAATCAATTCGTCTAATTGGGTGTTTATCCGTATCTTCTTGCTTCGGCGGCTGTTCTTGAGGGTCAATTTCTTCAAATTCGCCATTGATAATTGAGCCGTCAGAACGCGTCTGTTCAGGTCCATTGCCGCTCGTATAAACATGTATGCCGCCTCGTGCAACCAGCATGGCGCCGACGGCTTTTTTTAAAAAATACCGAAAGGGTGGAAAAAAGAGCAAAAAGCCAACACCATCGGTGACAAATCCGGGCGTCAATAAGAAAGCACCAGCGATTACCAGACAAAGCCCGTCAAAAATTTCTTCCAATGGAAAACGGCCTTGGTTTAAATGTTCCTGGGCGCGGAACAACGTCGCCAAGCCTTGGGCACGCAACAATGCCGAGCCGATAATCGCTGTGATAAGAATAGTTGCAAGGGTCGGCCACAAGCCGATTATCTCGCCGACCGAAATAAAAACGGAGATCTCTATGATCGGAATGCCGATGAAAAGTATAAAAAGAATGTAACCCATGGATTTATGTATAGCCCATTTTACGATTATTCGAACGCAGAAACCAAAAGATGAAACAATATATATTTACGGCGACAACTTGTGCTTTTGCCTCAAACAGCCTATCTAATCTAACAGATGTTAATGTATAGTTGCGGTTGTGGTGTTTTGTTAGAGATACTTAACTAAGCTGTGACTGGACCAATGCAAGCCCTCAAGTTAGATTGAGGACTTGAATTTCAGGCTGAGAAAAAATTATGGGCGAAGGCTTCCAATTTATAGACATTATTTTGTTCGCGATGATTGCGGCGTTTTTGATTTTGCGCCTGCGGTCTGTGTTAGGACGCCACAAAGATTCCGGTGAGCCGCCACAGCGTAATCAACCTGACCAATTTTCTGCCGATCCGCAGAGCGAAAATGGCGATAATGTTATTTCCCTGCCAAACCAGGGTGTTGCCGAAAATGACGATGCTGAAGAAGAGATCGAGCAGGAACCTGAAACGCCGCTCGATATCGGTATCAACCAAATTAGAAATGCCGCGCCTGATTTTGACCGCACAGAATTTTTGGTTGGCGCACGCACGGCCTTTGAAATGATCATTCAGGCTTTTGCAGAAGGCGATACGGTTCTTCTGGAATCGCTCTTGAACAACGAAGTTTACAATAACTTCCTGCAAGCGATCCGGAGCCGTGAGGCGGAGAACCAAACGCTTGAAAATACCCTTGTCAGGATCGTCAATGGTGAGATGATCGAAGCCTATATGGCCGACTCGGTTGCCAATGTTACCGTGAAAATTATCTCTGAGCAGGTCAACGTGACCCGGGATGCCGAGGGCGAGGTGGTTGACGGCGATGCAGATCATATCTCCGAAGTCACAGATATCTGGACCTTTGCCAGAGACACCAAATCCAATGATCCAAACTGGCAATTGGTTGCAACCCGCAGTCTAGACTAAGCGACTTTGACTAAGCGCGGGCCCCTTTTTCTCTTTTTGTTACTCCTTGCTGGTTGTGGCCAGATCGCCACGCCGCCCGGACCAAAGGTTCCAGCCCAGCCAAGCTTGCAGCTGACCTCCCTCAATTTTCAACAATTGCCGGGCTGGCAAGATGACAATCACGCCCAGGCCTTTGGCACCTTTTTGCGGTCTTGTACTAAAATCAACAAGCAGCCTGCCCGGCGTCAGTTGGGTAGGGATGGTTTTGCCGGCACCATCGGCCATTGGCAGCGGATTTGCCGGTCGGCCGCCGAATTTGGTGCCAGGATTTCGCAAGATAATGCCCGACGCTTTTTTGAAAGCTGGTTTAATCCCTATCAGCTAAGTGATGGCGGCAAGCGCGACGGCCTTTTCACCGGTTATTACGAGCCGCAACTCAGAGGCGCCCGCCGCCCGTCGCCGAAATATAATGTCGCGCTTTATCGCCGCCCGCTGGATTTGGTCTCGGCTAATTTGGGCCAGTTCAGAAAAGACTGGAAGGGCCGGGAAGTTGCCGGCCGGCTCAAAGGCCAACGTTTGGTGCCTTACGCCAATCGGGCATCGATTGATCAAGGCGCGCTTAAGGGCAAGGGGCTGGAATTGCTTTGGGTCGATAATGCAATCGATGCGTTTTTCCTCCATATTCAAGGCTCGGGCCGGGTGCTGCTCGATAGCGGCGAGGTGGTGCGGGTCGGCTATGCCGGGCGCAACGGCCAGCCTTATTTCGCTATTGGCCGGGATCTGGTCAAAAGCGGTGCGATCTCAAAAGAAAATATTTCCCTGCAAACCATCCGTGCTTGGCTGGAACGCAATCCAGGCCAGGCGCGCGCCTTGATGAACAAAAATAAGTCTTACGTTTTTTTCCGGGAGCTTAAAGGAAATTTAGCTGGCCCGATTGGTGCAGCGGGCGTGGCGCTAACGCCGGGCCGTTCCTTGGCGGTGGACCGTAAATTTCTGCCCATGGGCGCGCCGATGTGGCTCGCAACTTCCAACCCCGTGACCAACCGCCCCCTCCAGCGCTTGATGATTTCTCAAGATACCGGAGGCGCGATTGTCGGCCCGGTCAGAGGCGATTTTTTCTGGGGCGCTGGTCCCCAGGCGCGCGAAGCCGCCGGTCAGATGAAGCAACCCGGCCAGCTTTATATTCTCCTACCGCGCTCGGTTCGCTAGTGAATTTCCCTTCTTCTTTCGAGGAATGATTACCACAGAGGATACAGAGGAAGGATTAAAACCTATTTACGGAAACCCGGTGGTTTCGGCGAAGGTCTAAAGGAGTCTGCTTTGCTCTCAATAACGGACATTGGGCTTCCAGTCATCCGATCTACCAGCAACTTGATCACCATCAGGCCAATGCCCATTTCGTTCGGCGATACCCAGTCTCAGCAAATACAATTCGTATGGGAGTCATCAACCTAACTTAATTTACGCTATTTAATAAACGCTCATAAGTGCCATCAAGCTTCATCATATGCAGCGCTCCAGCGACCAGTGGCACCAAATTCGCATGTTTTTTATGGAGATAGGTATAAACTGGAAACGATCTTAGTGACGGCTCAAGTCTGCGGATCCCACTACTGGCATATTTAGGGGACTTTAAATGGACTGCGCCGGATGGTGCGGAAATCGCCAAATCAAACCGTCCTGCATTAAGCATTCGAAACATTTTCTCTGTTGTTCCCACGCTTGAAACCCTCTTTGCGTATTTATTTGCAAGCTGGTTTAAAAGGGCTGAACCTAGATATACGCCGACATGAAGATCTTTTAGGCTGTCCCAACCATTATCGAGCTTTGTAATCGTCTTTGACCAAGCATAAGTACTAATCGTTTGTTGGGTTTCAGGAACTCTGATCAGGTTTTTCAGTTTTTTTATTTCCAAAATTCTATAGATCCGATGGACATCACCATCTGTTATTCCTGTTTCAGCCTCATGAAGGGCTCGGTTTCCTGGGGTAGGCCTTAGCGTCATTTTTATTCCGACACGTCGAAAAGCCTCGGCCATGATTACCTTTGTCGTATTAAAGTTATATGAGTCTTTAATCATGTGTGTTGACAGAACAATCGTATCTTCCGCTTGCGCGGGGCGTAATAAGCCATATAGAGCGAGAAAACTGATAACGAAGGATATTAGAACGCGAAATGCCATTGTGTCCTCCCTATCCGATGAATGGGATGCCATTGTCTGAATGAAAATATAATACCAATTGTAAATTCCATATTCAATAAAAATATGGATATTTTTTTATTATTTATAATATTTAGGTTGCTGTGGATATTTTTTTAGAACATAACTATACTTGTCTTTGGCGTCGATATTAGAAAGGAAGAACCTGAAGCGCTTCATCAGGCGGCAATTAACCGCAATACGGATTTGGCTGAGAAATTGCTGAGCGAACATATTTTTTTGCAGCGCGTCTAACGGAAACCGACGCTCGAAAAAAATTTTCCAGGACGGTGGTGAAATTGTTGCCGCTGCTGAATAAGAAATTTGATTGGATGTAAATATGGCACTTGAAATCACCTTGTTAGGAACGGGATTACCCTTCCCAAATCCAAAACGCGCTGGACCTGGATATATGGTTCAAGCTGGGGATACCAAAATCTTAGTCGAATGCGGATCGGGCGTGGTCCGGCGTTTGGTGGAAGCCGGTCATTCGCCTGGCGACATTCATCATCTATTTCTGTCGCATTTGCATTCAGATCACTTTATAGACCTTGGACATTTTTTAATCAGCCGTTGGATATTGGGTGACGACCGCCCATTACATGTTTTTGGGGCAGAGGGATTGCAACGTATGATCAATCTCATCCTAGAAATTCTGGAGCCAGATTTGAGAATGCGTATGTCCATCCGCAAAGTCGCTCGAGAAATGCCGAATGTGGTTGTGCACCATATCTCGGAAGGCCAGGCGTTGGACGAAGATGGATTTAAAGTCAGCGCTTTTGACGTCGAACACTTTCCGCTGGAACAACCCTTTGGCTATCGATTTGATATCAAAGACCACAGTATTGTTTTCTCAGGGGATACCCGGCCGTGCGACAATCTGATCAAGCACGCAAGCGGAGTTGATTTGCTCGTTCACGAGTGTACCGAAGCCAACACATGGTCAAAGGAGCATGGCAGTGGACAAATCGATACCCACCACATTGAGTTGGCCCACACCCAGCCAGAACAGCTTGGGCTTATCGGCCGGGACGCAGGGGTTAAGGAGCTTGTTGTTACGCACATGAACCCTCAAACCATTCCGGAAAATATACATTCAACAATCTCACGGGATTTCGACGGGCCGCTCACCATCGGCGAAGACCTTATGAAATTTTAGTTTCCGATACGACCGCCTTACCGACAACATCGACCAATCACTGAATTGATTATCTGATGGAGGGCCGGTATTTGAATACTTTCGTCGTCGCGCTACATAAAGACGGCATGCCAGAGAGCTAGTGTCCGTTCTTGGCTATTAGCGGACGTTTTATCACCATTGAAAAAGCGTCTGCTTTGCATCCAATAGCGGACATTCTCCGCCTATACCGAAACCAACTGTTTTTTTAACCCTTGAACGATTCAAAAAAGCCACCTTCTCAGGCCTGAACTGCCCTAATTTGAAGGGGTTTTCCGTATCTCTTCCTCTGTATTCTCTTTGGTGATCGTTCTTTCTTTGGCTTTTTCGACTCTCAAACCCGGTAACGCACTTTACTTTATTTCGGTTAATCGGTATTTTGGTTTTATGAGCGATATAACCCACTCAAGCGGTCCAAAAGTAGGCCTTTTCGTTACCTGCCTCGTAGATCTTATGCGGCCGAGTGTGGGCTTTGCAGCGGTTAAGCTGCTTGAAGAGGCTGGGTGTCAAATATCGGTACCGGAGAGCCAGACTTGTTGCGGCCAACCGGCCTATAATTCAGGCGACACCAACAATGCCAAAGACATTGCGCGCCTCGTGGTCGATGAGTTTGAAAACTTTGACTATGTTGTCGCGCCGTCTGGTTCTTGCGCGGGCATGATTAAAGAACACTATCCGCGACTTTTCGCCGATGATCTTGAGATGACGGCCCGGATTTTTAATCTGGCCAAAAAAACCTATGAGCTGACATCATTTTTAGTCGACGTGATGAATGTTGAAGAACTTGAAAGCCGTCTTGAGGCCAAGGTGACCTATCACGATTCCTGCGCGGGCTTGCGAGAACTCGGCATTAAATCTCAACCCCGCCAATTATTGTCAGAAGTGGCCGGTGTCGCGCTGGAGGAATATGAAGAGGCTGAGACTTGTTGCGGTTTCGGCGGCACGTTTTGTGTGAAGTATTCAGATATCTCCGACCACATGGTGAAAAAAAGTATCGCGGCGCTTGGCAAAACCGATGCCGAGCTGGTGGTTGGCGGCGATCTTGGCTGCTTGATGAATATTCAAGGCAAACTCAGCCGTCAAAAAGACGAAGGCCAGGCCAGCAATTTAAAAGTCCGCCATGTCGCTGAAGTGCTGGCTGGTATGACCGATGGCCCGGCCATCGGCGAGCCGGAATAATGAGTGTCGTGCCCTCCACCTCGCCCAACTTTAAAGCCAATGTCAAAGAAGCCTTGGCTGACGAGCAGCTGCAAAATGCGCTGGCGAATATTAAAAACGGTTTTGTTCGTAACCGAAGAATTGCCAGTGAACGCCTGGCCGAATTTGAAGCGCTGCGGGACCAGGCGCGTGATATCAAAACCCATACCATCGAACATCTTGATGTCTATCTCGAAATCTATCAGCAAAATGTTGAAGCCAGTGGCGGCCAGGTTCATTGGGCAATGGATGAAGTGGAGGCGCGTAAGATCATCCTGGAGATTTGCCAAAACGCCGATGCCAAGACCGTCACCAAAGGCAAGACGATGATCGGCGAAGAAATCGGCATTAATGAGTATTTGGAAGAAAACGGCATTGAGCCGATCGAAACCGATCTCGGTGAATATATCATTCAGCTCCGGGGCGAGATGCCGAGCCATATCATCGCACCGGCGACCCATGTTTCCAAAGAACAGGTCGCCGATGCGTTCAAAGAAACTCATACGGAATTGGACGCCGACCGTTCTTTGGAAGATGCGGATGATTTGCTGGCCGAGGCGCGGGCCATGCTCAGGGATAAATTTATCCAAGCCGATGTTGGGATTACGGGCGCCAATTTTCTAATTGCCGAAACCGGCTCCAGCGTCATTGTGACCAATGAAGGCAATGGCGACCTGACCCAGACCCTGCCCAAAGTTCACATCGCTCTGGCCAGCATCGAAAAAGTCGTACCGACCCTCGAAGACGTTACGACTTTGCTTCGGGTCTTAGCCCGGTCTGCGACGGGCCAGGAAATTTCCTCCTACACAACATTTTCAACCGGTCCCCGCCGGGCCACTGATCTTGATGGCCCGGAGGAATACCACGTTGTCATTGTCGACAATGGCCGCACCGAGATGCTGGCCGGCGATTTTTCTGAAATGCTGCGTTGCATTCGCTGTGGGGCGTGTATGAACCATTGCCCGGTTTATAACGCCGTCGGCGGCCACGCCTATGGCTGGGTCTATCCGGGGCCGATGGGCGCCGTATTAACGCCGGGCCTGATGGGCTTGGATGAGGCAGCGCATTTGCCGCAAGCCTCGACGCTCTGCGGTAAATGCGAAGAAGTGTGCCCGGTGCGTATTCCGCTGCCGACGCTGCTCCGGCGCTGGCGGGATCAGGTTTATGCCCGCGATCTCAGCGATTGGATGACCAAATGGGGACTTAAATATTGGGCGATGTTTGCCAAGCGCCCGGCCCTTTATAATTTTCTGGCAAATCCAAAAATGCGGCTGCTGGCCTGGTGGGCGAAAAAGCACGGCCATCTTAAATCCATCCCGACGCTGAAAGGCTGGACCGAGAACCGCAATTTCCCGGCACCTGAGGGCAAGACCTTCCATCAGTTGTGGAAGGAGCGCAAATGACAGCCCGAGACAGCATATTAAATAAAATTAGCAGCGCCCTCGGTGGTGATAAAGCCGAACGTCAGGCTGTGGCAACTGCGCGCCTTCAAACCCCGCCGGAAAATATTATTCCGGCGCGCGCACAGGTTCCGGGCGACGAACAGGTGCAGATGTTTCAAGATTGGGCTGAAGAAGTCTCAACCACCACGGATCGGATCGACAGCTTAAACGATCTTCCGGCGGCGCTGGCGACCTATCTTTCACGTCAGAATTTACCGAGCGAAGTGAAAAGCAGCGCCGACCCATTGTTAGAAAATATCGACTGGGCTCAGCAGCCGACGCTGGTGCGCAAGACCGGCATTGCCGAAGAAGCTGATCCGGTCGGCCTCGCGGTCGCTTTTGCCGGTATCGCCGAGACCGGCACGCTGGTTTTACATGCTGGTGCGGAAAATCCGACCAGCCTTAATTTTTTACCCGAGACCCATGTCGTGCTGTTGCCGCGCTCGCGCATCACCGGCGATTACGAGACGAGCTGGCAGCGTGTCAGGGATGAAAAATCTGGTGCGATGCCCCGGGTGGTCAATTGGATTACCGGCCCGTCGCGGACCGGCGATATTGAGCAAAAAATCCAGCTCGGCATTCACGGCCCCCGTCGTCTCCACATCATTATTGTTGATGAGGTTTAGGCGATGAGCCCAAAAGACAAAAAACCTAAAAATGAACCAAAAAACGACATTGATGATGCAGACCTTTTGGCCGCCGCTTTCCGTGACGTCGACCCCCTACCCGGCCGTAAAATAAAAAAAGATCTCAAGCACCAGGTCCCTAAAACAAATCCGGCGATCAAACGGTCGCCCAATGCGCATCTGAAGGCCGCACCGGTGCAAAAAAAATCCGATCAACCAACTCTTAGCCATGGCGACACGCCGGGACTTGATAAGCGCTCGGCCCAGCGATTAAAGCGCGGCCAGATGCAGATCGAGGCCCGGCTCGATCTCCACGGTCACCGCCAGGATGAAGCCCACCGCGCGCTTAATGGTTTTATCGCCGGTTCGGCAAGTGCCGGCAAACGCTGCGTCTTGGTGATTACCGGCAAAGGTCTTAGGTTAGACGGAGAAGAACGCCAAATAGGTATTTTAAGAGAAATGGTCCCGCGCTGGCTCAACGAAGAACCTAATCGCGGCCACATCCTTTCTTTTAATCATGCCACCCAAGCCGATGGTGGCACCGGTGCGCTCTATGTGTTGCTCAAAAGAAAACGCGCAGGTGTTGCCCAATGACCCCCTTCGGTAAACGGGTGCGCGAACTCCGCGCCGCTAAAAATATCCAGCTCAAGCAAATGGCGGAAGACCTGCACGTCTCCTCTGCCTATCTTTCCGCGCTCGAGCATGGCAATCGGGGCCGCCCGGGCCCCGGCTTTGTCATGCAGATCGCCAATTACTTTGAGCTGATTTGGGATGAGGTCGATGACCTGAAAGAGCTTGCGCAACTCTCGCATCCCCGGGTGCCAGTTGATACCGCCGGCCTTGATCCCAAGGCGACCTTGCTGGCCAATCTCATGGCCAAACACATCCATGAACTCGACGAAGCCACCATCACCCGCATCCTGGCCGAGATGGGCTTCGATGAAAATGAATAGCGGCCATGAATATTTACCCCCTCATCGTCATTCTGACGCAGTCAGAATCCAGAGGGCCGTGGCGTCGTAATTAAAGTGAAGGACTGGACCCTGAACAAGTTCAGGGTGACGAGTGGGGTGTTGAAAAAAGAGAATGATACTTAATGCTCTCTACCTCCCCTAACAGATAGTTGATTTGACCGTGAGCCATATCCCATGAATTGATGCGCGATTATTAAATCAACATCGGGAGAAAAATCATGGTTCGTCGTATTTTTAGTATTTTGTTATTCTCAGTTTTTGTTTTGGGGATTTCGTCCGACGCTAACGCTCAGAAAAAAGCGCCCAAGCGATCCTTTGTTAAAGTCACCGGCGACATCTATCGCTACCAGAATAATTTTCATTTCGGCATGGCGGTTGAAACCAAAGATGGGGTGGTTGTCACCGACCCGATCAATTCCGATATGGTGAAGTGGCTCAGAGCAGAGATTAAAAAACGCTTCAATAAACCTGTCACCCACGCGATTTATTCCCACAGCCATGGTGACCACAACACCGGCGGTGAAGAATGGGGCAAAGGCGTTGAGGTGATCGCCCAAGAAGGCGTGCGGGCTCAGGTTTTGGCCGGTAAGGCGAGGACGGGTTGGCCAACGACGACGTTCAAAGACGAGCTAATTTTTCGCATTGGCGGCAAAACTTTTGAGCTGAAATATCTCGGCATCGGTCACGGCACGGATCTAATTGCCACGGTTGTGCGGCCGGAAAACGTTGCTTTTATCGTTGATCTCGCTTCAAAGAACCGCCTGCCGTTTCGTAATTTTCCGCGCACCGATATCGACGGCTTGATCAAGCAAATCAAAACCGCCGAGGCGCTTAAGTTTAAAACACTAATCCCTGGCCATGGCGGTGTCGGCAATCACGGACACTTGAAAACTTTCCGAGTCTATATCGAAACCCTGCGCTCTCGCGTTGCGGCGGGTCTCAAAGCCGGTAAATCGGCGGGTGATTTGGTCAAGTCCGTAACCATGTCCGAGTACAAAAACTGGGACGGCTACAAATTCTTCCGCGCCACTAATGTCAAAGGTATGGCGGCCTGGCTGCAGAAAAAGGGCAGCATGTAGAAAAATAGGGGACATTGAAAGAGGGTTGTCATGTCCCCTTCCCAACCCCGTCATGCGCGGGCTTGACCCGCGTATCCAGCTATCTTTGTTGGAGGGAAGGTGGATACCCGGATCAAGTCCGGGTATGACGCAGGTGAACTAACTCGGCGTCTTCTAAAATTCACGCCCGCTTTTTCCGACACCTCAACCCAAAAAGCCCTCCCCCTTTGATGGGGGAGGGTTGGTGGAAGTGACCCCCAGTGACTATAAAATAAACTTAGAGAGATCGCCGCCTTTGACGAGATCGCCGACGCGTTCTTTGACGAGCTCGGCGTTAATCTCGATGGTTTCGCCGCCGCGGTCGGTGGCGGTGAAGCTGATCTCTTCGAGGAGTTTTTCCATCACCGTATGAAGACGTCTGGCACCGATGTTTTCGACGACCGAGTTGATCTCGGCGGCGAGTTTGGCGAGCTCTTGAATGGCGTCGTCGGTGAAGTTGAGGGTAACCTCTTCCGTGCCCATCAGCGCGACATATTGTTTGATCAGGCTGGCTTCGGGCTCGGTTAGAATGCGGACGAAATCTTCTTCGGTGAGCGCGCGGAGCTCAACCCGGATCGGCAAGCGGCCTTGTAGTTCGGGCAAAAGATCAGATGGCTTGGCGAGATGAAAGGCACCGGAGGCAATGAATAAAATATGATCGGTTTTGATCATGCCGTATTTGGTCGACACCGTGGTGCCTTCGATTAGGGGTAACAGATCGCGCTGCACGCCTTCCCGGCTGACATCGCCGCCATGGGCATCAGCGCGCGCCGTGATCTTGTCGAACTCATCGATGAAGACGATGCCGTTATTTTCGACATTGTCAGCGGCCTCTTTGACGACGAGGTCTTCGTCGAGCAGTTTGTCGCTTTCTTCATCCATCAGTATTTCGTAGGAGTCTTGAACGCTCATGCGCTTTGGCGTGGTTTGCTGGCCAAAGGCTTTGCCCATCATATCGCCGATATTGAGCATACCCATTTGCGCGCCGGGCATGCCGGGGATATCAAAGCTTGGCATGCTGCCCATGCTGCTCTCGACGACTTCAATCTCGATCTCTTTATCGTCTAGCTCACCTTCGCGCAGCATCTTGCGGAATTTCTGGCGGGTGTCCTGGCTGGCACTTTCGCCGACCAAGGCATCCAGCACGCGTTCCTCGGCGAGGATTTCCGCTTTGGCGATGACTTGTTTGCGCAGGCGTTCCCGGGTTTCATGAATGGCTGTTTCCATCAGATCGCGGACGATCGATTCAACGTCCCGGCCGACATAACCGACTTCGGTAAACTTCGTGGCCTCAATTTTCATGAAGGGGGCTTGGGCAAGCTTGGCAAGCCGGCGGGCAATCTCGGTTTTACCGACACCGGTCGGTCCCATCATGAGAATATTTTTTGGCAAAACCTCTTCGCGTAAATCATCATCCAATTGCTGACGCCGCCAGCGATTTCTAAGGGCCACGGCGACGGCGCGCTTGGCATCATTCTGGCCGATGATATAGCGGTCAAGCTCCGAGACAATCTCGCGCGGCGAAAAGCTCGACGTTTGGGTTTTTACCTCTGACTTCACAGGCGTTTTGGCTTCGGAGTTTTCCGAGGAAGGAATATTGGTCATTTGATTTCGAGCTTTTCTACGATGATGTTGTCATTGGTATAGACGCAAATACCGGCAGCGATTTCCAGAGCGCGCCGAGCGATGTCTTCGGCGCTCATATCGTCGCGGTCCAGCAAAGCGCGGGCGGCAGAGAGGGCATAATTGCCGCCGGAGCCGATACCGATCAAGCTGTCTTCGGGCTCGAGCACATCGCCCGTGCCAGAAACGATCAGCGAAACTTTTTCATCCGCCACCGCCATCATGGCTTCAAGACGCCTGAGATAGCGATCCGTCCGCCAGTCTTTGGCAAGCTCAACGCAGGCGCGGGTAAGTTGGCCTGGATGTTGTTCCAACTTGGCTTCCAAGCGCTCAAACAATGTAAAGGCATCGGCGGTCGCGCCGGCAAAGCCCGTAATGACCGAGCCATTATGCAGGCGGCGCACTTTCATCGCATTGGCTTTAACGACAGTATCGCCCATGCTGACCTGACCGTCGCCGGCCACCACGACCTCATTGTCTTTGCGAATGCATAAAATGGTCGTCATTAAATTTTCCTTCTGGTGGATTTATCTTTTAAACCTTAAGAGGGGATGTAGTTTTAAAAACGGCTTCCGTCAATGAATTCCCCTTTATCCACTGGTAAATTTCACTTGTTCCTGTTACAAGAGCGCGACTTTAATTAAGTATTTGAGTGGAGTACGTAAAATGGGCTCGTCAGCGAGAACCGCTAGCGTAGAGCGCAATACAAAGGAAACGCAAATCAGCGTGACCGTCAATCTCGACGGCACGGGCGTTTACAATGTTTCAACTGGGATCGGCTTTCTCGATCACATGTTGGAGCAGCTGTCTCGTCACAGCCTGATGGACCTTGATGTCCAAGCTAAAGGCGACCTCCACATTGACGGCCACCACACGACAGAAGATTGCGGCATTGCGATTGGCGAAGCGGTTAAGCAAGCACTGGGTGACCGGGCTGGCATTACCCGCTACGGCTCTGCTTTGTGTCCGTTGGATGAAGCGCTGACCCGGGCTGTGGTTGATTGCTCGAACCGGCCTTATCTGGTTTGGAAAGTTGGCTTTTCGCGTCCGAAAGTTGGTGATTTCGATACCGAGTTGTTTCGTGAATGGTTTCAGGCCTTTGCGCAAGCTGCGGGCCTAACTCTGCATGTCGAGAACTTCTATGGTGAAAACAATCACCATATTATTGAGTCTTCGTATAAAGCGCTGGCCCGTGCCCTGCGCCAAGCGGTGACGATTGATGCGCGGGCTGCCGATAGCGTGCCGTCGACCAAAGGCACTTTGTCAGATAATAAATAGTTAGTTTCGATCATGCGCATTTATACCCTTCATCAGCCCAAAGATCCGACGACTGAAGTTGTGCCCGTTAAAGAGGGTTTCAGCTGGCCGGCCTTTTTTGTCTCGCCGCTCTGGGCGCTCTGGCACCGCTTGTGGTTTTGGGCGGTGGGATTTGTCGCGGCTAATATCGTGCTCGGTTGGATTTTAACGACCGCCGGCGGTAATGAGTTCGTAACATCGACCGCATCCTTTGCCCTGGCTTTGATCATCGGCTGGACAGCAAATGATCTTAGGCGGCGCAAGCTTACCAAGCGGGGCTTTGAAGAAAGTGCGGTTTTGGTGGCCAATAATAAAGAAACTGCGATTGCCCGGTTTTTGATGGCGGCCCCCACTGCCTCCCCTACCCCGACCAATCGTGCCGGCGGGCCGTGGTAGATGGCAAAAACAGTTATCATTGATTATGGTTCAGGTAATTTGCGCTCTGTCGCGAAGGCGTTTGAGCATGCGAGCATGGAAGATGTTGTCGTCACCAATGATCCGGCAGAACTTGGCTCAGCGAGCCATATTGTGCTGCCGGGTGTGGGCGCGTTTGCTGACTGTAAGGCAGGTCTCGAAGCTGTGCCGGGCATGATCGAGGCGCTAGCCGAACAAGTCACCCAAAATAAAAAACCGTTTTTGGGCATCTGTGTCGGCATGCAATTAGTGGCGACGCGCGGTTTGGAGCACGGTGAGACGTCTGGCTTTAACTGGATTTCCGGCGATGTCGTTGAGATTAAGCCCAGCGACACAAGTTTAAAAATTCCGCATATGGGCTGGAACGCGTTGCAGTTTGAACAAGACGCCCACCCTGTATTGGCAGGCTTTGAGGCCGGTGTGCATGCCTATTTTGTCCACTCCTATCATTTTGCTGCCACTAATTCAGATCAGGTGTTGGCGGAAGTGGAGTATGGTGGGGCGGTCACGGCTATGATCGGGCGCGATAATATGATCGGTACGCAATTCCACCCGGAAAAAAGCCAGCACTTTGGTTTGGCGTTTATTGAGAATTTTTTAAAGTGGTCGGGAGAGCTGACATGATTTTCTTTCCGGCGATTGATTTGAAGGACGGCCAATGCGTCCGCTTGCTCAGAGGTGAGATGGATCAGGCAACCGTCTTTGGCGACGATCCCGCAGCGCAAGCCAAGCTGTTTCAGGATGCTGGCTGCACCTGGCTGCATTGTGTTGATCTCAACGGCGCCTTCGAAGGCAAGCCCGTAAATGGCGCTGCCGTCGATGGCATTTTAGCGGCGACTGATATGAAGATCGAGCTCGGCGGCGGCATTCGTAATTTGGACACCATTGCCATGTGGCTGGAGAAAGGCGTCAGCCGCGTGATCTTAGGCACTGTCGCGCTGAAAGACCCCGATCTCGTTCGCCAAGCCTGCAAAGAGTTTCCTGGCCAAGTGGCCGTTGGTATCGATGCCAAGGGCGGCTTTGTGGCCGTTGAAGGCTGGGCAGAAGTTTCTGAGCTGACCGCCCTCGATCTTGCGCAAAAATTTGAAGACGCTGGGGTCTCGGCGCTGATCTATACCGATATTGATCGGGACGGCTTAATGACCGGACCCAATACGGCGGCAACGATCGCTCTGGCAAAAGCGATCTCGATACCGGTTATTGCCTCCGGCGGTGTCTCCTCGATGGAAGATCTTGAAGCGTTGCAACAAGCGGGCGGTGATTTGCTTGAGGGTGCGATCTCGGGTCGGGCGGTTTATGACGGCGCGATTGATCCCGCCTCGGCTGTCGCTTTACTGCAAGGAAATTTGGGGGGAAACAATGCTTAAAACCCGCATCATCCCTTGTCTCGATGTTGATAACGGCCGCGTTGTCAAAGGCGTCAATTTTGTCGATCTGGTCGATGCCGGGGATCCGGTTGAGCAGGCCAAAATCTATGATGCGGCGGGCGCGGATGAGCTGACCTTTTTGGACATCACCGCCAGCAGTGATGACCGCGAAACCATTTTTGATGTGGTAGCTCGGACGGCCGAACAATGTTTTATGCCGGTGACGGTCGGCGGCGGCGTCAGAGCCGTTGAAGATATTCGGAAACTCTTACTCGCCGGGGCTGATAAGGTCGCGATCAATACGGCGGCCATTCACAATCCTGAGTTTGTTAAAGAAGCCGCGCTTAAGTTTGGCAGTCAATGTATTGTGGTGGCGGTTGATGCGAAAAGAAATCAGGACCGCTTTGAAATCTTCACCCATGGCGGCCGCAAGGAAACCGGGATTGAAGCGATCTCTTGGGCTGAGCGCATGGCCGACTACGGCGCCGGTGAAATTCTCCTAACCTCGATGGATAAAGATGGCACGAAATCCGGTTTTGATATCGAACTGACCCGCGCAATTGCGGATGCGGTGCCGATCCCGGTGATTGCCTCTGGCGGTGTTGGCACGCTCGACCATATGGTTGAAGGTGTCACGGAAGGTCATGCAAGCGCTGTGCTTGCGGCCTCGATTTTTCACTTCGGGACCTATAGTATTCAGGAAACCAAAGAATTTATGGCTGCCGCTGGGGTCGCTGTACGAATGGATCACTGATGACAAATGAAAATAGTGAAGTTTTAGAGCGTCTTTTTGCAGTTATTGAAAGCCGCAAAGGGGCAGACGCGTCTTCCTCCTATACGGCCAAGCTGTTTGACGCCGGCATGGCAGAGATTTCCCGTAAAGTTGGTGAAGAAGCGGTTGAGACCATTACCGCGGCGTTGAGCGATCCAAAAAATGTTACCGCAGAAAGCGCTGATCTGCTTTATCACCTTTTGGTTTTGTGGGCCGAGGCCGGTATCAAGCCGGAAGACGTCTGGGCCGAGCTCGAAAAACGCGAAGGCACCTCTGGCATTGACGAAAAGAATTTGAGGGGATCTTAAGATGGCGTATGATACCGAAAATATTTTTGCAAAAATCTTACGCGGTGAAATTCCGTGCGATAAAATCTATGAAGATGAACACGCTTTGGCCTTTGAGGATATAAATCCGCAGGCGCCGATCCATGTGCTGGTGATCCCTAGAGGGGCCTATGTTTCGATGGATGACTTTACCACCTCGGCCAGTGACGCAGAAATCGCCGGATTTATGCGCGCTGTCGGCAATACCGCCCGGCAGCTAGAGCTCGCCTCGCCGGGTTATCGAATTTTGGCTAATATCGGTGAAGACGGCATGCAGGAGGTCCCGCATCTCCATATTCACCTCTTTGGCGGTAAAAAATTGGGCCCGATGCTCAAAACCACCGGCTAGGCCTGTTAACCACTCTCTAACCACTCGATTGTAAGAATATCCTCCTAATTAAAATTCAGGTATAATGACGCCTGAGAAAATGTGGTGACTGAAGACGTAAAATGGCTGATGAAGATTTACCAGCGGTAGAAGACGACGCTCCAGAGCAGGCCCCAGAACAGGCCCTAGACCAGGCTGCAGAACCGGCACCTGTCACTAGTGAGCCGCAGACCATTGGCGAGGCCATGGGTGCGCTTGAAGATGCGGCGGTGCATGGTGTTGATATCGATATTGTTGCAGTGCTGGGTACAGCTGAGCTCAAGGTTAGTCAGATCCTGCAATTAGGCCGGGGTGCCGTCGTCGAGCTCGACCGCCTGATTGGTGAGCCGGTCGATATTCGAGCCGAGCGCGAATTGGTCGCCCGCGGTGAAGTCGTCGTTGTCGAAGACAAACTTGCCATTCAACTTACCGAAGTCGTGCGCAGCTCAGGCACAGATACTTAAAACTTCACTCCTTAATTAATTATCTCCAATTGCCGTCCCGGCACAATGCGCCGATAGGCGAGCGCTTCGGCGACGTGGACCCGGGTGATTTTTTCTCGGGCATCCAGATCGGCAAGGGTGCGGGCGACCTTAAGAATGCGGTGATAGCCTCGGGCGGTCAGGCGCATTTTTTCTGTTGCCTCGCTAAGCAAGGACCGGCCTTCCTTCGAGGGGGCAGCAATCTCCTCCAGTAAGTTTCCATCCGCCTCGGCATTGGTGCGAAGTTTGTCCTCACCTAAATTTTGAAAGCGCACACGCTGAATAATCCGGGCCGCCGCAACGCGCTTGGCGATCTCGGCAGAATTTTCGGACGCCGCCGGCTGGCTTAAATCAGCTGGGCTGACGGCGGGCACATCGACGTGAAGATCAATGCGGTCAAACATCGGGCCCGAAATTTTACCCTGATAATCTGCGCCGCATTTGGGCGCTCGATTACAGGTCTGATAGGGATCGCCAAGATAGCCGCAGCGACACGGGTTCATCGCGGCAATGAGTTGAAAACGCGCCGGATAGGTGACATGTGCGTTGGCGCGGGCAATGGAGGTTTGCCCGGTCTCCAAGGGTTGGCGGAGCGCCTCCAGGGCGGCGCGCTGGAACTCCGGCAACTCGTCCAGGAAGAGGACGCCGTGATGGGCGAGAGAAATTTCGCCGGGTTTTACCTTGAGACCGCCGCCGACCAGGCTTGGCATCGAAGCGGAGTGATGCGGATCCCGGTAAGGCCGGGTTTTCAAAAGCCCGCCATTTTTAAGCTCACCGGCGACCGAGTGGATCATACTAACGGCCAATGCTTCTGTTGGATCGAGCGGCGGTAAAATTCCTGGTAAGCGGCTCGCCAACATAGATTTGCCAGAGCCGGGCGGTCCCACCATCAACATATTATGGCCGCCTGCTGCTGCCACTTCGAGGGCGCGTTTGGCACTTTCCTGGCCTTTAATGTCCGCCATATCCGGATAACTTATGAGGTCTTCCATCAATTTTGGCTCCGGGGCCGCGAGTATAGACCTGCCTTTGAAATGATTGATCAACCCCAGCAAGGTTTCGGGCGCCAGCACTTGAACCTCACCGGCCCAAGCCGCCTCGCCGCCCTGGCTGGCCGGACAAATTAGGCCGAGCCCCAAGGCGTTGGCGTGAATGGCCGCCGGCAGCACGCCCGCGACCGGGCTGATCGCGCCGTCCAAAGCAAGCTCGCCCAAAGCGACGAAGCCTTCGATATTTTCTCTTGAGATCACATCCATTGTCGCCAATAGGCCAAGCGCAATCGGCAGATCAAAATGACTGCCTTCCTTGGCAAGATCGGCGGGTGATAAATTGACGGTAATACGCCGTGGTGGCAGCGCCAGACCCAGCGCGCTCAACGCCGAGCGCACCCGCTCCCGGCTTTCGGCAACAGCTTTATCCGGCAAACCCACGACCGAAAAAGCCGGGATACCAGACGCCATTTGAACCTGAACATCGATTGAGAGAACATCGACGCCCTGAAACGCAACTGTGTTTACACGTGCAACCATGCCAGTGTTATGGCGGGGCCAGAGGTGGTTTTTCTGAAAGCCTGAATAAATTATTCAGATTTTAAAGTTGGGTTTTGCAGATATTTTGACTGGATTGGCCAAATGAGTGGCGAGATTTCATTTCGTCTGGCGACAAAAAGTGTTGAGGCTTCAGGGTCAATGGTGAAGCGCTCGGTTTCTGGGACTGAAATTAAGTTTGGCTGAAAACGATCACCGGTGGTGGCGGCTAAAAATTCTATTTCAAAATTGTTTTGACCATAAAAATCAACAAATAGGGTTGGGTTAATATTGTAAAAACCATGATTGAACATCGATAGCGGGCTCGAATGGCACACCCGGCCATCCGGTTTGAGGGCGGCCGCGATATTTTTCAGGGCCTGACCGATATTGCAGCAATGTTCAATCGTACCGGGATCCAGGACGAAATCGAATTGCCCGATTAAGTCGTCTGGCAAAGGCTCATTTAGATCGACGAGGCGCTCGACATTTCGGGATTTTACAATATCGACATAGACCACTTCAACGTTGATAGCCGAGAAAAAGTGATCGCTGTCAATAACCTCAGAAAGGCGATCGGAAAAGCCATGCCAATTTAAAATCTCAGTAGAATCTTCCCGGGTCTGAAAGTGGCCCGTCACTGCCGGGCCAAACAGCTTTTCAATAACACTGCTCTCGACCAACAAGTCTGGATAACCAAAGGAGAGCATTTTGAGCGGCTCATCGCGGCTCTTGGTTATCTCGGCAAGTATTTCCAATTGATGTTTGAGCAGAGCCATTTGGTTTTTGATCCGGTGGTGTGATTGATACAGCTTAACCTGGGCTCAGATTGCATCAGCATTGAAGTAAATTCAATGGCCCTGAGGCGGGCGGGGCGCTACAATAAATTCTTCTTCGCGATCAAATTTGGTTTATAAATACCTATGCCTGCTTCCGCTCCCGCCTTTGCCTGTTTTCATTTAACGCCGCCTAATGAAGGGACGGCCCAAACCTATTGGGCGTTTTTTCAGATCATGGCAGCAACCATCCGGCGAACCTGCCCCGCCGCAGAAATTCATTTATTGACCAATACCTCTTCGGATGTCCCAGACGGATTAGATTGTGATCAGGTTTTTAGGCATAACACGACGCGCTCTCAAAAAGAATGTTTTGAGCGCCTGATGGTGGAAGAGGTGGAATGCTGGCAGGCCTATTTTGCATCAGATTTATTTCAGGAAGCCACCGTACTCATTGATGTTGATCTGCTGGTGCAAAAAGATCCCTTCGATCTATTTGATGGCGAATTTGATATTGGCCTTACCTATACTGACGACCCCGCACTCCATCCCTTTAACTCAGGCGTCATTTTTGTCGATCCCTCCCGCCCGGCCGTGATCAGCCGATATTTTGATCGCGCGGTTGAACGGGTCAAAAGCTATGGTCCAGAGTTTCAGGAATGGTACGGCGATCAGATGGCAATTGCAGCGCTGTTGGATGACCCGGATTATTCCGAGGCCAGTCCGGCAGTTATAGATCAGACAAAAGACGATCTTAATTATCGGCTGTGGCCGACAGAGCAGTGGAATTATAGTTTGCCTTTGGACGCTGAAAATAAACCGATCTTTATGGTCGCCGCCGAGCCAGGCGTTCTGCATTTCAAAGGCGCGCGCAAAGGGCTGATGCTGCGCTATGCTGTCGAAATATTAGGATTTGACGCGGTTGAAGACGCATCCGTCGCCGGGGGCTGGAAAATCAGTGGTCCGGTCTGAGGGGAAAATTTTTTTAACCCTCTATCCGCCTAGTTTGGATTCAATTGCGTCCCAGATATCGGTTTCGAGCTTAACGCCGTCAAAGTGATTAATCTCCTGCAGGCAGGTTGGCGACGTGACGTTGATCTCGGTCATGTAGTCGCCGATGACATCGATGCCGACAAAAATAAGTCCGCGTTCTTTCAGTGTTGGGCCGATGGCTTCACAGATTTCTTCTTCGCGTTTGGTCAGCATGCTTTGCTTGGCGGTGCCGCCGACATGGAGGTTGGAGCGCGACTCGCCTTCGGCCGGAACCCGGTTCAGCGCCCCGGCAGCTTTGCCGTCGATTAAAATAATGCGTTTGTCGCCGGCTCTGACAGCAGGCTCGTAGCGCTGCACAATGATGGGTTCGCGGTAAAGTTCGGTGAACATTTCGAGCAGTGAGTTTAAATTTTCATCGCCGGGAGTGATATGAAATACCCCTGCCCCGCCATTACCGAACAATGGTTTGACGATGATGTCCTGATGTTCTTCCCGAAATGCCAGAATTTGTTCTTGGTTGGTCGTGATTAAAGTCGGTGGCATGAGGTCCGGGAAATGAGTCACAAATAATTTCTCCGGCGCATTGCGAACCTGGGCCGGGTCGTTGACGACCAGGGTTTCCGGGTGAACATGTTCGAGCAGATGGGTCGCGGTGATATAGGCCATATCGAAAGGCGGGTCCTGGCGCATCAAGACGACATCGACCGAGCTGAGATCGAGCCATTCCTGGCTTCCCAAAGTAAAGTGATTGCCCTCCTCGCGTCTCACTTCAAGCGGTTTGGCACCGGCCACTACCTTGCCATTTGTCAGTGCTAAATCCTGCGGCAAATAATGATAAAGCGCATGACCTCGGTCTTGGGCTTCGAGCGCCATGACGAAGGTGCTATCGGCGGAGATGTCAATCGCATCGATCGGATCCATTTGAATGGCGACGGTAAGGCTCATAGATTTTCTCTCGTGAATTCAGTCTATTATTTTAAACGCTATTTCTTAACCCGCACATGGCTGATGACATTGCGGACAAACTTCACTTGCGCGGCGTGTTGTTTAACGCGATCAAGCTCTGCCTTATTTTGGCCGATGCCGATCAAATAGACCGTCCGGTTGACCGTTTCAACGACATAATTGATCGAGAGGATTTCCTGATCAAAGGTCATTTTGGATTTTAGCTGCGCGGTGATCCAGGAATCTTGGGCAATATCTGAAATCCCAGATTCTGCACCGATCTGAATTTCATTGAGGACTTCTTTGACGCCGTCGACCTGCCAGGTAAGCTTCACCGCCTGATCGGTGATTTTAGTATCCTTGCTGGCACCCGTTAGCAGCACGCGGCCTTCATAAACTTCAGCGCCAATTGTGGCAGCTACTTTAAACCCGGCTTTGACGAATTTTTCCAAGACCAAAGCTTCGATTTTAAGATCACTGGCTCGGCCCTTGAGACCCCGCTCCTGAACGGCGGCAACGCCGACTGTTGCGCCAGCGCCAACCACCGCCGTGCAACCTGACAATATCGAAGACATTGCCAAGAGCGAGGTGATAAGCAAAACGGGAGCAGTAAATAAGCGGTTCATAACGGAAAGTCCTTATCGTTCAAAAAAATAAGTATAGCGTTATTTTACTAACGGGAAACTAATTCACAACTCAGATATCACCAACTGGTTTACCATTTATTTCACCAGGCATTTTGAATATGGCGCGGCCACTGCCAGGGCGCAATGGCAATGAGATCAAAGCGTAAATTAAATGTCGAAAAGCCTGGGTGTTGAGCAATATAAGCGAGCGCGGCCCGCTGTAACCGACCTTGCTGATGAGGGCTTAATGCTTCAAGGGCTTGGGCGTAATCGGCCCGCGCCTTGACCTCAACAAAAGCTAATGTGTGCCCCCGCCGGGCGATGATGTCGATCTCACCGGCCCCGCTTCCTCTCAGCGGACGCAATTGGCGCGCCATTATGCGATAGCCTTTCAGGCGTAAGAGCCCTGCCGCGATGTGTTCGGCAATCGCGCCAAAGTTTGCCCGTTTCATGAAGCTTGGCCTTTCTTCTGGCCTTTAGAAATATCCAAGGCCCGCGCATAAATCTGGCGCTTGGGCAGACCGGTTTCCAGGGCAATCTCTTGCGCGGCATCGCGGACGGATTTGTTTTCAAGCCGGGCTAAAATCAGCGCCTCAATTTCATCTTCGCTCAAGGGCGCCGCTTTGAGAGGGGGGCCGACAACGATGACGATCTCGCCTTTTGGCGCGCCTGCTTGTTGGTAGTGCCCGGCAAGCTCAACTAGAGAGCCGCGGCGCATTTCTTCGTGGAGTTTGGTGAGCTCGCGGGCAACGCAGGCCGGCCGGTCGCCGAGTTGCTCGGCCATATCTTCGAGGGCGGCGGCCAGACGTTTGGCGGATTCGTAAAATATCAAGGTTGCTGGAATGCTTGCCAGCTCTGCCAGCTCTTTCTTGCGGCCGGTTGTTTTATTGGGCAGAAAGCCTGCAAACATAAACCGGTCGGTCGGTAGGCCGGACAAAATCAGGCCGGTAATAGCGGCGTTTGCACCGGGGGCTGCGGTTACATCAAACCCCCGCTCTATGCAGTCATTAACCAGGCGAAAGCCCGGATCCGAGATCGCCGGAGTGCCCGCATCTGAGACCAGGGCAACCGCACCGCCCTCTTCCAAAATCTTTAACAAACCCGGCCTGGCCTGCGCGGCATTATGTTCATGATACGCTTTCATAGGTCTGTCTATTGTGTGCCTAGAGAGCAATTTTCCGGTGACCCGCGTATCTTCGCAGGCAATGACTTCCGCATTGCTTAAAATTTCATGCGCGCGCAGGCTTAAATCCTGCAGATTTCCGATCGGCGTTGCTACTAGATAAAGGCCGGGTCTTAAGGTGGAATTCATTTAGCTGACACCTCGAATATTTTCCATAGTTTACTTCTTAAGGCGGCTTCGTTAGTTTTAAAAAATGTATTTCCGTAAAATTTATTCACCTAAAATATCTGCGGCGATGTCGTCTCGGCAATCTTTGATTGCCTTGTTGTTGTTGGTGCCGAGTTTGGGCGCCTGTGTTGAACAGCAGTTGAACAATAGCCAGGGCGAGTTACAAGCCTCTTCTCCGGCGTCTTCTCAGGTCGCGCAATTATCAACGTCTCAACAGGGTACAATAGCACCGCCGGTGACCAACCCGGCTGCGCCGCCGCCGCTGGAAAACGAATCCCCCGAAATAGATAGAAAGCCGCTCGACGAAAAACGCTTTACGGCCCCCCCTGCCCCGCCGCTTAATCCGGATGTGCCGAGGGTAGCGATTTTGCTGCCGCTATCGGGCCAACATGCAAAATTAGGCCAGGCGATGCTAAATGCTGCCCAATTAGCGCTGTTTCATTTTGCCGATAAACAATTCGAGCTTTTGCCGCAAGATACCCAAGGCACAGCGAACGGCGCCGCCGATGCGGCGGCCTTGGCGATTGGCGATGGGGCATCACTGATTTTGGGGCCGCTTTTTGCCGGCTCGGTTGAGGCGGTAACGCCGGCAGCACGCGCCGCCGGGATTAAAGTCATCGCTTTTTCCAATGATCGCACGATTGCCGGCGACGGCATCTTTACCATGGGATTTCTACCAAGTGAACAGGTTCAGCGCGTTGTCACCTTTGCGATCCAGCGGGGCGTTCGACGTTTTGCGGTCTTGGCGCCAGACAATGATTATGGCGTAACCATCGCTGATGCGCTGAAGCAAACCGCTGAGGGTTTGGGTGCAGAAGTTAGCGAGCAAGCGTTTTATGACCCGTATGTTGAGGATTTTGCCCCGATCATCAAAAATTTGGCAAACTATGACGCCCGCAGGCAAGCGTTGCTGCAAGAGCGGCGTTTGCTCAGTGAACGTGATGATGAGGTCGCAAAACAAGCGCTCAAGCGGCTGGAAAACCTGCAAACCTTAGGGGACGTATCGTTTGAGGCTCTATTGATCGCCGATGGCGGCAAAAGGCTGCAATCTATAGCCGCGCTGCTGCCGTATTACGATATTGATCCTAAAAAAATTCGCATGCTCGGAACCGGCCAATGGGATGCGCCTGGAATTGGCGCAGAACCTGCTTTGGTTGGCGGCTGGTTCGCCGCCCCGGCGGCCCGCGAACGGCTTGAATTCATGCGCCAGTACAAAGCCATATATGGCAAGTATCCGCCGCGTTTGGCGACGTTGGCCTATGATGCGACAGCGCTTGCCGCGGTTTTTGCCCAAAGTGAAAGCAAAAATGAGGCGGGGGGCGAAGAGGGCGGCGAAAAGGCGACAAAAACTGTGTTCGATATCTCTGAGATCACCGCTCCGCAAGGCTTTATGGGCCGCGATGGGATCTTCCGGTTTTTGCCCGAAGGCGTTGCTGAGCGGGGCCTCTCGGTCTTACAAGTACGCGAACGCGATACCAAAACCGTCAGCCGCGCCCCGAGAAGTTTCGAAGGCGGAGCTAACTAGATTCCCCCAGGAACAGCCTGTAATTCTTCTGGTTCCTGAACAAGTTCAGGATGACCTTGAATTTTAGGGCAACCATTCCGTCATTCTGACGCTAGTCAGAATCCAGAGTTCTAAGCCAAAAGATGCGCTAGAACGGCGTTCAGGCGTTGGCGACCCTCTGGCGTGGCTTTTAAAATATTGTCATTAAATGAGAGAAATCCCTCATTTTCCAGGGCATTTAGCCGATCGGGATCAAGCTGATCGGCAAGATTGAGGCCGGTTAGAGCCTTAAAATGTGCGCTACTCAGACCTTCTTGCAGCCGTAAACTCATCAAAATAATCTCATCGCGGCGCTCTTCTGCGCTAAGCACAGTGCGTTTTTGTTGGCCAAAGCCATGTGAGGCGACGCGTTCTAGCCATTTGTTGGGTTCCCGGTAATTATGCATCATTTCGGTTTGGTAATTACCCGTTAAACGCCCATGCGCGCCGGGTCCAATGCCGAGATAGTCCTGTCCCCGCCAATAAACCAGATTATGGCGGCTCTCTTGGCTGGGTTTGGCATGATTGGAGATCTCATACGCCGGTAGACCGGCTTCGGTCATCAATTCTTGCGTTATTTCGAAGAGCGTACTACCGATTTCTTCATCAGCGGCTTCGACGCGCGCTTTATGAAATTCGGTGCCGGGCTCAATGGTGAGCTGATAAAGCGATAAGTGACCGCCCGCTAGGCTCAGAGCCTCTTTCAGCTCTTTTTGCCAAATATCCGGGGTTTGGCCCGGCAGGGCGTAAATCAGATCAAAGGAAAAGCGCTCGAAAACTGTGGTTGCGGCCTCAATCGCCTTTTTTGCCTCACCGGCATCATGGCGGCGGCCCAGAAAGCGCAACGCCGGATCATTGAAGCTTTGGACGCCAATTGATAGCCGATTAATGCCAGCCTGGCGAAAATCTTGAAATTGTTGGATCTCAGACGAGGAGGGGTTGGCTTCCGCCGTAATTTCGATGGTATCGGAACACGGCCAAAGCCGCTGGATTTCTGCCAATATCGCTTCGATAACGCGTGGCGCCATCAAGCTTGGTGTGCCGCCGCCAAAAAAAACACTGGTTACAAGACGTTCCGATGTTTCGTTAGCGTAATGTCTCAGCTCATTGAGATAGGCATTAAGCCAAATATCTTGGTCAATGTTGTCTTGGACATGGCTGTTGAAATCGCAATAAGGGCATTTCTTGGCGCAGAAGGGCCAATGAATGTAGATGCCGAATGCGGGTGCGATGTTCATATTTACCTATTTAAAACAAGCATTTACAAGTTTTTGAAAAGCATCGGCACGATGGCTTATTCGGTGTTTTTCCGTCTGGTCCATCTCGCCAAAGGTTAATTGATAATTAATCGGAACAAATATTGGATCGTATCCGAAACCTTTTTTGCCTTTGGGCGGAAAGGTGAGGGTGCCGTGCACCGTGCCTTCGAGAGTTTCAATCTCTCCATTTGGCCAACAAAGGCTCAAAGCGCAGGCAAAATAAGCGTTCTGGCCCTCTGGGTTTTTACCTTTGGCAACAATGGCATCACGAATTTTTTTCATTGCTAGATCGAAATCTTTGCCTGGTTCCGCCCATCTCGCCGAATAGATGCCAGGATCACCGTCCAATAGGGGGACAACAAGTCCAGAATCATCAGCCAAAGCGGGTAGGCCCGACCCTTCCGTCGCCGCCCGGGCTTTTATTTCCGCATTTGCGACAAATGTCAGGCCATCTTCAATCGGCTCTGGTAGTCCAAGATCGCCGGCAGAGACCACCTCGACGCCAAAATCTTGGAGTAAGTCATTGATTTCAAAAACCTTTCCGGGGTTATGACTGGCAATGACCAGTTTTTTCTCGGTGAATTTTCGTGGCATCTATTGTTCCTGTAACCGGGTGCGTTTTAGGGGCACCCCCACCCCTCCCTCCCCCCCCAAGGGGGAGGGGGATTGGATCTAATTCGCTTCAACAATAGTCCCCTCCCTCCTTGAGGGGGAGGGTTAGGGTGGGGGGTATCGTAAATCCCCCCTAAATTCCCAGCGCCGTTTTCTGTGTTTCGATCAATTCCGCGACGCCTTTTTTTGCCAAAGTCAGCATTTCAATGAAATGAGCCTCGGAATAAGGTTTGTCTTCTGCCGTGCTTTGAACCTCAATGATGTCAGCTTTATCGGTGAGAACAAAATTGCTATCGGCGGCGGCCGCACTGTCTTCGGGATAATCGAGATCCAGCACGGCTGTGCCCTCGTAAATACCGCAGGAAACAGCCGCCATTTGGCCAATCAGTGGGATTTTATTCATCAGGCCGAGATCGATCATGTTTTGACACGCCAAGTGCAGCGCGACATAGCCGCCGGTAATCGAGGCTGTCCGGGTGCCGCCATCGGCTTGAATGACGTCGCAATCGACGCGCACCTGCATTTCGCCGAGCGCTTCCAGATCAGTAATGGCGCGAAGCGAGCGTCCGATCAGGCGCTGGATTTCGTGGGTGCGCCCGCCTTGGCCGCCGCGGGCTGCCTCCCGGTTGGTGCGGGATCCCGTAGATCTTGGCAGCATGCCGTATTCAGCCGTGACCCAGCCATGGCCTTTGTCGCGGAGCCAGGGCGGCACACGGTCTTCTACGGAGGCGGTACAAATAACATGGGTATCGCCGAATTTTATCAGGCAGGAGCCTTCAGCGTGTTTATTGAAATTGGGCTCGATGATGACATCCCGCATTTGATCAGGCGTTCTACCGGAAGGGCGCATAAATTTTTTCCTAGGTTGGATTTATTCGATTGCGGCAACCTACCGAAGCCGATTGAGATCGTCTAGAACAATAATAATTTGGCATATTGTGAGTTATCTTTAATTTATTTGGGGGGAATCGTTGACGTAAGCGACGCGCCTACCTACATTCCGCGCACCTTAACCGATAAGCTTATGGAATGATGGATAGCAAGCGACCCGTAATATCCGAGTTGAACGATCGCAGCCGCGAAATATTTATGAAGATTGTCGAGTCTTATGTCGAGACTGGCGAGCCGATCGGCTCGCGCTCGCTGAGCCAGCAACTCTCGACTAATTTATCACCGGCGACGATCCGTAACGTCATGGCGGACCTTGAAGATTCCGGCCTGTTATTTGCGCCGCATACATCGGCCGGTCGGCTGCCGACAGATATTGGTCTTCGGATGTTCGTCGATGGATTGCTGGAAGTCGGCAATCTCTCTTCTGATGAGCGTGATGATTTGGAAAGCCGCTTGGCTGGTTCCGGCAAAAGTATCGAAAGTTTATTGGAAGAGGCGGGCTCAACATTATCCGGCCTTTCTAATTGCGCCGGTCTGGTTTTGGCACCGACCACCGAAGCAGCGCTGAAGCATATCGAGTTTATTAATCTATCACCGGGCCGCGCCTTGGTGGTGATGGTCACCGCCGAAGGGGTTGTTGAAAACCGCATTTTGGAAGTGCCGCGTGATATTCCGGCCTCGGCCTTTGTTGAGGCAACAAATTATCTTACGGCCAAATTGGTCGGACGCACGCTCGCCGAAGCGCGTATGTTGATCCATTCTGAGATCGAGCAAAGTCGGGTCGAGCTGAATAATTTATCGGCCAAAGTCGTTGAGGCGGGGCTTGCCACCTGGGCGGGCGAAGGAAATGCCGGCACAGTGCCGGGCACGTTGATCGTTCGGGGTCAGGCAAATTTACTCGAGGACGTTAACGCGATGGCTGATCTCGAACATATTCGCAGCCTGTTCTCAGCTTTGGAAACCGACGAGACCATGCTGAAACTCCTAGAACTCGCCGACACGGCAGAGGGCGTCCAGATTTTTATCGGTGCTGATAATGAGTTGTTTAATCTCTCGGGTTGTTCGTTTATTGTCGCGCCCTATCATTCCAGCTCCAGCCAGCTTGTTGGAGCAATCGGTATTATCGGCCCGACCCGTATGAATTATGCCCGTATTATTCCGATGGTGGATTATACGGCGAAGCTAATTGGCAAAATTATGGGCTGAGTCTATTCGCTAGATTTTATACCAGACTTAAATAAATATAATTGAGGATTTAAGACCAAGATGACGATGAATATGATTGCTGATGAAGATTTTCCTGAAGAGCTTCCGGAAGATGAAATTACTGAAGAAGAACTTCCAGAAGAGATCCAGGCGGAGCTAGAAAAAGCATCCGCTGCTGAAGATGCTTCAGAAGCGGATGCCGAGAGCTCTGACGAGGCCGGTGACGCCGGTGACGCAGGTCCTGGTGATGAAGATAGTCCGCCGACCTATGAAGAATTGGAATCGGAAGTGGCGGCCTTAAAAGATCAGCTGTTGCGCACTTTGGCCGAGGGCGAGAACCTCCGCCGCCGTACCGAGCGCGACAAAGCCGATATGTCGAAATACGCGATCACCAATTTCGCCCGCCAGATCGTTTCCGTCGCAGACAATTTGACGCGTGCTTTGGGAAGCGTCAGCGAAGAAGCGCGCCAGGAAAGTGAAGAACTCAACAATCTCTATGTCGGTATTGAAATGACCGATAAAGAGCTGATGAATTCCTTCGAGCAATTTAACATTAAAATCATCGAGTCCATTGGCCAAAAATTTGATCACAATTTCCACCAAGCGATGTTTGAAATCGAAGACCCTGAACAGCCTGCCGGCATGGTTATGCAGGAAATGCAAAAGGGTTATGTGCTGCATGATCGTCTGCTGCGCCCGGCCATGGTCGGTGTTGCCAAAGGTGGCCCTAAAATGGAAGCCAATGAAGAATCAGCTGAAGAAGCTGCCGCCGAAGCGCCGCAAGAAAAAGCCGCGAATGACAGCTCTTCGGCCTATGAAAAACAATCCGATGCCGCCGATCAGGAAGCCGATGGCGGTGACTCAAAGTTGGATACGGAGCTTTAACTGTAAATTGTTGTCGAATTACCCGCTTTTTCCCCACTTTTTTAGGAAAATAATCGATTTGAGTGGTTGCAGGTGAATAAGAGGCGGCTTATATAACGCTCAAAGAGGCTGATTGATTTTTTCAGCGAATTTTAACTCCCCCTAACCACCCTGACCCGGGCGGTGCCAAAACGATTTCGGGCCGCTGGGTTCTGTTGCTAAATTGAGAGGACAGAAAAAATGAGTAAAGTAATTGGAATTGATTTAGGTACGACAAACTCTTGCATTGCCTTAATGGAAGGCTCTGATGCGAAAGTAATCGAAAACTCGGAAGGTACACGTACGACACCTTCCATGGTCGCCTTTGCCGATGGCGGTGAGCGACTGGTTGGACAACCGGCCAAGCGCCAAGCTGTTACCAATCCTGTAGATACCCTTTTTGCTATTAAGCGTTTGATCGGTCGCCGCTTCGACGATCCGCTGACCGAGAAAGATAAAGGCCTGGTGCCATATCATATTGTCTCGGGTGATAATGGCGATGCCTGGGTTGAAGCTAAAGATGAAAAATATAGCCCGAGCCAGATCTCTGCCTTCATTCTGCAAAAAATGAAAGAGACCGCCGAAACTTATCTCGGTGAAGATGTCACCCAAGCCGTCATCACAGTTCCGGCTTATTTTAATGACTCCCAACGCCAGGCCACCAAAGACGCCGGTAAGATTGCCGGCCTTGAAGTGCTCCGTATTATCAACGAGCCGACCGCTGCGGCGCTGGCTTATGGCCTCGATAAAAATCAAAACGGCACTATCGTTGTTTATGACTTAGGCGGCGGTACCTTTGACGTCTCCGTCCTTGAAATTGGCGATGGCGTGTTCGAAGTGAAATCGACCAATGGTGATACGTTCCTGGGCGGTGAGGACTTTGACCAATGCATCATCGATTATCTTGCTGACGAGTTTAAAAAAGAGCAGGGCGTTGATCTGCGCGAAGATCGCCTGGCACTGCAACGTCTGAAAGAGGGCGCTGAGAAAGCCAAAGTTGAGCTTTCAAGCACGATGCAAACGGAAGTGAATTTGCCGTTTGTGACAGCTGATCAATCCGGCCCGAAACACCTTAACATCAAATTGACGCGGGCAAAATTGGAAGCCTTGGTCGAGAAATTGATCGAGCGCACGATTGCACCTTGTAAGGCGGCTTTGAAAGATGCCGGTATTTCTGCCGGTGAGATCGACGAAGTGATCTTGGTCGGTGGTATGACCCGGATGCCGAAGGTTCAGGAAATCGTTCAGGAGTTCTTTGGTAAAGAGCCTCATCAGGGCGTGAACCCAGATGAAGTGGTTGCCCTTGGTGCCGCCATTCAAGGCGGCGTACTGCAAGGCGATGTTAAAGATGTGTTGCTCTTGGATGTGACGCCATTGTCTCTTGGTATCGAAACTCTGGGCGGCGTGTTTACCCGCCTGATCGATCGCAACACCACAATCCCGACCCGCAAAAGTCAGGTCTTCTCAACTGCTGAGGATAACCAGGGCGCGGTGACCATTCGGGTGTTCCAAGGTGAGCGTGAAATGGCCGCCGATAACAAATTGCTTGGCCAGTTTGATCTCGTTGGTATTCCGCCGAGCCCACGCGGTATGCCGCAAATCGAAGTGACATTTGATATTGATGCCAATGGTATCGTTAATGTTTCGGCAAAAGACAAAGCAACCGGCAAGGAGCAACAAATTCGCATCCAAGCCTCAGGCGGTCTTTCCGATGCAGATATTGACGGCATGGTTCAGGACGCTGAAGCGCATGCCGATGAAGATAAAGAACGCAAGGAAATGGTCGAAGCCCGCAACCAGGCAGATTCTTTGGTTCATTCGACAGAAAAAAATCTGAGCGAATATGGCGATAAGATTTCTGAAGAAGAAAAAGCAGAGATCGAAGCAGCCGTCACCGTTGTTAAAGACGTGCTGGCCAATGAAGAAGCCAAAGGTGAAGAGATTAAAGAAAAGTCTGATGCTTTGATGGAAGCAGCTATGAAACTTGGTGAGGCAATGTATAAAGCCAGCCAGGAAGAAGGCGGAGAAATGCCGGAAGGTATGGAAGGCTTTGATCCAAACAATATGGCTGCGGGCATGGGCGCGGATGCAGGCGGAGACGCCGGTGCGGAAGCTGCCGATGAAACCATTGTCGACGCTGAATTTGAAGAGGTCGATCCTGAAAACAAAGACAGCGAAAACAAAGACAGTGAAAAGAAAGACAGCTAGTCTTTAGGATAAATGTGATGGGCGTTCTCCATAAAGCTTGTGGAAACGCTCATGACATATTCAAGGTGGGGTCCGCCTAATGGCGAAAGAAGATTATTATACCACGCTCGGCGTTGATCGAAATGCGTCTCAGGATGACATAAAAAAAGCCTATCGAAAAATGGCGATGAAATATCATCCCGATCGCAATGCAGACAATCCTGAAGCCGAGAAAAGTTTCAAAGAAGTCAATGAGGCTAATGACGTGCTGTCCGATGAGGAAAAGCGCGCGGCTTATGATCGCTTTGGCCATGCTGCGTTCGAGCAAGGCGGTCCCGGTGGCTTTGGCGGCCAGGGCGGCCAGGGCGGCTTTGGCGGTGCGGGTTTTGCCGATATTTTCGAAGACATGTTCGGTGACTTTATGGGCGGCGGTGGCCGAGGGGGTCGCCAAGGATCGAGCCGCGGCTCTGATCTTCGCTATAATATGGAGATCTCCATCACCGAAGCCTTTAAAGGCAATAAAACCAATATCCGCGTGCCGACCTCGGTCTCTTGTGACGACTGCCACGGTATTGGCACCGATGGCGGCGTGGCGCCCGATACCTGTCCAGCCTGTAACGGCCATGGTAAAGTGCGCGCTCAGCAAGGCTTTTTCACAATAGAGCGGGCCTGCCCAACTTGTCAGGGCGCCGGTAAATTTATCAAAGACGCGTGCTCGAATTGCAGCGGCTCGGGTCGGGTGCATCAGGAAAAAACCCTCTCGGTTACCATTCCAGCTGGCGTTGAAGACGGCACACGGATCCGGCTTTCAGGCGAAGGTGAAGCGGGGCTCAATGGCGCGCCTTCCGGCGATCTCTATATTTTCATTTCCGTTTCGCCGCATCATATTTTCCAACGCGACAGCGCCAATATTTATTGCGCCGTGCCAATCCCGCTGACCACAGCGGCGCTTGGCGGGCATATTGAAGTGCCAACCGTCGATGGCGGGCGCGCCCGAATAACCATTCCAACCGGCACTCAATCGGGTCACCAGTTTAGGCTCAAAAGCAAAGGCATGTCGGTCCTGCGCTCGAAAGAACGCGGCGATATGTTTGTCCAGGCCTCGGTTGAAACACCGGTGAATTTGTCGAAAAAGCAAAAAGAATTGTTAAAAGAATTTGAATCTGAAGGCGGAGCGGAGCAGAATAATCCGGAATCCGATGGCTTTTTCACTAAAGTCAAAGATTTGTGGGAAGACCTTAAAGACTAAGCAGGCTGAAATAGGGGGCCTAGATGAAAATCGGAATTGTCGGCTGCGCCGGACGCATGGGCCAGATGCTGGTCCAGGAAGTGACCAATACAGATGGCTGCGAATTGACGGGCGGCACAGAAGGGCCGGGCAATCCCGCATTGGGCAGCGATGTTGCAGCTCATGCAGGTCTTTCGGCTTGTGGCTTAGAAATCTCTGAAGATGCGGCGGCCTTGTTTGCCGCCGCCGATGTGATCATTGATTTTACGCTCCCCGTGGCAACGCCCCATCATCTTGAGTTGGCTAAGACGCACAACACCGCGCTTATTTTAGGCACCACCGGTCATGATGCCGATGGCCTAGCGTTGATAGAAGCTGCGGCAAAAGATATCACCATTGTTAAAGCGATGAATTTCTCAATCGGCGTCAATGTGCTGTTTGCGCTGACCGAGCAACTCTCCGGTATTCTCGATGATGACTACGATATCGAGATCATGGAGATGCATCACAAGCATAAAGTCGACGCACCGTCTGGCACCGCCATCGGCCTCGGTGAGGCAGCGGCCAAAGGCCGGGGTGTCAAGCTGGATGATGTTTCGGCCCGGGGCCGGGATGGCATCACGGGTGCCCGCAATAAAGGCGATATCGGCTTCACTTCTTTGCGCGGCGGTGAAGTCGTGGGTGAGCACACGGTCGTCTATGCCGGTGACAGCGAGCGGGTTGAGCTTGTCCATAAAGCGGCGTCGCGCGGCATTTTTTCCAAAGGTGCGGTTCGGGCAGCAAGCTGGACCGAAGGTCAAGCTCCAGGTCTTTATGACATGCTTGATGTGTTGGGCTTTAAATAGCGCCCTTTATTTTTTGCAAAGCGGGGCCAAGGGCGTCGGCTAATTGTTGGCGCTCAATGGGCGCTAAAAGCGATCCCACTTCGATATAATACCCCTTTGATCTGAGATGGAGCTGCATGTGTTGGCCAGGCTCTTGCGAGAGATCAATTGTGCTCCAGTAGGGCTGCATCCTTATGGCTTCTCGGCTGCGGCCAATTTTTCGCACAATGAGCTCATTTTCACTTAGTGACAAAACTTCCATTTTGCGGCCCTGGTTAACTCCAAATCGATAAGCTGCAAAAAGCAAGGCGACCTCAATAACCATAAATGGCATAACCGGCCCCGCACCAATCGCCCAAAAAGCCAGACCCAGGCTGAGACAGACAAAAGCAATGCCGCCCAAAATCCACTTAACGGTGCCGAGATCAGCCATCGTGCTTGGCCGCATGACGATTTCAAGAAAGACGTCTTCCGGTCGATAGGTCTTGTGGTTGGTTATTTCGAGCATCCCGGCCCTTTTTATTTTGTTCCCTTTGACAGCACTAGAATAGCCTGAAAATATAGAAAAATGAAAAAAGAAAAAATTCACGCCTTTTACAGCAATCTTGAAAAGCAAAATCCGGAGCCTAAAGGTGAGCTGCATTATGTGAATAATTATACGCTTTTGGTGGCTGTGGTGCTGTCGGCGCAAGCAACTGATGTCGGTGTCAATAAAGCGACCCGGCCGTTGTTTAAGGTTGTGAAGACGCCTCAAAAAATGGTCGAGCTCGGCGAGGCCAAGCTGAAAGATTACATCAAGACCATCGGGCTTTATAATGCCAAAGCTAAAAACGTCATCAAGCTCAGCCACATGCTCCTAGATGACTATAACGGCAAAATTCCTGAAACTCGGGACGAATTGCAAAAGCTGGCTGGTGTTGGCCGCAAGACGGCCAATGTTGTGCTCAATATTGCTTTTGGCCAGCCGACCATTGCGGTCGACACTCATCTCTTCCGTCTCGGCAATCGCACCGGCCTAGCACCCGGTAAAACGCCGCTAGAGGTCGAGAAAAAATTAGAAAAAGCCACACCAGCTGAATTTATGCGTCATGCCCATCATTGGCTGATTTTGCACGGGCGCTATGTCTGTAAGGCCCGAAAGCCCGACTGTCCGGTTTGCGTTGTTAAAGAGCAGTGCGCTTTTAAAGGTAAAACCACGCTGGATGGCTGAGCGCCCGATTTAAGGTGCGGGATCTTCCAGCAGATCGTCTTCGGTCTGGGTGGTGCCGAGTTTCGGCGCATTTGGTAATTCATCGCTTTCGGTTTTATTGTCATCCGCCAAATCTTTTTCCTCGCCGTCGCTTTCCAGCGGATCGCGATCCGATTCAACGTCAGAAATAGGCGCTGCCTTCTCCGGCTCAGGTTCAGGCTCCGGCTCCGCTTCTGGTTCAGGCTCTGATTCAGGTTCTGCTTCCGGCTCATCTACAACTTTTGGTTCTGCTTTCGGCTCTGGAGATTTGCCTGGTGCCGGGGAGAGTTGAAATTCAACTTCAGGCTCGTCTTCTTCACTTTGAGCGGGTTCTTTGGGCGCTTTTGCCGGGGCCTTTTCACCCCCGGTTGTTGCGGGCGGGTCTTCCTCGCCGAAGGCCGGTACTTCAATCTCTTCCTCTTTCGCGCCTTTTCCATTTGTTGGATCTTGGTCTGGATCTTGCGCCGGCTCCGCGGGTGGATCTTCGGTACCGAAGGCCGGAAGCTCAGGGTCCTCGTCTAGAGCTTTTTTTTCCTTTGGTTGATCAGAAGGTGTATCTGAGGGCGGATCTTCCTCACCGAAAGCCGGCACCTCGGGCTCTTCGCCACTGTCCTCCGGCTCTTCCTTAATCAGCGAGGGCGGAGCAATTTCTTCGCCACTATCTTCTTCCACTGATTTTGAAACGGGGGCAACTTTTACGGCGCCCGGCGCGGGTTGCAGAGGCCCGACCGGGGCGGGTTTGCCTTCGCCGCCATTGGCCGCTTTTAAGATGCTGGCGAAGCAGGCCTTCTCATCTACTTTCTCAACCTTCTTGCCGCGAATTTCGACATGGTCAACCGTTAGCTTTCCGTCTTCGGTGAATAAAAACAAATCGACAAAGCAGACATTGCTTTGGAATTGCCAGATTTTGGCGGGTGGCTCGTCGCGCTCGAATTTTGGTTTGCCCAAAAGCTCATTGATTTCATCGCCTTCCAAACCCAGCAAGCGCTCTTTAAAATTTGTCAGGTCAATTTCGACAGTGGCCACTTGTTCAGGTTTTTTAACCGCCTCGGCAATTTCGGGGGGCACCTCATCGCCTTCTTTAGCTTCTTGCTTGGTCTCACCCGCCGGAGCCTCATCGTTATTGGTGGCATCCACCGCCTCGGGCGTTCGGGGTGAGCGAATAATTGTTGAGGGATCAAATGCACAGGCGCTGAGAAACAGAACGACTGTGATGACGGCCAGTTTTGACGTTATATTAGATGCCCCACGAAATAACACGTGTGATAGGACGGGCAGCATTCTTCTGGCCAAAGTTTCCCCCTTTAGCTGGAGCTGCTAGTCTCAGAGGCAGCCTCTCCAGAATGTTCATCCGTGTCGCCATCGTCTTCGTTCAATGAGGCCATATCGCCGGAAATTTGGCCGCCCGCCTCGATAACAATACGACCATAGCGCACCGAGCCGTCAATTTTGCCATCTTTATGAATGGTCAATAGATCCTTGGCGACGAGGGTGCCTTCGAATTTACCACTGATTTCAGCTTCCATGACATCAGCATTACCTTTGAAATATCCGCTTGGTGATACTTCGATGGTGTGCGCATCGGTTAAAGTGGCCTCAACCCGGCCGTCGACGACAAGTTTTTCACAGGCTGTAATCTCACCGTTGAGGCAGATGTTTCGGCCTACCGTGAGGCGGTTTGCCTCATCATCCAATGACAACATATGTTCTGAGCGTTTTGGACCGCCGGGAATTTCCGGCCGGAAAGGCGCACCGGAATTTTTGCTTGGGCCATGTGAGCCTTTCTTGGAGAAAGGTTTCAGCGGTGGTGCGGAGATATTCTTGTTGTCTTGGTTATCGCCGCCGCTGCCCGTTGATGGGCTGTTGCTCTCACCTTTTGCGCCGTTGTCCGTATTTTTATTTTTTCCAAACATTGTCATTTCCAATCAATTTTTTGGCAATTATCCCAAACAAGCTGATAGTGATTCCCATAATAAGTCCCAGGGTAAAACTAAGGGGCCAAACATTAAAGCTAATCGTTCTGTTTATCTCTTCACTGCGTCTAATCTATTGCGCCATCCTTGTACCAAATGCACCATCGTAGCGGTCGCGATAACCGGCGCTAACAAGTTTACCACCGGAATCGTCATCAAAAAGGTGATAATGACCCCGGCCAGGAACATTTGCCCCTGAAAGGCGCGGCGCAAATGCAGGGCCTGTAAAGGCTCCATGCGCCGATGCGCAATAAGTTCAAAATATTCCCTGCCGAGAAGATACCCGTTCAGCGCGTAGAAGACAAAAAGATTGAGCGGCCCTAAGAAAAAGAACACCAGATAAATCGGCAGCGCCAAAATATTCAGCAGGATCGAGAGGCCGGTAAACTTAAGCGTTATTTTAAGAATTTCGCTTAAACCCTGGCCGCGCGTTGCCGGTAAGTCGGGATAATGCTTACTTTCAACAGCCAGGGCGGCCTGTTCGAGAAAAAAACTGACAATCAATGTCACCACGGCCGGAAACAGAAACCAGGTTGCGATCATTACCAGAATACTGCCGAAAATATCGGATAGCTTTTCGACGATCCAGTCAAAAAATCCAAACACCCAGCCGGTTGAAAAGAGATCGGTTTGAAACAGGGCATAGGCAATGACCAGCCAGACGATGAAAAAGATCGACAAGGAGCCGATAATTCCAATCCAGACGACTTTGCGGAAAGATTTATCGGAGAGTTGTCCGAAAGCAAGAGAGAAGGCAGAAATCATCAAGAAGCTGTTCCAATATATCGCCAAATCATAAGGCGCTGCTTTAAGTTTATCACTCTATTTATCCCTCTATTTATCGGGGTTTGCCGAAGACTACAAGAGGGCGGACAGCTAATTTGGCAGGACCACTTGAAGCGCCTGAGAGCGAAGCTATACTGCCAACTTCTGCGCACCCTAATTGATAAGGCGAAAAAATTAAATGAGTGATCCTAAATTTGATGTAGTTGGTATTGGCAATGCGATCGTCGATGTTTTGGCCCACGCCGAAGATGCCTTCTTAGAAGAACATGGCCTTGCCAAAGGAGCGATGACAATCATCGACGCTGAAACGGCAGAAAATATATATGGGCTGATGGGCTCGGGCGTTGAAATGTCGGGCGGCTCGGCGGCCAACACGATTGCCGGCATAGCTTCGCTTGGCGGCGCGGGCGCATTTATCGGCAAGGTCTGCAAGGATCAGCTGGGCGAAGTTTTTACCCATGATATTCGGGCCGCGGGTGTCTCCTTTGAGACCGCGCCGGATGAAAATGGCGCACCGACGGCACGGTGTTTGATATGCGTCACACCGGATGCCGAGCGAACCATGCAGACTTTCCTCGGCGCCTGCGTTGATCTTGGCCCCGAAGATGTCGATGATCAGATTATTGGTGCGTCCAAGGTGCTGTATTTGGAAGGCTATTTGTATGATCCGCCGCGCGCCAAAGAGGCCTTTGTGAAGGCAGCTAAAATCGCCGAACAATCAGGCCGGCAGGTAGCGCTCAGTCTTTCGGATCCGTTTTGTGTTGATCGCTACCGGGATGAATTTTGCGATCTCGTTGAGAACCATGTAAATATTTTATTTGCCAATGAAGACGAAATTAAATCGCTTTATCAGGTCGATGGTTTTGATGAAGCACTTCAGCAGGTCAGGGGCAATTGCGAAATCGTCGCTCTGACCAGAAGTTCACAAGGCTCGGTCGTTGTTGCCGGCGATGAGGTACATGTGCTGGATGCCGAAAAAGTTGAGCACGTCGTTGATACAACGGGCGCGGGCGACTCTTATGCCGCTGGCTTTCTGTACGGTCTGACCCAAGGCAGGGACCTCGCCACTTGTGGACGCATTGGCGGTATTTTGGCGGCCGAGATTATTTCTCATTATGGTGCGCGCGCGGAAAGCGATCTCAAAGCGGTGCTCGCCGAGAAGCTAAAGTAATCAATGCTTGCGGAACCTAAAGTTGCCGGACAGAAAGTTGGCGGACATTTATTCGCAACCTCTTGGTTTTGGCGGGTTTTGCCGGCGGGTATGCGTCGACGCTGGTGGTTGTTTCGTCTTTTTGATCTGATCGTCCGACATTGGCCGGTGCTCAAACGCCCAAAGGGCGTCTTGGTTATTCGCATGGATGGCATTGGCGATATGATTTTGTTTCGCCGCACGCTTGATGAATATGCCGCCGCTTTCGATGTTGAGAAATCGGACATTACGGTGCTGGGCTGCGAAAGCTGGGGGCCGATCGCGGCTGAAATATTTGATGGCTATCGCTTGCTGGTGATTGACGAACATGCTTTTGCCCGCCAGCCGATCTATCGTTTTAAAATCGGTCTGTCGGTACGCCAGATCGCGCCCAAAATAACAATTTGTGATTCTTACCTGCGCCGCGCCATGATGGCCGATAGTCTGGTTTGGATGGCAAACGCCCCGCAATCAATCGCCTCGCTGCCCTTCATCAATGAGCCGACCCGCACCGAGTTCACTTATTATCTGAGCCAAATTGATCAAGTCGTCGATACCGGTCCTTATCCGACCCATGAGATTATCCGCCATTACCGGTTTCTATCGGAATTTACCGACCAGGAAATTTCACCGCAGTCGCCTGAGATAACTTGGCGTGATCAAGCCCCGCCCCTCCCTGAAGGTGCGCCCTATGTTGTGCTCAATCCCGGCAGCAATGAATATGGTCGCCGTTGGCCGTTCGAAAGTTATCTCGATATCGCCGAAAAATTGATAGCGGCAGGCTACCGCGTGGTGATTGTCGGCGGCCCGGGAGAACGTGCAGGTGATCATCGCAAACGCTTTGGTGATGAGGAGCGGATTATTGATCTCATTGGTAAAACCAGCGTGCCGGAACTTTTAGACGTCCTCAATCATGCAGCCTTGGTGATCAGCAATGATACCGGCCCAGCACATTTGTCGATTGCCTTGCAGACGCCGACCGTGGTGATTGTCGGCGGCGGACATTTTGGCAGTTTTGTGCCCTACCCAGAAGAAATCTGTCCCGAATTCGTTAAATTCGCCTTTGAAGAAATGCCCTGTTATCACTGTTTTTGGCGCTGCCCAAAGAGGCAGACAAAATTTGAGGTTTTTCCTTGCGTCAGCGCCGTTGAAGTCGGTGCCGTGTGGCAATTTGCCGAAGAGTTACTTCGAGAGAAAACTCTATCAATTAATTAACTTTATTAGATTAGTTAAAGCCGATGAGTTGGTTTGGAAAAAAACAGCGTGAGCAGAAACCTTCCGGGATCATTCTATTCTCGTCAGGCGGTTTGGGTGACACGATCTTGTTGTCACTGGTCATTGACCGCTTTGCCGATCTGGCTGAGCCAGGCGAGGGCGTCACCTTGGCCTTGCCCCGAGAATCTCTCAAAATGGCTTTTTTGTTTGATGAAAAAATCAACATTCTGCCGATTGACTACACCGCCTTTCGCAAGTCCAAATCTTACCGCAAAGAGATCACCGACCAGGTTTATGAGGCAAATTACCGCGCCGTCATCAGCACGGATTTTCTTCGCCATCCCAAACTTGATGAAGCGATTATAAAAGCGTGCGAGGCCGGGGGCGCGGTTGCGATGGAGCCTCGAAGCTGGCCGAAATATGACATGGCGTTACAGAAAAACCGGGCCCTCTACAGCCGCCTCTATGACAGTGGACCGATACACCGCGATAAGGTTTTACGCTGGGCGGGTTTTGCCGACTGGCTGACCGGGCGAAAGGAGCCTGCCCCTAAAGTCCACCTGCCGGAAGATCGCGTTAAGCCCGCCGAAGACTATCCCCGGCCAACCGTGTTTTTGGTACCGTTTTCTGCCGTCAAAGAGAAGCAGTCACCGCCTGAAGTTTTTTTGACCATCATGGAACATCTCAAAGGGGACTATGATTTTGTCGTCGCCTCGGCACCAAATGATCTTGAGACCAATCCGGAATATGTCTCCTTGGCGAATGTGCCGGGTGTGAGTTTCGATAATTCTTTGTTTGAGGATCTTGCGCCGAAACTCAAACGCGCCCGGCTCGTGGTCTCGGTTGATACCGCGGCGATGCATCTGGCGGCGGCGCTCGGTGCGCCGACCCTGTGTCTCGCCAGTGCGGCCTATGTCAATGAGATCACGCCCTACGCAGCGGAAATCACGCCGGACAATGTGCGCTTTGTCTATCATTCAATGGAATGCGAAGGCTGTCTCGGCAGTTGCCCTTTACCGCCGGAGGCGGGACGGTTTCCCTGCGTGGCCCGGCTCGATATTTCTGATATTTTAAAGACCATCGATGAGTTGTTGGCCGGATGATGAATTGGTCAGAGGCGGCGAAAGTTTATCTCGACCGCCGGGTCTTGGCGATGCTGTTTTTAGGCTTTTCAAGCGGCTTGCCCTTTGGTGTGTTGGCCGAGCCGATGACGGCATGGCTGGCGGGCTCGGGTGTCGATAAAACAACCATCGGCCTCTTTGCTTTGGTGAGCTTACCTTATGCGCTTAAATTTCTCTGGGCACCGATCATGGATCGGGTGCCACTACCTTTGGTGACCCGCGTTTTTGGTCGAAGGCGAGGCTGGGTTTTGGTAACTCAGATCGTGTTGATCGCGGCTATCATTAAACTCGGTCTTACCGATCCGACGCAAGCGCTGTGGTGGACAGCGGCTTTTGCTTTGGCGGTTTCCTTTGCTTCGGCGAGCCAGGACATTGTTATAGATGCGTATCGGGTAGAGATTTTGGCAGAAGACCAATTGGCCGCCGGGGCCGCGCTCGCGATCAATGGTTGGCGATTGTCATCCTGGGGCGGGGCGGCAGTGGCACTCATCTTTGCTGATTTGGTCTCCTGGCCGGTGGTGTTCTTTGGTTTGGCAATGACGGTTTTCATCGGCATCATCGCCATACTCTTGAACCCCGAGCCGGCAACGCCGATTTCGGATGAGGCACAGGCCCTGGAGGCCCAAGCGGAAGACTTCCTTGAACGCAACGGCCATCTGCCGGAAAAAATTGCGCGCGCCGGAGCGTGGCTCTATGGCTCGGTTTTTTGCCCGTTTATTGAGTTTCTCACCCGACCGAACTGGCTGCTCATCATCTTGTTTATTCTGCTCTATAAATTTGGTGATGCCGTTTTGACGGTGATGAAAATCCCGTTTTTTCTCGAGCTTGGATTCTCGAACACCGAGATCGGCACCATCGCCAAGCTTGTCGGCTTTCCGCCGATCATTATTGGCGGTCTGTTCGGTGGTCTGTTGCTGGCCAAAATTGGTTTGATGCGAGGGCTGTTGATCAGCGGTGTTTTGATGGCCGCCTCGAATTTGGTTTTCATTGTTCAGGCCTGGGTCGGCTATAGCCCGGAAATGTTGGCGGTCACGATCGCCATTGAGAATTTCACGACTTCCATGGGCACCGTCGCGTTTGTTGCCTATCTCTCGAGCCTCTGCAACATCGCCTACACGGCGACGCAATATGCGCTGCTGACATCTTTTATGGCGTTTTCAAGAACGGTAATGACGGCAGGGTCGGGCTGGGTTGCTGATCAAGTGAGCTGGCCGGTGTTCTTTTCGCTCACTACTTTGGCGGCGCTGCCCGGATTGCTTTTGCTGATTTATTTAATGAAGCGCCTTAGCCTGCCAGCACAGCCTCAATAGCCTCGGCGACAGTCTCAACCGGAATAAAATGCATTTCCCGGCCGCCGTAATCTTGCGCCCGAATAATCGTAAGACTGGCTGCCATTGGGGTGAATTTTTCCGGCACGGTGCGGCCAAACAGCGAGATGAGCTTGGCACCGCCGGTCGCAAACATATGCCCGGTACCGGAATCGTTTGAAACCGCGAGCGCCAATCGCTGGGCCAGCGCCATGGTGAGCGCCGGCGCAAATTTATGCACGGCTCCGAGACCCTTGTCCTGCAACGGGAACAGGGCTTCCGGCACAGCCGCCGCAATCTCTTTATGCCAATCGAGTTCTTGCGGACCCAGAATAAATACCGGCTGGCGGCCCAGCGATACTTGTTGTCGAGCAAGCTCAATAAATTTTTCCAATGGCCAGCACTTCGGCAACCCCCCCGCACCCGGCGACAGACCGATATAGCTTGGCCCGTCGGGTAGGGCTGCCCGAGCGGCTTCGATCAAAATTGGATCGAGATCGATCTCTAACTGGAACGGAGTTGGAAAACTTTGGCCGGTGGTAATTTCCAACAAATCCAACATCTGGCGCTGCATAAGCTTTGGAAATTTATAATCCTTAGGCGGTTTTTTTGACGACAGAATAAAATTACCAAAGGGCGAGACAAATTTTTTGTGGCGTATACGAAACAGGATCAGCGTGGCGATGGCGACTTTTTGGGTATCGATCACCAAATCAAAAGCCTGGCCACCTAACGGGCGACGTAATAACTCTTTTGGCGATAAGCCGATGCCGCCCCGTTTGCCGTCGACAGCGCCCGGATGTTCAATCACTTCATCGATCAATCCGTTGACCACGGGCGCCATGATGCTGGCATAGACGCTGGTGTCTTTACCGGCGAGCCAGGTGATATGAGCATCTGGGTAGGCTTGGCGTAACCCTCTGACAAAGGGCAGCTTTAACAGGCTATCGCCAACCCGGTCGAGGCCAACATAAACCAGTATGGAATTGGGTGACTCATCTGCTGACATAATAGAGACTGGGTAGCACAGCCCGGCACATTAGCAAACTCTTTAGCCGGGCCGGGCGCTTTGACCGTTATCAAGGTATTGCGCGAAAGAAAATACTTATGTTTATATAGAGCGCAAAGATAAGGAGCATGTCATGCGGATCGGTGTACCGAAAGAGATCAAAGTTCATGAATATCGCGTCGGCCTGGTGCCGGCGAGTGTGCGTGAACTCACCCATAAGGGTCATGCGGTCGCGGTCGAAACCAGTGCGGGTGCGGGCGTTGGTTTTGCCGATAGCGACTATGAAGCGGTGGGGGCGGAAATTCTACCCGACGCCGCGGCGATCTTTGATGCGGCAGAAATGGTGGTTAAGGTCAAAGAGCCGCAGCCTTCCGAAATTTCCCTGCTTAAGCCTGATCAAGTGCTGTTCACCTATCTCCATTTGGCTGCCGAGCCCGAGCAAACACAGGGCCTGGTCGATACGGGCTCAGTCGCGATTGCCTATGAAACCGTGACCGATGACCGGGGTGGCTTGCCGCTTTTAGCCCCGATGAGCGAAGTGGCCGGCCGCATGTCGATCCAAGTTGGCGCCCATTGTCTGGAGCGCGAGCAGGGCGGTAAGGGTATTTTATTGGGCGGTGTGCCGGGTGTGCCGGTCGCTAAAGTTGTCGTTTTAGGCGGCGGTGTTGTCGGCACCAATGCGGCTCGGATGGCGATGGGGCTGGAAGCCTCCGTAACGGTGATCGACAAATATCTGCCCCGGCTAAATGAGCTCGATATGCAGTTCGGCGCGACCCTCAACACAATCTACGCAACGATGGAATCGATCGAGCAACATGTCATCAATGCCGATCTGGTTATTGGCGCGGTGCTCATACCCGGGGCTGCGGCGCCGAGATTGGTGACCGAAGATATGATCAAAAAGATGCAAAAAGGCTCTGTCGTTGTCGATGTGGCCATTGATCAGGGCGGCTGTTTTGAGACCTCGCGCCCGACAACCCACGCAGACCCAACCTATGTCGTTGATGACGTTGTGCATTATTGCGTCACCAATATGCCGGGGGCTGTGGCGCGCACTTCAGCCCGGGCGCTCAATAATGCGACCCTGCCTTTTGTTTTGGAGCTCGCCGATAAGGGCTATGTCCAAGCCTTAAAGGAAAACCCGCATCTTTTAAATGGGCTCAATATTCACAAAGGCCACGTGACCTATGAGGCGGTGGCCCATGATCTCGGTTTGGAATATGTGCAGCCGTCGGATGCTTTAGATTGAGAGGGTGGGGCTTAACAGGTTCCGCCCATCTTATTAAACCTGTTGCCTTTCTAGGAACAACCTGAAATGCGGCGCATGTCTTTTATTCATGAGCGCCATCTCAATAGTATTCGGGGCGACATTTTCGGCGGGCATAACCCAAACTTTTAGAACAGCTCTCGCAAAATCATAAAGATCACGCCAGACAGTATCGCGGCGGCAGGCACGGTTATCACCCAAGCGGCAATAATCGTCATCAGATGACGGCGCCGGACAAGTTTGCGTTTTGCCGCTTTGGCTTCTTTTTTCGGACTGATCGCTGTGCTCGCGGGAGCAGCCTCGCCATCAGCACTGACTTGCTGCCAGTCAACCGGCCCACCTGAACTCTCGCTATAGATAATTGCCGCGGCGAGCGGCTTCTTTTTATTGGCGAGATATTCGCGCAAGAACCCGACCCCAAACACACCGCCGACGGCGATATGGGTTGAGCTCACGGGCAGGCCCAAGGTCGAGGCGATAATCACGGTGATCGCCGCCGAGAGCGCGACACAAAAAGCCCGCACCCGATTGAGCTTGGTGATTTTCTCACCGACAATCTCGATCACTTTAGGACCATAAAGCATCAGGCCGATGGAAATTCCGATCGCACCAACAATCAGCACCCAGATCGGCAGGGTTACCTTGGCGGCCACCGTGCCCGCGGTCACGGCACTCACGATTGCGGCCAGTGGGCCAACTGCATTGGCAACATCATTGGCACCGTGGGCAAAGCTCAAAAGCGCTGCCGCACAGATCAGCGGAATGGTAAAGAGATCGCTGACGGATTTGCGTTTGTTTGGCATTGAGGCGGCAGCTTTGGCGACGGCGGGGCGAACCAAAGCATAGGCGATGGCAAAAGCGCCGACGGCGATGAGGCCGATCATCGTCGGGTCCGGCTTCCAGACGCGCTTTAGACCTTTCATCACCAAATAGACTGAGAAAGCACAGGCGAGAATGGCGACCAGAACCGGCACCCATTTGCGGGCAGCCGTCAATTTGTCTTCCTGATAGAGAATGAAAAATTTGGCAAAACCTAAAAAGCCAGCGGCAATCAGCCCGCCGAGCACAGGCGATATGATCCAGCTGGCGGCAATTTTAGCCATAACCGGCCAGTTAACAGCAGCGACACCGGCAGCGGCGACACCTGCGCCCAGCACACCACCAACGACAGCGTGGGTGGTCGAGACGGGCGCGCCGACATAAGTCGCGATATTGACCCAAATGGCGGCTGCTAGAAGCGCTGCCATCATGGCCCAGATGAACGTATCTTTATCAGAGATTACATTTGGATCGATGATGTTTTTCGAAATCGTCGTCACAACATCGCCGCCGGCGATAATCGCGCCGGCCGCTTCAAAAAAAGCGGCGATCAACAGCGCGCCCAGCAGGGTGATGGCCTTCGAGCCAACCGCCGGGCCGACATTATTGGCGACATCATTGGCACCAATGTTTAAGGCCATATAGCCGCCGATAATGGCGGCGGCGATTAGGACGGCACTACCTTCAAGGCCGGTGGTCTGGAAGGCTGCAAAAATAAGGACGCCGATGAGGAAGAGGACACTAAGGCCCAAATTGATTTTACTCTGTCCAACCGTTGCTGTCGCTTTTTCCAGCTGGACGATACGTTTTAAATCTTTATCGAGAATAGTTCGTTTTGCCATATGGCTTAATCCAACATATTTATTTAGAGAATGGTGTTAAAGTTAACTATGAATCTTCGCCAAATTTCTACACTATTTATATGACAGTTTTATGACAGTTTGGCGGATTTAAAAGCAGGTCTAATTAGAGGCTGTTGTCTGGTCACTATCGTGGTAAAACGAAAGTAGAAACTTGACGAAAGACCGCAAGAAAGATTAAGAAATCCAAGATGGAACCTGCCCCAGATCAAAAGGCTGAACCGGCTGCCCCAGAACAATCGGCAAAAGTACCGGACAAAGGTGTGACGCCGATGATGGTGCAGTACTTGGCCATTAAGCGGGAAAACCCTGACTGTTTGTTGTTCTATCGGATGGGTGATTTTTACGAGCTGTTTTTTGACGATGCCGTCCAGGCTGCCGCCGCCCTCGACATCACGCTGACCAAACGCGGCAAGCATTTGGGCGAAGATATTTCGATGTGCGGCGTGCCGGTGCATTCTCACGAAAACTATTTATCGCGGCTGATCAGGCAAGGCTTCAAGGTCGCGGTTTGTGAGCAGACCGAAAATCCGGCGGAAGCAAAAAAGCGGGGCTCTAAATCTGTCGTCAGACGCGAAGTTGTCCGCACGATCACGCCCGGCACTTTGACCGAAGACACCCTGCTCGACAGCAAGCGCAATAATTTTCTGGCGGCCCTCGCCGAAGCACAAGGCGGCTATGGCCTGGCTTGGCTCGACATGTCGACCGGTGATTTGCAGATGCAGCCGCTTTCAGAAAACACCATCGCAGCGGCTTTGGCCCGGCTTGATCCGGGCGAAGTGCTGGTTTCAGACCGTCTGGTTGCGCGTGAAGATCTCGCCGATGTGTTCCAGCCCTATTGGGAAAAAATGTCCTCATTGCCGGCCAGCCGGTTCGATTCCACCAATGGCGATTTGCGATTGCAGGCCCTATTTGAAGTCAAAACGCTGGACGCCTATGGCCCGTTTTCACGTGCTGAGCTCTCAGCAGGGGGCGCACTGATCGATTATGTTGAACTAACCCAGCAGGGCCAGCTGCCCCGGATCGCGCCGCCAAAGCGTCTCGCGCAAGGGGCCGTGATGGAGATTGATGCGGCGACCCGGCGCAATCTCGAACTCATTCAAACCCTCAACGGCGAGCGTAAGGGCAGCCTGCTTGCAATCATTGATCAGACATTGACTGGTGCTGGAGGGCGGCTTTTGGCAGCCCATATCTCGGCACCGCTGACCGATGCAGCGGCAATCAATCAGCGCCTCGATATGGTTCAGCATTTTTTTGACGACGATAATCTGCGCGGGAACCTCGGTGAAGCGCTGCGCCAAGTGCCCGATATCGAGCGCGCCCTGTCCCGCCTGACCTTGGCCCGGGGTGGCCCGCGTGACCTGGCCGCGATCCGCGACGGTCTCGCACGGACAGCGGATATCAGAGAGATTTTAGATGGCGCGCAATTGCCGGTTGGAATCGACAACGCACTGGATGATTTTGGTGCCCATGGCGAGCTGGTGCTGAAATTGACCGAAGCACTAGAAGTTGAGCTGCCGCTTTATGCCAGAGACGGCGGCTTTATCGCTGAGGGTTATGCGCCAGCATTTGATGAGTTGCGAGGCTTGCGTGACGAGAGCCGTCGACTGATCGCGGGCTTGCAGGAAAACTATGTAAAAGCAGCTGGCGTTCAGAACCTCAAGATCAAACATAATAATGTGCTGGGCTATTTTATTGAAGTTTCGGCTCGTCACGCCGAAACCATGCCGGCGGGGCCGGAAGATATTTTCATCCACCGCCAGACCATGAAAAATGCTGTGCGCTATACCACGGTCGAGTTGGGTGAGCTTGAAGGCAGGATCGCCAGTGCTGCAGATAAAGCGCTCGCCATGGAATTGGAACTTTATGACGCCCTGGTTGGCGAGGTGGCTAATCAAGCGGATGACATTGCGCTCGCCGCGTCTGCCCTGGCCCGCCTTGATGTGGCAAGCGCATTGGCGAGCCTCGCGGTTGATCAGCATTATTGCCGCCCCTCAATTGATGACAGTTTGAGCTTCGACATTGTCGGTGGCCGTCATCCGGTTGTTGAGGTTGCGCTCGCGCGTGATCCCAGCCTCGAAGGGTCGGGCAGTTTTGTTGCCAATGATTGCAATCTTGGTGTTTCCGGCGGTGATGGCAGCCAGCTGTGGTTGCTAACCGGGCCAAACATGGCGGGTAAATCTACTTTTTTGAGGCAAAATGCGCTGATCACGGTGCTCGCTCAAATGGGCGCCTTTGTGCCGGCAGAGCAAGTTCATCTCGGCGTCGTGGACCGCTTGTTCTCTCGCGTTGGTGCGGCAGATGATTTGGCGCGGGGGCGCTCCACCTTCATGGTCGAGATGGTAGAGACCGCCGCCATCCTCGCCCAAGCGACCGAACGCAGCTTTGTTATCTTAGATGAGATCGGCCGCGGCACGGCGACCTTCGATGGGCTCTCCATCGCCTGGGCCGTGGTTGAGCATCTCCACGAGGTTAATAAATCCCGCGCGCTGTTTGCCACCCATTACCACGAGCTCACCAATCTCGCGGCCAAGCTCGAAAGCCTGACCTGTCACACCATGCGGGTCAAAGAATGGCAGGGCAAAGTTGTCTTCTTGCACGAGGTCGCAAATGGTGCCGCCGATCGCTCCTACGGCATTCATGTCGGTCAATTGGCGGGCTTGCCGGGCGCTGTGGTAGCCCGCGCCGAAGAAGTGTTGGCCGCCTTGGAGGAGGGTGATCAAGCGGGGGCCGTGACGCGGCTCGCCGACGATCTTCCGCTCTTTGCCGCTGGTCCAAAAACGCCAAAGAATGCGGCGCCTATAATTTCCGCCCTTGAGCAAGAGATGGACACGATCCTGCCCGATGAGCTTAGCCCGAAAGAAGCGCTGGAGCTGATTTATAAACTCAAGAAATTGCGGGACTAAGCTGGATAGGCGGATCCATCTTCTCTTTCACAAACCTTGCGCTCGAAAGACACCCATTTATAATCTATATTGGCTTTTCTTGAACGCTTTAAGAGATAGATTTTAATGACTCAAATTAAGCAACAGCGCAAAATTATCGACCGCCTCGCCGTGGTTGAGCAGCTTGATGCTGTGCTGGGTGAGAAAGCTTACGAGTCGATGAAGCGCCAGGATTTGGTCGCTGTCTTAAAAGAGGCGCTGCAAAACGGCAAAGCCGAAGTGCAAAAGCGCTTTGAAAAAGATGGCAAGGGCAGCGATGTTGTACACGGCAATTCATTTCTAATCGATCAATTGGTGCGGATTATTTACGATCTCGCGACCACGCGCGCTTATCCGGCCGGCAATCGGACGACATCCGAGCAGCTCAGCATTGTTGCGGTCGGCGGGTATGGCCGAGGGGAGCTGGCGCCATTTTCCGATGTCGACCTGATGTTCGTCATTCCTTATAAAGAGACCCCTTATAGCGAGCAAATCATCGAATTTATGCTCTACATGCTCTGGGATATGGGGCTGAAGGTGGGGCACTCGACGCGCTCGGTCGATGATGCAATCCGGCTCTCTAAGCAAGATCTTACTATTCGGACGGCGATATTGGATGCCAGATGGTTATGGGGTGACCAAGCCCTTTTTGGCGAGCTGACCAAGCGCTACCAAGATGACGTTGTCGCCGGCAGCGGCCCCAATTTCGTCGAGGCCAAGCTGCAAGAGCGCGATGATCGCCACGAGCGGATGGGTGATACCCGCTATGTGGTCGAGCCCAATGTCAAAGAGGGTAAGGGCGGTTTGCGTGATTTGCAGACGCTATATTGGCTGGCCCGGTATCTTTACGGCGTTGAAGAAGTTGAGGAACTGGTGCCGCTAAAAGTCTTCACCAAGCAAGATGTGTCGCGCTATCGCAAGGCCTGTGATTTCCTGTGGACGGTGCGCTGCCACATTCATTATCTAACCAACCGGGCCGAAGAGCGCGTCTCTTTCGATGTGCAAAAAGCGGTTGGCGAGAAGATGGAATATAACGACCGTCCAGGCTCGTCCGGGGTTGAGCGGTTTATGAAGCATTATTTTCTGATGGCCAAAGATGTTGGCGATTTGACCCGTGTGCTGTGTGCGGTGCTCGAAGACCAACAAAAAAAACGCACCTTTTTCCGCCTACCGGGTCTTCGCCGACGGGCTAAGATGGACGGTTTCGTCGATGATCACGGCCGAATCATGGTTGAGGGCAAGCGAGGATTTAGAGACGATCCGATAAAAATGATCCGGGTCTTTTATGAGGCGCAGAAGCACGACCTGGATATTCACCCAGAAGCACTGAGGCGGATTTCCCGCAATCTCAAACTGATCGATAAAGATATCAGAGATGATCCTGACGCCAATCGGATGTTCATTGAAATACTGACTTCTAAAAAAGATCCGGAAATTGCACTGCGGCGGATGAACGAGGCGGATGTGTTGGGTAAGTTTATTCCTGATTTCGGCCGGGTTGTCGCCCAGATGCAATACGACATGTATCACACCTATACGGTCGATGAGCACACCATTCGCGCCATTGGAATTTTATCCCGGGTAGAAGACGGCTCCTACGCTGATGACATGCCCAATGCCAGCCAGGCGGTCGCGGAAGTTCAGTCAAGACGCGCGCTTTATGTTGCTGTCTTGCTGCATGATATTGCCAAAGGCCGAGGCGGTGATCATTCTGAACTTGGCGCTGAACTGGCCAAAGAAATTTGCCCGCGCTTTGGCCTGAGCGCTGAGGAAACCGAAACCGTCTCCTGGCTGGTGCTCAATCATCTGATGATGAGTGACATCGCCTTCAAGCGCGACATCGATGATCCAAAAACCATCAAGGACTTTGTCGCCTCGGTAAAATCGGTTGAGCGTCTGCGCCTGCTGGCGGTTCTCACCGTTGTTGATATTCGGGCCGTTGGGCCAAAGACCTGGAATGCCTGGAAGTCAGGTCTGTTGCGCGGTCTCTATCAACGCGCGCTTGAGACGATGTCTGGCGACATGGTGGCCGACAACCGGGGTGCCCGCATTGAATACGCCAAAGGAGATTTGCGTGACGCCCTGACCAGCTGGGATGACGCGGAAAAAGAAGAGTTTATCTCGACCGGCTATCCGGCCTATTGGCTGGCCTATGGCACCGATGTCCATCAGCGTCACGCAGAAATTGTTCGCGCGGCCAAAGCTAATGATGAGAGCCTGCATATCGATATTCGCATTGATGATGAATTTGAATATACCGAGCTCACTGTTTACACGCCGGATCATCCGGGTATTTTTTCTCAGATCGCGGGCGCTGTTGCGCTTTCCGGCGCCACCATCATGGATGCTAAAATCGTCACCATGTCGGATGGGATGGTGATGGATAGTTTCTCGATCCTGGATATCAATAACCAAGCCTATAATCAGCCCCGCCAGCTGGATCGTCTGCGCACCCGTATCGACGAGACCTTGGCCGGTAAGCTTTATCTCGATCAGGAATTGGCCAAAGCAGCTAAGAGTGGCCTGATGAAAAAAGAGGAATTATTCAATGTCGCGCCGCGTATCTTGGTTGACAATAACGCAAGCTCGACCGATACGGTGATTGAAGTAAATGGACGTGACCGTGTTGGCTTTCTCTACGATGTGACGACCGCGCTAAATGCGCTCGGCCTTAAAATCACCTCAGCGCATATCACAACCTACGGCGCCCATGTTGTTGATGCTTTCTATGTCAAAGACATCTTCGGCCTTAAAATCAAAGGCGACTCCAAACTCGACCACATCCGCCGCGAACTCCTCAAGGTCGTTGAGCCGGATGAAGAGAAAGAGATTGAAGCCGCGGAGTAAGGACGTTTTCGCTGTCATCCCGGACTTGATCCGGGATCCAGAAGAGCAACTTTCCATTAGCGTATAATTAAAGACTGGACCCCGGATCAAGTCCGGGGTGACGGTGGGGGGGGTGTCGAGACGGTCATTTTTGCCTCCGCCATAATCTCGCCCAATTTATGTTGATAATAAATTCTTGAGGACCGGTTCCGGAATTTGGGAAACGCCACGGCAATTCAGGTAATCGTTTGTGAGTTTACCAGGGAGGAATCCGCTCAACTAAAAATGGGAAAGCGGCATAATTTGGGAGCCGGTCTTCATCACATTTTCCTTTCTTTAACCAGTATGCACTAGACCTTCACCATGGCACTTCTACGCTCCATAGCGACTGTTGGCGGCTTTACATTATTGAGCCGGATCTTGGGCTTTATCCGCGATATTCTAATCGCGGCGTTTCTCGGTACCGGCATGTTGGCAGATGTGTTTTTTGTCGCCTTCAAGTTTCCCAATCTTTTTCGCCGCCTCTTTGCAGAAGGGGCGTTTAATGCGGCTTTTGTGCCGCAATTTGCCGGGCTCTTGGAAAGTGACGGCAAGCGGGCAGCGCAAGTTTTTGCCGAGCAAGCCTTGGCGGTGCTACTTTGGTCGGTGCTGATCTTTGTCGTGCTTATCCAAATTGCCATGCCCTATGTCATGCTGGGCTTTGCGCCGGGTTTTGCCGATAACCCTGAGCAGTTTAATCTGGCTGTCTTACTGACCCGAATTACGTTTCCGTATCTTTTGTTTATTTCACTGGCCTCATTGATGTCCGGTGTTTTGAACTCGCTCGGCAAATTTGCCGCCGCCGCCGCGACACCGATCTTACTCAATATCTGCCTGATTGGTGCCCTTACCTTATTGGCTGGCGCAACCGAAACCCCGGCCCATGCGCTGGCCTGGGGTGTTTCCATTGCCGGCATGGTGCAATTTTTCTGGCTGTTGATGCATTGTGGCCGGTCTGGCATCTGGCTGCGCTTGGTCCGCCCGCGCCTGACGCCAAATGTGCGGAAAATGATCCGCCGTATTTTACCCGTCGCCATCGGTGCCGGGGTGTATCAGGTGAGCCTGCTGATCGACACCATCATCGCCTCGCTGTTGCCGGCGGGCTCGATCTCGTATCTGTTCTTTGCCGATCGCGTCAATCAGTTGCCTTTGGGTGTCGTTGGTGTAGCGGTGGGCACCGCCCTGCTGCCACTGATGTCGCGCCAGCTTGGTGCCGAGGATGAGGCCGCTGCGATGAGCAGCCAAAATCGCGCCATTGAGTTCTCGCTGTTTCTGACTTTACCCGCTGCCGTTGCCCTAGTGGTCATTGCCGAGCCGATTGTCTCGGTGTTGTTTGAGCGGGGCGCCTTTGATGCCACTTCGGTCAAAGCCACGGCGGGTGCGCTTAGCATTTATGCCACCGGTCTGCCGGCCTATGTATTGGTCAAGGCACTGGCGCCCGGCTTTTTTGCTAGAGAAGATACCGCGACGCCGGTCAAAATCGCGGTCTTTGCTCTGGCGGTAAATCTTGTGCTTAATCTTGCCTTGATGGGCCCGTTCCTGCATTTGGGTATTGCGGCGGCAACAGCTGTTTCGGCTTGGTGCAATGCATTGATTTTAGGCTTTGTCTTGCACCGCCGTGGTCATCTCGTATTGGATGCCAGAATTCTTGGCCGTTTGCCGCGCATGGTGCTGGCCAGCCTCGCGATGGGGGCGGCGGTTTTTTATGGCGCTGGCGCCTTGGTAAATCTGTTAGCCGATGGCTTGACCAGCAAGATTCTCGCCGTCGCTGTTTTAGTCATTGGCGGCCTTATTATATATGGTGTGTTATCCCTGGTGACCGGGGCGGCAAATCGTGACGACATTCGCCGTGTTTTGCGCCGCTAAGCCGCTTGATTGAGGACTGACCTGGGGGTTGACCTGGGGGCCAGACCTCGCCATAACACCCGACTTCAAATTAACCAATTAATTTATTTGGCGGAATATCGATATGAGCCGTATTTTTTCAGGCATACAGCCGACTGGAGATCTTCAACTGGGCAATTACCTGGGCGCTTTGCGCAACTGGGTTGCTCTGCAAAATGATTACGAATGCATCTATTGCATCGTCGATTTGCATGCGATCACCCTCTGGCAAGACCCTGCAAATTTGGCGCCGAGCACCCGCGAAGTGACAGCGGGCTTGATCGCGTCTGGGCTTGATCCAAAAAACAATGTGATTTTTAACCAAAGTGCTGTGCCGGCGCATGCTGAGCTCGCTTGGGTCTTCAATTGTGTCGCACGTTTGGGTTGGCTCAACCGGATGACCCAATTTAAAGATAAAGCCGGCAGCCATAAAGAAAATGCTTCTGCGGGTCTCTATGTTTATCCAAATTTGATGGCCGCGGATATTTTGCTTTATAAGGCAACCCATGTGCCGGTCGGCGAAGACCAGAAGCAGCATTTGGAACTCGCTCGCGACATCGCCCAGAAGTTCAACAATGATTATGACGTGGATTTATTTCCTTTGCCGGAACCGTTGATTTTTGGTGAAGCGACACGGGTTATGTCTCTCAAAGACGGCTCAAAAAAGATGAGTAAGTCTGATCCTTCGCCAAACTCACGCATTAACATGACAGATGGCGCAGACGAGATCGCCCGCAAAATCAAGAAAGCGACGTCAGATCAGGATCTTCTACCAGGCGATCCCAAAGGCCTTGAAGGGCGTCCGGAGGCTGCCAATTTGATGGGCATTTATGCCGCGCTTTCAGATAAAACCATTGCCGATGTGTGTACTGAATTCGAAGGTCAGCAATTCTCTACCTTTAAAGCAGCGCTGACGGATGTCGCCGTGTCTGTGCTCGGTCCGATCGGCGATGAGATGGCGAGATTGGTGGCGGATCCCGGCTATCTCGACGGTGTTTTGAAAGACGGCTCTGATCGCGCTAAAGCGATTGCCGATCCGATTTTGGCTGAAGTCTTTGACACCGTCGGGTTCCTGCGGCCTTAAATTTATTGAAAAAAAGGTGTGTTTTGAATTTGGGCAGAGCTGCCCGATTCGCGCCAAACTGTTGCCATTTTGGCACACTAGTATTTTCCCAAGTTCACCTAAGAGACTAACGATCGTGACTAACCTGTTGCCCTGGAAGTATAAAATTCGCTTATGAAAAAAACTAAAAAAACGACTGGCTCCAGACGGGCGATTTTGGGTACACTCCGGCACCGGCCAGGGTTTCGCAATAGAGTCGCAAAGACCAATTACTGCGAAAAATTTTTAGCATCTCACGAGAAAATTGAGAGGGGTGCTGGAAATGGGAGTTTTGGTGAGTTTATTGGAGCGGTTAATCCTAAAATGACGACTTTTGAGCGGGCGATAATTGGCCTTATGGGCCTTTGTACGATTTCCTTGGTGGCGATTGCGTCGAGCATGCCGCACGAGATTGTGCCGCAATCCCCAAAAGCTAATTTTGCATCAGCTAAATCGGATTTCGAAACAGCATCAGCTGATTTGAACCGATCCTATCGCAATGTCACAAAAGATCGTCTTAAACATCTGACGGTTGGCTCCTTGTCCGAGACCTTCTCCACGCTTGAGTATAATTTGGAGACCGTGCGTGACGAAGGTGCGTCGGTGCCGCGTGTTTTTGTCGTCAATATGCCGCAAGACATGCCGCATATTCGTGTGCCTGCCGAACGTAAGCGTATTTTCTTTAAGACGGTTTTGCCGTTGGTCTTAAAAGCCAATGACGACATCTTAAAAGAACGCGAGCGCTTATTGCGGATAAAAGCTGAAAAAGCCAAAACCGGTAAGTTGGCCGCGGCTGACCGTCTATGGTTGGTTGCTGTGTCTGAGCGCTACGCTGTGTCCCGAAACAACATTTCTGAGATGATCCGCCGGGCTGATATTATTCCGCCGTCTCTCGCTTTGGCTCAAGCGGCAGAGGAAAGTGGCTGGGGAACCTCGCGTTTTGCGCTCGAAGGCAATGCGTTATTTGGTCAATGGACGTTTGCCGTAAAAGGGGCCTTGGTTCCTAAAAACCGCGATGCGGGCAAAGCCCACCGCGTACGCGCTTTCACATCTTTGTTGGATGCAGTGCGGGCTTATGTGCGAAATTTAAACACCCATAAAGCCTATCGCCATTTCCGCCGGGAACGCCAAGCCCTACGACAGGCAGACCGACAATTGGCGGGCACCGTATTGGCGCGCACGCTCAGCAGTTATTCTGAGCGCGGTAATAAGTATGTGCGCACCATTCAGTCGATCATCACCGGCAATCAGCTGCAAAATCTGGATAAAGCGCGCCTTGGCGGCAAGACAGTTAGCCTCTCCGGCCAGCCGGTTATTTAAACCTTCAATTATTTCTTAGGGCACCACGAAAAGCGTGCCGAACTCCAAGCTTTTTGGGTGCCTACTGGGGCACCACGAAAAGCGTGCCGAACCAATGCCAGCGGTTTTCTGGACCTGGCAGGGTGCAGTTGATCCTTGTGCGGCCTTTCGGGAAAGCGTTGGTCATGCGGACTTCAATGCGGGGGCCCAAACGTTCGACCCGCACGCGGCCTTCACTGGACGAAAAACAGGCGAGGCGATGCAGGTTTTTAACCGACGCTGCGACAGTAAAGCCAAAATCGGGCGGATTGTTTTTGGCAATCAACGGATCGGCTGGGGTGATGTCGTTGGCTGGCAAGGGCAGGGCGTTTAAGACGAGGCGCAGCCGATTGATATCGCCATAGTTCTCATTGAGGGCAAATCTCGGAATATAATTGAAATCAGTGGAGGTGTTGACCACGCCGGAATGCTGCCCAAAAGCCATTTTATAGCCCTTTTGGCGGACCAGTTTTTGGGCTTTCAGGCTGGCCTCGCCAAATGGATAGGCGAACAGCACGGGGGCGGCTCCGATTTCCTGGATCATGCGGGCATTGGAATTTTCAAGTTCGGCCTCATTGCGGGCGGCATCGGAGGCCGGCATGTGATTATGCGACGCCGTGTGCGCGCCAATCTCGACACCGGCTTTTTTCAGCGTTCTGATTTGATCCCAGCTCATATAATTGTTGGAGCCACGGTTGATGGGCGCTGTCGCCACGAAGACGGTAAAAGGCAGCCCAGCCTTTTTGAGCCGGGGCCAGGCCTCTGTGTAGACCGAGCGAAAGCCATCATCGACGGTAATGCCCACGGTCCGGTCCGGTAGATCCTCACCCTTTCGAATGGCGGCAATAATTTTGGTGACCGGCCAGACGGTGTAAGTGCCGTTTGAGAGTTCTTCGATATGTTTGTCGAATTGTTTGAGGCGGATATTCGTCGACGGAAATGCCGTTTCGCCAAAGCGGTGATACATCAAAATAACAGCAGAGCTTCTGGCCTCAGCGCGGGTCGAGATAACCCCCAAGGCGCTCAGAACCAAACTGCCCAACAGCAGAGACTTAATGAGAGTACTTCCATCTGCTTTAATCATTTTCGTTTTAATTTCCACTCATGGTTATTCTTGGGGCATCATTGGCTTATCTAACACTGAATCGCTAAATACGGGAAGTCTTCTCGCATCAAAGAGCTGATAATGCCACCATTCATTGCGGTAAAAATCCCATCCCGCCGTGGTCATTAGCCCCATGAGCAAGGCGCGGTTGCGTTGGGCTTCAACGCTGACACCTTGGTTGCCATGATGCGAGAGGGGCGTAAAGGCATCAAATGGTGTGCCCATCTCCAACTCGCGTCCGCCTGCATCAATCAGTGTTAAATCGACGGCTGCGCCTCTGGAATGGGGCGAGCCACGTTTGGGGTCAGCGAGAAAATCCGGATCTGGTGTATGGCTCCAAAGCACCCATTGCGCCTCGGAAGGTCGAAAGGCATCGAATATTTTGATCTTCAAAGATAAGTTGCCGGCGAGATCCACAGCGACGCGCAAAAGCTCCTCGGCTTCTGGGTGAAGATAGCAACCCGCTCGGCCATAGACGGGTTTGTCAGTGAAATTATTGGCCGTGGCATACTCGATGGAGATCTCAACACCATGGGTCTCGGGTAAAATTTCAATAAGGCTCATGACTTTTTCGGATTTCATCCCTCAATTGGGTTCTGTATTTTCAGGTGTTAATACTATAAGAAACACGTTTAAGGGATCATTAAACCATCACTATTGCTGAAAGTAACAGATTTCAATGACCGTTTTGGCCTTTGATACAGCGACATCTTCCTGCGCCATCACTGTTTGGCGCAAGGCCGAAGTTCTGGCCGAGAACAAGGCCATGCTCGAGCGCGGTCATGCTGAAGTTCTGGTGCCGATGATCGAAGCCGCATTGGCCGACGCGCAGTTAGATTATCAGGATCTAGACTTGCTCGCGGTCACCATTGGTCCGGGTGCCTTCACCGGCATCCGAATTGGCTTGGCCACGGCGCGCAGCTTAGCCCTTGCCAGCAACCTACCCCTGATTGGCATCACAAATTTTGACGCCCTTGCGGCAGCGATACCGCTCTCTGAGCGCCAAGTTTCGGGCAACCAGGCGCGCAACATCCTGGTTGTGCTGGAAACCAAACGCGCCGATTTTTACGCCTGTCTCTATGATGCAAATTTGGTCATGCTAAGTACGCCCCAGGCAGTTGATGAAGCTGGCTTGCTGGCTTTGGCGGGGGAGGGGCCGCTAGTGCTGGCAGGGGATGTGGCGGAGCGGGTTATGCCTTTGTTGCAAAGTGGTGACGCGGAGATCGTCCTGGCTTCCAGCGGGCCGCATGTCGAGCCAGCAATTGCCGCCGAGTTGGCTTGGGCGAAGTTTCGCAGCGGTGATGAACTCGCGACCCCCCAGCCGCTTTATCTAAAGCCGCCCGACGTCAACATGTCAGGTGTGAAACTGCCAACGCGTAAATTTAAAGTTTAGATCGAAGTCGCATGGCCATATCGCCAGATCCTCACCTGACGCTTGTTGAAAGCTCAATTGCTCACGCTGAATTAATGGCGACCCTCCACGCGGCTTGTTTTGATGATGCATGGTCGACCAAAGAGTTTCAGGACCTTCTAATTTTGCCGACAGTATTTGGCTTTGTTGTCCAATCGATGGATGAAATTGGCGGCTTTATTCTCTGCCAGGCGACGTCAGACGAATGTGAGATTTTAACAATTGGCGTTTTATCTCAATGGCGCCGCCAAGGGCTTGCCGATAGAATGTTGCAGGGCCTGGTGATCAAAGTGCAGGAAATTGGCGCCCGTAAAATATTTTTGGAGGTCGCCGCTGACAATGTTGCGGCCAAAGCACTGTATCAGGCGGAGGGGTTTAAAGAGGTCGGACGGCGATCTGGCTATTATCCGGGACTAAAGGGCCGCATTGATGCACTAATTTTGGCAAAGACTATGTAAGAGTAATCTGTACTATCTGAAATATATTAGGCAGAAGCGGCTAAAAATTAAGAGTTAAAATCATATTTACTCAAGTAATATCAATGTTAATTACAATAAATCGCTAAAATTAACTTGGCTGTTCTTGTTAAAAATGAAATGTTACCCTATCTTTTCAAAGATAAAACATGCGAGGGCTAAATTTTATGTCTGATCAGGAAAATCAAATTGAATTGCTGGAGTTGACGACTGAAATTGTCGCTGCCCATGTGAGCAACAATGTTTTGCCTGTGAGTGATTTGCCGCAACTCATTCAAGATGTCTATAAAACCTTGGCCAATGTTGGAAATGGCGACGCATCGTCTGAGCGTCTTCAGCCTGCTGTTTCGATAAAAAAATCCATATTGCCGGACTATATTGTGTGCCTTGAAGACGGTAAGCAGCTGAAAATGCTCAAACGTCACCTCAAGACAGCCTATAATATGTCACCGGAAGAATACCGTGAGAAATGGGGGCTGCCGCGAGACTATCCGATGGTGGCGCCAAATTATGCCAAACACCGCAGTTCATTGGCTAAAAAAATCGGTCTTGGTACCAAATCTCGCCGCTAAATATTTAAATTCGGATGCATAATGTTAAAGTCCAGGCTCCCTTAGGTTATGAGGTGTTGCCATAGGAGGCTTGATTGCAGCCAATTCAATGATATCATTTGCAGGCTATAATTATTTCATAAAGTTTAAGGGAATTTAGCCGCTGTGACTGACCTAGAAAACACTTCTCGCCTCGAGCAGCTTTGTATTGAACGTGGCATGAAGATGACAGGACAAAGGCGCATTATCGCTGAGGTGTTGTCGAGTGCAGAAGATCATCCAGACGTGGAAGAATTATATCGACGCTCGGTCAAGCTTGATTCGAAAATCAGTATCGCAACGGTCTATCGCACGGTACGCCTTTTTGAAGAAGCCGGCTTGTTGGATCGGCTCGATTTTGGCGATGGCAGAGCGCGCTACGAACAAACCAGCGACGATCACCATGATCATTTGATTGATGTTCAGTCGGGCAAAATTATTGAGTTTCACGACGAGGAAGTTGAAGAGCTTCAGCGTATAATTGCGGAAAGATTAGGATATAAGTTAATTGGGCATCGGATGGAATTATTTGGTGTTAAGTTGACCGATACCGAATGATCAAATGGCCCGTAAAAGGTTACAGCGGTAAAGCGCGAGAGTGACGAAAAAGCTTCATATTAAAACTTTTGGCTGTCAAATGAATGTCTATGATTCCGACCGTATGGCGGATGTCTTGGCACCCATTGGCTATGCGGCAACGGATGTGCCGGGCGACGCCGACATGGTTATTGTCAACACCTGCCATATCCGCGAGCAAGCCTCAGAAAAGCTGTTCTCTGAATTGGGCCGGTTTCGCAATATGAAAAATAAGCGCGCGGAAAATGGCGATGCCACCGTCATTGCCGTCGCGGGTTGTGTTGCGCAGGCTGCCGGCGCTGAGATTATCAAACGGGCACCGTATGTCGATATTGTGCTCGGACCACAAACCTATCATCGGCTGCCTGAAATGGTCGCCCGCGCAACGCGCGCTCAGGCCGCGGGTGGAAAAAACAAAGGCATTCTCGATATTGAATTTCCCGAAGAGCCTAAATTTGACCATTTGCCGCAAATTCAAGCCAAAGGATCTTCCGCGTTTCTCTCGGTACAGGAAGGGTGTGATAAATTCTGCACCTTCTGCGTCGTCCCTTATACCAGGGGGGCGGAGTATTCCAGGCCGATCGAGGATGTCTTAGGCGAAGCAAAAATATTTGCCGCCGGCGGCGTCAAAGAGATCATATTGCTCGGCCAGAACGTTAACGCGTATCATGGTGAAAAAACGAAAGGCGAGGCTGGCAGTGAAGCAGGGCTCGGCTATCTTCTCCACCGTCTGGCCGAAATCGATGGTATTGAGCGCTTGCGCTACCTGACCTCTCATCCGATTGACATGGATGATGATCTAATCGCGGCCCATGGAGAAATTGCAGAGCTCACACCGTTCGCGCATTTGCCGGTTCAGTCGGGCTCGGACCGTATCCTGGGCCGCATGAACCGCCACCATAAAATTGAAGACTATTATCGCATTGTCGAAAAATTAGTGGCCCAGCGTGCGGAATTAAAATTGTCCTCAGATTTTATTGTTGGCTTTCCCGGCGAAAGTGATGCCGATTTTGAAGCCACCATTAAACTGATCAAGGACGTTAAATTTCTCCAGGCCTATTCGTTCAAATATAGCCCAAGACCTGGAACGCCGGGCGCTTTGATGGCAGATCAAGTCCCAGAGGAAGTTAAGGTTGAACGCTTGGCCATCCTGCAAGCGCTTTTGGTGAGCCAACAAACCGAATTTAATGAAGCAAGTATTGGTAAAAGCATGCCCGTTTTGTTTGACCGCCGTGGCCGCATGGACGGCCAGCTTGTCGGCCGCTCGCCTTATATGCAGCCCGTACATGTGCAAGCCTCTGATGACTTTTATGGCGAAATAGCGGATGTTAAATTGCTGTCTGCGAGCGCTAATAGTTTGGGCGGCGAAATTGTTTCCGATGATCGTTTAACACCTTCCTTCAAAACGAAAGAAAGAGCCAGCGCGTGAATTCAGGCCATACAAAACCCAATCAACCGAAAAAATCTTCGAAGAAGAAGAGTGTCCATAAGGGCAAAGCAAAAACTCATAGCCCGGCAAAACAAGCCACGCTGCAAATCGAATTTGATGACAACACGCTATTGCCGTTGTTGTTTGGTGAACATAACGCTCACCTTGCCAAGATCGAGCAGAAGCTGGATGTAGTGCTGAATTCCAGAGGTAATGAAGTGGCAATTTCGGGCCCGCAAGATCAGGCGGAAACCGCGTACAATGTTTTAACCACGCTCTATGACCAAGCGAAAAAAGGCCGAGAAATAGATGCGGCGGAAGTCGATGGAGCGCTCAGAATGACGGGCTCTGACGGCGGTAACGGCAAGGCTGTAAGTGCCGATGGCTTGGCCATTAAAACACAGAAAAAACGGATTGGACCGCGCTCACCTCAGCAAGCGGTTTATCTTGACGCCATCAATCAAAGTGATCTGGTGTTTGGTCTCGGGCCGGCCGGTACGGGTAAAACATATTTGGCGGTCGCAAAAGCCGTTGAGGCTTTGATTAATGGCAAGATCGATCGCATCATATTATCGCGCCCGGCCGTTGAGGCCGGCGAGCAACTCGGTTTTTTGCCCGGGGACATGCGGGAGAAAGTCGACCCTTATTTGCGCCCGCTCTATGATGCTTTGCACGACATGTTACCGGAAAATCAAGTTGCCAAAAAAATGGAAAATGGCGAGATCGAGATTGCCCCGCTTGCCTTTATGCGGGGTCGCACGCTTTCAGACGCCTTCGTAATTCTGGACGAAGCGCAAAACACCACAGCCGTTCAAATGAAAATGTTTTTAACCCGGCTCGGTGAAAATGCCTCCATGGTCATTACCGGTGATTTGAGCCAGGTTGATTTACCGTCCGGCGTTAGATCGGGCTTGCGGGACGCCGTCGAAGTTTTAGCGGGCGTAAAAGGTGTCTCCTTTGTCCGCTTTACCGAAGCTGATGTTGTCCGTCATCCTTTAGTGGCCAGGATCATCACGGCTTACGATAAAAAAACCCGCGGCAATCAATATGTCAAACCGAACGATTGACACAGCGTTGCTTTGGCATTGATGGAAGAAAATTTAATGTCGACTAAGGTCGAAACCATAATCCAAATCAAATGCCCAGACTGGCAAACCGAATTGCCTAATGTTGAAGCGTTGTGCCGAGCCGCCGCCGATGCCGCCTGGCAAGCAGTCTTTGAGGGAGAAGGCTCTTTTGAGGCAACCATCGCGCTTGCCGATGATGAATTTGTCCAGACCCTCAATCGTGATTATCGCCAGCTTGATAAGCCGACCAATGTGCTTTCTTTTCCGGGTGAAGAAGCCCCGCTCTTGCCGGGCGACACACCTAATCTCGGCGACATCGTTATCGCTTATGAGACAACTAAAGGCGAAGCGCCGGAAAATTTTTCAAATCATTTGAGCCATTTGGTCGTTCATGGCTGTCTTCACGTCTTGGGCTATGATCATGAAGAAGAGGACGCCGCAGTTGAAATGGAGGGGCTTGAGAGCCAAATTCTGGCCACCCTTGGGATCGATGATCCCTATGCATAATTGGTGGCTTTTGAAGCACGCCTCAAAAAGCGGAGATTAAAAAAATCGAATGGTGACAAAACCTGTTGTTTTAGATGATAATGTATTTAGTTGAAATTTGTTGAATTGAGATGAACGAAGACTCAAGTAGTCGAATGCCCCGACAAAATGGGGCCGAAACAGAAACCGGTTTTTGGAAATCCCTGCTCGGTTGGGGGCAAAGATTGGTACAACCTCGCAATGGCGAGGATTCTGTTCGTGAAGCCATTGAAGAACTCATCGAAGAAAGTGGTGATGACGCCACTTTGCTTGAAGCCGAAGAACATAACCTACTTTCCAACATTCTAAGCCTGAGAGATCGGACGGTCTCTGATGTCATGGTGCCGCGGGCAGATATTTGCGCGCTAGATGTCAATGCGTCTGTTTCTGATCTCATCGCGCTAATTAACAGCGAAGCCCATTCTAGGGTGCCGATCTATCAAGAGACCTTGGATGATGCGATCGGCATGATCCACATTAAAGATGTCATGGCGGCGCATTCGATCCTTGAGCCTCAAACGGCAGATGACAATGGGAAAAACGGCGGCGATCTGCATTTGCGCAATATCATGCGCGATGTTTTATTTGTTGCGCCCTCGATGCAGGCCTTGGAACTCCTTCTTGAGATGCGGGTCAAGCGAACGCATATGGCCTTGGTCGTTGATGAGTTCGGCGGCGTCGATGGCTTGCTGACGATTGAGGATATCGTCGAGGAAATCGTTGGCGAAATTGAAGACGAACATGATCAGGATGAAGAGCCCCAATTGAGTTTAAAACCCGACGGCTCAATTGAAGCCGATGCGCGGGCGACGATCGAAGCGTTTGAGGAAAGAATCGGCGAGGTCGTTACCCAAGAGGAGCGCGAAGAGTTTGAAACCTTGGGTGGGTTGGTGTTTTCGCTGGCCGGCCGGGTGCCGATCAGGGGCGAGTTGGTCAACCATTCCTGTGGCATGGAAATCGAAATTATCGACGCCGACCCAAGACGTATTAAGAAAATTCGAATTCGTGGTTTGAAGACAAATCCGGCTTCGGGGCCAGCATCAGGAGGTGATGAAATCTCCGGTGACTCCCCAGGTGACTCCGCTGGCCAAAATTCCGCCGACGTACCGACAGCAAACTGAAGATGCTCCAGAAACTCGAATCTTGGCAGGACCAAGTTGCAAAGGTTCAAGGCTGGCGTCGTGGGTTGCTGGCTTTTTTTCTAGGCGCCCTTAGCGTCCTCGCCTTGCCGCCCGTTCATTTTGTGCTGGCTTTGATCCCGGCATTTGTCGGCTTGGTATGGCTGATCGATGGCTCAAATCGTGATGCTACCAGCAATTGGCAGCACTTTATCAGGCAGCGTTTTTTCAATGGCGCTTTTGCCATTGGCTGGTGGTTTGGTCTGGGGTTTTTTGGTGCCGGCCTATATTGGATTTCCTTTTCGTTTCTGGTCGATGCCCAGCAATTTGCCTGGATGATTCCCTTTGCACTTTTTGGCCTGTCCGGCGTGTTCGCCATCTACATTGGTTTGGTGAGCGCCCTTTGTTTTCGTCTGGCCGGGCCGGGCATGCGCCGAGTATTTTATTTTGCAATTATTTGGGTGGCGTTTGAATGGGTGCGGGGCTGGGCCTTTACCGGTTTTCCATGGAATTTAATCGGCACCGTCTGGACGTTTAATGAGGCGATGATCCAGTTTGCTTCAGTGCTGGGTGTGATGGGGCTGAGCCTGGTGACAATGGTCGCGGCGAGTTCAATTGCGATCTTGGGCTATGGCAAAAAATCTCCTCGCTTTCGATACTATGGGGCGGGCCTGCCGCTGTTAATACTGGCACTCATATGGGCCGGAGGTATGTGGCGGGTTGGCTCAGCCAAAAATCATGTGGTTGAAAATGTTCAGCTTCGTCTGGTGCAGCCGAATATTAAACAAAAAAATAAATGGAAATCCGAGCTTCGCGGCAAGCATTTTAACAACCTGCTCGAGCTCAGTGAGGCCCCCTTGCGTGAGCCCAATGGTAAAAAACCGACCCATATCATTTGGCCAGAGACGGCAACGCCATTTTTTCTTGATGGCAATGACGCAGCGTTGCGGATTATGGCCCAAATTATTCCAAAAGAAGGCGCGCTGCTTACCGGCTCGCCCCGGCGCACCGGTGGTCGAGGAGAGCCGGTTAAATTATGGAACAGCCTACATGTGGTTGGTCCAGACGCTAAAATTTCTGCGACCTTTGATAAATTTCATCTCGTGCCGTTTGGCGAATATGTGCCGCTTAGGGACTCAGTGGGGAAATTTATAAATATCGCAAAAATCACGACGGGGCGGACGGATTTTTCCAGTGGTCCGGGCCAGCGCGCGCTCGAAATCCCGGGCGCGCCACCGGTCAGCCCGCTGATTTGCTATGAAGTCATCTTTCCGGGAGCCGCAACACCCGCCCATAGTGAGGGACAAGCGCGCCCGGGTTGGCTGTTAAATATCACCAATGACGCCTGGTTTGGCACGTCGAGCGGTCCCTATCAGCATTTGGCGGCAGCGCAATTACGGGCAGTGGAGGAAGGACTGCCCGTAATTCGTGTCGCAAATACAGGGATTTCAGCCATAATTGACAGTTATGGCAGAATTCAGGTGGCGTCCCGCTTAAGTGAGCGCATTTACCTTGATGGGCCGTTGCCGGCCAAGCTGAAAAACCCCACTCTTTTTTCAAGAAATGGGCAGTGGGGTCTTCTTGTATTAATATTAGGGTTTTTACTCATAGCGGGACGGCGGCGTTTGGATTAAAACATTAGCGTACTTACATATAATAGTACTTCTAATAAAACCAAGCGATGACCTGAAATCTAAACTTAGGCCGCTCTTGATAACCATATAAGGTATAGGCAGTTGAATAAAATGGATACAGCACCAAGCACTCGTGGACCCCGTCCTGGACCTTCATCAGTTCGTAAAATTACTCGCCGGCGAGTTCCTGGCGTTGCCGACCCGGTAGATGTTCATGTTGGTAGCCGTGTCCGATTGCGCCGCACCCTATTGGGCCTTAGTCAGGAAAAACTTGGTGAGGCCGTCGGTCTGACATTTCAGCAAATCCAGAAATATGAGAGAGGCGCCAATCGTATTGGCGCTAGCCGGATGTATGATTTAGCTCATGTTTTGGATGTCCCGCCCGCCTTTTTCTTTGAAGACATGCCAGATGAAATTAAAAAACGTGATGACGCCCCGCAGGACAGTCTCGGCGTTCATACCTTAGAAGAGGCTGACAAAGATCCGTTAACCCGCCGTGAAACGCTTGAGCTGGTACGCGCTTATTACAAAGTTGGCAGCCCTCCTGTTCGCAAGCGGGTTTTCGAGCTGATCAAATCTTTGGCAAAAATGAACGAAGATTTTTAAGTGCCTGTAAGGCAAGTTTAGGCGAAGAATTGAAACGGAGTGATAGGGATAAATCCCTTGAGGCTCCGTTTGTTTTTGCCCCCTGGCATCCCCATCCCACGCTAATTCGATAATGCTTGACCCTATCGGCAAACATTGCGACAAGTCCCCCAACATTTGTTTAATTTTAATTGGATTTTGGTCGTTTGCCCCGATTGCCCCGAGTTTCGCGTGTGGACTAAATGGCTAAATTTTGGAGGTTTAATCCGTGTCAAAAGAAAACTACCTGTTTACCAGTGAATCCGTATCCGAAGGTCATCCGGATAAAGTCAGTGACCGCGTTTCAGATGCCATTGTCGATGCCTTTTTAACCGCCGATCCAGTCTCAAGGGTTGCCGTTGAAACGCTGTGCACGACCAATCGTGTCGTTCTTGCTGGTGAGGTGCGGGGACCAGACTCGGTTACCCATGAAAGAATGGAAGAAGTAGCCCGCGCGGCCGTCAAAGACATCGGCTATGAGCAGGATGGTTTTCACTGGGAAAAAATGGACGTTCAGGTTTATGTCCATGCTCAATCTGTGGATATCGCGCAGGGCGTTGATGCCGCCGGCAATAAAGATGAAGGCGCGGGCGATCAGGGTATTATGTTTGGTTATGCCTGCCGGGAAACCGATGTATTGATGCCGGCTCCGATTTATTATTCGCACGCCATTTTGGAAAGCCTCGCCGAAGCACGTCATTCCGGCGCAGAATCAGGTCTTGGGCCCGATTCCAAAAGTCAGGTGACATTGAAATACGAGAACGGCAAGCCAGTAGGCGCAACTTCAGTTGTGGTCTCAACCCAGCATAGCGCTGATTTGGATCAGGCTGCGGTCAAAGAAATTGTTCGCCCGCATGTCGAGAATATTCTGCCCAAAGGTTGGATGTGCCCGGAAGATGAATTTTACGTCAATCCTACCGGCCTATTTGTCATTGGAGGCCCGGATGGTGATGCCGGCCTTACGGGCCGAAAAATCATTGTTGATACCTATGGCGGTGCAGCCCCTCATGGCGGCGGTGCTTTCTCTGGTAAAGACCCCACCAAGGTTGACCGCTCAGCTGCATATGCGGCGCGCTATTTGGCGAAAAATGTGGTCGCTGCGGAATTGGCTGAAAAATGCACAATCCAGCTTGCCTATGCCATCGGTGTTTCCAAGCCGCTCTCTGTCTATGTCGATACGGCGGGTACCGGTAGTGTGGATGAAGACAAATTGGCAGCGGCTTTGCAGGAAGTGATGGATTTGAGTCCGCGCGGTATTCGGGAGCATCTTCAATTGAGCCGGCCGATTTATGCCCGCTCAGCAGCCTACGGTCACTTTGGCCGCTCGCCAGATGCAGATGGCGGGTTCTCTTGGGAAAAAGATGATCTTGTAGCGCCCTTAAAAGCGGCACTATAGGGCATAATTTATTCCCGGGTTATGGCTAAGAACAAAGCAACCATCCCCGAAAAGCCGCAATTTTATGGCCGGCGCAAAGGCCATCCTTTAAGACCTCATCGGCAGCAACTTATGAACGAGTTGCTGCCGAAGCTCGTTATCTCTCCTGACAGCTCAGAGCCGCTTGATCCGCTCACCCTATTTGAAGACAAATCCGATATTTGGCTCGAAATCGGTTTCGGTGCCGGCGAGCATTTGGCCGCGCAGGCGGCAGCCAATCCCGCTATCGGATTTATCGGCTGTGAGCCTTACATTAATGGTGTTGCGACCTTGCTCTCGGTGATTGAGCGGGAAGAGCTCTCGAACATCCGTCTTTATAGTGACGATGCCCGGATGTTGCTGGATCAGATCACCCCGGCTTCAATCAGTAAAGTATTTGTCTTATTTTCAGACCCTTGGCCCAAGACGCGGCATCACCGTCGCCGATTTATCAATCCGGAAAATTTAGATGCCTTGGCGCGGATCATGAAAGAGGGAGCCGAGTTTCGTTTCGCCACCGATGATATGAGCTTTCTCCGCTGGAGTCTGAACGAGTTCTACCACCATCCGGATTTTAATTGGTTGGCTGAAGGACCAGATAATTGGCGCCTTCGCTATGCGGATGCAGCGCCCACCCGCTATGAAACCAAAGCGCTCAAGCAGGGCAAAAAATGCGTCTATTTAACCTTTCAAAGGCAAGTTCGAAAGTAGTTCTGAATTAAAACGCAGTTCTCGTGGCCAACAATTTCAGACCGTGAGATGGTTTTTTACTAAGTTGGATAAGAATGTCCGCTATTAGCCTAAAGCGGACATGCTCAAGTGCCATCAATGAATAAACTAAGCTGTACCCGTAGGCGCTTCCCACGTTAAAAGTGCCGCCTGAAATCCCTGCATCAGCTTAGGTAGGACTGTAAAATGGCGCAAGTTTGGTGGCACGGATCGCTCACCAATATCAGTAATTATATTACCCGCCATGTCACACAAATTTGCGACGTTGACATAGCCGAACTTCATAGAGCGACTGTGAAGAGCATCTATGGAGGATCGTAGGAGCTCAATTCTGCGGCGAAAATCTTCACCGATATTACTGTCTTTGTAATCTGGAACAATTTCTTCAATCAGAGACTTTATCATTTGAATATCGCTGTTCACCTTCCGACTGCTAAGAGAAATAGCCGCGGCTTCAATTTCCTCCCAAAATGTTTCCCTCGGAACGCCAGTTCCAAGTGATCGAACGGGGTTTGGCACCTCAAATTCAGGAGCGCTGGCTCGACCTGGCCGAGTTGAAGTTCGGCGCGTTGGACCTACAAAACTGGCTGTTGCAACAAACTTCTTTCGATTTTGGCCTATTTCCTTAATTCGATCTATGAATACATCGCGTCTAAAAGGAGACATCAAAAGGTCATCAGGGCCAGAATCTATTGTTTCAGCAACTTCAGCCTCATCTTTTGGTTGGATGATACTGACCATGACCATGAATGGATTTTTCCCGATTTCCTGATTGCGAATATCTTTCATGATCGACCGGGCGGTCGATCCTGCGCCATTTACATTGACCAAGAAAATGTCTGCTTCATCTTTGCTTATACTATTGCGCGTTTCTTCAAAACTGTCAGCGATCTGAACATCCCTCATTCCAAGAATATTCAATTGCCGTAGAATTTCGTCATGGTTACCCTTTGGCCAACCGCCTACGACGGTGGATAGTTTAGAAACATCAATTTGATTTTTCTCTAATTTATGCACGTTCTTCCTCGTCTCGCCAAAACAGGCATGGCCGTATATACATCGCGCCTGAATGGCTCATTATAACATATTTTTAGTGTTAATTATATGACAGACGTTAAGTTGCAGTACTTAATTATACTAATTCTAAAACGACTATAATGTGTAAATCAGTCCGGACAACCCACCCTTACTGCATGGTATTTGGGCACAGCCACTAAGACCGACCCAGTTTTAAAACTATAATCCAAATCCACCACCGGATTTGGCCGCAGGGAGTTTCTCACAATTTGGAGCAATTCCGGTTTGATGGTTTCGAAATTTGCTCCCTTAGCACGCTTTAATTCAGCGGATTTCTTGGATACATTTTTATAGACCGTGTTTCTTAACCTTGATGAATAATGACATACCGAAGGTATATTTGCCGTGTCTGGAACAATAAGCCTCAATTTTATTGAAAGATCAGTCGGCACATTTACCGTCATAAAGTCCAAACTCAACACATCTGATCTTTGATATTTTTGGGGATCATCATCAGACCGTGTCATGGCTACATAGGTACCACCTGAAACTACAATTAGGGCTCCAATTACAATGGGAACCAAAACTTTAAGAATCATTTTTTCTCTCGCAGCCAATTAAAATATACTGAGGATGTAGTAGTAAAAATCCCAAGTATGGTAAATTGTGGATACTATCTACACAAACCTAATCTCCAGAAGGGGCCATCCTTCATGAAAACCCTATTCTGGCCCAGTTCTGCTAATTCGAACGGTTTTTACTGCGAACTCTCGAACGATGTGCTCCATGACACCGACAGCAGCTTTAAAGTCGGTGGCTTTAGTGATGAAGATATGACTTAATTCTTGGGGTGTTGGAGGTAAGCGGCCATCAAAGAATAAAAAATTACCATCATCCTTGGCGGGTATAAAATGGGCCGAACCTTGAAACTAATAAAAAAGCTTGTATTTTTCGCCTTCGGGAGAGAGAATGCGCCACGTTCTTAGACATATCCAAATATACAGGAATTCTGAGGGTGGGCTCGCGGGCCCACTTTTTTGCATTTTGGGCCCCAGAATTCAGAGTGCATTCAGAGTGCATTTGGAAATTTCTACGACGCTGAGACGGTTAGATAGGCGCTAAAAATTTAATGAGCCAGGAAGAAAATATTGAGACATTAATTTCTCCGGCTTTAGAGAGCTCCGGCTATGAGTTGGTGCGCGTGCAAATCTCGGGCGATAAGAACAAGACACTGCAGATTATGGCAGAACGTGTCGACGAAGCGAATATGACGGTTGAGGATTGTGCGGCAATATCCAGGGAAATATCCACTATCTTGGATGTTGATGATCCGATCAGCGGCACTTATTCGCTGGAAGTGAGTTCACCCGGGATCGATCGACCTCTGGTGCGGCTAAAAGATTTTGAGCGATATGCCGGATTTGAGGCTCGCGTCGACATGAATTTTTTAGTCGAAGGCCGTAAGAAATTTAAAGGAAAGCTGCTTGGCATCCAAGATGACAAAGTGGCGATCCGGATGAAGGAAGAAACATTTGAGCTGCCTTTTGGCGAAATTCGCCGGGCAAAATTGCTTTTAACCCAAGAGTTGCTAGATGCCGCTCAACAGACTGATTTGGGCTGAAGAAATATAGGTTACGGATTATGGAAACGAATACAGAAACAAGCGTGATGTACACCCACCCAGAACTTTTATTGGTAGCCGACACGGTTGCGCGCGAGAAAGGTATTGATCGCGAAGAAGTTCTTGAAGCCATGGAGCAGGCCATTCAAAAAGCCGGGCGCTCTAAATATGGTCATGAGCACGACATCCGCGCTGAAATTGATCGCAAATCAGGCGAAATCAAATTGGCGCGCTATATGGAAGTGGCCGAAGAGATTGAAAATGAAACCACGCAAATCACGCTTGATGCGGCAAAAGGCAAAAAAGCCGACGCTGAAATTGGTGAGTTTCTTGTCGATCCCTTACCGCCAATCGATTTTGGTCGCATTGCCGCGCAAACGGCGAAACAGGTTATTGTTCAAAAAGTCCGTGAAGCCGAACGTAAACGCCAGTTTGCTGAGTTTAAAGATCGCATCGGTGAAGTCGTCAACGGCATGGTCAAGCGCGTCGAGTTTGGCAATGTGATTGTTGATTTGGGTGGCCGGGCCGAAGGCATCATCCGCCGCGATGAGTGCATTCCGCGCGAGCACTTCAACAATGGTGACCGTGTCCGCTCTTATATATATGACGTGCGGGAAGAACAGCGTGGCCCACAAATCTTTTTGTCGCGTAGCCATCCGCAATTTATGGCGAAATTGTTTACCCAGGAAGTGCCGGAAATTTATGACGGTGTGATTGAAATTAAATCGGTGGCCCGTGATCCTGGAAGCCGCGCAAAAATTGCCGTTATCTCCTCAGATAGCTCGATCGATCCGGTCGGTGCCTGTGTTGGTATGCGGGGCTCTCGTGTGCAAGCTGTTGTCGCCGAGCTGCAAGGTGAGAAAATTGATATTATTTCCTGGTCGGATGAGCCGGCGACATTCATCGTTAACGGCTTGGCACCTGCTGAGGTAACCAAAGTTGTGCTTGATGAAGAGCAAAACCGCATCGAAGTGGTTGTTCCGGATGAGCAGTTAAGTCTGGCCATTGGACGGCGCGGGCAAAATGTTCGGCTGGCATCGCAATTAACCGGCTGGGATATTGATATTCTAACCGAGGCGGAAGAATCTGATCGCCGCAACGAAGAATTTAGAGTTCGCTCACAGCTCTTTATCGATTGCCTGGATGTCGATGAGGTGATTGCTCAATTGCTGGTAACCGAAGGCTTCTCGACGATTGAAGAGGTTGCCTTTGTGCCGATTGAGGAACTCTCTGTCATTGAAGGTTTTGATGACGACGTTGCGACGGAGCTTCGCGAACGTGGCCGTCTCTATCTTGAGCAACGCGAAGCAGAGCTTACCGAAGCACGTAAAGAGGCGGGCGTCAGCGATGAGGTAGCTGGTGTTGAGGGCTTGACCGGTGAGATGATCGTCGCCCTTGGCGAAAATGATGTGAAAAGTCTGGATGATCTTGGTGATTTGGCGAGCGATGAGTTGATCGAGATTGTCGGCGAAGCTAATTTGTCCGAAGATCTTGCCAATGAAATTATCATGGCTGCCCGGGCGCATTGGTTTGCCGAAGAAGATGCTGCCAAAGCTGAAGCGGAAGAAGCTTCAGAAGAGGCTCCAGAAGAGGCTTCTGAGGAAGCATCAGAAGAAACAAAGGATTCTGAGGGGGCTTAAACCAGCCTTTCAGGGAAGAGTGGATTGAGGTAAACAAACTGACGCGAAAGACGGAAGCCGGTAAAGATAATTCGCGCAAATGTATTTTATCCGGCGAAAGCCGACCAAAATCGGAGCTTGTGCGATTTGTTGTTGGACCTGATAGCGTTATAGTTCCGGATATTTCGGAACGATTGCCAGGACGGGGTTTGTGGTTAAGTGCTAGGCGAGATATTATGGTTGAGGCGTGCGCGAAAAATGTTTTTTCGAAAGCGGCCCGCGTAAAAGTTGAGGTCCCGGAAGATTTAGTTGACCGGGTTGAACAATTGTTAAGGCAGCGCTGCCTGGAAATATTTGGTCTGGCGCGCCGAGCAGGACAAATGGTCGGAGGATACGAGAAAGTTCGTTCCTTTCTTTCGGCTGAAACAGCGGGCGCTCTTTTCGCAGCCAGTGATGGCGCGGCAGACGGTCGTAGTAAAATAAGTGCTTTGGCACCTGATATTCCGCTGGTGGATTGTTTTTCCGGCAGTGAATTAGGGGCTGCTATCGGAAGGGATTGGCTGGTTCATGCAGTTGTTGCCTCTGGTGGATTTGCCGAAAGCCTGCTGGCGGAAGCCAATAGGTTCTCGGGATTGCAAGAAAATAAATAGAATTCTAATTCGCTGGTTTTGATTTTTAAAAGTAAGTAGACGGTTTGACATGACGGATAACACCGAAACTAAAGAGAAAACGACGAAGAAAAAGCTGAGCCTTTCCCGGCCCGGTAAGCTCGAACTGCAAAAGACAGTCGAGGGTGGACAAGTTCGCCAGAGCTTCTCCCATGGTCGTTCGAAAGTTGTTACCGTTGAGGTGAAAAAGAAAAGGACCTTTGCGCCTGGTTCAACCGGCAGCATGACGGAAGTGACGGCCGAAGCGGAGCCTAAAGTTGAAACGACTGAGGAAGACACATCAGTTGAAGAAAGCGTGGTTGAAGAAAAAGCAGCGACCGCACCCGCGACCCCACATAATTTGACCGATCAAGAACGCGCCGCCAGAGCCCAGGCTTTGCTCGGTGCTCAACAGGCAGAAGAAGAACGTAAAAATCAGCCAGAGCCAGAACCCGAGCCTGAACCTGAACCGGAAGTTGAGGCTAAAGCAGAAGCGACAAAACCTGCGAAAAAAGAAAAGCCTATGACGGAGGCCGAAAAGGCCGAAGCGGAAGCCGAGAAAATGCGCCAAGACGCGCTTGATCTGGAAGCTGCGGAAGCATCAGCGGCAAAATCCAATCAAGACAAGGTTGCTGTCAAAGAAGACGACAAGGCGGCGAAAAAGAAACAAGCTGCCGCCCCAAAACAACCTGCGCCAGCGCCGCGTCAGGGTGAGCGCCGTCGCCGCGGCAAGCTGACCATTGCGGAAGCCTTGGATGATTCTGAGCGCCAACGCTCATTGGCTTCGGTCAAGCGTCAACGCGAGCGTCAGAAACGTAAAGAGGGGCCGATCAAACACGTAAAAATCGTTCGTGAGGTTGTTGTTCCTGAGACCATTTCCGTGCAAGAGCTTTCCAACCGGATGGCGGCCCGGGGTGTTGATGTCATCAAGTCACTGATGAAAATGGGTGTGATGGCGAATATGAGCGAGATCCTTGATGCCGATACGGCTGAGCTCATTGTTGAGGAATTTGGCCATACGGTAAACCGTGTGAGCGAAGCTGACATTGAAATCGGCTTGGGTGATCAGGAAGATAAAGCAGATGATTTGATCGCGCGCGCTCCGGTTGTAACGGTTATGGGTCACGTTGATCATGGTAAAACGTCTTTGCTAGATGCGATGCGGAAAGCCAATGTTGTGTCCGGTGAAGCGGGCGGTATCACGCAGCATATAGGTGCCTATCAAGCGGTTACCGATGATGGTCAGAAAATCACCTTTATTGATACACCCGGCCACGAAGCTTTCACTGCGATGCGCGCTCGCGGTGCCGGTGTGACGGATATTGTCGTGCTGGTCGTTGCCGCCGATGACGGTATCATGCCGCAGACGGTTGAAGCGATTAACCATGCGAAATCTGCTGAAGTTCCTATTATTGTTGCCATCAATAAGATCGATCGGCCCGATGCCAATTCAACCCGCGTGCGCACCCAGTTGCTGGAGCATGAATTGGTCTTGGAAGCTATGGGCGGTGATATTCTGGACGTCGAAGTCTCGGCGACCCAAGGCACAAATATCGACAAGCTGGAAGAAGCCATTCTCCTGCAAGCTGAGATCTTGGATTTGAAAGCCAATCCAAGTCGAGCTGCTGAAGGCGTGGTGGTTGAATCACGCGTTGAACAGGGACGCGGCACGGTTGCCACAATCTTGGTCCAACGCGGCACATTGAAAATAGGCGATATATTTGTTGCCGGCGCGGAATCTGGCCGGGTCAGAGCCTTGGTCAATGATCAGGGCGAAAACGTGGAAGCAGCAGGTCCGGCTATTCCTGTCGAGGTCATTGGCTTTGCCGGTGCACCGGCAGCGGGCGATGAATTCTTTGTCGTCGAAAGTGAAGCCCGGGCGCGTGAAGTTGCTGAATTCCGAGCTGATAAAAACCGGACAGCTAAATCAGTGGCGGGCCAACGAGGCACGCTGGAGGAAATGTTTGAGCAGATCAAGGCCGGTGAAGTTAAAGATCTGCCGATTGTGATTAAGGCGGATGTTCAGGGCTCGGTTGAAGCAATTATCGGTATGTTCGAAAAATTGCCGCAGGACGAAGTTAAGGTTCAGGTGCTGCACCAAGGTGTTGGTGGCATCAATGAGTCTGATGTCACCTTAGCCGGTGCGTCGGGTGCCGCGGTCTTTGGCTTTAATGTCAGAGCCAACCCACAAGCCCGCGATCTCGCGCGCCAGGAAGGTATCGACATTCGCTATTACTCAGTAATTTATGATGTCATTGATGACATCAAGAAATTGCTGATTGGTATGATGGCGCCGATTGTTCGTGAAGAATATCTCGGCAATGCTGAAGTTCGAGAAGTCTTTAATGTCTCGAAAATCGGTAAAGTCGCAGGCTGTATGGTCACCAATGGTGAAGTAAAACGCGGTGCCGGTGTTCGCTTGCTGCGTGATGACGTTGTTATTCACGAAGGCGCGCTGTCAACGCTTAAGCGCTTTAAAGATGATGTTCGTGAAGTGAAAGAATCATACGAATGCGGTATGTCCTTTGAGAATTATAACGATCTCAAAGTCGGCGATGTCATCGAATGTTTTGATGTAACGGAAGAAGCCCCAGAAATTTAGGTTGGTCGAAACCGGCCTAATTCTGGAAAATCAACCGGATAAATATGATGAGCAAAAAATCCAAAAGAGCGGGTCAGCGGCCACCGAGTCAGCGCCAATTGCGTGTCGGCGAAGAGCTGCGCCATGTTATATCCCAGGTGATTGAGCGCGGTGACCTGCATGACCCTGATCTAGCGGGCGTGTCGATCACGGTTTCTGAAGTTCGCATCTCGCCTGATTTGGGCAATGCGACGATTTTTGTTACTCGGCTAGGCGGTGGCCAGGCAGCGGAAATGATTGAAGCGCTAGGCCGGGCGGCCCCTTTTTTACGCCGCCAAGTTGCTGAGAAGGTTCATTTACGCCGCGTACCAAATCTGATTTTTGAAGCCGATACATCTTTCGATTATGCCGAGCATATTGGCCATATTTTGGAAGATGTGCAGGGTGACGACGCGGAACAGCCTGAAAGAATTAGCCAGGAAGAAGATTAGATTATGGCGCGTAAACGTCGCGGTGATCCCGTTCATGGTTGGCTGGTAATCGATAAAGACCCCAACATTACCTCTGCCAAAGTCGTCAATCAGGCGCGTAAGATCCTCAATGCTGCAAAAGTTGGCCATAGCGGCACACTCGATCCCTTGGCGACGGGTATTTTGCCTTTGGCTTTTGGCGAGGCGACTAAGACAGTTTCCTATATGATGGACGGCAAAAAAGAATATCGCTTCACCGTTTGCTGGGGTGAGGCGCGGGACACTGATGATACCGAAGGTCAGGTTGTTGAGACCAGTGAGGTTCGGCCCAGCCAAGCGGAAATCGAGGCCGCATTGCCTCATTTTATCGGCGATATTCAGCAAGTGCCGCCAGCTTTTTCTGCGATCAAAGTGGACGGCGAGCGGGCGTACAAATTGGCGCGCGCCGAAAAACCCGTCGAATTGAAGCCAAGATCGATATTCATCGAGAAATTTGAGCTCCTTGAGGTGCCTGATGAGGACCATGCCACATTTGAGGTAACTTCCGGAAAAGGCGCTTATATCAGGGGGTTAGCCCGTGATCTGGCGCTGCATTTAGGCACTGTTGGGCACATTTCGGCGCTCCGGCGCACCCGGGTTGGACCTTTTTCAGAAAAAGACGCAATTTCGCTGGCTAAATTAGAAGAATTAGGGCATAACACCGCCGCTGTAGATATATTACGGCCTGTTGAGACCGCGCTGGACGACATCCCGGCGCTGGCCCTGACAGAGGATGAAGCCCGTCGCCTGAGATGCGGACAAGCAGTTTCCGCACTCCAAGTGGCTAAGCGCACACCCCTTAATGACATCGACCAGGGCGCAATTATTTGTGCTATGGCAGAGGGTCAAGTGGTTGCTCTAGCTAAATTTGAAGGTGGCGAAATTCGTCCATTTCGTGTTTTAAACTTTTGATAAGATTGGAGTAGACGATGTCGATTACCGCAGAGCGAAAGCAAGAGCTCATCACTGAGTATGCCACACAAGAAGGCGATACCGGTTCCCCCGAAGTGCAGGTTGCGATTTTGAGCGAACGCATTAATAACCTCACCGATCATCTTAAAACGCACAAAAAAGACCATCACTCCCGCCGTGGGCTGTTGATGATGGTTGGTCAGCGTCGCCGCCTTCTGGATTACCTGAATGCGAAGAAAGCTGAGCGTTATGAAGATTTGATCAAACGGCTTGGTCTGCGCCGTTAATAAAAAGCAGATATTACGAAATGAATTGAAAAGGTTGCCGATTTTCGATCTCCATTTGGCACCTTTTCCATTTCACCAAATGCCCAATTGTTGGGTTCAATCCAGCTAAAATTAAATCGGTTGGACGAGTCCCCAGATTAAGTTTGCGGACTCATTTGTAGGTATGTTGGAGATATATATTTCCGTATGTAGGAAGGAAGATAAAAAATGTTTACTGAATTTAAAAAAGAAATAGACCTTGGCGGTCGCAAACTGACTTTAGAGACCGGCAAAATTGCCCGTCAAGCAGATGGCGCTGTTATGGTTACTTATGGTGAGACCAAAGTTCTCTGTACAGCTGTCGGCGCAAAAAAGCCCCGCACTGATTTGGACTTTTTCCCTCTCACCGTGAACTACCAAGAAAAAACCTTTGCCGCCGGCAAAATTCCAGGCGGCTTTTTCAAACGCGAAGCTCGGCCCTCTGAAAAAGAGACCCTGACATCACGTTTGATCGATCGGCCCGTCCGGCCCTTGTTTCACCCAAATTATAAATGTGAAACGCAGCTGATTTGTACCGTCTTGGCGCATGATCTGGAAAATGATCCAGACATCACGGCAATGATCGGCACCTCGGCAGCTCTGACAATTTCCGGTATTCCCTTCATGGGCCCCATCGGCGCCTCTCGGGTTGGTTATATCGATGGTGAGTATGTATTGAACCCACCGATTGACGATATGCCAAACTCGCAACTAAATCTCGTTGTTGCAGGTACCAATGAAGGCGTGCTGATGGTTGAATCAGAAGCTTCTGAGCTTTCAGAAGATGTCATGCTGGGCGCTGTGATGTTTGGTCACAAAGCCAACCAGGAAGTTATCAACGCTATTATTGACCTCGCTCAGGCTTGCGCTAAAGAGCCACGCGACGTTCCTGAAACCCCAGCCTTTGTTGGTGAGGTTCAGGCCAAGGTTAAAGAAATGGCTGAAGCCGGTCTGCGTGACGCTTATGCAATTTCTGAAAAGTCCGCTCGTCAGGCCGCAATTGCCGATGTGAAGTCTAGCGTGAGCGAAGCTTTTACGGATGATGATGACGCAACCGATATGATTGTTGGCAGTGCGTTTAAATCTGTTGAAAAAGATATTGTCCGTAAGGACCTTATCAAAACCGGCCAACGGATTGATGGACGTGACACCAAGACGGTGCGTCCGATCGTTTCTGAGGTCGGCATCCTGCCACGCGCGCACGGTAGTGCACTGTTCACCCGGGGTGAAACCCAGGCGATGGTTGTCGCGACTTTGGGTACCGGCCAAGATGAGCAGATCATTGATGGTCTCGACGGTGATTACCGCGAACACTTCTTGCTGCATTACAACTTCCCACCTTATTCAGTTGGTGAAGCTGGCCGCATGATGGGTCCAGGCCGCCGCGAAATCGGTCATGGTAAGCTTGCTTGGCGGGCCATTCGTCCAATCATGCCTTCGAAAGAAGAATTCCCTTACACCATCCGGATTGTCTCCGAGATCACGGAATCAAACGGCTCGTCTTCAATGGCGACTGTTTGCGGAACGTCGCTCTCGATGATGGATGCTGGTGTTCCTTTGGCGCGCCCCGTTGCCGGTATTGCGATGGGTCTGATCAAAGAAGAGGAAGGCGTTGTTATTCTTTCTGACATCTTAGGCGATGAAGATCATCTGGGTGACATGGACTTTAAAGTGGCCGGTACCGAAAATGGTATTACGGCGCTTCAAATGGACATCAAGATTACCTCCATCACCGAAGACATCATGAAGGAGGCCGTTGCTCAAGCGCGCGATGGCCGTCTCCATATTCTAGAAGAAATGGCGAAAGCCCTAACCTCGGCGCGTGATGACGTCAGCGACAATGCACCACGGATTACGGTTGTGAGTGTACCGACTGATAAAATTCGCGAAATCATCGGGCCAGGTGGCAAAATGATCCGCGAAATCTGTGAAGTTTCAGGCGCAAAAATCGACATTGATGATGATGGCGTTGTTAAAGTCGCGGCCGTTGATGAAAAAGCCTCAGAAATTGCCATCAAAATGATCAAGGATATCACGGCAGAGCCTGAAGTAGGTGTTATCTATGACGGTAAAGTTGTTAAGACCGTTGATTTTGGTGCCTTTGTTAACTTCATGGGTGCACGCGATGGCTTGGTTCATATCTCTGAGCTGCGTCCTGAGCGGGTCGAGAAAACCACTGACATCGTCAATGTTGGCGATGAAGTCAAAGTTAAGCTGATCGGTATCGATGATCGTGGCAAAGTTAAGCTATCAATGAAATCTGTTGATCAGGAAAGCGGCAAAGATATCTCTGGATAATTCTTCGTATTTTCCGCTTATTTTGAAAAAAACGACTCATTAGGTAAAAAAATCACCTAATGAGTCGTCTTTTCGAAAATCGCTACATATATTTAATTATTAAGAAGGCAATTAAGTTTGGCACGGTTTAAAGTGATAAATCCGGGCCTTTTGCCGTTGAGATTTAAATAGAGAGTGAAGGAATTGAGCAATGAGCTCAGTTGCAGAAAATATGGCTGAAGAGTTTTCATTTGTGCCCCAAAGTAGCTACACCTACGATGAAATAATTTCCTGCGGTAAGGGCGAATTGTTCGGCCCGGGCAATGCCCAACTTCCCTTGCCCCCCATGCTGATGTTTGATCGCATTACCTCGATCACTGCTGATGGCGGCGCCTATGGCAAAGGCGAAGTTATTGCAGAATTTGATATCAACCCCGAACTTTGGTTTTTCCCCTGTCACTTTGAAGGTGATCCGGTGATGCCGGGCTGTCTTGGCTTGGATGCGTTGTGGCAGTTGGCTGGATTTTATTTGGGCTGGACCGGTGCAACAGGCCGCGGCCGCGCCTTTGGTGCTGGTGACGTTAAATTTACCGGGATGGTAACGCCCGAAGCCAAGCTCGTGACCTATCATATTGACATCAAGCGGGTTATGAACCGTCAGGTTGCCATTGCATTTGCCGATGGACAAATGTTGGTTGATGGTGAAACGTGTTACGAGACGACAGGCTTGCGTGTTGGCACAATCCCCGCAGATGCCTAAGATATAAACCCAATAGTAGATTCTAAAAAGAAAGAGGGTATTGTGAGAAGAGCAGTCATCACCGGAATTGGTATTGTTTCCTGCATTGGCAACAATAAAGAAGAAGTCCTCACGTCTTTGCGTGATGGGAAGTCGGGTATTACTTTCTCCGAAGAATTTGCTGAAATGGGTTTCCGCAGCCAGGTATGGGGCAAGCCGGACATTGATGTGACCGAACATGTCGATCGCCGCGTGCGCCGCTTCATGGGTGAAGGCGCGGCCTATAATTATATCGCCATGCAACAAGCTATTGATGATGCCGGGCTTAGCGAAGATGAAGTTTCAAACGAGCGCACCGGCTTGATCATGGGCTCTGGCGGACCTTCGGTGATTAATCTAATCGAGACCGCTGATACGGCGCGCAACCGGGGACCTAAAAAAGTCAGTCCGTTTATGGTACCGCGCACGATGTCGTCGACAAATTCGGCAACGCTTGCAACGCCGTTTAAAATTAAGGGCGTCAATTATTCGATCACCTCGGCCTGCTCAACTTCGGCGCATTGTGTCGGCAACGCAGCTGAAATGATCCAATGGGGCAAACAAGATATTGTCTTTGCAGGCGGCGGCGAGGAATTAGGCTGGGGCATGTCCGTCATGTTTGATGCCATGCCGGCGCTCTCTTCCGGTCGTAACAATACGCCTGAGACCGCTTCTCGCGCCTTTGATGAAAATCGCGACGGCTTTGTCATTGCCGGCGGCGGCGGCGTTGTTGTGGTTGAAGAATACGAACACGCCAAGGCGCGCGGCGCAAAAATTTATGCCGAACTCTCCGGCTATGGAGCTAATTCAGACGGCTTCGATATGGTTCAACCATCCGGCGAAGGCGGTGTGCGCTGTATGCAGCAGGCCCTGGCGACTGTCGATAGGCCTGTGGATTACATCAATACTCATGGCACCTCGACGCCGGTCGGCGATGTTAAAGAATTAGCTGGTATTCGTGAAGTCTTCAAAGACTACGATACACTGCCCTATTTCAACTCAACCAAATCTCTAACCGGGCATTCCTTGGGTGCGACCGGGGTGCAAGAAGCGATCTATTCTTTGCTGATGATGGACAATGATTTCATTTGTGCGTCGGCGCATATTGAAGATCTGGAACCTGAGGTCGGTGATATGCCGATCGTGTTGGAGCGCATGGATGATGTCGATATTAAATGTGCCTTGTCCAACAGCTTTGGCTTTGGCGGCACCAATGCGTGCCTCGTTTTCACTAAGCTAGACGCATAAAAATAGATGACTGAAACCTCAGGAATCATGAACGGTAAGCGCGGCCTCATTATGGGTGTCGCTAATGAGCGCTCAATCGCTTGGGGTATTGCAAAAACCTTGGCAGATGCCGGCGCGGAACTTGCCTTTACCTATCAGGGTGAAGCTTTTGCAAAACGCTTGCAGCCTTTGGCCGAAAGCGTCGGCTCGGACATTGTTTTGCAATGCGATGTTGAAGAGGACGGCAGCTTACAAGCCGTCTTTGATCGTTTGGGCAACGATTGGGGCTCGCTTGATTTTGTCGTTCATTCCCTGGCCTATTCCGATAAAGAGGAACTCAGCGGGCGCTATGTTGATACCAGCGCCGAAAACTTCGCCCGCACCATGAGCATCTCCTGCTTCTCGTTTACGTCCGTCGCCCAAGCCGCCTATCCTTTGATGAAGGATAAGGGCGGTAGCATGATCACGCTGACTTATTATGGCGCGGAACGCGTGCTGCCGAATTACAACGTCATGGGCGTTGCTAAAGCGGCCCTTGAGGCGAGCGTTCGTTACCTCGCCGCTGATCTTGGCCCGGACGGCATTCGCGTTAATGCGGTTTCCGCCGGCCCGATGCGGACCTTGGCCGGTAGTGCCATCGGCGGGGCCCGCAAGATTTATAATATTGCAGAAGCCAATGCGCCGCTTCGTCAATCTGTCACCCTGGAACAGCTTGGTGGCACGGCGCTTTATCTGCTCAGCGATTTGGGCAGCGGTGTTACGGGGGAAACCCATCACGTTGATTCCGGCTACAACATTATCGGTATGCCTTATTTAACAGGCGAGTAGCGCGCTTCTTAAAATAATACAAGATTATCAATATAAACCTTGATTTTGTTAGGGTTATTCCTTATCTATAATGAATCAAAACTAGAAAGTTGGTAATTCTTATGGATAAAGTACGCCCCTATAGCCATGCTCTTGATCGTTTGCGGAACGCCGGTCTTCGGCCCACCCGTCAACGCCTTGCTTTGGCGAAATTACTCTTCGACAGCCATGACCGTCACGTAACAGCTGAAATTCTGCACGGTGAAGCCTTGGACGCAAATGTGCGCGTGTCATTGGCGACCGTCTACAATACGCTGCATCAGTTTAATGAAGCCAATTTGTTGCGAGAAATTGTTGTCGATTCTGGTCGTAGCTATTTTGACACCAATATTTCGGACCACCATCACATCTTCAATGAAGATAGTCGTGAATTGATGGATATCGAAGAGGACTCAATCGGTTTAACGGGCTTGCCGGCGATTGCCGCTGGTCAGGAAGTCAGCCGAATTGATGTTATTGTTCGCGTAAAAAATAACAGATAAACAACTTAGAAACAGAGGGTTGTGGCTATTTTTGGAACTATTCAAAAAAATAGTTGACTCTCTTTTTTTATATCCTCATAGTCATTGTGTAATTAGCTAGCCGCAGGGCTATCGAAATTTAAAAGACTTAAATTTAAACTTAGAAAAGGAGGGAGGGGTCTTATGCCTTCACTTAAAGGAACTGGTACAGAACAAAATTTGAAAGACGCATTTGCGGGTGAATCACAAGCAAACCGTCGCTATCTCTATTTCGCTCAGAAAGCAGATGTCGAAGGCTACAACGATGTTTCAACTGTTTTCCGTTCAACTGCGGAAGGTGAAACCGGCCATGCGCACGGTCATTTGGAATATCTCGAAGAAACCGGTGATCCGGCAACGGGTGAGCCAATTGGCACAACGGCACTAAATCTAAAAGCTGCTGTTGCTGGTGAGACCCACGAATATACCGACATGTATCCCGGCATGGCTAAAACCGCTCGCGAAGAAGGTTTTGACGAAATTGCTGATTGGTTTGAAACTCTTGCTAAGGCTGAAAAGTCTCATGCAGGCCGTTTCCAAAAAGCTTTGGATACGCTCGACTAATTTGAATAGCGGTCTTTGAATATAGGCCGGTTATTTAAAATGAATTGGGGGATCCAGCGCGGGTCCCCCTTTTATTTTTTTGTTTATAATTTTACACACGGTAATGTCCCATGTCTGAAGGCAGTTTAGAAGCTCCAACACGCCATCAAATACCCTGGCAGGAAGCTGATTTTACAGATCCCGAAAAAATCGATGTTGAGCTCAGGCGGGTTATTGATATCTGCCATGGCTGTCGTCGCTGCTTTAATTTATGTGACAGTTTCCCGCGTCTGTTTGACCTGATCGATGAGTCTGACAGCGGTGAGCTCGACACCGTCGACAGCAAAGATTTTAAACCGGCGGTCGATGCCTGCACGCTTTGTGACATGTGCTTCATGACCAAATGTCCGTATGTGCCGCCGCATGAATTTGATCTCGATTTTCCGCATTTGATGTTGCGCTATCGGGCAATGGAATTTGCAGGAAAATCTAATGGGGGCAAAACCAGTTTTGCCCATCGCCAAATTACCGAAACCGATCGCAATGGAAAGCTGGCCGCTCCCGTCGCGGGTCTCGCCAATTGGGCCAGCAAGCTCGGCAATGGGCTAACCCGTCCGGTTATGGAAAGTGTCGCTGGTATTCACAAAGAGGCCTATTTGCCGGAATTTACCGGCAAACCATTTGAGAAACGCGCCGCGCCACCGGTAACTGAATCCAAATCACGTAAAGCAGCGCTCTATGCGACCTGCTTTGTGAATTACAATAACCCCGAGATTGGTGAAGCCACCCAGGCGATCTTAGCTAAAAATGGCGTCGAGACGGAAGTCGTCTACCCGTCTTGCTGTGGCATGCCGCAGCTTGAGCAAGGCGACATCGCGCGCGTAGCGGAGAATGCCAAGAAAGTATCGGCCGAGCTCGTTCAGTGGATCGACAAAGGCTATGACATTGTCGCACTTGTGCCCTCTTGTGCTTTGATGCTGAAATTTGAATGGCCGCTCATTCTTCCCGAAGATGAAAACGTCAAGCGCCTCAGTGAGGCAACCTTTGATGCGACCGAATACATTGTCGATATTGCCAAACAAGATGGCTTGGCCGACGGGCTGGCAAAGCTCGACGGACCGGTCAGTTTACATTTGGCGTGTCATGCCCGGGCCCAGAACATGGGACCCAAAGCCGCAGAAATGCTGCGCCTTATACCAGATGCCCAGGTCGAGGTGATCGAGCGCTGCTCCGGTCACGGCGGCGCCTGGGGTGTGAAAAAAGAAAATTTCGAAGTCGCTTTGAAAATTGGTCGCCCGGCGGCCCGAAAAGCTCTGGAGCAAGTTGGCGAAAATGACGCGGCGTATGTTGTTTCTGAATGCCCACTCGCCCGCGAACATATGATGCAGGGCATAGAAAAACTCGATGATGAAAATAAAGCCGCGACGATTAAATCGGTTCAACACCCGATCCAGATATTCGCGCATGCTTATGGACTTTTAAAATAATGGCTCAGACCGAACTTACCGCAGACGATATTCTCGACCTTCCAGATTATGAAAAGATCCGGGAAACCCGCCGCGCAGAAATCGTGGCGAAAAAGAAACTCCGCCGCGTAGCGGTTGGCCCCTATGCGACGTTTTATTTCGAGTCGTATGACACCATGTGGTATCAGGTCCAGGAAATGCTGCGCATCGAAAAAGGCGGCGACGCCCAACTGGTAGATGAGCTTGAAGCCTATAACCCGCTCATTCCAAAAGGCAGCGAGTTGGTGGCAACCATTATGTTTGAAATCGACAATGCCGATATTCGAAGCGCCTTTTTAGCCGGTCTCGGTGGCGTAGAAGACTGCATGACCATTGAGATCGCGGGTGAGCCCGTTACGGCAATTCCGGAGCAAGATGTCGACCGCACCACTGCGGACGGCAAAGCCTCCTCTGTTCAGTTCGTCCATTTCAATTTTTCCGCTGATCAAATTACCAAATTCAAAGCAGACAACGCGCGCGTAACGGTCGGCATCAATCATCCCAAATACGGTCATATGACGGTGTTGTCAGAAGAGTCCCGCGCCGCCTTGGCGGAAGATTTCGCTTAGGATAATCCAAAAAGCCGATAAAAATCTGGGTCATCCTGGGCTTGATCCAGGATCCAGTCTTCGATCTGATTAGCTTTGATTTAACTTTTCTGGATTCCGGCCTGCGCCGGAATGACGGGAGTTAATTAGGTGACTGGCACCAAACTCTACCCAATCATCTCACTTAATCATCTCTCTGGGATAAACCCCCCAAAACTCGACGCGCCGGAGCCAGCCTTCATAACCACCGGTGGATACTTTACACCAGCCAGTGCCTTCCGGACATTGTTTGAGCTCACCGATCACACGGGTTTCAAGTTTGGCCACCGGGGGTGATTTGGAATTATCTCGCTTGCGGATGGTGCGCATTTGTCCGATGACGACAAACATACGCCGGTTGCTCAGCATGCTTTGATGGATCCAGCCTTGCGCGCCCTGGACATCGCGGACCTTGCGCCAGGTGCCAAACTCGGCGATGACCTCGACCGGCAGATTTTTGCTTTGATAGACCCATTCAACGGGATAACGCACTCCCGGACCGGTGCGCAAATTGACTTCATCGGCTCTAAGCGAGACAAAGCGTGGTAACGGTTTGCCGGTTGAGGCTGCCGGTGCCTGTGCTTGTGCCCGGGTCGCCGCCGGTGCCGGAAAATTAGAGACGGACATCATGCCGATCAAAATGGCACAGAAAATAAGGCGTATTCTTTTGAGTTTTAAAATCATGATCTCGAGTTCTGGCTGAAAACTTCCAATTTATTATCCCGACACTATATTTTGATAATCTTAACGTGGCATTAAATCAGCTCAAAAAAGGGCCACAAGTATGGACAAAAGCCGTTCTTATTGGTATTGCCAGTTACCAAATTGGGGAGAACCAGCCAAGTGCCAGAAAATGATGCGGAGATCGCTCGGGGTAAATACAAAGTCGTCGTTACCCGTAAGCTACCCGATGCCGTAGAAACCCGGATGATGGAGCTTTTTGACACGCGCCTCAATTTGGACGATGTCGCGCTCACCCATGAAGAATTGATCATGGCGGTGCAATCGGCAGAAATTCTCGTCCCCACGGTAACCGACAACGTTGATGCTGAAGTGATTAACTCAGCGGGTGATCAGCTTAAGATGATCGCTAATTTTGGTGCCGGTGTTGAACATATTGATCTTACCGCCGCCGCGGCCAGAGGCATTATCGTCACCAATACGCCCGATGTGCTGACCGAAGATACCGCTGACCTCACCATGGCGCTTGTTCTTATGACGCCGCGCCGGATGGGTGAGGGCGAGCGTATTGTGCGCGCAAAACAATGGACCGGCTGGACTCCGACATACATGATGGGCAACCGTATTAATGGCAAACGCCTTGGCATTATCGGCATGGGCCGTATTGGCACGGCGGTAGCTGAGCGGGCCAAAGGGTTTGGCCTCGCCTGTCATTATCACAATCGCAATCGCGTCGCCGAAGATCTGGAAGCAAAGTTGGAGGTTACCTATTGGGAAAGCCTTGATCAGATGCTGGCCCACATGGATATTATTGTCGTGACTTGTCCGTCGACGCCCGCAACCTATCATCTGTTGTCTGAGCGCCGTCTCAAACTGATGCAGCCGCATTGTTATGTCGTGAACACGTCGCGTGGTAATATTATTGATGAAACGGCCTTGGTTGGCTTATTGGAATCTGGCGCCATCGCCGGCGCGGGATTGGATGTCTTTGAAAATGAGCCTGACATTCACCCCAAATTTTTCGATATGGAAAACGTCGTGATCCTGCCGCATTTGGGCTCAGCTACAATTGAAGGCCGCGTCGCGATGGGTGAGCGCGTGATAGTCAACGCCAAAAGCTTCATCGATGGTCACAAAGCTCCCAACCGCGTGCTGGAAACCCTGCTTTAAAAAGGCATCTTAATTACAATTAATGGGCCGAAAGGTCTTTGATTGTGGCGTGGTCGCTGCACAGCCGGCATTTGGGGTCGGGCTTGATTTTTATTTTGCGAAATTCCGTACGTAAGCCGTCAAATATGATGAGCGAGCCGGCGAGGCTTTCTCCGGCACCTGTTATCTCTTTTATAACTTCGGCTGCCTGGAGCGAGCCAATGGCGCCGCATAGAGCACCTAATACGCCCGCCTCGGCGCAGGTAGGGATCATGTCGGGCGGCGGGGCTTCGGGGTAAAGACAGCGGTAGCACGGAAATTCATGGGGTGCATCGTTAGCCGTTCTCGCATGAGGCTTGAACACACTCAGCTGACCGTCAAAGCGTAAAATAGCGCCGGAAACCAGGGTTTTTTGCTCGAGATAGCAGCTGTCCATCACCAGGAAACGGGTCGCAAAATTATCGCAGCCATCGGCGACAATGTCATAGTTGGAAATCAGCTCGCGGGCATTTTCTGCGGTCAGGCGGTGGTTGTGGGTGATTACGTTAACGTCGGGATTGATCTCTTTGACAGCGGCCTCAGCACTGGCAACTTTGGCCTGACCCAGCCGGGAGGTGGCATGAATAACTTGGCGTTGGAGATTGCTGAGATCGACGACATCATCATCGATGATACCGAGCGTGCCGACACCGGCGGCGGCCAAATATTGAATAACGGGAGCGCCGAGCCCACCTGCACCGACAACCAAGACCTTAGCAGCCTGAATTTTAGCCTGACCCGCGCCACCGATTTCGGGCAACAAAATGTGTCGGGCGTAGCGTTCAACCTGTTCGTCAGTCAGGGGCTTCTTTAGAGACATCTACGCATCATTCGCTGCCAAGCCCGTCAAACAGAGCGGTCGATAAATAGCGCTCGGCAAAGCTCGGCAATATGGCAACGATCATTTTGCCCGCCATTTCAGGACGGGCACCAATTTCAAGGGCAGCAGCGATGGCAGCACCAGATGATATCCCGATCGGTAAGCCTTCGACTTTAGCCGTGCGTCTGGCTGTCGCAAAGGCCGTCTCATTGCCGATCTGGATGACTTCATCGATCACGTCTGAATTCAAATTGTCGGGCACAAAGCCAGCGCCTATGCCTTGAATTTTGTGAGGACCCGGAACACCACCCGACAAGATCGGGCTATCTTCGGGCTCGACGGCGATCATTTGGAACTCAGGCTTGCGGGCCTTGATCACCTCGGCAATGCCGGTCAGCGTGCCGCCGGTGCCGACACCGGAGATGACAACATCGACCTTACCATCGGTATCTTTCCAGATTTCTTCAGCTGTCGTCTGGCGGTGAATTTCCGGATTGGCGTCATTGCTGAATTGTTGCGGCATAAAGGCGCCGGGATGCTCTGCCAGAATTTCTTCTGCGCGGGCGATGGCGCCCGGCATGCCTTTGGCGGCAGGTGTTAGTTCGATCTCAGCGCCCAAAAGATAGAGCATTTTGCGGCGTTCCATCGACATGCTTTCCGGCATGGTGAGGATCAAGCGATAGCCGCGGGCGGCGGCGACAAAAGCTAGGGCAATACCCGTATTGCCGGATGTCGGCTCAACGATTATCGCACCCGGCGTCAGTTTCCCCGCCGCTTCAGCGGCAGTGATCATGGCATTACCAATGCGATCTTTCACCGAGGAAAGTGGATTAAAAAATTCGCATTTGCCAAGGATATCTGCCTTGCAGCCATCCTGTTCGGAGAGATGACCAAGCCGAACCAACGGTGTGGCACCAATTGTTTCAACAATATTGTTGTAGATCTTGCCTCTAAATTCACCTGTATTATCTGACATTGTGTTCTCCCGATCCCTGAATTTTATTAAAGACTAAAATACCATGCTTGTTTTAAGCATTTTTCATTAAATTGTGAAATCTAAACTTTGGCGCCCTTCACTAACGACACCGTTGGCCTGCGCTTGCTGGCAGAGATGATCGATGGAGATCTCGTTAAGCCGCGCCATCATATCAGTTTGAATTTCCTGCCATAACGGACGGATGACGGTTTGGGTAAGCTCCGAGCCTGCCTCTTCTTCAAGCGCATCGGTCGATTGTTCCATATTGCGCATCACATGTACGATATCACCAACCGATATCCGGCGGCGCTCACGGGCTAAATTGTAGCCACCCCTCGGGCCTCTGACACCGGTGAGCAAATTCGCTCGTACCAATTGCTGGAGCGCTTGTTCCAAATAGCGTCTTGGGATGCCTTGCCGACGCGTAATATCGCGGCTTTGGACCGGTTGGCTACCGGCGTGATAGGCGATATCCACAACCGCCTCTATCGCAAAAAGCATTTTTTTTGAAAGCCGTAACATTTCCCCATACCTTTCTTAAAAAAGAATTAGACTATTTTTAGCCTTATTGTTTTTCGACCCCAGTAGAGCCAAAGCCGCCAGCCCCGCGGTCGGTTTCCGGCAGCGTATCCGTTTCATCCCATTCGATGCCAACGACAGGTGCCACAACCATCTGGGCGATGCGCATACCGCGCTCAATTGTGAAGGCTTCACTGCCGTGGTTAATCATTATGGCGCCAATTTCACCCCGGTAATCGGCATCAATCGTACCCGGAGTGTTGAGCACCGTAATGCCGTTCTTGTGGGCTAAGCCGGAACGCGGCCGAATTTGCGCTTCATAACCTGCCGGCAAAGCGATCGCGAGACCGGTTGGCACAATTGTCCGCTCACCCGGTGCTAAAACAACAGGATCTTTAACCGCTGCGGGCAAATCAACACCAGCTGAGAGATCTGTTTGAATTTCGGGAAGTGGTAAATCTTTGCCATGGTCCAGCCGTTGGACGGATACTTTAACTTTGCTCATTTTGAGGGGGTCTCTAAAAAATTGACAATACGAGTGGTGAGTTTTCGTCCGACATCTTCTTTGGACAGCGTCGGCCAATCTTCAACGCCGTCGCCGGAAATGACGTGGACGGTGTTGTTTGTGCCGCCAAATGTGCCGGTCTCCGGCGAGACATCATTGGCGACGATCCAGTCACAGCCCTTTTTGGCCAATTTGGCCTGGGCGTAGGTAACGACATCCTCGGTCTCGGCGGCAAAGCCGATGACCAATTCCGGACGGTTCTTATCGATCTGGCTCAAATGGGCCAAAATATCGGGGTTCTCGACTAAATTGAGCGATGGCAAAGAGCCGTTTTTTTTAATTTTCTCTAGCGGTGGGTTGTCGATGCGCCAATCGGCAACCGCCGCCGCACAGACAACAATATCTGCCGGCAGCGCTGCCTGGCAGGCGGCGAGCATGTCTTCGGCGGATTGGACATGTTTAACCGTGACGCCACCCGGGTCGGGCAATTGCGTTGGACCTGATACTAAAACGGTTTCGGCCCCTTCGGCGGCCAAAGCTTTGGCGATGGCATGGCCTTGTCTGCCAGAGGAATGATTGGCGAGATAGCGCACCGGATCAATCGCTTCATGGGTCGGGCCTGAGGTAACGATGGCTTTTTTGCCGATCAGGCTTTTGGTGTTAGGCTGACCGGCTTCAAGAAAAAAATTTTCGATCGCCTCGGCTATAGTCTCCGGCTCGGACATCCGTCCAAGACCATATTCACCGCAGGCCATATCGCCTTCTTCGGGCCCGATGATTTTGACACCGCGCTCCTGCAAAACAGCAATATTATCTTGGCTCGCGGCGTGTTCCCACATCCGCACATTCATGGCAGGGGCGACATAGACCGGCTTATCGGTTGCAAGCAGGGCCGTTGTTGCCAGATCGTCCGCAATGCCGGCCCGCATTTTAGCTAAGATGTTGGCGGTGGCGGGGGCGACGACAACCAGATCAGCGTCGCGCGAAAGCTCAATATGTCCCATCTCGCTTTCATCGGTGAGCGAAAAGAGATCTTGATAGACTTTATCTTCGGTGAGGGCCGCTAACGACAGCGGTGTGACAAATTGGCTACCAGCTTGGGTCAGGATGCAGCGCACGGCAATATCACGGCGGCGCAAATTCCGGATCAGCTCGAGGCTTTTAAAAGCCGCAATGCCGCCCGCGATTATCAGCAATACCCTTTTTCCACTAACCATTTGGAAAACCTATCAATTTACTTATTACATGTGTAATTAGCTATCTCCTTTAAATAACGCGACTTTTGGTGCTTGGCAAGCGTTGCACAATGATTTTTCGTAGAATAAAAACGGGATAATTTTATCCGGGGGATACGTTCGCCGCTAAGTTATGAGCAGTAAAACCACCAGCAGAGCAATAATGCCGATATAAAGCTTTGGCGAGGTAACCAGGCTGGAGCGCTCACCACCGGCCATGCCGCGGATGGTGTCGGGGTGAAGCTTGAGACCCCCCTTGGCCATGGCGGCGGCGTTTTTCTCCATGTCCGAGACAATGCGAGGCAGACGCCTCAGGCCTTCGGCCACTTCGCCAACGGCTTCCATGACCATTGTTTCGGGGCCCATATTTTCCTCCACCCACTCTTCGATAAGCGGCTGGGCCAAAAACCACATATTAGCATCCGGGCTCAGCGTGCGACCGACGCCTTCCGAGGTCAGCATGGTTTTTTGTAACAATAAGAGCTGCGGCTGGGTTTCCATCTCAAAGGTTTCGGTGACCTGGAAGAGATGCGCTAACAGTCGGGCAATGGAAATTTCATTTTGCGGCTTATCGAGTATCGGCTCGGCAATTGAGCGGCAGGCCTGGGTGAAGGCTTGGACCGATTTATCGGCCGGTACATAGCCTGCTTCAAAATGCACTTCAGCGACCCGGCGATAATCGCGGTTAAGGAAGCTCATCAACATTTCGCCGAGATAGCGGCGCGTTGGCTTGTCGAGGCGGCCCATAATGCCGAAATCGACGGCGACAATCTCTCCGGCTTCGCCGACAAAAAGATTGCCTGGATGTTGGTCAGCATGGAAAAAGCCATCTCTGAAGACTTGTTTAAAAAGTGAAGACGCGGCCTTCACCAGGATTTCATCTGGATCATGACCGGCCGCAATAAGGGCGTCGCGTTCATCGATTGGAATGCCGCTGACGCGCTCTAAGGTGAGGACGCGCCTCGTTGTGCGCCGCCAATCAACGCCCGGCACCCGGAACGCCTTATCATCAGCAAAGTTCTCAGCCAATTCTTGCGCAGCGGCGGCTTCGAGGCGGAGATCCATCTCAAGGCGAATGGTTTCTTCAAAGGTTTCAATGACTTCGATTGGTTTAAGTCGGCGTAATTCAGGCCGGGCGCGCTCGACCAGATGGGCAATCCAGTGGAATAAAGCCAGATCCTTGGCAAAAGCTTCTTCAACATTAGGCCGCAGTACCTTAACGGCAACTTCCTCACCCTCAGAGGTGATCGCGAAGTGAACTTGCGCGATTGAGGCGGCGGCGATCGGCTCCCAGGTGAAATCAGAAAAACTTTCTTCGACCTTTTGACCCATTTCTTGTTCGATAATTTTACGCGCATCGGCAGCGCTAAAGGGCGGTAGGTGGTCCTGCAGTTCAGAGAGATCAGCCGCCACTTCCTCACCGAGCAGATCCGAGCGTGTCGAGAGCGCTTGGCCAAACTTAATGAAAGTAGGCCCCAATTCCTGCAACGCCTGGGCGATACGCTCACCCGGGCGGCCCTCCACATTGCGCTTTGAGACAATCCGGGCCGCTGTGACAACAGAGCCCGCAACACCAGCCTCTTCCAAAAGCCACAGCGCGTCATAACGCGCGAGCGTGCGGGCGATGGTGAAAAGGCGGGATATATTTTTAACAGCCGTAAACATAGAGGGCTCTTATATTCGCCAAGCAGAATGAATGGCGGCAATGCCACCGGATAAATTCTGGTAAGACACTTGTTCCAGCCCGGCAGCGGAAATCATCTCGGCAAAATCGTCCTGCGGTGGAAAGCGGCGAATGCTCTCTGCCAGATATTGATAGGAGTCCCGGTCCTTGGCGACAATCTGGCCGATCAACGGCAAGACATTGAAGGAATAAGCATCATAAAGCTTTGAAAGTGTCGGCAAAATAACCTGGCTGAACTCCAGACACAGAAAATGGCCACCCGGCTTTAAGACACGGCGGGCTTCCTTAAGGGCTTTGTCCAAATGGGTGACATTGCGTAGGCAGAAAGCTGTCGTATAGGCATCGAAAGATGAATTATCGACGGGCAGTTCTTCCGCATTGCCGCGCATCCAGGTCGGACCGGTGATGATGCCTCGGTCCAAAGCGCGATCGCGCCCGACTTTGAGCATTTCCTCGTTAATATCAGCAACCGTGACGGTCTCGCCGCCTTTTTCCAAAAACCTAAAGGCGATATCGCCAGTGCCGCCGCCAACATCGAGCAAATTCATATGTGGGGTTGGGTTGAGCCGCTTGATCAGGGTGTTTTTCCAGAGCCGGTGGATGCCACCGCTCATGAGATCATTCATGAGATCATAACTCGGCGCAACGCTGTCGAATACACCGCGGACCATGGATGTTTTTTCTGACGTTTTTACATCTTGATAGCCAAAATGGGTTTGTGTCATCCTATTTTCTCATTAAATTTCATGCTCATGGACGGACCATAGCGGAACTCACCCAACTAGGCTATGCTAATTAAATCAATTGTTTACCGGATCAAACAGGTCACATGCCAGAATTACCCGAAGTCGAAACTGTCCGGCGTGGCTTACAGCCCGCTCTTGAGGGGCAAAAATTAAAATCCGTCATTGTGCGTCGCCCTAACTTGCGGATCCCCTTTCCCAAAGATTTTGCCGCCCGCTTGACCGGCAAAAAGATTACCCGTTTGGATCGGCGGGCGAAGTATCTTCTCATGTTTATGGAGACCGGTGATGTGGCCATCATTCATCTCGGCATGTCCGGCTTTATGACGGTGCTGGAGGGTCCAATTCCTGAGCCCGGGAAACACGATCACGTCGACTTTTGTACGACCAAAGGAGCTGTTGTTCGCTTTAATGATGCGCGTCGGTTTGGACTGATGACGTTGACCACCGAAGATAAACTGGAAAGTCATAAACTGATCAAAAATATCGGACCCGACCCGACCGGGAACAGCTTTAATGAAGAGGTTTTAGCCGCGGCTCTTGCCGGGCGTGCGACCCCCATCAAAGCGGCTTTGCTGGATCAGAAAAATATCGCTGGGCTCGGAAATATATATGTCAGTGAAAGTCTATTTCGCTCGGGCATCTCGCCGAGGCGATTGGCCAAGACCGTTAAAGGAGCCAGGGCGGAAAAACTAACCCGCGCCATTCGGGAGGTGTTGGCTGATGCCATTGCTGCGGGCGGCTCGTCTCTCAAAGATCATGTTCAGCCCGATGGCGAGCTTGGCTACTTCCAACATCACTTCAAAGTCTATGGCAAAGAGGGCGAGGATTGCCCTGAATGTGCGAGCGCTAAGATAAAGAAAATTGTTCAGTCCGGACGCTCGACATTTTATTGTTCCAATTGTCAGCGCTAGGGATATAGTTGCTTGATGTTTATCCGCTCGCTTTTCATCCTTATTGCTGCTTCAGGCCTTTTGCTCGGCTCTCTGAGTTTAACGGCTGCGCCAAAATTTGTGCCCGGTATCAATGACTTGCCGTTGATGCCCGGCCTGGCACTTCGCTCAGATGCACCGGTTGTGTTCGACACACCTGGCGGCCGCATTGTTGAAGTTTTTGCGGAAGGTCGGATACCGAAAGCCCGCATCCGCGCCTTTTATGGTTCAACCTTGCCGGAGCTTGGCTGGAAACCCTATGCTGCAAGCCAGTTTCAGCGCGATAAAGAGCTTTTGAAGATCGAAATCACCGAAGCCGCAAACGGCACGACGATGGTGCGCTATTCTGTCGTTCCCAAGGGACAATAACGGGCGGAAAAATAGCCGTTGATAAGGCCATCGATAGGGGTTGACTGCCACCCCAGCCCGCTATATAAACCCGGCCTTCATACGAGATTCGCCCGCCGCAATGATGTTTGAGGGCGCCCAGGAATTAGTGAGAGATTTTATGGCCAATATTAAATCGGCAAAGAAACGCATTCGTCAAATTGAACGCCGGTCTGCAGTAAATCGCAACCGCCGTAGTGAAATGCGCAGCCAGGTTAAATTAGTCGAGCAGGCTATTGAAGCCGGTGATGCCGCCGCTGCTCAGACAGCTTTTAATAATGCGCAACCACAATTGATGCGCTCTGCTCAGAAGGGCCTTTTGCATCGCAACACGGCGTCGCGCAAATTGTCTCGCCTGTCTAAGCAGATTAAAAATTTGAGCGCTTAAGAAAAGTTCAAATACCAGATCATATCTTGCATATGATTTAGGAGCCGCATCTCAAATTGATGCGGCTTTTTTTGTGGCGGATGAATGGGGCTGCTCGTCACGATCCTTTCAGCCCTAACATTTCCAAAAATAGGGCGCGGGATTCGAAACTTCTTTTACTGTCAAGAAGATTATTTTCGACGTTCTCCTTTCGGACCTATTGAATCAATTTTTGATGTTAGGTACATTCATGGCTGTAAAGAGGCTGGTTGAATTGAGGCTGTTTAAAGACTTCATCGCTGGTTTATCTTTCACCATATTATAGAATCAACAAAATGGTTAATTTTCTTCAATAAAACATAAAAAAATGAAGTAAAAAAATCACCTAGGAAGTAAACACCAAGTAAAAATAATAAATAAAATAATTGAACTACGAGCTTTAAGTTGGGCGTTGTGTTTTTGAGGCGGGTTAGACAGTAACCTGTAAACGGAACTACTCAGGGGGGCGGAATATATCTTGTATTTGCCTCTGAAATTTGAATTTAGAATATCGTCTCGAACTATTGGTTCGGGGTCAGTGATTTTAAAAAGCGGGTGAAAAAATAGTCACCAATTTTATCACTGGGAGACGATATTAGTTTTTGGGCTGGCAAAATAAATGGATATAGGGTCTGACGATCGGCAATTCCAAACGCAATGGTACCGGGTAAGTAGCCGTCTCAAAGCTGAGATCGGTGAAACGGCTTTCGAAAATTGGGTCAAGCCAATCAAAGCCTGCGATGTAAAAAATGCTGAAGTGCGTCTTGCTGTACCCAGTCGCTTTATGCGCGATTGGGTGGTAGCGAATTATCTTGATCGACTAAAAGAGCTTTGGACGGGAGAGAATGACGCCGTGCGCTCGGTCGATGTTCTGATCCAACCAACGATGAAGAATAAGTCTGATGACGCCGAGGGCCAGGCAATTCTGACCGATGTAGATTCTGGTAGCGCGCCTACAGCGGAAGCAAAGTCTGGTGATCAAACCGGCAGTCAGTCAAACAGTCAATCAGGGTGGGGATCTGGCAGTCAGATATCCGCACCGCTCGATAATCGTTTTAAATTTGATCAATTTGTTGTCGGCAAGCCAAATGAGTTTGCTTATGCGGCCGCCAGGCGTGTTGCCGAGGCATCATCAGTTTTGTTTAATCCGCTGTTTCTATATGGCGGCGTTGGCCTTGGTAAAACCCATTTGATGAACGCCATTGCCTGGGAAATTCTCGAACGTGATCCCTCCCGCACGGTGATGTATTTATCGGCTGAGAAATTCATGTATCGATTTGTGCGTGCGCTGCGCGAGCAAAACACGGTTGATTTCAAGGAGCAGTTCCGCTCGGTCGACGTGCTGATGATTGATGATGTGCAATTTATCGGTGGTCGGGATGCGACCCAGGAAGAATTCTTCCACACTTTCAATGCCCTGGTCGATCAAGGTCGGCAAATTATCTTGTCGGCTGATAAATCACCGTCTGATCTCGAAGGCGTTGAAGAGCGCCTCAAGTCACGGCTCAATTGCGGCTTAGTTGCTGATATTCATGCAACAACCTATGAGTTGCGTTTGGCTATTTTGGAAACCAAAGCTGAGAAAATGGAACTGGATGCACCGCGTCAGGTGTTGGAGTTCCTCGCTCACAAGATTACCTCCAATGTTCGAGAGCTGGAAGGTGCGCTTAACCGCGTTGCTGCTCATACTCAACTGGTTGGTCGGGAATTGACGCTAGAGACCACCCAGGAAGTTCTCCATGACCTGCTCCGGGCCAATGATCGCCGCGTGACGATTGAAGAAATTCAAAAGCGGGTCGCCGAACACTTCAATATTCGTATTTCAGATATGCATTCCGCGCGCCGCGCCAGATCGGTTGCAAGACCACGCCAAGTGGCGATGTATCTCGCCAAACAGCTCACCTCCCGGTCCCTTCCTGAGATTGGCCGTAAATTTGGCGGCCGGGATCACACCACCGTCATGCATGCGGTTAAAAAGGTTGATGAACTGCGTGATCACGACACAACCTTTGCCGAAGATGTTGAGCTTTTGCGCCGGATGTTAGAAGGCTAAAACACCCCTATTTAAGTGGTCGAATTCAAATCGATTCGCGCTTTTGGCGGGATTTTTTCGATAATCTCGCCGAACAGCGAATAATCGTTCAGAATCAAAGCCTTGAAATCATTTAAATTCCTCTCCAAAAGCGTTAAAAAGCTTACCTCAGAGGCCTCATCTGCTATACTAAACGCAACTTTTCCGTAGAAGTTTCCGTAACGGTTTTTGGGGGATTTTTCAGATTTTTTTAAGGGTGATTTGGCCCTTTTTTTAAAATTCTGATCCATGCGGAAAAATTAAGAGGTCCAGGTCAACACCCGGTCATCAAGTGCCGGGGAATTACCAGGGATTTGGACGAATTTGAGGTAGATAGGTCAAAGAAACGATATGAAAATTACCATAGAGCGCGGGTTGCTTTTAAAGGTTCTTACCCACATCCAAGGCGTCGTTGAGCGCCGCAATACCATTCCCATCCTATCCAATGTGAAATTTGATGCACCCGATGGTCAGCTAAGCCTGAACGCCACCGATATGGATATTGATATCGTTGAAACGGTGCCGGCAGATGTGGCGAGCCCGGGCTCAACCACGGCACCGGCCCACACGCTTTATGATATTGTGCGAAAACTGCCAGAAGGTGCGCAAGTAGAGCTCGATTGCACCGGCGATGACAGCCAATTGACGCTGTCAGCCGGGCGTTCAAAGTTCAAGCTCACCTGTCTGCCGACCGAAGATTTTCCGGTGCTTTCCGGGGGCGACCTGCCGAACAGCTTCACGCTGACTGCGGCCGAATTGCGGGGCTTGGTGGATCGTACGCGATTTGCAATTTCAACCGAAGAAACCCGCTATTACCTCAATGGCATCTATCTTCATGCCGCCGAAAGTAACGGCGTGCAGGTGTTGCGCGCGGTGGCGACCGATGGTCACCGTCTGGCCAGCGTCGATCTGCCGCTACCGGCCGGCGCGGAAGGAATGCCGGGCGTGATTGTGCCGAGAAAAGCGATTGCCGAAATTCGTAAGCTTATTGATGAGACGGAAGACGACATCACGATTTCGCTCTCTGATACCAAAATTAAATTTGCCTTTGAAGGTACCGTGCTGACATCAAAACTAATCGACGGCACATTTCCTGATTACGACCGGGTGATCCCTGAGGGCAACGACAAAGTGCTGGAAGTTGACACCCACGCCTTTGCTGAAGCCGTTGATCGCGTCTCGGCGATCTCGACTGAAAAATCGCGTGCGGTGAAGCTGACGATTTCCAAAGGTAATCTGACACTTTCCGCCAACAGCCCTGACAATGACACCGCGACCGAAGAAGTGCCGGTTGAGTATGATGAGACCGAGATCGAAATTGGTTTCAACTCACGCTATTTACTCGATATAGCCCAGCAAATTGAAGGCGATACGGCCAGATTTACGCTGGCGGATGCGGCCTCACCAACCTTGGTGCAGGATTTGGATGATCAAGGGGCGATCTACGTTTTGATGCCCATGAGAGTTTAAGGTTGCGAGAGTTTAACGTCGCGGTCGATTGGGAGAGTATAATTAACTTAATCTTTGGCAAATTGACGTGAATGAGATTTCGTCTAATAGAGCTGCAGCATACCTGCCGGAAAGTCTTACCAGACGTGAGCCTACGGCCATGATCGGTTCTCCTGACCAACTCGCTGTCAGCCGACTTACGTTGACTAATTTTCGCAATTACGCCCAAGGGCGTCTTGAAGTGGATGGTCGTCCTGTGGTTCTCACTGGTGCAAATGGCGTGGGCAAGACCAATTTATTGGAAGCCTTGTCATTTCTTGTGCCGGGCCGAGGGTTGCGCCGGGCCAAACTGAGCGAAATTGGCCGCCGGTCGGCAAGCACTGATGCGTTTGGTGCAGAATGGGCGGTCGCTGCCAAACTCCGTGTCGGCGAAAATGATATGGAAATCGGTACTGGTATTGAGGTGAGTGAGACTCCAAATGGCCGCGACAAGCGGGTGATTAAAATCGACGGTACGGTGATGAAAAGCCAGGCCGAACTTGGCCGCTATACCTCAGCGCAATGGCTGGCCCCGCAAATGGATCGCTTGTTCCTGGAAGGAGCATCGGGGCGCAGGCGCTTTGTTGACCAACTTATTTATGGTCTCGATCCAGAGCATGCCGGGCCGGTCGCCGCTTATGATCATTCGGTCAGGAGCCGCAACAAGTTACTGCGCGATGGCAAGCTCGACCCTGAATGGCTGAACTCGATTGAAGAGTCGATTGCTAGGCATGGTGTTGCGATCGCCGTGCGCCGCCTGGAGGCTGTCGGTCGATTGCAGGAGGTTTGCCGAACGACCACGGGCGCTTTTCCGGGCGCTGTCATCAGTATGGCCGGACAAATTGAAGATTGGTTGGCCGATGAGGCCGCGCTCGCCGTGGAAGATCGTTTGCGGGCTGCCCTTGCGGCTTCCCGGCCAAGAGATGCGGAGAGCGGTTCAACCTCAATTGGCCCGCATCGCAGTGATTTTGCTGTCCGCCATGGTGAGACAAACATGGAGGCTGAAATTTGCTCGACCGGTGAGCAAAAGGCCCTACTGATCGGTATCGTGTTGGCGACCGCCCGGCTGCAGACCGAAGAGCGCGGCCACACGCCGTTATTGTTGCTCGATGAAATTGCCGCTCATTTGGATGAAGACCGGCGCGCCTCATTATTTGAATTGATATTAGACATGGGCGCACAAGCGTGGATTACCGGAACAGAAGACGAAATTTTTGCCCCTCTCGGGGAAACCGTGCAGCACTTTGCCGTTAAAGACGGCGAGATTGCACAAATCTAGGAAGCAGTATGACCGACGAAAATAAAAGTGATGACGTGAACGAAGAAGTTGAGGCCGTAGAAGGCGATGACGCCGCCTATGATGCTCAATCGATTAAGGTTCTGAAAGGCCTTGATGCGGTCCGCAAACGTCCTGGCATGTATATCGGTGATACTGATGACGGTTCCGGCCTGCATCACATGATCTATGAGGTTGTCGATAATGGCATTGATGAAGCGCTTGCAGGTCATTGCGATATAGTTGAAGTGACGTTGAACGGTGATGGATCGGTCAGTGTGTTTGATAATGGTCGCGGCATTCCGGTTGATATCCACGAAGAAGAAGGTATACCCGCTGCCGAAGTGATCATGACCCAGCTCCATGCCGGCGGTAAGTTTGATCAAAACTCCTACAAAGTTTCCGGTGGCCTGCACGGTGTTGGTGTTTCGGTTGTGAACGCCCTTTCGACGCGTCTGGAGCTCCGCATCTGGCGCGATGGCAAAGAACATTTCCTGGCTTTTAAAGATGGCGAGATTGATGAAAAAACGAAGGTTGTCGGTGATGCTGATGGCCAGACCGGCACCCAAGTGACATTTTTTGCCTCACCAGAAACTTTCACAAATATCGAATATAATTTTGCCACCATCGAGCACCGCCTTCGCGAGCTCGCTTTTTTGAATTCAGGGGTGCGGATCAAACTCACTGATGCGCGCCATGTCGAACAAAATGTTGTTGAGCTGTATTATGAAGGTGGCTTGGAAGCCTTTGTTACTTATTTGGATCGCGCAAAGACCGCCCTTATCCCAACCATTGTGATGTTGGGCGAAAAAGACGGCATTATTATTGAGGCCGCGTTGCAATGGAATGACAGCTATCATGAAACCACTTTGTGTTTCACCAATAACATTCCCCAAAGGGATGGCGGCACCCACATGGCTGGTTTTAGAGGGGCGCTAACCCGGACGATTAACACCTATGCTGAGAAAGAAGGCTTGGCCAAAAAAGCCAAGGTAAACATTTCCGGCGATGATGCCCGCGAAGGCATCACCTGCGTGCTCTCGGTCAAAGTGCCGGATCCGAAATTCTCCTCTCAAACCAAAGAAAAGTTGGTCTCGTCCGAGGTGCGGCCGGTGGTTGAAAGTATTTTGGGCGATAAGCTCAATGAATGGTTTGAGGAGCACCCGACCGACGCCAAACGTATTATCGGTAAAATTGCCGAAGCGGCAGCGGCCCGCGAGGCTGCCCGCAAAGCACGCGAGCTTACCCGGCGTAAAGGGGCGCTTGATATATCATCGCTACCGGGCAAACTTGCTGATTGCCAATCGAAAGATCCGGCGCTCAGTGAAATCTTCATCGTCGAGGGTGATTCTGCTGGCGGGTCTGCAAAACAAGGGCGCGATCGGGCGCATCAGGCGATCTTGCCGTTGAGAGGTAAAATCCTCAACGTTGAGCGCGCGCGCTTCGATAAAATGCTGGCCTCAACTGAAATTGGCACGCTCATCACCGCGCTTGGCACGGGTATCGGTGCTGAGGATTTTAATGCCGAGAAGGCGCGTTATCATAAAATCATCATCATGACCGATGCCGATGTTGATGGCAGTCACATCCGGACTCTACTGCTGACATTCTTTTATCGCCAGATGCCGGAGTTGATCGAAAACGGCTATCTCTATATCGCTCAGCCACCACTCTATCGCGCCAAGCATGGCAAATCCGAGGTCTATCTCAAAGATGATCGGGCGCTGGAGGATTATCTGATTGATGCCGGCATTGAAGATTGCGTCTTCAATCTTGCCGATGGCTCTCAAGTGGCGGGCCAGGACCTCAAAGGCCTGATCGATTTTGCCCGTGTGGTGAAAAGCCAAATCGCCGGATTGACAACGCGCGTGCCGACGAAGATCGTGGAACAGGCGGCCATCGCCGGGGTGTTGAACCCGCAGATATTGTCCGATTCAGAACAAGCCGATCAGGCCGCCGCCTATATCGCGTCGCGCTTGGATTCTCTGGAGACTGAAGTTGAAAAAGGCTGGAAAGGCGAAAGCCTGGCCGATGGCGGCTTATCTTTTGTCCGCGTGTTGCGGGGCGTACCCGATGGCCCGCATGTCATTGATGGCGCGGTTATTCGGAGCGTCGAGGCCCGGGGCTTAGACGCTCATACCGCCGAGTTGCAACAATCCTTTGGCTCGCATGGCACCCTTGTCGCCAAGGAAAAAGAGTTCAGCATCACCGGCCCGGTGTCTTTGTTTGACGCCATTATGGAACTTGGCCGCCAAGGCGTCTCAATGCAGCGTTATAAGGGCCTGGGCGAAATGAATCCTGAGCAGCTTTGGGAAACAACGCTTGATCCAAATGTCAGAACGCTATTACAGGTTAAAGCCAGTCATGCGGATGCTGCCGAGGATGTATTCTCGACATTGATGGGTGATGTGGTTGAGCCGCGCCGCGAATTTATTCAGGCAAATGCCCTCAAAGTCGCCAATCTGGATGTCTAAGTCCTTCAAATAGCAATAAATTGGTTGAAAACGGGCTGTTCAAAGCCAATTTTAGAAGTAGCAACCTTCCCGGCCTAACATGGGAAATAAATATTGGAGGAAGACATGGCAGAACGGACAATGCAGGATGTCCTGTCGGAACATGAGGATTGGCTGGAAAATCCGGCGAACGGTAAGCGGGCGGTTCTCATTGATGGTGATTTGAGCAACATTGATCTGCGCGGCGCCAATCTTCGCAATGCTGACTTGCGGGGCGTTAGCCTAACCGGCTCAAACCTCGCTGGTGCTGATCTCAGCGACGCTAATTTGTCACAAAGCAATATGTTTGATGTCAATTTGCAGAGCGCGATACTGCGGCGGACGGATCTGACCGAAGTTGATCTGAGGCGGGCCAATTTAAAAGATGCCGATATGACCAATGCGGAGACCTGGCGCACAAATTTAAAAGGTTGCCGGATTGACCCTGCTGTGTTGCATGAAATTTTGGGCTGTACGCTACCTTAATTTCTATGGACCAGTTGCTTTAATCGTTTTCTAACTCTGGTTTGCGATATTTGCCTGATGGTCGAAACAAAAAAAGATAAAGCTTCTGCCGGCAGTCCAAAGGCGGGAGGCCGCGTGCTCCGCTTTTTATTAAAATGGACGTTCACCCTCGGCATTTGGGCGGTGGTGATCATCGGTATCATCACGGCTTTCTATGCCTATGATCTCCCCTCGACCGACAAAGCCCTGGAAGTGGCGCGCCGTCCAGCGGTGACTTTGCTGGCGCGGGATGGCTCGAAAATGGCGGATCTTGGCGATTTACAAGGCTCCGCTGTTCATGTGAAGGATTTGCCAAAATATTTACCTGAAGCCGTGATCGCGACGGAAGATCGTCGCTTTTACAGCCATTCCGGCATCGACATTATTGGCATTACCCGAGCTATGGTGCGAAATATCAAAGCTGGTCGGGTGGTGCAGGGTGGCAGTACGATCTCGCAGCAGGCGGCTAAGAATTTATTTCTGACGCCGGAGCGTACTTTCAAGCGCAAATATCAGGAATTGATATTGGCCTTTTGGCTGGAGCAAAAATTTACCAAAGACCAGATCCTGACGATCTATCTCAACCGGGTTTATCTGGGCTCAGGGACTTATGGTGTTGATGGCGCGGCCCGGAAATATTTCGGTGTGCCGGCGCGTAAACTTTCAATATTTCAGTCAGCGATTATTGCCGGGCTTTTGAAAGCGCCGTCCCGGCTTAACCCGCGCAATAATACCAAAGCCGCGGTGGCCCGGGGCAAGGTCGTCTTGTCGAACATGGTGGCGGCGGGCTACCTTACTAAAACACAAGCGCGCCAGGCGGCAAGTTCCAAACTTTATTATGCGCAAAACCAGCGTGCTCAAAAAGTCGGGCGCTATTTTGTCGGCTGGATTTCTGAGCAGGTGCGGGGTTTTGTCGGTCCCCGCACTGGGGATGTCACGGTTAAGACGACAATGGATGCGCGCTTACAAGCCCAGGCGGAAAAACATATCGAGCGCTATCTGGCGGCCAATGCCAAGAAATATAATGTTCATCAGGGCGCCGCTGTTGTGATGTCACCGGGCGGCGCCGTCTTGGCGATGGTTGGCGGGCGGAATTACCGTAAAAGCCAGTTCAATCGGACCACTCAGGCCAGGCGCCAGCCAGGTTCCGCGTTTAAGCCAATCGTTTATTTGGCTGCGCTAGAAGCGGGTCTGGCGCCGAGCACAAAGTTTCGGGATTCGCCCCTGACCATCAAAGGCTGGTCTCCCAAAAACTATGATGGCAAATTTCACGGTGAGATGTCGCTCAAAACAGCCTTGGCACGGTCGATCAATACCATCGCAGTCAAAGTCGCCGAACATGTCGGACAGGGTAATGTGATCAAGACAGCCCGGCGGTTGGGGATTACCGCCAAGTTGACAAGCTCGCCCAGTTTGGCGCTTGGCACGTCTGAAATTAACTTGCTTGAGATGACCGGCGCTTACGCTGTATTGGCCAATGGTGGCCAGGGTATTTGGCCTTTTGGTGTTGAAGAGATTAAAGATGCGGAGGGCCGGGTGTTATATCGCCGCCAAGGCGGCGGTGCCGGGCAGGTTGTTGAGCCGCGTCATGTGCGGTCGATGGATAATATGCTCCAAGAAGTAATCCGTACGGGCACTGGAAAAAAAGCGCGATTGCGCCGGCCGGCCCAAGGTAAAACCGGTACCAGCCAAGGTTTTCGCGACGCCTGGTTTATCGGCTACACAAAAAACTTTGTCACCGGTGTTTGGGTCGGCAATGATAATGACGCGCCGATGAAAAAGATAACCGGTGGCGGCCTGCCGGCTATTATCTGGCAAAAAATAATGAGCGATGCCCATGGCGATGGCGCGACAAAGAAAAAACGCAGTGTTGCAAAGCCTAAGCCGGCTAAAAAAGAAAAATCCTTTTTTGATAAAATATTCGGTGGGCTTTTTTCTTCAGATTAAAGCGGATTAATTAATCTGGAGAATTCTATATCCCGAACGTCCGCTTTATATTTAAAAAGCGGACGTCAAAATTAACGCCTTAAAGAGTCTGCTAATAGCCAAAAGCTTGAAAAACTTAACGGAAAATTTCGTTAGATCTTAGTTTTTAAATGGCGAAATTAAATTCGTGATTCATTATATTTTTGCAATCGATCCCTGGCCTCATCAGCTAGGGGCAAACCCGCTTTGGCATGGTCTGAATTGAGGTCTGCGGTGTGGCCTTCATACTCATCTAACCCCAAGACGCTGGGACGGTGACCAAGATTATCCCACCATCGAGCCACATTCGGACGATCATCAAACCAAATATCGAGCCACTTGATCATGTCCAAGACTTTGACAAGTGGGGCGTAGCAAGTCTCAACCAGTGTTAAGTTATCTCCCATAATCCACGGGCGCCCATCCGAAAGAGTATCTTCCATTTTTTTGAAAATTCGGTCCCATCCGACTATTCCCCTCAGCACCCACTCGGAGTCCATGCCGTTTCTAATGACGGATTGTTGTCGCAAGGTTTTCTCGAGATCAGGCTGTTTTTTCCACCGACGTTCCAACGTCTCGACGGGAATGACAGAGCGAAACCGCGTTACAAAATTCAAAGCGGCAACTCCTGGAAATCCTACTTCGTCCGACTCCTTAATCCATTCCCGCAAGTAAGCGCGGTCGATCAAACTTTCCGGCTTGAGAGGAGGATCAGATTTTAGTTCATCAATGTAATCACAGATTATTGAAGATTCCCGAATGGGCATCCCGTCATGTACCAAAGTGGGGACCACTGCTTTGGGGTTTATTTTAAGATAGTCAGTTTCAAAATGATCTTCATTAAGAAGCTTGATATAACGCGGTGTCCAATCTTCAATGCCTTTCTCAGCCAACGTAATTACCGCTCGATTTGAACAAACCGAATCTGCTTCTTTCAAGTAATACAATTCCAACATTAGTTTTTCACCCCATTAAATATTAAGACAAATTGGCTGGAAAATTCACTCAACGACCAATCAAATTTTATGAAAAACCGCCATAATTGCAAAGAACTAATTCCCGCGGATCATGTCCGCTACTGGGGTTGAAACGGACAATGCCAATTCAGAGAAAAAATAAATTACTTACCCATCTTCTCAATGGTTGCGGTCGTCGAGTGACCTTCTTCAAGCTCAGCCAGCACAATCTCACCGCCATAGGCCTGGACGACTTTGGCCTCGGGGATGTCGTCGATGGTATAATCAGCGCCCTTAATAAAAACTTCGGGTTTGAGGGCTTCGAGCGTTTCGCCGGGCGTGTCTTCTGAGAAAATCACCACCGCGTCGACGAGTTCGAGAGAAGCCAGTACTTGCGCACGGGCGGCTTCTGATTGTATCGGTCGGTCTTCGCCTTTGAGGCGTTTGACCGAGCCATCACTGTTGAGGCCGATGATCAGTTTGTCACACGCCGCTTTGGCTTTGGCGATGGTCGAAATATGGCCTGGATGCAGCAGATCAAAACAGCCGCTGGTAAAGCCGATCTTTTGATCTTTCGAGCGCCACATATCTGTTCGGTCCAGGGCTGAGTTCAGCGACAAAACTTTAGCTTCACCGGTGGAAAATTCCTGGCGATGGAGGGCTTCGATGATGTCGCTTGAATAAGCGACCGCAGTACCCACTTTGGCAACGACAATACCGGCGGTGATGTTTGCCAGCTGCACGGCTTCGCTGAGATCAACGCCGGCTGCAAGGCAGGCTGCGATGGTGGCGGCGACCGTATCGCCAGCGCCCGAGACATCAAATACCTCGCGTGCCTCAGCTTTGAAATTATTAAACTCTTTGGCATCAATCAGGCTCATGCCATCGCCGGAGCGGGTGGCGAGCACGGATTTTATATTGTGATCCGAGATGAGCTGGCGGGCGGCGGCAATAATTTCATCATCGCTATTAGCCGGCAGCGCTGTTGCATCTGAAAGCTCTTTGCGGTTTGGCGTGATGAGATCAGCGCCGTCATAGCGGCTGTAATCAAGGCCCTGCGGGTCAATGACGACCGGTACTTTAGCGGCGTGGGCAAGCCCGATCAGTTCCTCGATAATCTCCGGCGTTAACACACCCTTGGCATAATCCGCCAACACCATGGCTGAGCAATCTTTCAAAGCTGATTTGGCCAGTGTGATGACGCGCTCTTTGGTATGGCCCTCAATCGCGCCGACGGTTTCATCATCCGCCCGCATCATTTGTTGGCCGCTGGCAATATAGCGGGTCTTAATCGAGGTTCGGCGTGTCCGGTCGGTGATGAGATTGGGCTCGGTGTCAGAAATTTTACCGATTAACTTGGTGATGTCTTTGCCGGCACCGTCATTGCCGACCACGGCGATGAAATGCGTTGTTGCACCAAGGCCGGAAAGGTTCCTTGCAACATTGCCAGCACCGCCCAGCATGAGGTTGTCGGAGTTAATGCTAAAGACCGGGATGGGCGCTTCAGGAGAAATCCGATCAACGTCGCCGTAAACAAAGCGGTCGAGCATGACGTCTCCGATGCAGAGAACTTTGGCGGTGGCGAGCGCTTCGACGCTTGCTGTTAAATTAATGCGTTCGATCATAAATCTATCCTGCTGCCGGATCGTAACGAGTCCAGGACGGCCAAGGTTGCCAGGCTACTTTCAACTAAGTCATTTTCATTTATCGGCGCCGGGCCGCCAGATGTAACCGCCCCTACAAAGGCCGCGAGCGATTTCTCGAAGCCCTTATCTTGTCCACTGCCGCTGTGGTTCTTGGTTGAGCCGTTGCTTGTTATGCTGAGATTTCTGAAGTTGTCGAGATTGATGACGCTACCGCCGGCAAAAATCTCAAAACGCTCTTTCGGAAAAGCCGCGTCGCCTAAGCTCGTATAGGCGATGGTGGCAAGACTGCCATTTTCAAAACGTAATAAGGCGGTGATATCATCTGCACTGCCCGTGGTATTTTGCGCCGCATCGGCCTGGACGGAAATTATTCGGCCGCCGGCAAAACTTCTGGCGAGATCGACAAAGTGGCACATCTCACCAATGATGCGGCCCCCACCTTCTTCCATATTTTGTATCCAGCTGTCACCTGGGATGGTGCCGGCATTGACGCGGAACACCATAAAGCGCGGGCCTTCAATTTTGCTGAGCGCAGCAGAAGCTTGCTGAGCCAAAGGCGCAAAACGGCGATTGAAGCCGATTTGGAAAAAACCGCTCGAGGTTTCTCTCGCATCCTGAACAGCGGCGATTTCATCTCTGCTTAGGCCCAGCGGTTTTTCAACCAAGACCGATTTTTCGGCTTTTAAGGCCCTGGCCGTAAGCTCGGCATGGCTGTCGTGACGGGTTGCGATCAAGACGGCATTGATATCAGGATTATCCAGCACGGCCGCTTCATCGGTGGCGGCATGAGCAAAGCCAAAAGTGTCTTGCGCATGGTCGGAAGAGGCACCCCGTTTGGTGGCGATGGTATGAAGCGCCACGCCGGACATTTTTTTCAGTTCCGGCAACAGAACCGCACGGGCAAAATTACCGGCCCCGATCACGCCCAAGACGCAACCCCCAGGGGTCACACTAGACGCTGGAAATTGCTTTGGGTTTTCTGTGATGGTTTCCGGATAGGTTAACATCACCCCCATATGCGGCTCGGATTTCTCAAGCACCATCTCAAAGGCGTCTTCTGCTTGGCCAATATCAAAGTGATGGGTGATGAGTGATTTAACGTCCAGCTTGTGTTTTGTCTCAGGTGCCATCAGGCGCATTACTTCGCCGAGGTTTTCGGTTTCGGTCCAACGCACAAAGCCGATGGGATATTTCAGCCCCCGGCCTTCATAATCTTCATCATAGCGACCCGGTCCGTATGAGCGGGACACAATAATCGACATTTCTTTTTTCATAAATTCGGCATAAGGAAATTCAGTACCGCTGAGGCCCACCATACAAACCCGGGCGCGGTCACGGCCAATGGCAGCGGCGGTTTGAAATGGCTCGCTGGAATCAGTGGCGGCCGCGATCAAAATGCCGTCACAGCCAATGCCGCCGGTAAGAGCCAGGATATTATTCTCTATGTTGTCATCAGCAAGGTTGAAACTTTTTTCAGCGCCGAGACGTTCTGCCAGATCAAGCCGAGCTTGGTCGTAATCGAGCACGATGGCGCGGACGCCTGAGAGGCTTAAAAACTGCGCCGCCATTTGGCCGACCAGACCGGCGCCCAAAACTGCCACCACTTCGCCGAGTTTGGCATCGAGATTGCGCACTGCATGAAGGGCAATGGCGCCCATGGTGCCGAAGGCGGCCTCTTCATCGCTGACGCCTTCCGGGATCGGGGTGGCAAGATTCTCCGGCACAGCATTAATTTCGGCGTGATTGGCAATCCCCGCACCGGCAATCGCGACCCGTTCGCCAACCCGAAATTGGCCTTCAAGTCCGCTGCCGACCGAAACAACAATACCCGCTGCCGAATAGCCGAGCGGGATCGGATTATCGAGCCTCGACATGACGGCTTTGATGGTCGCCTTGATGCCATCAGTTTTGGCTTTGCTCAGGACTTTTTTAACCAGATCCGGGCGTTCTTTGGCTTTGCCCGCCAGGTTTTTCTTGGCAAATTCGACAACCATACGTTCCGTGCCGGCAGAAATAAGCGAGGCTTGGGTATGGACGAGAATCTCGCCTTTTGCGGCTTGCGGTGCCGGAACGTCTTTAACTTTGAGCTCGCCCGAGCGCGCACTTTGGATAACTTGCTTCATAAAGGTAGTTTTAACCTGATTCTTATCGGGATTCCAAGGTGTTATGCATTTTTTACCACTATTTCGAAAACTTCATTTGAATAGAGGGGGTGCATATGGCACCATCCGGGCCCTAAACAAGGGGAATAAATAATGACAAAATATCATTTAGTCAGCTTCAAAACTTGACCATGGGTTCAGCGCGCCGTGATTGTTATGCGTGCGAAAAATGTCGATTTTGAAGTTGCTTATATTACCAAAGACACCAAACCTGATTGGTTCTTGGAGATCTCACCGCACGGCAAAGTACCGGTTTTGAAGGTGGATGACGATGTGCTGTTTGAATCAAACGCCATTGCGGAATATTTGGATGAAGTGGTTGAGCCGCGCTTGGCCCCAACCGATCCGATAAAGCGGGCGCGTAACCGGGCATGGACGGATTTTACGACCGGCTGGTCGGGAGCGCTTGGTAACGTGAGCTACGCCAAAACCAAAGAAGACCACGCTGCGGGCCTCGAAGCCTTACCTGCGACCTTGCAGAAGATCGAAGATTCCTTGAGCCGCCGAGAAAATGACGGACCGTATTTCAATGGCGATCAGCTTTGCTTGGTCGATGCGGCTTATGCACCATTTTTGATGCGCTTTAACATTGTTGAAGGCATTAATCCGACGGGCGTATTGGATGGATTTCCTAAGATCAAAGCCTGGTCAGCGGCATTGATGGCAAATGAAGCGGTGATTAAATCTGTGCCGGAAGATTTTGGTGAAGTATTTGATGCTGGCCTGCATAATAGGGAAACCTTGGCAGCGCAGATTTTGGATGAACAGGCGGCGGCTGAATAGCTGCTGAGCTAACCAAAATGAATTAATTGGGGCGCGCCCGCACAAGGGGCGCGCCCTTTTATTTCGGACAATAGAGTGCAGTATATGAACTCTCCTAATAGTCCTAAAGCGGTAAACCAAAACCTTCTCGGCATGGCTTGGATGATGCTGGGCGGCGCAGTTTTTTCGGTAAATTTTAGCGTTATCCGGATTTTGTCAGCGGATTTCCATGTTTTTGAGATTGTATTTTTCCGCAATATTTTTGGCTTTATTGTTCTAATTCCGTTTTTGATGCGTGCTGGCCGGGTGGAGCTTTGGCCCAAACGGCCCGTTCTGCTCACCGGTCGGGCGGTTATGCAGGTGACAGGTTTGTCGCTGTGGTATTTCGGATTAACCGCCATACCGCTCGCCGATGCTACTGCCCTCGGCCTGTTGGAGCCCATTTTCGCTGCTTTATTTGCGATCTTCTTTTTCAAGGAAAAAAATAGTCTGGGGCGCTGGCTGGTGGTAGTGCTTGGTCTGGTAGGTTCTTTGATCATCGTCCGTCCGGGACTTGAAGAGGTCTCTCTGGGTGCTGTTTCGGTCGTGGTTTCAGCCGTGATCTGGGCGGTCTATGTATTGAACGGCAAGGTCTTAACCCGCACCGATTCCGCGCTGGTGGTTGTGGCCTATCCGACGGCATTAGTGGTTCCCTTGGCGCTCATTCCGGCCCTGTTCTTTTGGCAGACGCCGAGCTTGATTGATTATGCCTGGTTTATTCTCGCCGGCACCTTGTCGAGCATTGCCAATTACGCGCTCACCAAAGCCTATCAGGTCGGTGACGTCACGGCTGTCGCACCAATTGGGTTTACGCGTTTAATTTTTTCAGCCATGGTCGGCTATCTTGTCTTTGCTGAAATACCGGTGGTTTGGGTTTGGCTGGGCGGTGGGCTAATTGTTGTTGCCGGCACAATTCTCGCCCATATGGAATCAAAAGATAGGGCCTAGAAACAGCTGCCTCTTTTACTTGGCTGAACCATTCGACACAGTTCAATTGACCTGTTAAATATAAAGCCTTCACGAATTTAATTGGCTCAAAAGGCTATAACATCAGGAGAAGAACGTGACTGAAGTAGAAGTGCAAAAACTTCAAAAATATCTACGTGATAAATTTGGTAATGAGAATTTTCGTCTTGTTGATCGTATTAAGTCTGAGGATTCGGTTGAAGTTTATTTGTCCGAAGAATTTATCGGCACGCTCTATCGGGATGACGAAGACGGCGAGATCTCATACGATTTCAATATGGCTATTTTAGAAATGGATTTGCCGCAGTAGGGCACTGATTAATAAACAGGTTCCTTTGGCATCTGTTATAGGGGGTGCCAAAAATGTATATCGGCAAGCACTGCCCTAGCCTTGACCTAGCAACTTCTCCCCGTTTAACTGGTGTGAATAACACATAATAAAGTTAAATTTTATCGGGGATTTAGTTTCATGAGATTTTCAAAATTTGGCGTGACAGAATATGATCGCGCCCGGGCAACGCCGGGCGTCACGCTGTTTTCGCCTTTGCTGCATAAGGTAACCTACTTGATCGGGATGAACGGTGAGATCCTGCATCACTGGGATCTCGAAGCCCAACCCGGCAATTACGCTTATCTTATGAAAAACGGCAATCTTCTGGTAGCTGTGCAAACACCAGGTGGTCCTCCCGGTCTCAATGCTAAGGGCGGCAAAATTCAGGAGATTGATTGGGACGGCAATATCGTCTGGGAATACCAAGACGATTACCAGCATCATGATTTCCGCCGCTGCGATAATGGCAACACGATCTATCTCGGCTGGGAATTGCTGCCCGAAGAGCATGCGGGCCGGGTCAAGGGCGGCGAATTTGGCAGGAAACATCCGGACGGTATTTGGGGTGACTATATCCGTGAAGTGAACCCGGCGGGCGACACCGTCTGGGAATGGCACATGCATGAAAACATTGAGATTGAGAAATATCCCAATGCGCCGATGTCCGGCACGGTTGAGTGGGGGCACCCCAACTCGGTCATGCTGAATCACGACGGCGATGTTATGGTCAGCTGGCGGCACAATAATTTGATCGCGGTGATTGATAAAAAAACCGGTCAGTTTAATTTTGAATGGTGCGGCTTTGAGCTCGGCTTTCAACATGATTTTCAGGTTCTGGAAAACGGCAATTACATGGTTTTTGTTAATCAAGACCCGGGTCCCGGTGCGGGCTCCAAAGTGTTGGAGTTTGACCCCGCCACCAAAGAGACGGTTTGGGATTACCGTGGCAAACCCCGCTATACCTTCCACAGCCCGTTCATCTCTGGTGCGCAGCGGCTTTGGAGCGGCAATACCTTGATCTGTGAGGGTATGTGGGGGCGAATTTTTGAAGTTACCCCGGACAAAGAACTGGTGTGGGAATATGTCTCGCCCTATTTCACGCCGCAGGATGCGAAAGGGCCGATGGCCGGCAACAATAATGTTTTCCGCGCCTATCGCTATGCTGTTGATGGCCCGGAAATTCAGGGCCGGGTGACGCTACCTTAACTCAGGAGAGATTTGATGAAAGTGGACGGCAGCTGCCATTGTGGCCATGTAACCTATGAAGCCGAGGTTGACGAAAAAACCGTGGTGATTTGTCACTGCAGCGATTGTCAGCGCATGTCGGCCAGTGCTTATCGGGTCGTCGCGCCCACCAAGGAAGCAGATTTTAAGCTGCTTAACCACCCGCCAAAGGATTACATCAAACAATCAGAAAGTGGTAACCCGCGCGTTCAAGCTTTTTGTCCCGAATGCGGCTCACATATTTATGCGACCTCGGTCGAAAATGTTGGTGAGCGGGTTTTCAACATTCGCTTGGGCTCGATCAATCAAAAAGCAGACCTAACACCAACCGGCCAAATTTGGTGTCGCTCCGCTCAACCCTGGGCGTTCAATCTGGAAGACATTCCGCGCAACGATCGGCAGTAGCGCCGGCGTCTTATTTGGGCTTTGTACAGGTTAGCCGCATCATCAATTCAATCGCTTTGGTCTCCGAAAGCCTTTGCTCACCTACCAATGAATGCCAGGTTGTGAAGGCGAGGGCGTGGGCAATTGCCGCTTTCAAAAGTTTCTTTTCCGCAGCTGACCGACGCCAGGGTGCGGCCAGTACCTGAGCTGCGTTTTGAAAATGTTGGTGATAGGGCGCCATGATTGGCAGATCTTTTGCTTCGGCTAAAACTTGGGCCATCATCGGCGCGGTTTCCTGGTGAAACCGATAGGTATCGCGCAAGCCTTGGCGCAGGCGTTTCGCCGCTCCGTCAATTTTTTCCCACAGCTTGTAATCGGGCAATGGATGCAGCTCGAAGTAGTGACCGCTGCACGCGCTTACAAGTTCCATCTCATCTGGAAAGTGACGATAAACCGTGACCTTGCCGACTTTAGCCCGCTTGGCAATGTCGTCAACGGACGTCGCAGCAAGCCCTTTTGATTGGTGCAGCGCAATGGCTGCGTCGACTATTTTCTGCCGGGTGCGATCCTGGGACACGGCGCGTCGATTGAGCTGATAGGGACGTTTCATAATATTCATGATACTAATCGTTTCATGAAACTTGACAAGTTAAATATTAAACCTATAAATATTTCATGAAACACATAGTATCATGAAAGTGAGAGGTTTAATAATGACTTTTACAACAGACAACCCGGTTTTTGTTACCTACATGATCACCGCGGCGATTATGGTTATAAAAATTATGGCCCAAGGCTGGATGACGGTTTACCGCATGCTTAAAAGTGATGAAGGGTTGGCCAGTCCAGAAGATCTGCGGCCCGGATTGATCAACAAAAACCCTAGGCCTGAACAGCTTGAAATCAGCGATTACGTTGATCGATCGCGCCGTATGCACCGCAACGACTTGGAAAACATTCCAGCCTTTCTCGCCTGCGGGCTAATTTTTGTTGCCGCTGCACCGGCCCTCTTATGGGCCAATATTTTAATGTATGGATTTGTTGCCGCCCGTCTTATTCATGCTCTGGCTTATGCGACCAAACAAAGCCACGAAGTTCGGGCGACGTTTTATACGATTGGCTCGGTGGCTGTGGTGGCGATGGCGGTGTATGTTCTGGTTGTCATGGTCGAAAAAATTTAGTCCGGCCCAGCGCCTAAAGCTTGCTCAAATCCAGAGTCTCACCAATCCGCATGAGGACTTTTTTAATCCCAAAGGCTGGGGCGGCGAGGAAACGTGCTTTGCCTTCCTTGGGGAGGTCCTCGCCCAGCGGAAAAGTCCCCCAATGCATCGGGATCACGGTTTTGGCGCCCATGATTTTGGCGAGTTGCATGGCTTCTTCTGGCGAGACATGAACCGCCTTCATAATGTTGCGCGGCAGGAAGGCACCGTTTGGCATCAGAGCAATATCGACCGGGCCGATTTTTTTAGCGACCTCTTGCTTAAACAATGGACCAAATCCGGTGTCACCAACAAACCAGATTTTTTTGCGCTTGCCCCCAATTTTTGCGGTGATGGTGATGCCTTGCCAAAGCGAGTTGTCGACATCTAGCAATCCGCGGTTGGCGCGGTGAATGGCAGGGGTGGATTGAAACTCTATATCGCCGACTTTTAGGGTGTCATACCAATCCAACTCGGTGAAATTCTCGATGCCCCATTCTTTCGCCAGCGCCCCATCGCCAAGGGGTAGCACGATCCGAACATTAGGGCTGTGTTGGCGCAGTCTTTTTAAGCTCGCTTCGTCGAAGGAATCATAATGGTTATGTGAAATTAGAATTATGTCGATTTTCGGTAAGTCCGAAATCGCCATGGCGGGTGGCTGATAGCGCTTTGGCCCGACGAATGAAAACGGCGACGCGCGTTCAGAAAATTGCGGGTCGGTTAAGATATTAAGACCATTGAGGCCGATCAGAAAGCTGGCGTGACCAATCCAGGTGATCCGCGCGTCTTGAGGTGTGGCGGCAAATTGTTTTTTAATCTCTGCCGACGGTAAAATATGGCCCTTGGGCAAAATAGTTTGATCGTAATCGACCAGTAGCTGTTTGATGACAAAATTGATAAACCGAAAAGGTCGGAAATCCCGCTCTGGGCTTCCCGGCGGATTTTTAAAACCGGTTTCGGTGTAGTGAGGTTTGGCGGCGTCATAAAATTTTTGCTGCGCAAAGCTGCCGGTACAGGCGACAAGGCTAAAGGCAAAACCAGCCGCAATGAAGGTCAGCATAAAAAATGGGCGACCAAAGTTCTTAAATAAAATTTTCACTGATTTAAAATTCCGCCAAGGTGAAAACTTCTTGTGCTTCACTGACGCCGCGCAATTGTTGATGGCCGAGGCTTTTGAGTTTGCCGGGCGTGCAGCTGTGGAACTTTTCTGAAATGATGAGCGGCACGCCAAACTCTTTGGTTAAAGCCTCCAGCCGTGCGGCCTCATTAGCTGCCGGGCCAATCACAGTAAATTCAAGGCGGTTGGCGCTGCCGATATTACCATAAGTGACATCACCCAAATGTAGGCCAATGCCGAAGCCAATTTCATCCTCACTATTTTCGCGGCGCTCATTATTGACCGCCGCCATGCGGGAAAGCGCATCCTTGGCCGCATCCAGCGCTTGCTTGGTGGCAACGGGCGTCGCTAAGCCAACATCGCCGGTGATCGGAAATATCGCCAAAGCGGCATCGCCGATATAGCGGAGAACTTCTCCGCCAGCTTCCAGGACAGAATCCGCCATGGCTTCTAAAAACTGATTGAGCAATTTCAAATATTCATCGCGCGGCATGGTTTCAGAAAGCGATGTCGAATTACGCAGGTCGCAAAACCAAATCACCGAATAAAGATCATCGCCATCGCCGCGCTTAATCTGACCGTTGAGCACTTTCTTGCCGGTTTGCTCGCCGAGATAGGTATCCAGCAAAGTCACCGCCGTCCGCCTGACATAATGCATCTCAATGAGACGGCTTAGGGTCGGCATGATCTCATAAATATGGCCAAGATCATCGATCGAAAAGCCGCCTTTGCGATCTGTCACCATTGAGAATACATTGCGTTGACCGTCCGAAAATTCCATCGGCATGGCGACATAATCGGTCATGCCCTCTTCCTTGGCATCAACTAAATAAGGATAATCTAAAACCGGTTTTTCGCCTTCGAGACGCCGCCTGACTCCGGCGGAGCCTTCGATAATAGTCCGGAACGGGCTATCGACATAGGCCGAGGTATTAATCACTTCAAAATCGGCATCAAATTCGGTGACTTCTTCTTCGCCCCTGTTCCAGGTAAAGCCGCGGGCAAAAAGTTGAGGATGTAGCGTCTTAATGACAATTCGAAAACGCGCGATTGGGATGCCGTTATCGACCAAACACTTATTAAACATGGCGATAAGCTCTTTCGTCGAAGTCGCATTCCAGGCTTCCGACAAAATCCAATAGGTTAAAGGGTTGCCTTCTAGCGGGGATTTGTCGGCGTCCGGGTTTTCTATCTTTTTGCGGTCGGCATACCAGGCATCCATCTGATCCCAATAAAAAGCGACATGACCTTTGATATCTGCAACCGTATCGTCGGGTGTCTCATACCCCCAAAGCATATTGGACGCGTCACCTCCATTGGTTTTTAAATTCCAATAGGAGGCTAGGCCCTTGAACGGGCACATCGTGGTTTTTTCAGATTTCTCGACAAAGCGCGGATCAACGTCTTCTAGGGGAATATAATACACCGGCGCGTAGCGGGCCTCATGAAGTTGCAGGGCCCGATCGGTTTCGGCAACGGTCTCGCCGCCAAATTCGACCCGGATGGTTTCGGCCACTGGTTCGACTGAAAGCACGTAGTCGGTTGATGATTCTAAAAACTGATCCATTTGATATCCGCTTAAGTTATTCCAGAAAATATAGTCTGAAATCAAGCTTATGGTAGTCCCAATGAAAAAAATCGCCAAGATTAACTATTCACCTTCCGGTGAGCGAAATTTTCCGGCACACTCGGGTTTATGAAAAATCAATATTCTGACAAAGCGGCAAAGACGGCAATCGGCCGGGCGCGCAAGCAAAAAACCCCCCAGGATCTGGCACTTTGTGTCTATGCCTCACATTTATTAGGCGGAGTGCCGGGCCTCGTGCTGCATGGCGGCGGCAACACCTCGGTCAAAACCAAAGACGACATCCTCTATGTCAAAGGCAGTGGCTCCGATCTGGCGACAATCGAGCCGGCGGGGTTTCCGGCGCTCGATCTTGAGGGTCTTTCTGAGCTCGAAGTACTGGACAGCTTATCTGATGAGCAGATGATGAAATCCTTGCGCGCTGCCAAACTCGATCCTGATGCGCTCAATCCATCGGTTGAGACGCTGCTGCATGCCTTTTTGCCAGATAAATATGTCAGCCACACCCATTCAAATGCGGTCTTGGCGCTCACCAATCAGGCGGATGGGGCAAAACGGTGCCAAAAAGCTTTTGGGCCAAAAGTGGCCGTGCTGCCTTATGCCATGTCGGGCTTTGCGCTCGCCAAAAAAGCGGCTGAAGCGCGCCGTAAAAATCCCGATATCGAAGGCCTGGTCTTTATGAAGCACGGGCTGTTCACATTTGGAGAGACCGCGAAGGAAGCCTATGACGCCATGATCCGAATGGTCAGTTTGGCCGAGGCGGCGCTCAAGAAAAAGCGCAAAAAAGGTTTTGCTCCAGCCAAGCTGCCGCAAAAAATCCTGCCCCTTGCCGAAGCTGCTCCGATTGTTCGAGGCGCCTTGGGTCCGGGTTGGGTGCTGGATTTCAGAACCAGCACGGCGATCAAGAATTTCGTCAATGGCAAAGAGCTCCGCCGTTATGGCGCAGCTGGGCCGGTGACGCCAGATCATGTTGTTTGGACCAAACCGAAGCCGCTTATCCTCCCGGCCCCGGATGCAAAACGGGCAGATTTTAGCGCTCAGACCGATAAAGCCGCTGATCGCTTTGAGACCGCCTATCTCAACACCTATGTTAAAAACAATCAGCGCCATAACGGCGAGAAAATCGTGCGGGATGCTGGCCCGCGCGTCGTCCTGGTGCCGGGGCTTGGGCTTTTTGGTGTTGGTAGGAGCCTGCGTGATGCTGGCATTGCGGCTGATTTAGCCGAAGTAAATGTTGATGTTATTACCGCTGCCGAAGCGATCGGCCGCTACCGTCCGGCGAGCGAAGCGGCTATTTTTGACATTGAATATTGGTCGCCAGAAGCCGCCAAGCTCGGCGCGGCGCCAGCAAAAGCGTTGCAAGGTCAAATTGCCGTGGTTACGGGCGGCGGCTCAGGCATTGGAGCCGCAACAGCTGCGGCCTTCGCTGATCAAGGAGCCGCCGTTGTCGTGCTCGATCTCAATGCCACAGCAGCTGAGGCCGTTGCCGCAGATATTGGTGGTCTCGGTCAGGCCCTGGGTCTGGCCTGCGATGTGACCAATCCGAAAGACGTCAGGCGCGCCTTCGATCAGGCATGCCAGCGCTTTGGCGGTGTTGATATTGTTGTCTCCAATGCCGGTGCGGCGTGGCAGGGAGAGATTGGCACGGTCGATGACGCGGTGATCCGCAAAAGCTTTGAGCTCAACTTTTTCGCCCATCAGAGCATTGCGCAAAATGCTGTCCGGGTGATGCGGGCACAAGGGCTGGGCGGGCGCTTGCTGTTCAACACGTCCAAACAAGCGGTCAATCCCGGCGCTGATTTTGGCCCCTATGGATTACCCAAAGCCGCAACATTATTTCTGATGCGGCAATATGCCGTCGATCACGGCAAGGATGGTATTACGTCCAACGCCGTTAATGCCGATCGCATCCGCTCCGGTCTCTTAACCGATGATATGATCGCGTCCCGATCCAAAGCGCGGTCCTTGAGCCAAGATGATTACATGAGCGGTAATTTACTCGGCGAAGAGGTCACCGCCGAAGACGTCGCTAAAGCATTTGTCGATCTGGCACTCTCGCCCAAAACCACGGCTGCCGTGATCACCGTCGATGGCGGCAACATCGCGGCAGCTCTTAGATAAACATTAATATTTTAAGGAATTTTTATGACCAAAACGCCTCTCGAAAAAATGGGCGAGCCGCTTTATTATATTGTGGGCAATGCAACAGAAGCTGGATTTCCCGTGCCGCCCAATCCACATGGCCAATCAATCCGTACCTGGGTACGTGCGCTTGAAGGCGGCATGCAAAAAGAGGCCGTCGTTGTCTCGGCTGCGACCGGTACCGCTTGGCGCTTTGCCTGCGATGAAGGGGTGCATCTCGGCGGCCATAACAAGGCCCCGAACCCGCTTACTTATCTGAGTGCCGGCATGATTGCATCTTATACGAACGAGATCACAGCGCTGGCTGAACAACGTGGCATTGCGCTCGGAAATCTTGAAGTCGTACTCGATAATCTTTATTTCCGCGAAGGCGATTTTCGCCAAGGCAGCATGAGCAGCGAAGCTTTGCCGCCGGAACTGCAAATTCTTTGCGATGCGGATTGTGATGATCAAACTCTGAACGAGCTTTTATATCAGGCAGTAGCAGCCTCGCCGCTGAACGGTCTGGCTCGAGGTGAATTGCCGAGCCTCTTCACCCTGGTGCACAACGGTAAGGTGCTGACGCCCGAACATGTGACGCCGTTGGGCCGGAAACCTTTTGCCAATCCGGGCGATAATTTTCCAAATCTCAAAGCCGCCGAAAACAGCCCGGCAGTGCCGGACCTCATCCGCTTGATGGAAGAAGACGAAGCAGCCATCGAGGCGCTGGTTAAAACCCGCATCCCATCGCCCGAGTTGGACGATGATAAGCTCCTGCTCCACATGCACACCCGATGTGTGCAAAGACCTGATGGGGTGAAGGAAATTCATAAAGAACAATTTTCAAATGCCGTGCCGAGCTGGCGCTATCTCTCTGATGAAGGCGAAGGCTTTGGCAGCCAAAAAAATAATGGCGGAAGAGCCCCAGATGCCGCGTCATTGATCTCGGCTGGTATCGGTCTTTGTTTTATGACCCAGATGGGGCGTTATTCCCACATGGCAAAATTGCCGCTTCATAATTACAGCATCATCCAGGATACCCACTTTTCTCTTGGCGGCGCGTCTGGTGGTACTGGCGAAGCGGGCGTCGCCCAGGCCGTCGAAACGCACGTTTATATGGAAACCGGTGCTGGTGACGACGTCGCTCAGGAAATCTTGCGGGTTGGCGAAAAAACCTGCTTCCTCCATGCCTTCTGCCGCAACGACCTCAAGCCGAAAGTGCGTGGGATTAAGTCTTCGAAGGCGGCTTAAGGGGTTCCATGAGAACTTCATGAACTTCGTGGTTAATTTTTTGAGCAACAGTAAGGATAGGCAGCTGGATCCCGGATCAAGTCCGGGATGACGCGGAGTTTTAAGGCCTAACCCTTAGCTTCATCCGCCTTGACGCCTTCATAAATTTGATAGGCGTGTTCGGGTTTCTCGTTTTTATGAACGACGGCACCAACAGCTTGGATCATGCCGATTGGGCTGTCGGACTGAAATATGTTGCGGCCCATATCGACGCCGGCGGCGCCCTGGTCGACGGCCATATAGGCCATTTCGAGGGCTTCCATTTCGGGCAGTTTTTTGCCGCCGGCGATGACGATCGGCACCGGGCAGGCGGCGACGACTTTCTCGAAGCCGGGGTCAAAATAATAGCTTTTGACATAATGCGCACCGATCTCGGCGCAGATGCGCGTTGCCAAAGAGAAATAGCGGAGATCGCGATCCATATCTGCGCCAACGCCGGTGACAGCCAGGGTCGGAATGCCATAGCGGGTACCGGTATCGATTAGCTTGATCACATTGGATATAGATTTGTGCTCATACTCGGCGCCGATATAAACCTGCGCGGCCATGGCCGCGGCGTTCAAACGAATGGTATCTTCGATATCCACTGCAATGGTTTCGTTCGAAAGCTCGGTCAGGATGCTCTGGCCGCCAGAACATCTGAGCACGACCGGCTTGTTGGTTTGGGCCGGAATGACCGAGCGCAGCGCACCACGGGTACACATCAACACGTCAGCATAAGGGATGAGGGGCGCGATATTGATATCAATGCGTTCAATACCGGTGGTCGGCCCTTGAAAATAGCCATGATCAAAAGCCAGCATGACGGTGCGGCCTGAGTCCGGGTTGAAAATTTGCGCCAGGCGGTTTTGCATGCCCCAATCCAGCGCGCCGGAGCCTTTTAGAAAAAACGGCTTGTTGACTTGCGGCACGTCAACGTGAAAATCCTTGCCTTCTTTAACATCATCTTTATCGGCCATGTTCTCTTCCTTGGTTTGATTCGCTTACTTGCGGGTGATTGTCCTCTTGGTTATCCACAGGCTCGCGAATTATTTGTTCTGGTATTATGTTTAGAATCAGGGGTTAATATAAGTTATCCACATTATCCACATTATTCACAATTTTTTGGCAAATAATTCTGGGGATAAGTGTTCCCGATTCTCCCCGAATTTGTTCTCATTTAAAGTGTTTCGACAATTTGAGCCCCTGGCTCTGATAATTCGAGCCAACATCAAGCCCATATAAAATATCAGGTGTTGCGGTAAGCGGCTCATAAACCAGACGTCCAACCATCTGGCCATCTTCGATTACGAAGGGTACGTCATGGGAGCGCACTTCGAGGACCGCCCGACTGCCGCTGCCGCCGGCCGCATCATGGCCAAAGCCCGGGTCAAAAAAACCGGCATAGTGCACACGAAATTCACCGACCAAGGTATCATAGGCCCGCATTTCAGCCGCCTGATCGGGGGGCACGCTGACGGCTTCTTTGGAGGCCAGGATATAAAACTCATCTGGATCCAGCACGAGCGCTTTATCGGCCCGGGCAATGATCGGGTCCCAATAATCCAGCACGTCATAGTGACCAATATTTTCAACATCGACGACACCAGCATGTTGCTTGGCTTTATAACCGACGATTTTTTTCGCCTGGTCATCGACCTCAAAGCCGGTGAGATCGACAGTGAAGGCAACGCCATCGGCGACCTCAAACTCACCCCGGCGGAGGCGGAGCTGCGACAGCCTTGAGCCCGGATGGACCAGCACACTAAAAGTCAGCGGTGAGATTTCAGCATAAAGCGGGCCGCTATAGCCGGCTTCAATACGGTCAAACTCAGCCGCCCCATCGGTAATAACTCGGGTGAAAATATCGAGCCTACCGGTCGAGCTTTTGGGATTTGCCATGCCCGACGTATCTGCCGGCAGCTTCAGGCTCTCCTGTAAGGGCACAATATAAACGCAGCCCTTTTCGAGCACAGCGCCATCGGTCAGGTCGATTTTGTGCATGGTAAAGTTCTTGAGCTTGTCCGCTACGGTCGCATTGGCCCCTGGTAGAAAGCTTGCCCGCACTCGGTAGGCGGTATTGCTTAAGCGAAGATCAATACTAGCCGGCTGAACTTGACCATCCGGGATGGCGAGGTCCGCGGAAATCACGCCGCTCGCAATGGCGGCGTCCATTTCCTGTGACGGGAGTATGCCGGGTATTTCACTCATCAATATGGGCTAACCAATGTTTTGGCTAAAGAACTCCAGCGTGCGACCCTTGGCAACTTTCGTTGCTGCCGGATCAAAGCTTGGCCGGGGATCACAAATGAAGCCGTGACCGGCACCGTCATAGATATAAATATCAACATCCGGTTTTGCCGTTTTGATGAGGTCAACATTTTCCAATGGAATGCCCTGGTCCTCTGAGCCAAAATGCAGCTGAACCGGACATTCGGCATCGAGATCTAGATTTTGGTGAATGCCACCGCCGTAATAACCGCTGGCGGCATCGAAGCCACCTTTGCAGGCACCGAGCCAGGCGATCGTGCCGCCATAGCAATAGCCGACAATACCAACCTTGCCCGCACTGGCGACAGCTTCCCGGGCTGCGATGGTGTCTTTGACCGCATCATCCCATTCGACTTTAGCGCGGGTTTCCATACCTTTTTCCCGGTCATCCGGCCCATAGCCCAGCTCGACACCACGCTCGGCGCGATCAAACAGCGCCGGTGCAATGGCGAGATAGCCCTCCGCTGCAAAGCTATCCGTCACCTCCCGAATGTGCTCATTGACACCGAAAATTTCCTGGATGACCACAATCCCGCCTTTGGGCGTGCCCTGAGGCGCTGCCTTATAAGCACTAAAAGTATGGCCGTCACTCGCTGTTAATTCGAGAATCTCTCCCATAAATTTTCTCCCCTGTTATATCGTTTTGATTGCCTTCAATTCCCATTGCAGGATGCCGGGCGGGAGTGGGCAAGTCAAATATAAGTTGGGGGAAAAGAAGTGCCAGACGGTCTGTAAGCCGGGTTCTGTACGCTGCCAGCAAGCTGACAGGTGATGACCATTCATCTGGGACGCCCATCGCTGAACGCCTCTTGCGACCGACCCGAATAACAGCACGAAAACATGCCCGCTCCCCAAATAAATTTGGTGGGCGTGTTATCCCTATTTGGTCTTGCTCCCGGTGGGGTTTACCTTGCCGCTGACGTTACCGCCTGCGCGGTGCGCTCTTACCGCACCCTTTCACCCTTACTCATCGACCGAAGTTGATAAGCGGTTTACTTTCTGTGGCACTGTCCCTGGGGTTGCCCCCGCCGGGCGTTACCCGGCACCGTGTTTCCGTGGAGCCCGGACTTTCCTCTATCCAAACCAGAAAGCTTGAACAGCGGCCATCCGACCGTCTGGCGATAGGGGTTATAGCCCATGTTGAGGCATTACGGAAATGGAAAGTGTTGGCGCCGCGAAATCGAACACCTGCTTAAGAAGATATTTGGTTTCTGCCGGATTCTTTGGCCTGATAGAGTTGTTTGTCGGCAAGTTCCAGCAAAGTGTCAAAATTGAAATCGTCCGAAGAAGGCGTTGCTGTCGCTACGCCCACGCTGACGGTGACAATGCCATACTCCGGTGAGCCGCTGTTTTCCTGCTCAAGACCTGCCACATTTTGCCGCACCCGTTCGGCGATCTCAGTAGCTGACGCCAGTTCCGTATCGGGCAGGACGATGCAAAACTCTTCACCGCCATAGCGGGCGACTAAATCGGATGGGCGGCGAGGTGCTAAGGAGACGGCTTCAGCAACAGCGCGCAAACAATCATTACCTTTTTGATGACCATAATTATCGTTGTAGCTTTTGAAGTAATCGATATCGATCATCAAAATGGATAATGAATATTTGTTACGAGTGGCACGGCGCCATTCCGTATCAAGATATTCATCGAGCCGCCTTCGATTGGCGATGCCAGTTAGAGCATCAATTGTTGACAGATTTTCAAGCTCATCGCGCTGACGTTTTTGGGTCAGATGATTTTTGACTCGGGCCTTGATGATTTGGGGAACGATGGGTTTGGCTATGTAATCAATGGCGCCCAGCTCTAACCCCGTCGCTTCATCGGTTGACTCGTTCTTTATGGTTAAAAAAATTATTGGAATATCTGCAATGTCCGGATTTAGTCTAAGCTCGGAACAGGTTTCATAGCCATCCATGTCGGGCATTTTGACGTCCAATAGTATCAGATCAGGTTTTTCTTCTGCGGCAAGCGCAATACCGTCCCGGCCGTTATCTGTACTTAAGACAGTAACGTCTGAATCGAATAAAATTTCGATTGTCTCGGTTATAATTGGATCATCATCGATGACCAATATCTTGCCTTGCATGGCGCTACTTTGATCTGACATTCGTATCTGGTCCATTTGCAGCGAAATTATATTAACGCGTTTAACAACGTTACTGGAATGTTTGTCGATTGGCAAAAATAAAAGGCTTTAGTGTCAGTAAGTTATCAAAAGGTTGTTAGGTGGATTTTATCCCTGTTTAATGGCTCGAACACTAGCAGAAACGTTCACCAAAATAATGTAGACCTGAGGAGCGCCGAATGAAGTTTTTCTTATATTTGATTGCCGGGCTAATTTTGTCGCCCGCCACATATGCTCAAAGTACTTTGCCGACACCGCCGCCGCAAAACAGAGCGGTGAATTCCCCGGCCTCAGTCGCACCCCTTGTGGCGCCTATCGCTGAGAAGTTGGGTTTCGTATTCAGTGATCTTGAAAAACAAATTATTCGCGACACCTTGGGCGCTGTGAACCAAGTGGTCACCGGACAAAAGACGGCGTCGAATTCTGAGACAGATCCTGATGACGCAGAACGTAGCCGCGATGGTCAAGGAGCCAAGAGTAAACACAAAAGAAAAGACAAAGGCCAAGGTAAAGGCAAAGGTAAGCATAATAAAATGCCGCCCGGCTTGGCCAAGCGTGACAAATTACCCCCCGGCTTGCAAAAACAATTGGAACGAAATGGCAAGCTGCCTCCGGGTCTTCAGAAAAGAGCCTTGCCAGATAACGTGATCGCCAAATTGCCGCCGCCTAAAAAAGGTACGGAGCGGGTCATTGTCGATAAAGATGTTGTGCTAATGGATACGGTCACCAATACCGTGCTCGATATCATTCGAAATGTTGTATTGAAGTAGCCTATTTTTCTTTGGGCGGTGTAGTATCGCCGTCTCCCAACGGTCTTTGCATCAAAACGGTATCGACCCATTGATCAAGTTTGTAGCCGGTTGATGGCATGACACCAACTTGAGTAAAGCCGCATTTAGTGTGCAAATTGATCGAGGCGTGATTTTGTGAATCGCCAATAACCGCAATCATTTGTCTCAACCCAAGCGCCGTGCAGGCCTCAATTAGCGCTGTAAGCAGTAAGTGGCCTAAACCTTGCCCCAGAAAATCAGGCGAGACATATACCGAATCCTCAACTGTGTTGTTATAGGCCGGACGTGGTCTGAAAGAAGAAGCGTAGGCATAGCCGCCGATTTGACCGTCAATCTCAACCACGAGATAAGGCAGGTTGTTGTGGCAAATAACCTGCCACCGATTTTCCAATTCGGTTATATCGGGTGGTGTAAGTTCAAAGGAAGCCAGACCATTTAAGACATAATGCGCATAAATGATTTGAATTTCCGGAAGATCCGCTACGACAGCCGGTCTAATATGGGGGGTCAAATTTACCATATACTCAATATTTCAGTCGATGAATAGAACGCTGATTTCGCATTTAGCTGCGGCGGAAGTCAAGACCGAAGTGCTCTAAAACTTTTTATAAAATTGATTCATAAATTGGTAACGACTCTCTGCCTAGAATTTTGTCATAACACCTAGGAGATATAAAAATGCGTTATGCAATTCGTTATCACGAAATTAGCAGCGACTGGATGGTGTTTAATGTGGGTGATGGATTTGAACTGGTTGGCATGCATACTTCTGAAAAAGATGCGGTCGATCAAGTGAAAATCTTAGAGAAACAAGCTTCGAAACAAGCGCGTTTTAACAATCACGCCATTGAACAAGCTGCTTAATAAATAATAATATTATGGTAAATGGTCTGGCCCTTTGGGCCAGGCTAGTTCCATCAATTCAACCGTGCCAGTTGATTCTCCAGTTAAACTTTAGGCCGATTTATCGGAAAAAATCAGGTTCTAGTGATGATCCAGGAGATGTAATTCGAGATTGACTAAGCCGAGAATTTCGACCGACTCGGCATCTGCTTGGCCCGAACAATTCGACGGATGAAAGTGGCGTTGAAAGGCTAATAGTGCCGCCTCCATGTCGTCGGTGTCGTAACCATATTCCTCAAGGATTGGGGCGAGATCTGAGGTCGTCGGTTGGGTGTGAGGGTCAGTCGATGACTTTGCCGGCCAATAGCCAATATCCTCGGCAGCCAGCGCTGCCCAGTCAAAAAACTCCCCCGGATCTTGTTTGCGGGTTGGCGCTATATCAGAGTGTCCGACGACATTTCTAGCCGGGATTGGATGGCGGGCGAGGATATCCTTTGCCAATGTTATAAGCGCAGTCATTTGCGCTTGGGCAAAGCGTTGATAGCCGAATTCGTGGCCCGGATTTACCAGCTCAATACCGATCGAGCGATCATTGATATTACTATTGCCGCGCCAATTTGAAACGCCCGCATGCCAGGCACGGCTCGCTTCACCGACCAGTTGATAGGTCGAGCCGTCTTCATCAATCATATAGTGCGCACTTACTTCTGCACCCGGGTCACACATTCGTTCAAGCGCGGCGGCGGCGGATTTCATGCCGGTATAGTGAAATACCAGTATATCAATATCCGTGCCACCCGGACGCGGATTGAAATTAGGTGAGGGGCGCTGGATCATGTTCATCATTTGAAGACCGTTTGGGTAAGCTCCGCAATTGCACAAACATAACACCACTTAGGATGAGGACCGCACCGATAATTGTAATCAGGGTCAGGCGTTCTTCCAAAAACAACACGGCCGAGGCAATGCCAAAAAGCGGTGCTAAAAATCCAAATGGCATGATGCGGCCGACCGAATATTTTCCGATGAGATGATACCATAAACCATAGCCGATGATCGAGGCACCAATGGCGGTAAAAAATAGCCCGCCCCAGGCTGCCAAAGAGGCTTCGGTAAGGGCCTCAATTTGTCCGCTTTCCAAAATGGCGGAGGCGAGGTAGAGCTGCGGCGCGGCCAGCAACGTCATCCAGGCAGAGAGCGAGATCGCATCATAATTGGCCAGGCGCTTTACCTGAACCGAGGCGATGGCCCAGGCGAGGATTGAAATAAATACAATTGCCAAGTAAAAAATGTTCGAGCTCGATTGCGGTGCGCCGGCGATGAGGGCGGCGCCGGAAAAGGCAATCGCGATACCGAGCCAACGCCGCCAACCAAAGCGCTCGCCTAAGAAAATCCAGGCAAAGATAACACTCATCGGCACGCCAAGTTGAAAGATGATGGCGACCAGCGAGGCGTCGACATTTTCAAAGCCGATGAAGATCAGGCCAAAATGTAAAGTGCCCATGGTGAAGGAAAATAGTAACACGGCTGGAAAGTGCTGTCGGGGCGGCTTGGCAAACCATAAAAGGACGCTGGCAACAATAGTGAAGCGCAGTGCAACCATAAACAGAGGCGGGAATTCGTTGACGCCAAGTTTAACCGCGACATAATTTACACCCAAAATAAACGCACTCAATATTGCCAGAAAGTAGTCGGTAAGTTTCATTGACGTTAGAGCGATCGCTCTTTGCTGATTACATCATAGGCGGCATTGATGCTGGCCATCTTTTCATTGGCAACGTCGACAAACTCCTGCGGCATGCCCTTGGCGATCAGTGTGTCCGGATGGTTCTCCCGGCTGAGGTTGCGATAGGTCTTTTTTATATCCTCGTCCGAGGTGTCTCGGCTGACGCCTAAGATTTGATAAGGGTCAGCGCTCTCGGTGCCCATATGAGCGGATTGGATGCGGTCAAAATCGTGATTGTCCAGACCAAAGGCGCGGGCAACTTTTTTAAGGAAAGCCAGCTCATTGGGATGGACAACCCCATCGGCCAGGGCAATTTGAAACAAGCCGCCGAGCAGGCTTTCGCGCACCGCGGCATCATGGGCAAACATGTCGCCGATTTGTTCAGCGTAGGGCTCGAAGCCATCGGCATCTTGGCGCGCCTCGTCAAACAAGCGGCCAACATCACGCATCTCGTTTTCAGGAATTTCAAAGATGCGTTTAAAGGCATCAACTTCATCGCGCGTGACCTGACCATCTGCTTTGGCCATTTTTGCCGATAGGACGACCACGGCGACGGTGAAGGCGGTTTGGCGGGTTTGCAGGGAATCGGCGCTGGTACCGACATAATTCTGTGCCCGCTTGCGGTCGACAGCATGACCAAACACAGTTCCCAATATGGCGCCCAACGGTCCGCCCAAGGCAAAGCCGGCAACGCCGCCAATTAATTTTCCCCAAATACTCACGTTAAATGCATGCTCTTTAAAAACCTTTCCCGAGGATATTAGACCCGGGGCATTAGTGTGTTACTAATCTTCTGATATTATAATCGGGCTATATTTAGTCATCTTGGCAGAAACCGCACGCGTTTTTTTTAGAATATTATGAGCGATCTTGAGCATATCATTGAAACGGCCTTGAGCCACCAGCGCAGCGGTAGATTGCCCGAAGCGGCTGAGATTTATCGCAAAGTCCTGGCGATCGATCCGGGTCAGCCGGATGCCGTGCATTTGTTGGGTATGATCTCTCATGCGGAAGGCAATTATTCGAAAGCGATTGAGCTTATCGGCAAAGCAATTCTGCTAAACGCCAATGTCTCCGATTATCATCTCAATATCGCCTCCGCCTATCTCGCCATTGGTGACGTTCAGCAGGCAAAATCTCATGCTCATAAAGCGATAAAGCTAGAGCCAAATTCGAGCGAGGCGCATTACAATCTAGGCAATGCCTGCTTTGCTGAAGGCTATGCCGACCAGGCCTGTCAGGCTTTCAAACAAGCGCTTGAACTTGTTCCTTACAGCCAAACCATCTGGGCCAATTATCTATTCGCGCTGAATTTCTCGAGCGACGCAACGCCGGGTGAAATTTATAACGCCAATCGAAAATGGGGGACATTGCTGGAAGGAAGTGTTGAAAAGGCACCGCCGTTTGCCAATGACCTATCATTGGAGCGCCCTTTAAAGCTCGCTTACTTTTTGCCCGAACTTGATTTGCATGTCACCACTAGATTCTTGGCGCCAATCCTGGCCCAGTATGACACAGCAAAATTTGAAGTTTTCGGTTATGGCTATCGTAGCGATGACGGTGCTCCGCCCTCAGCCATAAGTGAGACGCTGGATCATTGGGTTGATGTTCGGGGCAAAGGCGCGGCTGAGATAGCCGAGAGCATGCGCCGGGACGAGATCGATATTCTGGCCCATCCCTGCACCTTTAAATCCCGCTACCGCGATATTCTCGCTCACCGGGCCGCGCCCATTCAAATCGCCTGCACCAATTTGGTCTCGACGACCGGCTTGCAAGCAGCCGACTATCTCATCACCGATGACTTTATTTCGCCGCCCGGCTCAGATGATGCGCATTATACCGAAAACCTTATCCGGCTTTCTGGATTTAATACCTATCAGCAATTTGACCAGGGACCAGAGGTAAGTGCCTTGCCGGCATTGGCAAACGGATTTGTTACGTTTGGCTCGTGCAACAATATAGCCAAACTTAGTTCCGAGGTTATTGCGGCCTGGTCTGAGATTCTGGGTGGTGTCTCGGGATCTCGCTTGCTGTTAAAGCATCGCGCCTTCGAGAATGCCGGTCTGCGTGGCCAGATCTCCGTAGCATTTGCCGGCCAAGGCATCACTGAAGAGCGCTTAATTTTTGAAGGATTTACACCTGATCCAGCGGCTTATCTCAGCGTTTACGATACGATTGATATCGCGCTCGACCCGTTTCCCTTTGGCGGTGGCACGGTGAGTTATGAAGCGCTCTGGATGGGCGTGCCGGTGCTTACGCTGGCGGGCAACGTCTTCATGGGCAGGCTGACCGGCTCACTGATGCATCGGCTGGGGCTCGATGAGTGGGTGACGAGTTCGGTTAGTGATTATAAAGCGGCGGCGCTACGTTTGGCTTCTGATCAGGCGGCGCTCTCGTCACTTCGCCAGGATCTACGGGGCCGTGCGCAAGGGAGTATTTTTGACGCTGGTGCCCATGTTCACGAATTGGAGGCAGCATTTATTGAGGCTTGGCAAAAATATTGTCTGGAAAACAAGGGCGGCTAAAGCGGCTTCTCGGTAGCCATTTCTGCACCCGCTTTGGAAATTTTGGATGGGCCGTCAAAATCCAGCTTTCGGGCTGGACCGATGCGGCCGATGCTCGGTAGTTTGATTGAGGGCTCCAGCGGGTTAATGCCAAAGACCAGCCCTAAGATATTAATCTCTAGGCCTTCCTTGAGACTTGCCATAGCACCAAACAATCCGCCGATACTAACTTGATAGCCGGTTCCGCTCGGCGTCTTGGCGACTAGCTCGGAGCCGAGATAATCTTTGCCGATTGCCGTCGGCGGCAGATCAATTTTCAATTCCGGCACATGGCGGGCAACATGGGCGACAAAGGTATTGGAGTTGGGTCCAGGAAAGACCGCGTAATTATCGGTATAGGGATAGGAGCGGGCGGCCTTATCGATTTTTTTAATGATGGCATCGACGCCGTCGCCGCGCATATCGGCGAGCAGTTCGGGCGCATTGCCGAACCATCTCGCATCGGCGACACGCTCGCGAATCGCCACAACATTCTCGCCCCAGCGCAAGCGCCAGCCAATGACTTCATAGACCGTATAGGCCGCCGCATTGCTCGGCTTGACGGCGATCCAGGGATGGACACCAAGATAGCCCCGCCATCCCCAAGTGCGTGCCGTGTAGACCTGCACGACCGCCTCGGATGTCAGGGCAGGGTCCGGGGCAAGCCCAACCGGTTCCTGGCTGGCATTGCGCCAACCTTGCGCGCCGGCATTATTTCTGTGGGGATGAAGCAGCGCCATGATCACAACTACCAAAATTATGAGACCTAAAGTTTTTCGCTTTTTCGTCATGGCTAGAAAGATAGTTTGCTAATTGGCTGACTGCAAGGGAGCAGGCGGGTTCTCGCTCAATTGTGAGAGTCTCAAAAACCCCCATATAAACCCCCATAAAAACCCACCGGCCCGCCTCAGTTAAGAGACGGACCGGCTGTCGAGGGCGCCTAAGCCTAATGACTTAAGCGTGAGGTAATCGACGTAATTAATTAAGATCGGTTACGGCGATGGCTGACGTAGCGCGTGTTTTCATATTGATCTCTACTGTAATAAACCCGGCGAGAGTCATGTTTGTGGCGTTTCTGCCAATACTTTCTTTTGTTGTATTTACGAGAGTGGCGGGGCTTTTGTTTGATATAGACCACGCGCTCCCGAACAACAGTTCTCGTGATTGTTTTGGGTCGCTCAACATAGATGACTTTCTTAATCACCCGAGGCTGCGGGGTTGGTTGGTATATAACGCGGGGCTGCGGTGAATAAACCGTATTGGTAATTTGTCCAGCCTGGTCATGCGAATTTCCAATGCTGTTGCCGATACCGGCACCGAACAGAACACCAATAGCGGTTGCCGCCAATTGGCCTTTGCCCTTACCGACGTTCGATCCAACCAAGCCACCCACGGCTGCGCCGATGAGGGTGCCAAAGACTTCGCCGTCACCGCCGGCTTTTGCTGGCTGAACGGTTGAGCCAAGAATAAATATACTTGCGACTAATAAAGTTAAAAATTTCGTTTTCATGTCGCCTTCCTTTTCTGTTTTCTTTCATTATCTTCTTACGTCAAACTAAGAACGCCGCATGTTGTTTTCTTGGGTGGCGCTCTTGAGGATAAAACGCGACAGAAATCGCTTTCCGTCGAAAAAAGTTTAAATTTGTAAAAACATCATTTAGAAACAATGACTTACAGCGAAAAAAAATGGCAGTTCTGGATTGATCGCGGGGGCACTTTTACCGATATTGTGGCGCGTCAGCCGGACGGTGCGCTGATTTCCAGGAAGCTGCTGTCGGAAGACCCCGCGCATTACGAGGATGCGGCGATCGAAGGTATTCGAAGGCTGTTAGACGTTGCGCCGGGTGCGGCGATCCCGGCAGATAAAATTCAAGCGGTTAAGATGGGCACAACTGTAGCCACTAATGCGTTGCTTGAGCGTAAAGGGGAGCCGACGCTGTTGGTCATCAATGAGGGCTTTAAGGATGCGCTTCGGATCGGCTATCAAAACCGTCCGGATCTTTTTGCCCTCAACATTGAATTGCCTGAGCAGCTTTATAGCCGCATCGCCGAGGTGCCGGGCAGGTTCAATGCCACGGGCGATGAATTGGCGCCGTTGGATGAGGAAATCTCGGCCCAAGAACTTCAAGCGGCTTTCGAGGACGGCTTGCGCTCGGTCGCGATTGTGCTGATGCATGGCTATCGTTTTCCAGCCCACGAACAACGCCTCGCCGAGATCGCCAAAGCGATCGGCTTCACGCAGATTTCGGTCTCCCACGAAGTCAGCCCCTTAATGAAACTCATTTCCAGAGGCGACACCACGGTGGTCGATGCGTATCTCTCACCGATCCTCAGCCACTACGTCGATCAGGTTGCCGAAAAGTTAAATGGCGAGCTCGGTGAGGTGACGCTGATGTTTATGCAGTCCAATGGCGGGCTGACCGATGCGAGACGCTTTCGCGGCAAGGACAGTATTCTCTCTGGCCCGGCGGGTGGTGTCGTCGGTGCGGTCGGCACGGCGGAGATGGCAGGGTTTGATAAAATTATCGGTTTTGATATGGGCGGCACCTCGACCGATGTCTCGCATTATGCCGGCGAGTTTGAGCGCGCATTTGATACGCAAGTCGCTGGCGTCAGGGTTCGGGCACCGATCATGCGGATCCATACGGTTGCGGCAGGCGGCGGCTCTATTTTGCATTTTGATGGGGCCCGCTTTCGGGTCGGGCCGGACTCAGCCGGCGCCAATCCCGGCCCTGCGAGTTACGGTAAAGGCGGGCCGCTCACCGTGACCGATGCCAATGTTATGCTGGGCCGGGTTCAGCCCAAACATTTCCCCCATGTTTTTGGTGAGAACGCCGACGCGCCGTTAGATGTGACGATCGTCCAGGAAAAATTCGCGGTCCTGGCGCGCGAGATTGGCTCAACCTCCGAAGAGGTCGCCGAAGGTTTTTTAAAAATTGCCGTCGAAAATATGGCCAATGCGATCAAGCAAATTTCTGTGCAGCGCGGCTATGACGTCACCGAATATGCGCTGACCTGTTTCGGCGGCGCAGGCGGTCAGCATGCCTGCGGCGTCGCCGATGCGCTCGGTATGGAGACGATTTTCATTCACCCTTTGGCGGGGGTGTTGTCGGCCTATGGTATGGGACTGGCAGAGTTGCGAGCGATGCGTGAGCGCGCTGTTGAACAAGAGCTGGATGAAAAAAGTCACGCATATATTACGAACCAGTTCGCCGCATTATCCACTGATGCTATCCAGGAACTGCGTGACCAAGGGATTGCTGATGGCGATATCACGACTGCCAAAAAAGTGCATCTCCGCTATTTCGGCACCGATACGGCACTTGAAATTTCGTTTGGAGAGTTCGCCGCGCTTCAACGCTCTTTCGAAAATACCCACCGCCAGAGATTTGGCTTTGTTGACCCAGGGCGCACCCTTGTTGTTGAGGCGATTGCCGTTGAGGCGATTGGGGCGACCGAACGCCTGCAGGACCAACCTATCTCGGTTGACCAAATTTCTGATCCTGTAGCACTCGATCAGTCGGCTGTTTGTTTTAACGCCAAGCCGATCACAACACCGATTTATGATCAGGCACAGTTGCTGTCAACCCACGCGATTGAAGGCCCGGCAATTCTGATCGAAGCCAATGGCACGACGGTGGTGGAACCGGGCTGGCGGGCAGAGGTGACAGAGCTGGGCCATCTGATTTTGCGCCGGACCCAGCCCCGGCCTAAAACCTATGCCATTGGTACCGAGGCTGATCCGGTTATGCTCGAAGTGTTTAATAATTTGTTTATGTCGATCGCCGAGCAAATGGGTGCGGTGCTCGCCAACACTTCAAGCTCGGTCAATATTAAGGAGCGCTTGGATTTCTCTTGCGCGGTCTTTGCCGCCGATGGCAGCCTGATTGCCAACGCGCCGCACATGCCGGTGCATTTGGGTTCGATGGGTGAAAGTGTGCGGGCGATTTTGCACGCGCGCGGCGACACCATCCGGCCGGGTGACGTCTATGCCTTGAACGCGCCTTACAATGGCGGCACCCATTTGCCGGATGTCACGGTGATCACGCCGATCTTTGATGAAACCAATACCGAACTGTTGTTCTTCGTCGGCTCGCGCGGCCATCAGGCCGACATTGGCGGCATCACACCAGGCTCGATGCCGCCGAGCAGCCAGAGCGTCGAAGAGGAAGGCGTGCTGATCGATAATTTTCTCTTGGTCGAAGGCGGTACTTTGCGCGAGCAAGCGTTGCGTGACCTCTTAGGATCGGGCGACTATCCGGCGCGCAACATTGATCAAAACATTGCTGATTTTAAAGCGCAGATCGCGGCCAATGAAAAAGGCGTGCAGGAATTGGCGCGCATTGTGCTGCATTTCTCTCTAGGCGTCGTAAATACCTATATGGGTCACGTTAAGGACAACGCGGCCGAAAGTGTGCGCCGCGTGCTCGACCAGTTGCCGGATGGTGAATTTGAAAACCCGATGGATGATGGCAGTGTTATCAAGGTGGCGATCCGGATCGATAAAAAGGCGCGCCGCGCGGTGATTGATTTTACCGGCACGTCGCCGCAAAGACCCAGCAACTTTAATGCACCGAAGGCGGTTAGCCGCGCTGCCGTGCTCTACGTCTTTCGCTGTCTGGTGCAAGATGACATCCCGCTTAATGATGGCTGCCTGGAGCCGTTGGATATTATTATCCCGGAGGGCTCGATGTTGGCGCCCCAATATCCAGCAGCCGTGGTCGCCGGTAATGTCGAAACGTCGCAAGCGATTACCGCCGCTTTGTTTGGGGCGGCTGGAGCCTTGGCGGCGGGCCAAGGCACGATGAATAATTTTACCTTTGGCAATGCGCAGTATCAGTATTATGAAACCATTTGCGGCGGTGCCGGTGCCGGCCCTGATTTCGGCGGCACGTCTGCCGTCCACACCCATATGACCAACACAAGGCTGACCGATCCCGAAGTGCTTGAATGGCGCTACCCGGTAATATTAGAAGCCTTTGGCGTGCGGGAAAATTCAGGCGGCGCTGGACGTCATAGAGGGGGGGATGGTGTGGTTCGGCGTCTGCGCTTTGAAGAAGAGATGACAGCTGCCATTTTGTCAGGTTCTCGGATAAACCCGCCCTTTGGCTTGACCGGCGGTGACGCAGCTTCGCCCGGTAGAACCACCATCATTCGAAAGTCGGGTGAAGAGCAAATCCTCGGCCCCACTGACCAAGCCGAAATGAACGTGGGCGATGTGATTATTATTGAGACGCCCGGCGGTGGGGGGTTCGGGGAAAAATAAAATGGCGGTGGGTTCGGGGAAAAATAAAGTGGTGGTGGGTTTGGGAAAAGCTAAAGCGCATCTGCGTCTCTTTCCTCAGCGCTTCTTTCGAGGCTTTCCGCCATGCGTTTTGTGCTGCGGAGCGTCCAGAGCCAGATGATAAAAAACAAAAAGGTTGCTGTGAGAAAGGCGAATTGAAGGTCGCTGACACCGGCAAGTGTTCCAACCATCCAAGCGCCACTAGCGGGGCCGCCCCGCAAAATCATTCCCCAAATGCTCATCACCCGGCCACGGACCGCGCCGTGAATGGTATTTTGCACCAGCAATTGTCCGCCGATACCGGCATAGGTCGCGGTGCCGCTTAAGACGGCGGCACAAGCGACCGCTACCCAGAAAATATTTGTTGTCGCCAACACAATTTGCGCGACCATAGCGATGACCAGGCCAATCATAATTATGCGGATAAGGCCGTTAATTTTGCCAAAACTGCCAAGAAAAATGGCCGTGAACATGGCGCCCAATCCGGCGGCGGAGCTCAGGATCGCGAGGCCCTCAACGCCCATGCCGAAGATGCCGTCTGAGATACCGGCGAAGAGTTCTCGGTAAGCTCGCATAAGCAGTGATACGCCGAGCGATAGTACCAAAAAGCGCCTGAGCCCGGGTGTCTCGGCAATGTAGATGAGCCCTTCTTTAAATTCCTTTATAAAGCCCGCTGTTTTGCGTGACACAACCTCTTCATAACGTAGCTTGATGATGAAGAGGACGAAAAAATAGCCCAGAAAGCTTGCTGCATTAAAGCTGAACGCATAGGTGACGCCCAGCCAAAATACGATAACGCCGCCCAGTGCCGGACCGACAAATTGGGCCAAATTGAACAAGGTCGCACTGATGCCCAAAGCTGCCGGGAGGTCTTCGCGGGGTACCAGGCTTGGCGGCATGGTCATGCGAAGCGGCGTCCAAAAGCCTTCGGCAACACCGTTTATCATCACCAGACCAAATAGAATTTCGATGGTGATTAAATCAAATGCCGAGAGCATCGCAACGAGCGTACCAATAGAGAGAAGTGATGCCTGGCTGATCCGGGCCATTTTCAAACGGTCAAACCGATCGGTTAGGGTGCCGGCATAGGGCATGACCAAGATCGTCATAATCGCCTCGGCGAAGGCCAGACCACCCAGGGCGCTATAGGATTTGGTTAATTCCCAGGTGAGCCAGAACAAAGCTGTCTTTTGCACCCATAAACCAATGTTGGAAAGCCAGCCGGCCAAAGCATAGATGGTGAAGTCCCGATGACGCAGGGCGCGACCCATGCCGTGCTCGCCAAGCTTTGAGACAAAATAGCCGAAATTGCTCATGCGGTTTTTGCCTCTTCGGGCGCAGGTTTTTCACCTTCCATTTCTGCCGCCAGTCTTTTGCGCTTAGGCAGCATTAAGAGGACGGCGATTAGGCAAATTACAGCGCCGCCCGCAACCGGAATTTGCAAGCCCACATAGGTCGAGGCTGCGCCCATGATCAGTGCGCCGAGCGCTGGGCCAGCGCGATAGGTCAGGCCAAATATTGACATGACCCGGCCGCGCATGGCGCCATCGACGGTGTTTTGAATAAGGATTTGCGGCGCATTGGTGCTAACGCCAAGGCTGACCCCAAGGCAGGCGCAGAAGATGAGCGCGAGCCAGAATATGTTTGTCGCGGTAAAGGCAAGTAGAAACAGCGCGGTTAGGGCAAGCGACACCAGACTGACATTCATCAAGCCATCGGTTTTACCGTAATTGGCAAGCCCGATGGCACCACATATGCCGCCAACGCCGATTGCGGATAGCAAAAGACCAAACCCTTCGGCACCTCGGTTAAACACATCATCCGCAATACCCGGCGCGAGATCCATGAAGGCTCTGGAAAAGGAGGCGCCAATGAAAACAAAAAGTAAAACCGGACCGATGCTGCTATGCTTACCGACATAGCGTATGCCTTCCCACACGTCAGCCAATAACCCGCTGGGCTGGCTTTTCTGTCGCTGCTCACTGCGCGGGTTGATCATCAGGAGGCCAATCGCAAAGGCAACAAATCCGATAATTGAGAGCGCAAAAGCGATTGAAACGCTGAATTTAGCGATAACAAACCCCGCGATGGCAGGGCCGATGAACCGGGCAGTATTAAAGAGCGCGGAATTCAGCGCAACCGCCGGCGTTAAATCACTGCGCGGCACCAGATTTGGCACAATGGTCAAGCGGACCGGCAGGTGAAAGGTTTGGATCATACCGTGGGCTGTGGTGATCAATACCAGCAAAACGATGTTCATCAAATCCAATGCCGTGAGGGTTACTAAAAGCACGCCCAGTAAAATTATCAACATTTGCAAATAGCGGATTAACCGCATGCGGTCGATGCGATCAATAATGGCTCCGGCAAAAGCGATGAACAAAAGCAAAGGCAAAGCTTCGGCAAGTGCCACCGCGCCCAGCCAAAATCCAGAATGCGTGATATCCCAAGCCAGCCAGCCGATGCCGACGCGCTGGAACCAATTGCCCATTGTCGAAACCCAATTCGTCAGGGCGAAAATACGGTATTCGCGGTGCCTTAAGGCCCGCGCAATGCCCTTATCCAAAAATTGGGCACGTATTTTAGTGGCGATACTCACCGGCTGATCACAATCCTTAGGTCTTTGGTTGAATTCGAATTAGCGAATTGGCGCAGCATCTGCGCTGATTAATAGAATTCTATGGGCGTTGGAATTTTGGGCTAAATCAATCTTCATGGCGCTTTTTTATATCTGTTCCAGAATACTCGCCTGCCCCGGTTGAAACAATACATGTTGGTATATTTTCTAAATTTGCCCAACAGTTTGAAAAAAGAGACAAATCAATCCATATTACCATTGAGCATCGCGCCAAATTATTTTGTTGGCGACGCAAAAAAACTAAAATATATGCCAAGGCCCGCTAGAGTCTGGGCTCACCTTGTGGAGGGAGTTTTTTTAAGTTGAAAAAGCTATTATTCGGCTTTTTGTTTGTCTTGGTTGGCCTGTTCGGGGCCATTCTGGTGGCACCCAATTTCGTCAATTGGAACGAATATCGCGAGATAATCACTGAAGAGGTAAATGCCGCGACGGGGTTCAACCTGGAGATCAGAGGCGATATCAAAATTGGGATATTGCCATCACCGGCGCTGCTTATAAATGACGTCCATGTTGCGAATATCGAAGGGGCGCATACAGCGGACACCTTGACGGTAGACTCGTTTGAGGTGCGTGTCGCTTTGGCCCCGCTGCTTGGTCGACAATTGCAAATTCGCACGGTCAAATTGGTCAGGCCGGTTCTGAGCCTTGAGGTTCTGTCCGATGGCCGCACCAATATGGCCTTCAAGGGACCAGCGGCGGCTAATTCTGCCGCGCCAGCATCAAAGCCTGCCTCTACTCCGGGCGGTGCGCAACCTTTTGGCTCGTTATTGGGAGGGGCTGATGGCGGCGCGCTTGCCATTCAGCTCGATGATTTTGTCATTGAGAAGGGCTCCATTTCCTATCGTGACGATACCAAAGGCCAAGTTGAAACGATTGAGAATCTAAATGGCCGATTTGCCCTGGCATCCCTTTCCGGTCCGATGGAAAGTTCCGGCAGTGCTGTGGTCAGAGGGATACCGATGAGCTTTGCCGCCACTGCCGGCACCGTCGTGCAGGGCCGGACATTGCCGTTTAACTTTGATCTTAAGGTCATTCCCGGTGAAACGAATTTGCGTTTTTCAGGCGCGATCACCCGCCTCAATAAAGACCCGCAAGTAAAGGGTAAGCTAAATGTCGAGGGTAAAAACTTGGGCGTTTTTGCTTCTGCCATTTCAGGCGGCATTGCCTTGCCGGAAAGCCTGTCGCGTCCTTTCTCGACCAAGGCAACGATTGCCGCGGCAGAAACCGGTGTGACCGTTTCTGATCTGGCGGTAAAGCTAAATGGAACGCAAGGAACGGGAAAGCTGGTCGTTAAGCTTGGCGATGTAACAGATGTGAATTTGCGTCTGGCAGTAAATAAATTTGATGTCGATGCTTTGTTGGCACCAAAGAAAGCGGTGCAGAAACCAAAAAGCAAATCCAAAAATAAATCTGGAAACTCACTTCCTGTTCCTAAGATCGCTAATGCCCAATCTGGTGGTGCACCCTTTAGCTTAAAACAGCTGCCGAAAAACCTAACAGCTGCGCTGAATATTTCGGTCGGGGCGGTCACCTATAATAAGTCGGTCATTCGTCAAGCTAAGATTAATGCAACGCTCGACGACCAGGAGATCACCATCAGTCAGGCCTCAGCCTTGTTGCCGGGCAGTACCGATGTCGGCTTGCTCGGCACCATCTTGGAAGATGAAGAATCAAAAAATAAAGGCCCGATCTTTGAAGGTAATGTTGATCTATCAACCAATAATTTGCGCGCGCTTTTGAACTGGGTGGGCACGGATGTTTCAGCAGTGGCCAAGGACCGTCTGCGGAAATTTTCTTTTGGCGGTAAAGTTACGGCTGATGCCAAGGCTGCGCGTCTTAATGATATTTCGGTTCAATTGGATGAAACCAAAATGACGGGCGCTGCCAATATCGCTTTTCGGGCGCGCCCTTCTTTTGGTGTTGATCTCGCAATTGACCGGCTGAATTTGGATGGCTATTTGCCGAAGGAGAAGCCATCTAAAGCGTCTGGCAAAGCATCAGCCAAAGCCGGGCCTGCAAAAGAACCTGCGACAAAGACGGCCCAGAACAAAAATCAGAAACCAGTGGCCACGGCGTCTGTTCCCAATCCGCTTGCCGCACTGGCCGCGCTTGGTACGTTTGATGCTAATATAAATGCCAGCTTGAAGGCGTTAACGGTCAAGGATGTGCCAATCAAGGGTCTCAGCCTGAACGCGACTGTTTTTGATGGCAAGTTAAAGGTCACTAAATTCCAAACCGCGAATGCGGCGGGTCTGGCGGTCAATGTATCGGGCGATATCGTTGATCTTAAAAAGACCCGAGGCGTTATTGACCCACAGTTTGATAATTTTAAGTTTAATATCCGTGGTAAAAGTCTGGCGCGATTATTTAGCCTCGCGAAGTTTTCATCGCCGGTTCCAGCCGGTCAAATAGGCGCTGTGCGGCTGGCGGGCACATTGAGTGGCAAGCCGCGCGCGTTAAAGGTTTCCACCAACACCTCGATGCTCGGCGGCAAATTTAGCCTCAGCGGCCTGGTCGAGCCCCTGCGCCCGGCACCTCGCGTCGATGGGAAGTTTTCAGCCACTCATCCAAGTCTGGTTAAACTGGTCCGGCGCTTGGGCAGCAGTTATCGGCCTGCAGGTAAGAAAATCGGCGGGGTTAATTTAAGCGGCCGGCTTAAAGGCGATGCCCAAAGAATGAGTTTTCCAAATCTCGCAGGTAGTGCTGCCGGTATCACCATCGCCGGAAGTGCCGCAACTGATCTTAGCGGCGCTCGACCGAAAGTGATCGCCAATCTTGAAACCAGCCCCATCGTCATTGATGATATTTTACCAGCCAAGCAGACCGCATTTCTAAACCGGACTTTAAAAGAAATTCGTCATGCCTTTAGCGCCAATCCACTTTTGAGGCGGGTATCCTATAACAGCCTTTCTCGTGGACTAAAGGCACCTGCAAGGAAAATTGAAGTTGCCGTCAAAGGCGTTGCCGCAGGAGCCCCCTGGACAAAAGCGCCGATTGATCTTTTGTTCTTAAAGGGCTTTGACGGTGATATTAAATTACGCTCTAAGCGCTTGCGCTTCCAAAAATATCAAGTCGATGCGGTGAATTTAGCCAGCCTGCTAACCGACGGCGTCGTTGATCTGCAACGCCTGACCGGTAAAGCTTATGGCGGTGATATCAAGATCGATGGCCAGGCCATTGCCGCTCCGACAAGAAACCAATATCAAACCCGCTTTGAGATCAAAAACATGGATACTGGACGTTTGCTAAGCTCGCTCGGCACGCGCGGGTTCCGGCGAGGCGCCCTCAATATGGTTGGCGAGTTTCGCACCATCGGCCGCTCGACGCTTGATTTGGTGCGCACCCTTAGTGGCGGTGGCACAATCGCAATTCGTGGTCTGGATATCAGCAATGCGGCTAAAAGCGGTTCCGCGTTATCGGGCTTTGCCAATCTCTTTTTGTCCCTGAATCAATTTGGTAGTACTTTGACCGGCGGTAAGGCCAGCTCCAAGCAAGCTGATTTCAATACCAGCTTTCGCCTGGCCCAAGGGATTGCGCGATTTGAAGATATGAGCCTACGCTCAGGATTGGGAAATGGTGCCGCCAAAGGCGCGGTTGATCTACCGAATTGGCGGATTGATACGGCAGGCGAAATTCAACTGTCGCAGAATATATTGGCACAGATTCTACTGCGCAACTCGAGTAAAAAGCCAAATCTGCCATTCAAGATTTCTGGCCGTTTGGACGATCCGAAAGTTAAATTAGAAACGGCCGCCTTGACCAAAGGCGGCATCCGTCTGCCGGGCTCGCTCAATAAAAAACTCGACAAATTGCGCAAGAAAAAAGGCATCGGCACGCTATTGGATAATATTTTCCCGCAAGCCCGCCCGCAATCTCCACCGCCAACCGCCAGCACAGGCGCGCCGCCGCCGCAATCACCGCCGCCACAGCAGCAAGCTCCTCAACAGCAGCAACAGCAAAAGCCGCGGGTGGAAGATTTCTTAAAAGGTATATTGAAAGGTATCGGTCGCTAAGGTCCGACTAATTCTTATCGAGCTGTTCTAAAATATAGACACGGATGGCGCTTGAGAGATTGCCGTTTGGTGTCTCCAGGCGGTCATTGTCAATCTCGGTGACCATCTGATTGATCGATTTATCGCGCTGCTCGCAAATTTCACGCAGCTTGGTCCAGAAGGCTTGTTCCAAAGAAATGCTGGTACGATGGCCAGAGATGAGAACCGAGCGCTTGCGAATGGCGCTTTGATGAAGCTGGGGTTCATTGGCCATTAGGGTTTCTTCTGCTTCGTAGATTTATTCTTCGTCTTTTTCTTGGGCTTCTTATTTCGCCGGGCTGCCTCCCAGGCTTTCTTCGCCCAAACAGCGAGCTCTTCCTCATTTTCCAAGATGTCTACCGGAGTTTCAAAATAGGGCATTCTCATATGAGATTTCTTTGGATCATCTTCAAAGGGAATAAATTGTTCGGCTTCCAAGGCCTCAAAATCCGGCTGATTGATCTCATCGACGCGCAGATAAAAGCGATCAGACCGCGTGAGCAGGCCAAACATTGTATCGTCGACATAGAGCCCCGCACCGCCAAACATGGCGCGCGCGCTGACGCCTTCGACGCCTGACAGTAAATCCAGAATATAGGCCTTATACTCTGCGCTCACTGGCATGGTCACATATACCTTATGGTGGTGAGTGCTGCCACCCAGACACCATTGATGAGGCAAGCGACGGCAAATAAATAAAGCGTGCGCCGGATATCTTGATGGGTTGCTTGTGCGCTCCCCGTGCCGAGCCACGGCTCGTTCTTGGTTTCTTGAGAAAATTTACGCGGGCCCGCCAACGCCAGATCAAAAGCGCCCGCCACTGCGGCAAGCGCAACGCCCAAATTGTAGCTGCGATACTTTCCGGCATCTCGCATCATGGTTTTCAAAGCCCGGCCCGGATGGGCGGTTGGCACAAACAGAGCCGCCAGCACAATGAAAAGCCCGCTGAATTGGGCCGGCAAAAGCAAGACGATGTCGTTCAACCGGGCTGCCGTAAATCCAAAGGCGCGATAATGATCCGTCTTATGGCCGAGTCGCTCATTCATCACATTGAGCGATTGGTATACCAACAGGCCCGGAAAGCCGAACAGGACATACCAAAAGACCGGTGCGACAACCCGTGTCGTCAACGAGTTTGCGCTGCTCTCAATTGCCAGACGGGCGATGTTATGGCTGTCCATTTTCTCAGCAGCTTGGTTGGTTAAGGGGGCAAGCTTTTGGCGGGCAGTCTCCAAACCCTGATCGCGAAGCGCGACACCGACTTTTCGAACGGCGGTATAGACGCCTCTTTGAGTTATCAACATTACCAGAAAAATGGTTTCAAAAATCCAGGCAAACGGCAGCGTTTGACTAAGCCAGGCGATGGCCCAGCCAAGGGCTGCTGAGATAGCGATGATTATAACGGCGGCAATTGAACCTCTGACCGCTCGATCCATCTGGCTGCGGCTTTCCCGATTGAGCTTGCGGTCGAACCAATCGATAAGGCTTTCTATGGCACTTAAAGGATGACCTGTGAGGCGGGAGACAAACTGTAATTGGCCGGCATAGGTTTCGATGACCAAAGCCATCAATAATAATATGAGTGGGTCGAACCCGCCCGCATGGTCAGAAATACCGAATAAAAACATATGCCTAGAATGGGGGTCCGGCGGTTTGGCGTCAATAATCGATTTGCTTTGCTGTTTTCCTTCCTTGCAGCTTGTTTCGACCCGGTCTATGAAGTTAGGGTTACACCAATCTCAGGGAGAGCAATTCCATGCCTATTCGGCGCGTCTATTTTTATCTTTTATTGGCCATCGTTATTGTTGCCGGCGGCCTAGGGTTGCGCGCCTTTACCGATCAGCAGGCCGCGGATGGAAATAACATTGCCCGAGTAACCCAGAAAGGGAGCTCAGGCTCTAAGTCCTCAGGCACGCCGGCGATCGGCGGCGCCTATACGCTGCTCGACCAAAATGGCAAAGCGGTCTCCCACAAAACCTATCAGGGAAAATACGTCCTAATCTTTTTTGGCTACACCTTTTGCCCGGATGTGTGCCCCACCACGCTGACGGTGTTTTCATCGGTGATGGATTTATTGGGAAAGGATGCGGCAAAAGTGCAGCCAATTTTTGTCACGGTTGATCCCGAGCGCGATACGCCGGAGCATTTGAAATCTTACCTCACTCATTTTCACAAAAGCTTTGCCGGGCTGACCGGCAGCGTGCAACAAATTGAGCATGTCAAAAAAGTCTTCCGGATCTATGCCGCCAAAACCGCCCAGGATGAAAAGGACCCGGAAGACTATTTGATGGATCATTCATCGGTGAGTTATCTGATGGGCCCGGATGGCAAGTTTCTGACCTTTTTCAGCTATGGCCTCGAGGCTGAAGCCATCGCGACCAAGCTCAAAGAATTTTTGTAAAACGGATTTCCTGATTTGCCAAATTTGCCAAACTATAGTGACGCAAAGCCGTTCTGGCAGCAGAAAAAATTGTCGGAAATGTCCTTGGATGAATGGGATTCACTTTGTGACGGCTGTGCAAAATGTTGTCTCCATAAACTCGAAGATGAAGATAGTGGCGAAGTGTCCTATACAAATGTCGCCTGCAGCCAATTGGATATAATTAGCTGCCGCTGCAAAAATTATTTTGAGCGAACCATATTGGTGGCCGATTGTGTCGAACTGACCAAAGAAAATTTAAGTGGCCTGAAATGGCTGCCGCAGAGCTGCGCCTACCGGCTTTTAAACGAAGGCAAGGATCTGTATTGGTGGCATCCGCTGGTTTCGGGCGACCCCAATAGCGTCCATGAAGCGGGTGTTTCGGTCAAAGACCGGGTCGTCGAAGAAAAGGACGCGTTTGATCTCGAAGATTTTATTGTGACTTGGCCAGATGAAGAATAGTGATGAAGAATAGTGATGCGGCGCAGATAATGAATTTGGCGGGCCGCGATGTGCCGGTTCGAATCCGGCGTAATGCCCGCGCCAAACGCATTATTTTGCGCATCGACAATGATAATGAAGGGGCCATCGTTACCCTGCCTAGCCGGGCCAGTGAGCGCGAAGCGTTATTGCTGGTGCAGGAAAAGTCAGACTGGCTCCTCTCCCGGCTCGAAAAACTCCCCCGCAAAATTCCCTTTGAAGACGGTGCGCAAATTCCTCTGCTGGGGGAAGAGCATGTTGTCTGTCACGATCCTGATCTCAAAGCTGTCGCAATCAAGGCTGAAAACACTATCAAGATGGGCGGCCGCCCTGAACATTTGGCCAGGCGTCTCGGCGATTGGTTGCGTAAAGAAGCCAAGGCTGAAATTCAACCCCGCGCCCAAACTATGGCGGCTGAGCTGGACCGTAAAATCGGCCGCATCACCGTGCGTGATACCAAGTCGCGCTGGGGGTCTTGCGCCCCAAATGGCAATCTATCCTTTTGCTGGCGGCTTATCCTAACGCCGGAATGGGTGCTTGATTATGTGGTCGCCCATGAGGTCTCACATCTCCGACATATGGATCACAGCGCCGCCTTTTGGCAGACGGTGGCGGGATTTGATGTGCAGGTTGAAGCGGCCCGGGCCTGGCTCAATACGAATGCTGAGCAGCTTCAGCGTTATGGCTGAATTTTAACTTTGCCGTAGCGCAAGCTTCGGATAGTTTTTCTCAGCCGATCAGGTAAGATCATTTCATGACAAACAAAAATAGAAATCTCGTCGAGCAGGTTTGTAGCCTAATCGATGCACATGAAGAAGGCGCGCCGACGCTGGCCGAATTGGGCGCCACCCTCAATATGAGCCCAACCCATTTGCAGCGGATGTTTAAAAAAGCAGCCGGCATCTCGCCCCGCCAATATGCTGAGACCAGGCGCCTGGAGACTTTTAAAACCAAGCTTAAAGCGGGTCAGTCGGTTACGAATTCGATGTATGACGCCGGCTTTGGTGGCTCGAGCCGGCTCTATGAAAGTGCCAATGGCAAGCTTGGCATGACGCCGGCGAGTTATGGCAAAGGCGGTAGGGGGGCCGAGATCAATTACGCCATTGGCCATTGTCATTTGGGCCGGGTGCTGGTCGCCGCGACGGCACATGGTTTGGTTCGGGTGTGCTTTGGCGATCACATCAAAGCGGTTGAGGCTGAGCTTGGTCAGGAATTCCCAAACGCCCAGTTGCGCCGCAATGAAGAAGACATGGCCGAGGTGTTAGCAACAGTGATTGGGGTGATCGACAGCCATTCGCAAAAAACCAGCAATTTACCCATTGATATCCGCGCGACGGCTTTTCAAGCCAAGGTCTGGTCTTATCTGACCCGAATCCCAACCGGTTTCACCGAGACCTATGGCGCGATCGCGGCCGCCATTGGTGAACCTAAAAGCGCCCGGGCTGTCGGGCGGGCTTGCGGGTCCAATCCGATTGGCGTGATTATTCCCTGCCACCGAGCGGTTGGCGCGAGCGGTGATTTGACCGGCTATCGCTGGGGGATTGATCGTAAAAAAGCATTACTGGAGATCGAGCGAGCTAGCGCCGGTTAGGATCGTTGAGCCGGTGGAGCCGATCGGCGGCTGTCTTGGCATAGCGGACAATTTGTGTGCGCCGCCTAGCTGCATTGAGTTTTTTGACCGGCACGTCGCGAATAACCGCTGCGTTGTATGCGTCAGCAATCATAATACCGCATTCTTCGGGCAAGAGCTCCAGCGGAAATCCATTGGCGACAGCGAAATACATTTGATCGGCAAAGGGGAGGTATTCGTGCCATTTCTCATCGCTGCGAAAATCGGCGACGGAGGATTTAATCTCCACGATGATGAATTGCCCGGCCTTATTTAGGCCGATAACATCAACGCGCCGCCTGGAAAGCAATTTGAACTCAGTCAGCGGGCTATAGCCAAGATTTCGCAAATAGCGACAAATGCCACGGGCGATATCACTGGCATCAAACGGCCCGAGCGCGGGAATGTCTTGTTCGAAGTCATCCAGCCCCAATTCCTGATTTTTAATGTTCATTATATGTTCCTCCCAGACGGCCATCCTAAACTGAACGGCGTTGGCAATGCAAGGGGGCTTAAAAAGTTGGGCAGCTTGGCAAAAAGACGCTACAAGATGAGGTATGCAACAGGCTCTCTCGCAAGCTCAGGAAACGCTCATTGTTCAGACATCCGGTCAGGGATTGTATGAGCAGACCCGAGAGGTGGTCGCGTGGACGAACGCACTTAACATGGCGAGCGGACTGCTGACGCTTTATTGCCGCCACACCTCAGCCTCCTTGGTTATCCAGGAAAATGCCGACCCCGATGTGATGCGGGATCTGGAGATTTTTTTCAAAACACTCGTGCCGGAAGATGTCTCGCTCTATCACCATAGCTCGGAAGGGGCCGATGATATGCCAGCGCACATCAAGGGTGCGCTTACCCAGACCACGCTGAGCATTCCAATTTCAGGCGGACGTCTCGCGCTTGGCACCTGGCAGGGCATTTATCTGTTTGAGCATCGCGTCCGGCCCCATCAGCGCCAGCTTATAATGCATGCGGTCGGGGATGCGATATGAGCCGTGAAAACTTAGAAAAAGGCCTGGCCTTGCACCAGGCCGGTAAGTTGGCCGAGGCAGAAGTAATTTACCGCGACGTGTTGAGTAGCGATGAAGCCAATCCTGATGCGCTGCATTTTTTGGGCCTCATCGCGCAGGCCCGCGGCGAGTTGGCTGAAGCAGTGGATTTAATTGTTCGGGCAATTGAAGCCGCCCCCGACCGGCCAACCTTCCCGTTCAATCTCGCAGTTACTTATGGTGCCATGGGTGAATTGGCAAAGGCGGCTCAAGCCTACCAAACGGCGGTTGATCTCAAGTCGGACTGGCCGGAGGCGCTGGTTAATCTCGGCACGGTCTTGGGTCAATTGCAAAACTATGGCCCGGCAGAAAGCGCTTTTCGCCAAGCCCTTGAATTGACACCCAATGAAGGTGCTGCCCTGATCGGCTTGACGGCGGCTTTGGATGGCCAGGGCAAAAGTGCTGAGGCCGAGCAAATTGGAAGACAAGCGGTCTCGGTTTCACTAAAAAGTCCGGAAGCCTGGACCAATCTCGGCAATGCATTGAACAGTCAGGCTAGCGTGTCTGGCAAAACCCTGCAGGCCGAAGAGGCTTTTCGTCATGCACTGGCTCTCGATCCTGGCTATGTCACCGCGCATTTTAATCTTGGTAACGTATTAAACGATCAATGGCGCAAGGCCGAGGCGCTGGGCTGTTTCCGAGAAGCTCTTAAAAGGGATCCTGGCTATCAGAGCGCGTGGCAAAATCTGTTGATGAATTTGCTCTATGATCCGGCGGAAACCGAACAGTCAATTTTTGCGGCCCATCAGGAATGGGCCAAAGGGTTTGCTGATCTCGGGCCTGGCGAAATTGAGGCTTCGGATCGTAAAGAGAGCAAGCGATTGAGGATCGGCTATGTCTCGCCTGATTTCAGAACCCATTCCTGTGCCTATTTTTTAAAGCCGCTGATTGAAGCTCATGACTCCGACGCGTTCGAGATTTTCGCCTATGCCAACGTTACCCGCGAAGACGAAGCGACGGCTTGGTTTAAAGCGCATATCGAGCATTGGTGCGACGTGACGGTGATGAGCGATGACGAAATGGCAGCGCGCATCAGCCAAGATGGCATCGACATATTGGTCGATTTGGCAGGCCATTCTGTTAATAACCGGCTTGCGGTCTTCGCGCAAAAGCCGGCCCCTGTTCAGATGTCCTGGCTTGGCTATCCGGCGACAACTGGCCTCGCGGCAATTGAGTATCGCTTAACCGATGAAATCGCCGACCCCGTAGGGCCCGCAGACCAATATCACAGCGAACAACTCGTTCGGCTTGAAGGCGGCTTTCACTGCTATCTGCCGCCCAATGACGCACCCGATATCGGCCCGTTGCCGGCGCTTGAAACCGGCTACGTCACTTTTGGATCTTTTAACCATATTGCCAAAATGACCCAAGGTACCATTAAGACCTGGGCGGCAATTTTGCAGGCAAACCCGGCATCTAAACTCCTGCTTAAAGGCGGCATGCTGGACTATGATGTGGTGCCGGATAGAATTATCGATGCTTTCCAAAATCGCGGGATCGCCAAAGAGCGAATTATTCTACAGGGCTGGATAGCCCGGGATGACAACCCGCTGGAGCTCTATAATTCAATTGATATCGGTCTGGATACCTTTCCCTTTAATGGTACGACGACGAGCTTTGAAGCGCTTTGGATGGGAATTCCGATCATCACGCTTAAGGGTGAGCGTCATGCCGGGCGCGTCGGGGCGTCAATTCTAACCCACCTCGGACATCCGGAATGGATTGCCGATACGCCAAATGTCTATATTGATTTGGCGTGCTCTTTGGCGGGCGATTTAGAAGCCTTGCAGAAGACTCGCGCCGCTTTGCGGGAAGAATTGCAAAACTCGTCTCTTGGCAGAGCTGAGGAATTTGCTGCCAAAATCGAGGTGGTCTATCAAAACACGCGGCGTGAGGGCTCATAGAGACCAGATTAAATATTGACTCAACTCTTCGAAAAGTGAACATTCCAAAAAATCATTTTGCAGGTATATTTTAAGGGCATTTCTTACTCAACCATGTCTAAATTCGCTCGAATTAAAGTCTTAATTCTAGACAAAAATCCAGAATTTCATGATGTCGTCAGCAAGGCTGTTGCCGGGATTCAGCTAACGAATTTGCGGTGTTGTGCCTCGGTCGAAGACGCGCTCCAATTGCTCAATGGCGAGTGGTTGCCCGACCTCATTATTATGGAAATTGATATGGGCGGCGCGGTTGGTTTAAATTTTCTGAGCCAGATTCGGGCCGGTAAGACGCCAGCAGATGAAAATCTGCCGATTGTTATCATGACCCGGAATATCGAACCGGCAACGGCCTTCAGAGCCTGTGAAATTGGCTTTGAACATTTTATTCGCAAACCCTTTGACGACGAAGCCTTGCAGAAACGCGTGGTTAGTGTCCTGGAGAAACCTCGGCGTTTTGTTATTTCAAAAGGGTTTTTTGGCCCGTCTCGCCGCAATCCCAGCAATGTGACAAATTATCAAGGTGAGGAGCGCCGCGGCGCCAATGGGCGGCCGACCATCAAAGAAGCGCCACCGCCAAAAGTGGTCAAGGCACCCAATCATATCGAGACGGGTGGCAAATCCAGCCTAAATGGCGCGGTGATTGATGACGGGCCAGAGGTGCCGGATACGGTGAGTGAAATTGATAGTGCCATGGCCGCAGCGGTTTCTGATGAAACAAGGGAACAGTTGAAAGCAGCGCCGAAGCCAGCGCCGGTTAAGCCGCTCAAGCCAAAAGCTCAAAAAGAAGCTGAGCCGGAAAAAGAAAAAATTGAATTGGTGGCCGCGCCAAAAGAACGTGACGATGGCGGTAATCCGGACCGGGCGGCGGAGATCGCGGCCAAGCTAGAGTCTCACGCTGAGTGGTTACAGACGCATGGCGCGAAAGGCGAAAAGGCTGATTTTGCCGATCAGGATCTATCGGGCGCCGATCTCTCTGAGGCTAATTTATCAAATGCCAATTTGCGCAGTGCCGATCTCCAGGATGCAAATTTGGCCAGAGCTAATTTGTTTGATGCCGATTTGCGCAGCGCTAATTTGTCGGGCGCCAATTTGGGTGAGGCTGATATTCACAATGCCAATTTACGCCACGCCAATTTGAAATCTGCTCAGATGCAGGAAGCAGAACTCCGGGCAGCCGATTTATCCGGCGCCAATCTTGAAGGCGCGCAAATGGCGGGCGTCGATTTCAAAGATGTAACTTTTCTAAGTACCAATATTCAGGGCGCCGATCTGCAAGGTGCCAATCTGACCCAAAAGCAAATTGATAAAGCCATAGGTGATGCGTCAACTCTTTTGCCACCGGGCATTCGGATAAAGATCGACGAAGCGGAATAGAAAAAACTAAAGGGGGGGAATGAAGATGCCAAATGAGACAAATGAGAAACCAACCGGAAAATTGCGCCATATAGCGCTCTCGGTACCGGATCGCCGGGCGGCACAGGAATTTTATGAAAATGGTTTTGGCATGGAATTGGTGCGAGAAAATGAGACTCCGATGGCCAGTGTCGGCTACATGTCTGATGGCGTAATGAGCCTGGCTCTCATTGAATACAAATCTGACGAAGCAGCGGGTCAGGCAACCAGCCCGACGAATGTGGGCAAAGATTTTGTAGGTCTGCATCACATCGGCTTTTGGGTTGATGACGTCGATGCGACCAAAGCATCATTGGAAGAAAATGGTGGCCATTACATGATGGGTGAGGTCGCCAAAGACACCAGCGGCGGCTCTGGCTTTTACGAGATTAAATACCGCGATCCCAATAACATCATTGTCGACATCACCCATAGTGGCTGGGTCGGCGCCGAAAAAGATCCCAAAGGTTAATTAAGTGACAGTCACTAATTAAGAAGTTTGCGTTGAGCCGTCATGAACCCAGGCGGCATCGCGTTGGACTTCTTTGGATTGGTTCCATTTCTCCAGCATGGCTGGGGCGGTGGAACTTAGTCTTTCCATCATTGCCTCATCACCAATATGGAGCGTTAGTTCCGTGCGGTGGCCGTTCGGATCAAAGAAATAAATCGATTCACAGAAGCCGTGATTGGTTGGGCCGATCACTTCAACACCGGCATCTTCGAGCAGCTTTTTGCGCATCAGAAGTTCTTCCATGCTCTCAACTTGCAGCGCTAAATGCTGCACCCATTCAGGGGTGTTGGGATCTTTCTGCATCGGCGGCGAGGCCGGCACTTCAAAAAAAGCGACGCAAGAGCCATCTTTCATGGCGAAAAAAATATGCATATAGGGGCTGATCTCGCCCGTCGAGGGCACCGTTTCCTCAGAAACGGCAGCGTAATACTCGAGGCCTAAGAGCTTGGTATAAAAATCCGCAGTCTCTTGGGCATCGTTGCAGCGATAGGCAACATGATGAAGCATTGTTACGGCCATGATATTTCTCCTTTAGAATAATTCTATACTATTAAGCGACCGCTGTCGCTAGGGGAGTCGGGTCCTGATATTCCAGCACCATCCGCATCAATTGATCGGTCAGCTGAGCGCGCAGTTCGGGCTCGCTATCCCACAAATTATTGAGCTCGCCGGGATCTGCCTTGAGATCATACAGCTCGTCCCGAGCGTCTGGATAACCAAGCGTGAAGCGATATTGCTCGGTGATCAAAGTACGGATTTTCTGAAAACGCGTGAAGCCGAGATTGATCCGCTGGCGATCGTCTTCGATCAAGACAGCGTCGCGATCAGTTGGCGCCTTACCTGTGATATCGCCCAGAATAGACGTTCCTTGAATGCCCCAATAGGGATTAATATCGGCGCGCTCCAAGATGGTGCGGGAAATGTCGATGGTTTGGCCAAGCGAGGATGTTGTACCGGCTTTGCGGCCGTCTGGGTCGGACCAAATGAACGGCACCCGGATCATACCTTGCAAATGCAGCGGACCTTTGAGCATCAAGCCATGATCGCCCATATAATCGCCATGGTCTGAGGTGAAGATGATAACGGTATCCTCATCCAATCCCAATTCTTTGAGTTTTCCTAAAATGCGGCCAATTTGATCATCAATCATCGTGATCATGCCGAAGGTTAAGGCCATGGCTTCTTGAACTTCACGGGCTGTCGCGGCATATGGCATTTGGGTGTGGCGAACGGCTTCACCTTTTGCCAATTGATCGCGCAAGAAAACTTCCATCGAAGAATCGCCGTCATTAACGGTCGCCGGGATCGGCATGTCGTCTGGATCATACATGTCCCAATATTTGCCGGGCGGTGTGAACGGGTGATGGGGGTCCGGGAAAGAACATTGGACGAAGAACGGGTTGTCATCGTCCGATGCTGCATGAGAATCCAAATAATCCAGCGTCATGTCACCGATATAGGCAGACGGATAAAGCTCTTCCGGCAATTGCGTTTTCCAGGCCTGCGGCGTGGTGATCTTGTTGTCCGATGTGCAGTTTTTTCGGCCCCGCATAGTGTTGCCATTGGGCTCTTTTTCGAGCAGCCAGCGCTCATAGGCACCGCCGACCTCGTCCGAATGTTCGGTGCAGAGATCGACATGCTCAAACCCGTAAAACGGCAGTTTTACGTCGTGGTTTTTATCATCGCGCCAAAGATTAGGGTTTTCGTTTTCATATTCCGCGCCCTGCATGTCCCAGTCAAAGGCCTGCTGGGGGATGCCGTTTTCATCGACGGCAAAATCATCCGAATTAGGTGACCATCCGGGTGGCCTACCGGTCATATTCTGGAGGTGGGATTTACCGATCAGTGCGGTATCATAGCCATTATCGGCGAGATGTTCGACATAGGTACGGGCTTGCAGCGATAGCGGGGTGCCGTTACAGCGCACACCGTGAACCGACGGAAACCGACCGGTCATCAGGGAAGATCGATTGGGCATGCAGAGCGGATTGGCGACATAAAAGCGCTCAAACTGCGTGCCGCTTCCGGCGATGCTGTCGATGTTCGGTGTTTTAACGATCTCGTTACCGTAACAGCCTAGATTGTCGGCGCGGTGTTGATCAGTGATAAACAGTAAAAAATTTGGTTTTTTCATAAGATTTCCCGGTATTCTTTAGCTAAATATGATTATTCTTTTGTATTCAAAGGGTTAAAATTAAATATTGAATACATATCACTCTATTTTCGTTTAATTCTGGTTAGATTTCCCAAGAAAATACCCTAAAAAATACTATATGTATACATGGAAATTGTCATAAATATAGTGTAATATTTAAGGCTAAGCAAAGTGACGGCTGAGGTTTAGGAAAAACGTGTGATCACACAATCTGAAATAGCGACGGAGAAAATTCGCGATCAAATCGTCCGGGGTGATGTCGCGCCCGGCACCCATTTGCAGGAAAATCCGTTGAGCCAGCAGTTGGGTATGTCCCGGACGCCGATCAGGACCGCCTTGAGCAGTCTGGCCCAAGAAGGTTTGTTGGAATATGTCGCCAAGCGCGGCTACCGGGTCAAGGAATTTACTGTCAATGAAATCGTCGACGCCTATTATGTGCGGGCCACATTAGAAGGTATGGCTTGCCGTTTGGTCGCGGAAAAAGGGCTCGATCGCTGGACCCGCAATAAATTGTCGAAATGCGTCGAGGAAGGAGAGATCATTACAGCCAAGGCTGCCGAAGATGATTTCGATGGGCCCGCTTGGCGGCGCATGAATAATACGTTCCATAGAACCATCGTTGAGGCGGCGGAAAGTCCCTTTCTCAAACGCCAAATTGACCAGATTGTTTTTATTCCCCTGGCGACACTCTTTGTTGTCGCCAATTGGGGTGGCCGGGTTAATGCTGAAAATATCGGTCGGGCGCAAGTTGATCATATAAATATTCTCGATGCCCTAGAGCGCGGCGAATCATCGCGGGCTGAGGCGCGTATGCGAGAACATCTCGAAAATACGGCGCGTCTCATTCGTGATTACTATGAACGCAGCCAGGAAATGGATGAAGCAACGGAGGATTTGTCCGTTGCATAAAGAAGCTTGCCGCTGAGCTTCAGCTATCCTACCTATAAGATATGACAAACTCACCGCCTTCCTTCAGAACGCATGGCAAGATCGCCCGAGAAGATGTCGAGAACGGCCTGCTCGAAGAGATGATTACTTTGAGTGAGCAACAAGGGCATTTCCGAAAATTGCCGGTCGCTGAGCGGGATAAATCACGCTGGGATCTGATGGCGCAATGGCCGAAAGATGAAGATGTCTGGCTGTATGCCTATGGCTCGCTGATCTGGAGCCCGATGATCGAGTTTGTTGAGCAGCGTCATGCGACGCTGTTTGGCTATCATCGACAGTTTAGCATGTGGACGCGCATTGGTCGCGGCACGCCGGAGCGCCCGGGCCTGACCTTGGCGTTAGAGCCGGGTGGTTCAAGCCGGGGCATCGCCTTTCGCATCCCGGCCAAGGAGGCAGAGCAGGAACTTAAAGTTATCTGGAACCGAGAAATGATCGGCGGCTCTTATGTACCGAAGATCGTTAAATTGCGCACAGCTGGAGGCAGCGTAAACGCCATTGCCTTCACGATGAACCGAGCGCATGAAAACTACGCGGGTAAACTGGCACCGGACGTGATTGCAGAGGCCATCGCCGGCGCCATCGGACCGCTCGGTAAATGTGAGGATTATTTGTTCAACACCGTGAGCCATCTCGACGAGCTGGGTCTCACCGATCACAAATTATCAAAACTGGCGCAAATGGTTCGCGCGTTGAAGAACCCGGGCTAAACCTCAAAAAAACTATTATCGCCGGTCTCTCTCGCTTTGTTGGCAATTTCGATCAGGTCACGGCGCAACACCTTATTGGCGGCATTGCGGGGCAGGACATCCATAAACAGATAGGCTTTGGGTCGCTTATAGCTGGCAAGCGGTGTTGCTTTGATATGCGCATTAAAGCTTGCTGCATCGGCCTCACTTGCCACCACACAAGCGACAACCATTTCACCCCAGGTCGCATCTTTGATGCCGATAATAGCAGTCTCAGCGCAATCAGGATGGGCCATTAAATGCGGCTCGATCTCAGAGGGGTGGATGTTTTCGCCGCCAGAGCGCACCATATCACCGGTCCGCCCGATCAGATTATAGTCACCGTCATCACGAACCAAACAAACGTCGCCGGTGAAATACCAACCATCGGTGATGGCTTCTTCTGTCGCGTCAGGCCGATTGAGGTAGCTTGAAAAAACAAGATCGCTCGAGGCGTCGACAATCAGCTCACCTTCTTCGCCGGGCTGGGCTATTTCATCCACGCTGCCGCCTATTTTGATCACGCGCAGGCGAACATAATAGGCGGGCCTTAGCCGCGTATGCTCACCAACCGGGTCCGGATTGGTAAATGGACACATAATTTCGGTGGTGCCATAAATATGAAAAATTTTAGCCGGCCATTCTTTGTCAATTTTGATCAGAAAATCGGGCATAATTTCCGCGCCGCCATAGAGCACGGTTTTCAGGCTTTTCATTTTCTGAGGCGCATAAGTTGGCACCTGGGTCATCGCAAAGTAGAGCTGAGGGACAGCAAACATATAGGTGATCTCGTGTCTCTCAATCATCTCGATGGCTTCTGCCGGGTTAAATGCCGATTGCACAAAAAAGGTGCCGCCGAAGCCCAAAATTCCTAAGAAAACACCATAAAAACCAATGGCGTGGCTGAGCGGCATAAAGCCGAGAGCCTTGTTGTGGTTACCGTGGCGGAGGTCAGTCTGGGTGGCGAGCCAAAGAATACGATGCTCGGTCGTCCGGTGCGCAAGCTCGACACCTTTCGGTAATCCTGTCGTGCCGGAGGTATAGAAAATAAAAGCAATGTCTTCACGGTCTGGTTTCGGAATTGGACCCAGCGCCGAGGCATCGCCCCGACACTCAACGAAGTTGCTTGCGCCGCCGAGGGCCGCACCCACGCTCCACAGTCGATCGGTATTTCCAAGTGCAGCTGAACAGGCTTCGGCCATGGCGTCATCGGGTAATATAATCGCGCCCTCGATTTCTCCAAGCTTGATGAGTTCGGTAATTTCCTCAGGCTTGAGACGAAAATTCATCAGCGCCGGTATGGCGGCCAGTCTTTGTAGCGCCAAAATGGCGATGGCGTGATCAAACAGGCTCGGCAGCACGGTTGCGATGCGCATGCCCTGGCGGATGCCACGTTCCTGTAAGCCAGCCGCCACCACGTTGATTTCGTCGATTAGCTGACTATAGGTTAACGCGCGCTCGCTTTGGTCGTCGACCAGGGCCAAATCATTTGGCGCACGCTGGGCTGACAGCCAAACTATATCGTAGCAGGTTTGCATAAAACCTTTCCTCTAACTCGCTTGGCCGGTCAGGCGAACAACATCCATATTAGCAATCATCTCGCCCGTCATTGCTTTAAATTCATTGTAATGGGATGTCGCTTGATGGGCGGCAAAAGCATCTTTGTCGTCGTATATCTCATAAAGACAAACACTATCCTCTAAGCCATCACTTGGAAGCAGCACATCGAATTGCTGACAGCCCGGCTCGTCACTGACCGAGGCTTTGGCATTTTCTTGAATAAGGGGCATAAAAGTATCCTTGGTCCCCGGCTTCAAAGTTATTGTAATGAATAACACGAATTGACTCATCTCATATTCCCCCTCAAATTCATTGTCTGTAAGTTGACCATAAAAAGCCAAACAGCAGGGCACAACCAAAATGACGCGTAACCCGATTTTAGATTTTACCGTGACCGCCGAAGACCTCTCTTATATCGGTGAAGATCTGCAGCGCCCAGAATGTATTTTGGCAAAGCCCGATGGCTCGCTATGGGCGGCGGATGCCAGGGGTGGCGTGGTTCATATTAAACCGGATGGCTCACAAAAAATTATTACCCAGACCTTTGGGAATCTGAAAGATCAGTTTGAAGAGGCAGTTGACGAAGCCACCCGTTTCACCGAAGGCACGCTGCCAAACGGCATGGCATTTGGCAAAGGTGGCCAGATTTATATCTCAAATTTCGGCACCGATGTTCTGGAGGTGATGGCGCCGGATGGGGAAACAAAAACGATCTATGACAGCATCGATGGCAAGGCCATTGGCAAAGTGAATTTCGTGTTGCGCGATTCCAAGGATCGGCTGTGGTTGACGGTCTCAACCCGGATCAAAAACTGGATGCAGGCGATGAGCCCGAACGTTGCCGATGGCTATGTTGCGCTGGCGGATGAAAATGGCCTCCGGGTGGTTGCCGATGGTTTTGGCTTCACCAATGAAGTGCGCCTCGATGCCAATGAAGATTATATCTATATCGTCGAGACCACCGGCCAGCGGATTTCTCGCATGAAAGTCGCCGATGATGGCGCGCTTTCGGGGCGCGAGGTTTATGGCCCCAGCAAACTCGGCAAAGCGGGTGCGAACGGTTTTCCAGATGGTATTACCTTTGATGCTTACGGTAATCTCTGGGGTACGCTGATTATGTCGGACCAAATTTTTGCCATCACGCCGGAAGGTGAGTACCACGTCATTTTGGATGATTTAAACCAGGCCCCAGCCGAAGCTTTGGAGACGGCATTTCGCAATGATGAAGCAACGCCTGAACTTATGCTGGCCGCCAGCGGCACCATTGCACCTTGGATGGCCAGCGTAACCTTTGGTGGCCCCGATCTGAAAACCGCTTATATTGGTAGCCTACGCGGCACACGGATACCTTATTTTACCTCGCCTATTGCCGGCTTGGCGATGGCGCATTGGAATGATTAGGGAGTATTCTCTTGGGTGATGCACTTCATCAAATGACGGCGGAATACAATCCGGCAGAAGATCGGATCTTGTTTCGCGTCAACACGGTGGAGAAAACCGAATACCGGGTGTGGTTGACCCGGCGGTTGGTGCGGCAAATCTGGGGTGTCGCCGTGCAAAATTTTGCCGCCGAGCCCGATGTAAAGGAACAAGAGCGTCCTCAAGTTAAAAAAGCCGTGTTGTCGATGCAACATCAAGAAGCCGTACAGGGCGCTGATTTTAGTCAAAAACATCAAAAGCCGGATAAGGCCGCAGCTGAGACAGAGCAACCTCTGTTGGCGATTAACGCGGAGCTCGGCAAAACCGAGCAGGGCGCGATCAGGCTGTCGTTCCATACCTCCGCCGGGCGAAGCATCAATCTGAATTTAAATGATGAAATGTTGCATGCAGTTTGTCATATTCTACAGCAGGCAGCCGATAAAGCAGGCTGGGATTTGAAATTGGCTATTGGTGATGCGGCTAGGGTGATCACACCGACGCCGGCACAATTACATTAGAGAGGGAACAAGGACGCATGGAAAAAGATCTCGAAAAAAATATTGCTGCGTTGCAGACATTATTTGACTCGCTCGTAGAGTTCGGTGTTGCCTACGGGTTTCAAATCATCGGCGCTCTGGTATTCCTGTTCATTGGCCTGAAGGTTGCCGGCTGGGCCGGGCGAAAGGTCGTTTCGATGGCAGGTGCCAAGGAGGTTGATCCTGCACTGGCGCGCCTTATCGGCAGTATTGTTAAGCTTATCGTTGTTGCCATGATTGTGGTCATTACGCTGGGTAACTTTGGCATTTCAATCGCACCGCTGATTGCTTTGGCTGGTGCAGCTGCCTTCGGCGCCACCTTGGCGATCCAGGGGCCACTGTCGAATTTTGGCGCCGGCTTTGCCATCCTTCTGGGCCGCACCTATGGTGTCGGTGATACCATCACCATCGGTAAGGTCAGCGGCGTTGTCGCCGATGTGAAATTGGCCGCTACCGTGTTAACCGGTGAGGACGGTGAGAAAATCACCATCCCTAATAAAGAAATCGTCGGCCAGGTCGTAGTGAATTCCGAAGATAAGCGGATTGTTGAAAGCCGGATCGCGATTGGTGATACCCAGGATATCGATAAAGTTATCGCGACGTTGCGGGGTGTGCTCGACAACCATGCCGACGTTGATACCACTCAGGCGCCGCAAATTGGCGTGCATGATTTTACCCTCGGCGGGGTGATCATTGGCTTACGCTTTTGGGTGCCAACCAAACAATATTTTCAGACGCGTTATGGATTGAACACGGCGTTCTTGAAAGCGCTGAAAGAAGCCGGTGTGCCAATGCTGACCGGCACGCTCGCGGTAGCGGCCCCCGATTTGACAGCTGACAACGAGGCCCAGCAATCGATCACGCCCAGCGCACAAAACTAAAAAAGGGGGCTTTCCAAACGCCCCTGATAGTGGGTATCATTCTTCCTATGGCAGCGAAAATGCAATTTGATAAAACACTCTTTACCGAGAAGCGGAATTTCAAGACCGGTGAGCGGGAACTGTTTCTATCGATCGAAAATTCGGTTGAAGAGCGGGTCGAGGTGCTGGAGAAAATGTTGCAATACAAGCGCGTCATCCAGAAATCAAATTCAGAAAAATAAAATTATTTTGTAAATTTATTTTGCTGGGCTCAGCCGTCGTTTGGGCCGATAGCGGTTCTCTTTTAATATCTTCACCTGTTTTTTCAGTCGCTCGGCTTCTGCCGTGAGTTTCTCAACATTCGTCACTAGGACATTATTGGTTTTCTCGCGTGTCACCGCCGTATCAAGTGCCGTGTTCAGACGTTGCTGCACCTTAGCCAACCTGGCCTCATGAGCCTTTAGATCTTCCGTCCGTTGCTTTTCTAATTTGGCCTGCTGCGTTTTATGGCTCTCGACAGCGCTTGTGAGTTTGACGTTCTCGCCCCGCAAATCGACTGTTGTTTTACGCTCCAGGGCGAGTAATTCATTCAACACAGAGATTTCTGATTGCAGGGCGGTATTGTCCTCGCCCTGCCCCGACATCTTGGTAATGATATCACCGACCCGATTGGCCAGCGCCTCAATCTCTTTGGCCCGCGCATCAGTTTGGCTGCGCACGAGCGAGATTTTGCTTTGGGTCTGATCAATAAATTTCTGAGTGTCTTCGTAGCTTTTGCGGGTTTCGGGACTGAACGCACTGAGATCGGGTTTAGCCTCTTGGGCCAGAGCCGGCAGGGGCCAAATTGCAATCACAATAAAAAATAAAAGAACGCACCTCATGGGCTTATGCTAGCCAAAAGCAGCGGTAGAGTCATTAGAGGAATTGGAAGAATTTAGGGGGACATGCCAAATCGGCGTGTCCCCCTGTTGGGCGAGTTTAAATTATTTAGGCGGCTTCTTTGTCACCACCGACGAGCTTTTTGGCTTTATCGGCAAGCGTTGAACTTGTGCCTTGTTTGATCTCGATTTTGCGCGGCTTGTGTGCTTCCGGCACTTCGCGGATGAGATCAATATGAAGTAGGCCGTTCTCAAGATGGGCATCAACGACTTTGACGTAATCGGCGAGGTCAAAATTGCGCTCGAAGGTGCGCCCCGCAATGCCGCGGTGGAGATATTTGTTCTCGCCTTGCGACTTAATTTCGCCTTTAACCGAAAGCGCATTGTCTTTGGCGACGATCTCAAGATCATCTTCGCCAAAGCCGGCGATTGCCATTGAAATGCGATAAGCATCGTCGCCTACGGCTTCAATGTTATAAGGCGGGTAAGAATTTGAGGCTGATTGACCATGATCGACAGTGCTATCGAGCAACCGTTGCATACGGTCAAAACCTACTGAATGACGAAATAGGGGTGAAAAGTCATAACTACGCATCGTATATCCTCCTTCGAAGCGATATAAATCTACGAAATTCGCCATTATTGGCCGAATTCCAGTTCATGATCCTAACGTATTGAGACCCTTCAATAGGCGTCTCAAAATAGATAATTGGATCACGATTTATGTAGTTTGCGTGGTCGTGCCCGCAAGGGCTCGGCGTCAAATTTCAGCGGTTGCTGGGGACGTTCTTTCTTCAGATTCATCAAGGATATAAGCGATCGCTGCCAAACCGCCGAATAGAAGGAAGGTGATATAAGCTAATTCCATTTTTTTGCTCTTCTTAAAGTTTTCTGTTCTCTGGTGTATCAGGGTGATTCTCACCCCTCTTTTCTTATGGCTGGTATATTCGGAGAATTCCTTTAAAAATCTGTTAATGGCCAATCATTGGTCTCCTAAAGGATAAAAATGCCGTCTCCTGATATCCAATTGCCGGGCCAAAACCCCAGCCAGAAACCCAGTCAAAAACCCAGCCAGAAGCAATGGCTCGGCATCATTCTGTTGGTTTTAGCGATGTTTCTATTTCCGCTGAAAGATGCCTTTGTCAAAATGACCGATGGGTATTATTCCGCCATTGTCGTGATGTGGACGCAGATGCTGTTTACAAGCCTGTTCTATGTACCAATTATTTCCATCAAATATGGTCCTCGCAGCCTGTTGCCTGCCAATCCAATATTGCAGTCCTTGCGGGCGATTTCGGTAATCACGGGCATTGGTATGTTCTATTGGTCGATCAGTCTGGTGCCCTTGGCCGAGGCGACTGCAATTACCTTTGTGGCACCGATGGTGACGACGGCAATCTCGCCTTTTGTGCTGGGCGAGAAAGTCGGTCTGCGTCGTTGGGTTTCGGTCATTGTTGGCTTTGTCGGCATATTAATTGTGTTGCGGCCTGATTTCGGCGGAGACCGGCTCGGCTATTTGATTGCTTTTGGTGCCGGCATATCCATCGGATTTTTCTACGTTTTTAATCGGCTCTTGGCTGATAAAGCCCCGCCCTTAGTCAATTTGACCTATTCGTCGGTGATCGGGGCCCTACTCCTGACGCCATTGATTTTTTCTGTTTGGGTTCCGCCTCGGCCGGAAGACTGGTTGTTGATTGTTGGCTTTGCCAGTGTGGCTGCGATGGGCCAGACCTGTCTTTTTACCGCATTTTTACATGGTGAAGCTTCAATTCTCGCACCAATGACGTTAGCGCAAATTGTTTTCGCAACATTGTTCGGCTACCTGTTTTTTGGCGACTTCCCGGATACAATCTCAATGCTGGGTATAGTTATTGTCGTCGCTAGTGCCGTTTATATCGCCATCAGAGAAACCCGACCGAGAACTTAGGCTTGTTATTCAACACCCCGGTCGAGCACGGAGCGGGCCAGATCCGACATAAGCGATTTAAACTTTAAATCATCCGGCGTTTTAACATCCGTAACCCAGCCTTCGGCATCTGAGAGGCGCTCACTGTCCATACAAAACGCACCAGCGACGGTGATTTTCTCAAGTTTGGGCGAAAGGTCGGGGATTTTCTTGCTACAGAGTTCCTCCGCGCCCTCTTTCTCGGGCCAGCCAAATGCAATGCGGTAGGTAACGTTGGGCGTGAAGGCTTTATCTTTGTCGGTGGTGAAGCGGATGATCGGCGAAGTAAAGTGACCCACCAGACTGGCTAGAATTTTCTCAGCCAGAACGCTATCTCGCATGCCAAAAGGATCGCCGTGGATTTCAACCAAAATAGGGCCCTTAGAATTTGAATAGATCAGTGTGCTTTGAACGATCTCGCCTCGGGTAAAGCCGGGCGTGACATTCGATGCTTCATCGCAGGCCGTTAGGGCCAATACGCCGATGACGGCCAGATGTTTGAATTTTGAACTTAATTTTGAACCAAATTTTGAAATTGCCACGTTTTATCTCCCCAATAGAGTTCTATTAAGTTATCTAGGGATATTGAGAAGATTAAGCAAGCGGTGCCCCGAAATGACCTTAATTCCTTTTATTTTGCCCAATAAGGGCGTTTGCCGGTCTCATCCTTGGGCCCAAGCTTTCTAACAATGCCGGGCCAATAGCCGTCGCCTTTTTTAATGCCGCGGGCACCGATCCTGATCCAAGCTTCATTGATGCCGTGGGTTAGGTTGAGATAGAGCTTGTCATTCACGATGACAAAAGCCTCCGGGTTGATGCCATCGGCATACCCGTGGGCAATTCCCCAAGCTCAGTAGCCGCCATATTGCGGTGCAAATTTCTTGGGATTATTGGCGAACATGTCGCGATGCTTGGCCGAGGCAAATTGCCAGAGGGCATTTTTCCAGCGATGGCTGAATTCTTTCGAACCCCGTATGGCCCTTCTTTGCGTGAAATAGGCGACGCTGTCATAGCCTTCAATGGCGATGTTGTTGGCTGTGGTGTTGATCTCGCCCGAGGCTTCTGCCCGGCTATCAATGGCAATCCACAATATAGCTAGCAAGAGACCCGAGATCATGCCCAGTTGAAGAGGACTGATCCGCTTTAAGAGAAGCGTTGATCGGACCATAAAACACTCCTTTCAAGATGTAAGGTAGCTGCCACGATAGTCTTATGGTTGATCACATCCGAATCACTCTTTCGCTACTGATCCACACCGTTCATCTTCCGAAAAAAGAAGGGAGATTGCAGAGATCTTCGCAGGCTTTGTTTCCATTTGTCCCGTATCAATTCCAATACTCATGGGCTGTGCTAGGGTATTTAACATGGATCTATTTTATGTGCTTCTCATTTTGTTGGTCGCGACCAGAACGTTTGGCGAAGGGGCCGAGCGCTTGGGTCAACCGGCGCTCGTCGGTGAGCTTATTGCTGGGATCGCTTTAGGTGCAACTGTTGCCGAATTTCCGGCTGTGTTCCCTGAACTCGTCGGGCTGGTCAAGAACGACGTTTTCACCACCATCACGAATCTCGGGATGTTCTTCTTGATGTTATATGCCGGCGTGGAGATGCAGCCGCATAAAGTACTACAACACTCGACCGGCTCACTGGTTGTGGCAATTGGCGGCATGGTTATCCCGATGGCGCTTGGTGTGGCGCTTGGTTGGTACTTTTTGCCCGACACTGAACTCAGGACTGCGCAGAGTCTCTTTATTGGTACTGCTCTGGCGATTACGGCTGTGCCGGCTACGGTACGAATTCTAATTGACCTCGGCCAGTTGGACACGAAGGTCGGTCAAACAATTGTCACTGCCGCCGTATTTGATGACATCCTTAGTCTTTTGTTACTGGCTTGGTTGACCGGTCTTATTGCAGTTGGCGAGCCCCCAGGTCTGATCGATATCATCATTTTATTTGCCAAAATGATCGTGTTCTTCCTCATTACCGGCATTATCGGCCTTTATCTTTTCCCCTGGGGCGGTCGATTGGTGCATCACCTCAAAGCCCAGGAGTTTGAAATCAGCGGCATGCTCGTTAGCGCCTTCGCTTTCTCCGTCATGGCCGAGATGTTGGGCCTTCATTTTATTGTTGGAAGCTTTGTCGCGGGCCTCTATTTCGGCCGGAAAACCATTGATGCGGCGAGTTATGATCGGGTGAAGAATACAGTTTCCGCCCTGACTTTTGGCTTTTTGGCACCGATTTTCTTTGCCTCGATCGGCCTGCACTTGAAATTGGGAGCTTTGACCGATGTGCCGTTGTTTGTTGGTGTTTTGATCCTGGTTGCTTTTTTTGGCAAAGTTGTTGGTGCCGGCGGCAGCGCGCGTGCCTATGGATTTTCACCGCGTGATTCGATGACGATCGGAGTTGGTATGAGCCCCCGCGGCGCCGTTGAACTCGTTATCGCGGGAATCGCGCTGGAAGCCGGTTTGTTCGACACGATTACTGAGGGTTATCCGGTAGTGGAAAATCTATTCTCCGCCGTGGTGATTATGGCCGTGGTGACGACCGTCGTCAGTCCCATCATATTGCAGCATATTTTTTCCCGCAAGGATCGCTAACGGTCAAGCTTTCTCACGTCATTGCAGGAAGCTAAAAACTCCGCCATATTGGTGTCGCCCCGAAAATTTAGCTCAAGGAAAATCTCATGCCTGCAGATGGCTCTGGCCCGCTTACCCGTCCTGATGAAACAGTTATCGCAGCCCTTGTTGCAGAGCTGACGGAAAGCTTTGGCGACCGGGTTTCAACCGCCATGGCGGTACGCGAGCATCATGCCAGGGATTTTTCGTTCCATGATCTTGTGCCGGCAGATGCAGTTGTGATGGCGCGCTCGACCGACGAGGTTGTCGAGATTGTCAAAGCCTGTGCCAAGCATAATGTGCCGATCATTCCGTTTGGCACCGGCACCTCAGCTGAGGGTCATTTGGCGGCGCTTCATGGCGGCATTTGTGTTGATGTCTCGGAAATGAACTCTGTGCTCGAGGTCAACGCCGAAGACATGGATGTCACGGTGGAGCCGGGTGTCACCCGCAAGCAGCTCAACGAATACCTTCGCGACACCGGTCTGTTTTTCCCAATCGATCCCGGCGCCGACGCCTCAATTGGCGGCATGGCGGCCACCCGGGCGTCCGGCACTAATGCGGTGCGGTATGGCACCATGCGCGAAAATGTTCTGAGCCTCGAAGTGGTTACCTCCGATGGCCGCGTTATTCGCACGGCCCGGCGGGCGCGCAAATCGTCTTCCGGTTATGATTTGACCCGGCTATTTGTCGGTTCTGAAGGCACGCTCGGGATTATTACCAAAGTGACGCTCAAGTTGTTTGGCATTCCGGAAGCGATTTCCTCTGCGGTGGTTTCGTTCGACAGCTTGGCCGGCGCGGTCGATGCGGTGATCGCCACCATCCAATGGGGCATCCCAATGGCGCGGATTGAATTGCTTGATGATGTGCAGATGGATGCTATCAATAAATATGCCGACCTCGACTATCCGATAAAGCCGACACTGTTTTTGGAATTCCATGGCTCGGATGCCGGGGTCAAAGAACAGGCGGAACGCATGGCTGAGGTCTGCGGTGAATTTGGTGGCGATAATTTTTCCTGGACCAGCAATACCGAAGAACGTGACAAGTTGTGGGCGGCGCGGCATAACGCGGCCTATTCGGCGATTGCTCTCAAACCCGGTGCCAGCGTAATGGCAACCGACGTTTGCGTGCCGGTCTCAAAGCTTGCTGAATGTATTTTGGCGACCAAGCAGGATGTTGATGATGCTGGGATCGTCGCGCCGATTGTCGGTCATGTTGGTGATGGCAACTTTCATGTTCAGTTGTTAATTCATCCGGATACCCGGGAGGAAGATATCCGGGTGTGCAGCGAAATTAATCGCAAGCTGGTCGAGCGTGCCATCGCAATGGACGGCACCTGTACCGGTGAACATGGTGTTGGCCAGGGTAAAATGAAGTACCTCGAAGCGGAACATGGCGAGGCTTTAAATGTCATGCGGACGATAAAAATGGCCTTCGATCCGCAAAATATTATGAATCCGGGAAAAATGCTACCGCCAAGTGATTGATTCAAAGGGAAGAATCAAAAACTTGATATAGATTAAGGCGCTGTGATGGAGATCACTGCATAATGACGGCGTTTCTGAGATTATAATACCCAAGTTACTCCTCCTAATTACCCCTCCCTAAAAAGGCCCGCTTCAATCACGGGCCTTTAATTTTGCCTAAATTAAATTCGTTAACAAAGTAAAGTTGTCCAAGGATGCTTTATTTATATTAATTGGTTCGCCCACCAAACAATGAGTGGTCGGGGGTAAGTTCCTATGATAGCCTTTTGCTAGAATTATAGGACAGGTACAGATGACTTTTTTCAGACATAAATTCCGCGCCCCGCATCTTGGCAAATATCCCATGGAGCAGGTTAAGCGCGTCGATAAGCCGACGACCAGGATTGATGCGGATAAGATCAAGCGCGTACCGCTCAGGGCGGCGTTTTTTACCCGGCCGATTTTTGGTGATCTTGGCGAAAAAGTAAAAGAAGAACGCGCCCGCTTTATCGGCAAGAGCCCGATCAGTGAAGCGATCGGCGAAGTGATGCAGGCGATGATCCCGCTGCAAGATGGCCCCGTCGCCGAAGAAAAAGCACCGCTCACCGATGATCCGGCCGAAATGGCGAAGCACATGAAGTCGCTCGCCTATTTTATGGATATGGATATTGTCGGCATTTGTGAGGTCCCTGAATACGCTTGGTATACCCATAACGGCAAAGGTGAGCCGGTAAAGGCACGCCACAGCCACGCCATAGTCTGCCTGATCGATCAAGGCTTTGAGACCATGGAAGGCGCCAGCGGCGACGATTGGATCAGCGGCACGCAAAGCTACCGGGCTTATCTGAGAGGGGCCGAGGTCGGTAATGTGATTGCTAACTATATTCGGAAACTCGGCTATGAAGCGCGCTGTCATAGTGCCCCCAGCGGTGAGGTCATGCAAATTCCCCTGATGCTTTTGGCGGGGCTGGGTGAGCTTAGCCGGATCGGCGAGCTGGTGTTAAACCCCTTTATCGGGCCGCGCTCCAAGACGGTGGTGATCACGACCAATTTGCCAATGGAATGCGATAAGCCGATCGATTTTGGCTTGCAAAAATTCTGCGACAATTGCTTTAAATGCGCGCGGGAATGTCCGTGTAACGCGATCTCGTTTGGCCCTAAGATTATGTATAACGGCTATGAGATGTGGAAACCCGACGTCGAGAACTGCGCGAAATACCGCATCACCAATCCGAAAGGTTCGGCCTGTGGGCGCTGTATGAAAACTTGCCCGCTCAATAAAGTGGTGACCAAAGACGGGCCGCTCATGCAACGGATCGCGAGTTGGCTTGGCATCAATGCGATGTGGTTAAAACCGCTCATGATCCCGATTGCCGTTTGGCTCGACGATGCGATGGGCAACGGCACACGGGTCAAGGGCCAAAAATGGTGGCTCGATATTGAGAATGTCGACGGCAAAATCATTAAAGCCCGGGGCGTCAATGAGCGCGATATTGATGTCAAAAAGAAATGGCCGAAGACCAATAAGGTCGCGCTCTATCTGCCGGAAGACCATCCGCCAGGCGACAGCAAAGAGCCGTTCCCAAATGACAGGAAAGCTGCTTTACGCAAGGGTGATGAAGCTCTAAAACCAGAGAACTCACCGGCGAATGCCCCCTAACTGTCAGGACCTCCGTGCCGTCTAAATTAGTGTCGCTTCAAGGCTTTTCTGCTGTCCTTTGGGCGGCAGCGTCTTCCGGCATCCTTGCCATCATGTGGGTTTTTGTGCGCCAGATGGCGGACCGCCTGCACCCGCTTGAGATCACTTTTTTCGGCACCTTTTTTGGCTTCCTGTTCTTTCTGCCGAGCGTGCTTAAATACGGCATTGGGATTTTTAAAACAGCGCGGCTACATCATCATTTTTATCGCGGCTGCTTTAACGGCGTCGCCATCTTATCTTGGTTTACAGCCCTGACTTTGTTGACGCTCGCTGATGCCGCAGCGTTGAATTTAATCGCGCCGCTTTGTGTCAGTGTTGGCGCGGTAATTGTCTTGAAAGAGCATATGGGCCCGCGCCGCTGGTTTGCTTTGGTGCTTGGTGCAGCTGGTGCCTTGGTGATCATTCGTCCGGGCTTTGAAGATGTCGGCCTCGGCGTTTGGCTGGTTTTGATCACCGTCTTAGCGAGTGCGGCCCAGCGTCTGTTTGCCAAGTCGTTGATTGCAGCCGACAGCTCAACCACCTGCGTTTTGTATTTAACCCTTATGATGATCCCGATCACCCTATTGGCAGCGTCCTTTGTTTGGACGTGGCCAGCACTAGAAGATTATCCCTGGCTGATTTTGATCGGCGCGCTTTTGAGCATTGCCCATTTTGCTTTGATGCGCTCGCTTCGCCTGGCGGATGTCAGTGCGTTGGAGCCGGTAAATTTCACGCGGCTGATTTGGGGCGCGGGATTGGGCTATTTGTTTTTTGCCGAAGTGCCGGACAGCTACACTTGGATTGGCGGCTTCATGATTATTTCGGCGACCAGCTATGTTGCTCACCGGGAAGCGCAGCTGCGCAGAAAAATTGCCAAAGAGGCTGGTGCCTAACCGATCTTTACCGCGTTGATTAAGTTTTCCGGCTTACCTTCGATCATGGCGCGGAGATTATTTTCAATCACCGGCATCGCTTGTTGGACATAAATTTCGCTCATCCCGGCGGTGTGGGGTGTGACGATCAAATTTGGGGTGTCCCAAAACGGGCTATCTTCCGGCAGCGGTTCCTGCTCAAAGACATCCAGACCCGCCCCGGCGATGGTGCCGGATTTCAGCGCCTCAATAATGGCGTCATCATCCAGCACACCGCCCCTGGCGATATTAATAAGATAAGCTGAGGATTTCATCGCCGCCAATACATCTGCATTGACCATGTTTTTGTTTTCCGGCGTTAGCGGGGCGAGCAAAATAAGGTAGTCGAGATCGCTCACAGCATTTAGAAGATCGTCCCGGCTTCGCATCTCATCAATGCCTTCAACGTCGCGGTTTGAGCCCGAGATGCCGACGACCTTCATTTCAAACGCTTTACAGCGTTTGGCCAAAGCTTCGGCAATCAGACCAACGCCCAACAGGCCGACAGTTTTTCCATAGAGCACCTGCGGCGGCTTGCGCTCCCATAGATGATTCTTTTGGTTTTCCAACAGATGCGGAAAATCGCGGTTGAAGGCCAGCATGATCATAAAAGTAAGCTCAGACATTTGTGGGCCATGCATGCCGCGGGTCGAGGCAACCGGAATAGATTTGTCAAAATCGGCTCGATTGTCGATACCATCGACGCCGGTGCCCAGGGCTTGGACGAATTTTAGATTTTTATTGCGCTGGAAAATTTCATCGCTAAAACCGAGGCCAAAACCGATCAGAATATCACAGTTAAATGACCCTTCATGGCGATCGCGACCTTTGCTGATCGTCGTTTCAAGTTCTGGAAACAGTTTCGCGATTTCTGCCTGATAAATATCAGAATTAAATGCGCTGATGTGGACTGAAAGTTTGGTGCTCATTTTTTTCCCCGCCTTTTATTTTCATAAAACTAGCGGGTTAGGGACACTACGCCAAGTCCAATGTAATTTCACTAGGTGGAATGCACAGTACTTTTAAATGGCGATATTTTTCCCGCGCTGTAGCATTCTCTGCAATCAAGAATGAAACCAAATCTCAGGAAGGATGCAGTACTATGCCAATTAAAAATGCCGAAGAATATTTAAAAACCCTCACGGAAGATCGCGATATCTCTATAGAGGGTGAGCGCGTTAAAGACGTTGCCAATGATCCGCGCTTTGCCGGCGCTGCCCGCACTATGGCGGATCTTTTGGAGATGCAGTCCGATCCTGAATTGATCGATACTATGACCTACACCTCGCCGACGACCGGTGACAAGGTTGGCATGACGCACATCCAACCACGATCTCGAGAAGACGTAGTTGCCCGTAATGATGCGATTAAGGTTTGGATGGATGCCAGCTGCGGTATGATGGGCCGGAGCCCGGATTATAAAAACTGCATCATTTCATCCTATGCAGAGGCCAAGGAAGTTTTTAAACGCGACGCCTTTGACGGCAGTGAGAACATTCAAAATTTTTATGAGCATGTCCGAGAAAACGATTTGGTGACGACCCATGTCTTGGTCAATCCGCAAGTCGACCGCTCCAAACCGGCGCATTTGGAAACCTCAGAAATTGTTGCTCAGATCGTCAAAGAAACCGATGCCGGCATTGTCATTCGAGGCGCCCGGATGGTGGCAACGCTGTGTGCTATGGCGAACGAGCTACTTGTCATGCCGGCGGCCGTCACTTGGGCCACTGATGAGACGCGGGACACAACGGACTTTTCGTTCGGGTTTGCTATTCCAACCTCAACGCCCGGCCTCAAGTTTATTTGCCGCCCGCCCGCAGCTCAAACCAATGCGCCCTCTTTGATGGATCATCCATTGTCGCTGCAATATGACGAATCCGATGGTATGGTGATCTTTGACGATGTGTTGGTGCCGTGGGAGCGTGTCTTTATTCACCGCGATCCCGATTTTGATCTCAAAGTGAACCCGGCCTCTTATGTCGGCCATTCCATGCTGATGCAATCTGTGGTGCGGGCGCATTCGAAGTCCGAGTTTATGATGGCGCTCGCTTTCGCCATTGCGCGCTCGACTAAAATCGATCAGCACAATCCGGTACAGGTTAAGCTCGCCGAGATGATTTCAATGACCGAGTTTGTCCGCTCGTGCCGCATCACAGCTGAGGCCGATGCCCATGAGACCGAGTTTGGCAGCTGGGTCGGCGGTATGCGGGCCTTGCAATGCTGGCAGACTTTTTTCTGGCAAATGTATAACCGTCAATGTGAGATCATCACAACTTTGGGCGCTGGTGGCTTGGTCGCGGTACCGTCTTTTGCTGAAGTGGCGGGAGAACTTAAAGGGGATGTTGAGAAATATTTCCAGGTGGCGAATGCAGATTCGCCTCGCCGCATCAAGCTCATGCGCTTAGCCTACGATTCAGCCCTTTCCAGTTTTGCCGGGCGTCAGCGGCTTTACGAGCAATATTACACCGGAGATCCGATGCGCACTCAGGCCGCTTTGTTTAATGGTTATGACAAAGACAGCCATATCGAGCGCGTCTGGACCATGCTGGATGATTTGGAAAAGCGGGATTATCAGCCGACCTAGTCTGCCTTATTCCGCCGGTTGCTCCGCCAATTCTTGGCGTTTCTTGACCGTTGAATAGGTGAACAGCGCGAGCGTCACGATAAGGAGAGCCAAGGCACTGTAGCCGAGCGATGCGTGGATGCCGATATAGCTGCCGCCAAAACCGACGGTGACTCCACTGAAGGTTTTGAGGCCGAGGCTGGAGGAGCTATAGAGCCCGATCACGCGGCCTCGGATTTCAGCGGGGGCGCGAAGTTGCACCAAGGTTTGTGTCATTGAGTTATAGGACAGATCCAAAAATCCAGCCATAAACAGGAAGATCAAGGCAAGATAGAAATTGGTGGTGAGCGCAAAGCCGGCGATCAGACCGCACCACAGGATCACTTGAATAAATGCTGTGCGGGCTTGCGGCAGCATCAGGCTTTTCATCTCAAGCACGACACCGGCCATGAGCGCGCCCGCCGCACTCGCTGACAGCAAGGCACTATAATAGAAGGTCGCTTCTGTCGCCCCCAAATCGCTGGCGAATTCCGGCATTTGCGCTTGGTAGGCATTGCCGACCAGTAGGGAAGCCGCGCCGACCAGGAGAGTCATAGAGATAATAACCCGATTGCCGGCGACATCCCGGAAGGTATCAAAAATATCAGAAAAACCTTTGATCGCCCGCGCTGGGGGTTGGCTGTGATCAATATCGCCCTGCTTGGCCCGATAGATATGTCCATAAGGTGCTTTCCATAACCAAAACGCAAAGGGCAGGTATATTGCGGCATTAATAATAATGCCCCAAGCCGCGCCAAAGGTGAGCAGAAGTGCGCCGCCAATGGCAGGACCTAACAATACGCCGAGAGTGCGCGACGTCGCCGTAAGCCGGACGCCGCTTTGCAATTGCTCGCCGCCGACGATGTCATGCACCAGCATATAAGCCGCCGGCCCCCAGAGCACACCGGCAAATCCGTGGATCACCAGCAGCACCATCGCGTGCCACATTTCTAATGTGTCGGTATAGAATAAATAGCCCCAAGCGAGCGAAACAATGATGAAAAAGAACATGCCCCATTGAATGACTCGTCGGGGGTCAAATTTATCCGCCAAAGCGCCGGCATGGATCGAGAAAAACAGAAATGGCACCCAGTGGGCAACAACAGCAAAGCCCGCCAATGCAGGTGACTGAAACTTTTCGAAAATGACCCAATAGCTGATAACGTGCTCAATATTATCGGCCATCATCGCCATAGCCGCACCGATAAAATAAGCGCGAAAGCCTTTGTGGCGTAACGCAGCAAATGATTTAGGCGCGCTTTTTGGGGCTTGAGCAGGTGATTCTGATTGAGTCATTTAAGGTGGTATCCGAATTTCCGGGTAATTTTTATCTGCGCTATTTTGCTCTTTATAACGGTTTTAAGGTGATGCAGAAAGCCAAGAATAATAAAATCGATTTGGGGGAGGACTTGCCCGAGCTTCTCCGCTACAGTCCAAAAAAATTTGATCAGTTAAATGGAGAGAATTTATGATCTATGCCTTGGGCGAGTTCGAGCCACAATATGCTGGCGACAGCCATTGGATTGCCGATAGTGCGGATTTAATGGGCAACATCCACATTGGATTGGAAGTTAATATTTGGTGGAATGCCGTGATCCGGGGAGATAATGAGCTGATCACCATTGGCAATCGCTCGAATGTTCAGGATGGCTGTGTGCTTCATACCGATCCCGGCTATCCCTTGACAATCGGTGACAATGTGACGGTCGGCCATATGTGTATGTTGCATGGTTGTGAGATTGGCAGCGGCTCGCTAATTGGTATCGGCAGTACGATCTTAAACGGTGCTAAAATTGGCAAAAATGTTCTGATCGGCGCTCATTCATTGATCACCGAGGGTAAGGAAATTCCTGATAACTCCCTGGTTATGGGGTCTCCCGGCAAAGTCATCCGCGAGATGGATGCTGAACAGATCGCCACTATGGCAGTGAATTCTGACGGCTATGTCGAGCGTTCCAAATACTATGCGCGAGAGTTAAGAAAGCTGAGCTAGAGCTTAAGGAGTACATCATGACTTTACCAAGCACGGCTCTGGAACGCTTCACAATATTGGATTTAACCCGGGTGCGCTCCGGCCCAACTGCCGTCCGCCAGCTCGCCGATTGGGGGGCCAATGTCATCAGAGTTGAGATGTCGGACAAAGCCGATAAGGGAAAACTTGGCGGCCCCCGAGACGGCTCCGACTTTCAAAATTTGCATCGCGGTAAGCGCAGCCTGAGCCTTAATTTGAAAAGTGAGAAAGGCGTTGAGATATTCAAAAAGCTCGCTGCCAAGGCCGATGTCGTGGTTGAGAATTTCCGTCCCGATGTCAAAACCCGGCTCGGTATTGATTATGAGAGTTTGAAGGAAATTAACCCAGGCTTGGTCTATGCCAGTATTTCAGGTTTCGGCCAGGACGGGCCCTATAAAGAACGCCCGGGCTTCGATCAGATTGCGCAAGGCATGGGCGGCTTGATGTCGATCACCGGTGCGCCCGGCGAAGGTCCGATGCGGGTTGGCATTCCAATTGCCGATCTGACGGCCGGTATCTTTTGTGCGCAAGGCATCCTGATCGCCTTATTAGAGCGGGAAGTTTCGGGCGAGGGGCAGTGGATTCAGACGTCGCTTCTACAAGCTCAGACTTTTATGCTCGATTTTCAGGCGGCGCGTTGGCTGGTCGATGGCGAGGTGCCGGGACAAGCTGGCAATAACCATCCAACCACGATTCCAATGGGCGTGTTTGAGACCTCCGACGGTCATATGAATATTGCCGGTGGTGGTCAGGTTATCTGGCAGCGTATGTGCGAGGCGCTTGATTTAATCGACCTTGTCTCGGATCCGGATTATGCCGAACCGTTGGATCGCTCGAAAAATCGCGATGCGCTGAACAAAATTTTGGAACAAAAAACACAGGAACAAACGACAAAATATTGGGTTGAGTTTTTAAACGAACGCAGCGTGCCCTGCGGTGAAATTAACTCTATCGATCAAGCTTTTGAAAACCCACAAGTGAAGCATCTTGGCATTGCGCAAAAGATCAACTCGACCGAACGCGGTGAGATCGAATTGGTCGGCCAGCCGATCGATATGAGCCGGACGCCCAGTAAGCTCACCAATCCACCGCCGCTCTTAGGTGAGCATAGCGATGAGATTTTAGCTGATCTCGGCTACAGCCGGGCAGAGATTGCGGATTTTAAAGCAGCGGATGTGATTTAGTTGTTAGCCGGGTTTAATCGCGCCTGTATGATACGTGCAGGCAGCGTTGTTTGAAAACTGAACGGCTTCCCGGCATTTTTTCAAATTCGGCATTTTGACGATATGCGCCGCTGCCGATCCCGCCATTAAAACCATATAGACACCGGGCTCCCGCATGGCGGCCAGACGCGGTGCTGGCTTTGCTTCAACCACCGGCCGAATGTCGATGCTGTCTCTGCCGGGCCGATTTCGGGCAGCATTTTGGCGGGCGGCTTTCCGGACCAGTTTAAATTGGAAATAGGCGATATTACCGGCGGTATCTTCAGCCTCGATTAAGGCCTGATGAATTCCCATCGGTACATTGATCTTTTTGGCAAAAACCCGGGAGCGCAGGCGGATGGGCTTGCCGTTAATTTTCAAAGCCGCAATGCCACTGGCATCTTCAGCAATGCCGCGGATGGTTACCGATGAGCTAAAGGCATGAAGCCGACCGTTTTGAACATGAAAAACCTTGAGCACGGGCGCTTGGCGATCTTTTAGCAAATGTTCCTGGGTCAATCTCGCCAGATGCAACGGCACGCGGAACTTTTTTGTTGGTGCCTTTTTGTCGGCATCAACCGCCAATTCCTCATCGCCGGGCAAGGGCGGCTTTGCACGTTCGGGTGGCGTTGAAAATAAAGCGGCTAAAAGCGGGCCAATTAAAGGGATTTTGTGTAAGGCATTGGTGCCTTTTGGCTTTTCGACATCCTGGATTTCATCGAGCGAGGGATCGTCGACCGGCGTTAGCTCGTCTTTCGGAGTTGAAAATATCGAGGCGAAATCCCAGAAATTACGACCCCGCTCTGCCCCATCTTGAGGGCCAACAGCACAGCTGGACAGCAAAACGCTGACCAATATCAAGGTGGCCCAAATAGACCGATGAGAGAGACGCGGCAGGCACATTTGCCCAAAATTCCTCAAAAATCTGATCTGCTGGTCGGGGGCCTAATCCAACCGTCAAATCATATTTTTGTCTCTCTCCCAAAAGAACTCATGGAAAAATATATCCGAGGAGAACCTCTATATCTAGCGGGTGCCCTGTGGATAACCTCAAAATATAGGGTGTTTGAGCCCTACTGGGCGCTGCAGGGGCAAATAAGTTGTGGATAACTTGCAGCCTTAAAAGGACGATGCGGGGCGTTTAAAATATTGCTTCGAATTAACCCGAATCAATGAAGCTTTGCGCGTATCGAGGTTAAATTTGGAGAATTCTGAAGTTTGATTTACCATAACTAGAGTTTACAAAAAAATTTGAGGGAGAAATAAATGCCCACCTTTATGACGGAAGCCAAATTATCTGAAGAATCTCTCGCGGTTCTCTCCAACAAGCCATCCGATCGCAAACGGGAGGTGAAAAAAGTCGTCGAGACCTATGGCGGCAAACTCGTCAATTTTTATTGGATGTTTGGTGAGTACGACGTGGTCACCATCTATGAAGCACCGGATAATTCTGTCGCCATGGCGATCTTGTTGACTTTGTCGGCCGGTGGCAATGTCGCGTCTCATCGGACAACCCCCCTCGTTCCTAATGATCAGGCCATGAAAGCAATGAAACTCGCCGGCACCAAACCGTCCGGCTATAAATCTTTGCGTAAAGAATGGGCTGGTTGGCGCGATGAGGGCGGCGAAAGCTAATTCCATTATCCCCTATTGGGAATATTTCTAAATAATCGGCGTTTATAGCGATAACGATGTTATCCAGTGGAACCCTATGGACAGCCGTGCATTTTGGAAAGGGCGTATTATGAAATCAACACTTGCAGCCGTTATTTTGAGTTTTGGCGCGATAGTGACACTTGCCCACAATGTAAATGCAGAAACTGCCAAGGACGGGCCCATCGTTGTTGAGCTGTTTACCTCGCAAGGCTGTTACTCCTGTCCTCCGGCTGAAGCCTATTTGGGCGAGTTATCAAAAAATCCCCAGGTGGTCGCCTTGGAGTTCCATGTCGACTATTGGGACGAGTTGGTTTATGGCAGCGCCGGAAAATGGAAAGACGTCTTCTCGCAACCGGAATTTACTGCCCGGCAAAAGATCTATGCGGGTAATTTGCCGAAAGGTCAGGCCTATACGCCGCAGATAGTGGTAGGCGGCACAGATTTTGCCGTGGGCTCGGACCGGCGGGCGGTCAGGAAACTTATTGCTAAAGCGAAAGAAAATAACAGCCTGGCGGGCGTTTCAGTTTTGCGGCATTCTCAAACTGAATTAACAGCTAAAATTACCGGCACGAGCGAGCGGGCAATTTCGGTCTGGTTGGTGCGGTTTTTAAAAAATGTAACGACCCGTGTTCGGTCCGGTGAAAATAAGGGTAAAAAACTAACCAGCCATAATATCGTCACGAAGATCAAACGACTGTCCGCCTGGTCGGGTAAATCCGCCGAATTCAAATTCGAGGCAAATGATATGACGTCAGCGGAAGGCTGTGCGGTCTTGGTTTAGGAAGACGCACAAGGCCCCATATATGGCGCTGCGCTTTGCCCAGAAGGCGCAATAAACGGCTGAGCAACACCCGCCCAAAGCCCTGAATACCCGCTAATTTAGGCCTAAAACCGGCGATAAACTATTTTAATTCGTTTTCGAAACAAAATAACCTGTACGCGCGGAAAACTTAGGCGCGTGTCAGAAGAAAACAGCTGTTTTGTCGACTTTTTGGATGATGACTATATAAGCTCATTTGGGCTAAACCCGAGGCAAGGTCGGCGCACAATTGCATTTGTCGGATTGCCAAGGATGGCGAAAGAAACATCGTTTAATAATTTCATTCAATTTGCGCTGCCGGCTTAGACTCCGATTCTGTAACGGTTATTTTTCAAAAAATGATCGCGGATGCAAGGACGCCTCGATTGACAAAAATGGGATCTAAAAAAGTGTCAAAATCATGTTTTGTCGTTCCAAATTTCTACGATAAAAACCCAAGAAAGAAAAATTGGATTGAAGCAGGAATGAAATTAAATTTCTGCCATGGCGGTCGAAAAGAACGGGTAAGTTGAGCAGAAACAATAATTTAAAATTCTCCTTAAAAGAGTACGGCGGCGGGTGTCGGTTCGCAGATTCGCCAAATTGTCGGCGATTATTGCCAATTTATTAAAAATCACGCAACCACACGCGTAGTTTTCTCTATTTCTTAAAAATATTATTTAGTAACAATGGGTTATTTAGTTAAACTTTAGTTAATACATTATAAGTACAGCCTAACCTATTAAAATTATATACCCTAAAACTGCATTTGTAGGCATATATAGTCAAAAACACCCTATTTTGGATTGATTATGTAACAAACTGTAAGCAATCTGAAGATCTAGGCGTTAGAATTCCATAACCTGATCGGCATCCAACCGAAAATTCAACGGCCTCAGGTGATGCGTGAGTTAAATTCTGTCTATAGGAATAATCATTTAATAACAATGTGTTAAGTCAAGTATCTTTAGGTTTAATGTGAGCAATTCGCGATCTAAATTGCAAAAATTATGTCTCTAAAACAACAAAACAACATTGGTAGTTGACAGTTCGTTACGCAACTCTATATATAGTGCCCAAGGTCCTGTGCTTTTTGGGGGTTTACCCCCAACACCTAGATTTAGCTGAGGGCCCCGGGGGTATCAGAAACGATTGAGGCGGATCCCCGAGGGATAAATGTTGAAACCGTTCTGAAAGCACAAAGAATAAAGAATGACAACCAAAGCACGTAAACAGTCTTATACAATTCCTTGCTCATCGGTGTTTAGAGATATGGTTACCAAGCTGGCTGAAAGGCGATCGGTCAATGTTGCTGACCTAGCGCGTTCGGTCCTTTTGGTCATCCCGGAGGATGTCATCAAAACCTTTCCCGATCCGGGTGGCCCACCCCCCGGAGACCGCGAAGAAACTGTCTTAAAATCCGGTCCGTCAGAGGGACGTCCATGGCGGCGCAAGCCCCGTTTGCAGGCCAGATTATCGCCCGGCTATGACGTTTCGATTGTGAGACGAGCGCTGAATTTGGCGCTTATTTTGGATGATGGGCAGCATTCGGTCAAAATTCACAACCCTGAGACCGAAAAAGTAGAAAAAGCCGCCCAAGCGACCCTAAAGGCTGAGGCAGAGCAAAAAGCCGCAGCTACCGACACAGCCAAAGACAATGCCAAGATGAACGGTGAAATGAAAGCGGAGATGGAGCGCCTCCAGGCAATCGTTTCGGTCCTGTTATTTGCGCCTTTAAACGGCGGCGTGACCTCCAGGGCTGATGCGCTCCATGTTTTGGGGTTTGCACCCTCCGAAATGCCCGATCGCAGCGCGGTCCGATCGCGGTTCAGAATGCTGGCCACCATTCATCATCCAGATAGCAATTATGGCAATCATCAGCGTATGAGCCAATTGAACGCGGCGATGGATTTTTTGAACGCTTGAGCCTAAATCTAAGTCGTTACGCTTCAGTAACGCGGCTTTGGCGCTCAATGCCCTTGAAGGGCCGCATTGGATCGATCAGGCGCACGGTCTCATAGACGGTGAAATAGCCGTCTTCATCAGTTTCGGCTTTAATCGGCCCGCCGTTTTGCCAAATCGCCGGATTGAGGCCGGGCGTATTGACCATTATTCCCCAATTATCGTCTTGTTCAGCGCCAATTCTAACCAGCTTAATAAAGGTTCCCGGAACCGGTAGACCGATATTTGCGTCAGAATCGCTTTCAAAGTAGAGGGCGGTATTGATGGCGGCTGTGCCGACACCGCTGAAACTGGCAAGGATCGGAATTTCAAAGCCAGTCTGTTCGCGGGCCAGAGCTTGGAGACGGCCCTTAATTTCATGGCTGATGGTCCCATTCACAATCCAAATGAGGTCGAGATTACGGAAAAAGGCCTTTCTGAGCAGGATATTTTCTTCCAATCGGCTGACCAATCCATAAAACGGCATGGCTTCGGTAAAATGAATGGAAGGAGACGGCGTCTCAAGCGCTGCACCCTCATCACCCTTTTGATTTACATTTTGGTTTTCATTTTGGTTTTCTGGCCCAAAGCGATCGATATAAAGTGTACCGCCGTTTCGTAAAGCGGCATTGAAAATAAGATTGCCGCCGCTGGCGTGATGCCAGGGCGCATCATCGACAATGATCGGAGGGCGGGCGCCCAGCTGGGGAATAACGACAGCAAGGGCATCCTGATTGATCGACATGGTGACCTGCGTCGTCACAATACCGACCATTTCGCTCGGCTGAGTGCCGGAATAATGCACTTTGGCAATTGTCTCTGGCGTATTCTTGGCGCGCGCTTTGACGGCCGCTCCCTTGCGCCAGGATTTGGTGATTTTACCAAATTCAGTCGACGGGAGCCCGGCAACCGGATCGCTCGACAGCAAAATCTCTGCCCCCTGATCCGCGGCATATTTGAGCGCGGTCGCAAAAGGCGCGCCCTCGGCGGCAAACACCAGGCCCGGCGTGGTTTGTTGAATAATGTGTTTGAAGCCTTCGAATTGTTCAGGCTTTAAAGCCAGTGTCGGATTAACATGAATGGCCGGCACGCCGATATCCATCGCGGCCAATTGCAGCAGCGCATTATCAATACCGTTTTTAGAGATCAGCAAAACCGGTCTGACAGGGGATAATTCCCGGCTGGCGAGAGCTTGGGCGATTGAGCGCACTTGCTTGAGGGCGTCGCCATAGGTGATTTCATCCCATTGTGCCTGTGTTTGGGCTCGCTTAGCTAAAAACAGCCGTTTCGGGTCAGCGGCCGCCCATTTTCGCAGCCAATCGCCAATATTTTCCTTTGAGGGGGGAAGATCATAAGGCGAGCGCAGGATCAGATTGCCGTCGGCCAGGCGCTTTACATCAACGGCAGCCCTTTTGAGATCGATTTTGTATTTTGGAGCGACTAAGATTGTGTCAGCCAATTTAAGGAATCCCTTGCTTGAGAAGCCAAGCGTAGCTGATCTGGCTCGCAAATCACATCTCTTTTTATGTCTAAAGCCTTGTCGCGGTGGAATAATCTGAGCTGGTTAAAGTAATTTCTGAAGCAAAAAAAAGCCCGGCTGCAACAACAACCGGGCTTTTGAAATTTTATTCTTGCTGTTTTATCTGCGGTCGCCCAGCAGATGCATCAACATGATAAAGAGGTTTAAGAAATCGAGATAAAGGCTTAAAGCGCCCATAATTGCTTTCTTGGAAGCGGTTTCTGAATGCTCCCCTTCAACATACATGCGTTTGATGTTTTGTGTGTCATGTGCCGTCAGGCCAACAAAGACCAAGACGCCAACGACAGAGATCACAAACTGCATGGCAGAAGATTGCATGAATATATTAATCACCGAAGCAATGATGATGCCGATCAGGCCCATCATTAGGAAGGAGCCGAATTTAGACAGATCTCGTTTGGTGGTGTAGCCATAAAGACTCATCGAGGCGAACGTCGCGGCGGTGATAAAGAACACGCGTGTGATACTTGTGCCGGTATAGACCAAAAACAAATGCGTCATGGAAAGGCCCATGATCGCTGCAAAGGCCCAAAATACCAACTGCGCTGTAGAAGCTTGCATACGCTGGATGCCAAAATTCAAAACCAAAATAAAGGCTAGCGGTGAAAACATAACGATATAGGCAAACATCGTTGGCTGTAGCGCGCCACCCGGTCCAGCGGCATACATCAAGTTCAAAAGTGCCGGGATTTGAACGCCGGCATAGGCAACAATACCAGTCAATAGGAGACCGGATGTCATGTAATTGTATACTTTGAGCATATGTTGACGCAGGCCAACGTCTAGCGCTGATTCTTGCGCTTGGGCAACACCGGAGAGCCGCATCGATTGGTCGTCATTTTGTCCAAAAGCCATGATATTCCCTTTTATTTATTAAATTCGCACCTTATGCCCTTAATATGTCAGGAAGAGCCTTAAGATCAAGTGAAACTGCATTAAATCTTGGTAATGTAACGCGAAGGTCAAAACGGTTAAGAAGCCTTATTCATTGCGCAAAAGCGGTGCGGCCTTTTGGCCCAGCGCCCGCCAGGTGCCGGCAAAACCGATAATCATCGTGACGATCAGGCAAATTGAGACGGTCGTCCAGACGGCAGCGGGGATAAAGACCCAGGCCATATCCATCAGAAACACAACAATCCCCCAGGCCGTTAGCGTGCCGATTAGCGCAGCAATGATCGAGGTCGCAATGCCGAGCATGCCATATTCGAGCAAAAAGGCCTTGAGAATGGTGCGCCGGGTGGCCCCTAAAACTTTAAACACCACTGCATCATAAATCCGCCGCCGCCGGCCGGCTGCAACCGCGCCTGCCAAAACCAATGAGCCACCTAAAATTGTCACCGCGGCAGTTGAGCGAATGGCCGCGCCAATGCCGTCCAACATCGTCGCCGCGGCTTGAAGCGCCTCGCGCACCCGGATGATGGAGATATTATTAAAACGATCACTGACGGTTTTCTCGATCTTGTCTTCGAGTTCCTTTGGCGCTTGCAGGGCGGCGATATGGCTATGCGGCGCATTGTTAAGGGTGCCAGGGGCAAAAATAATGGCAAAATCAAAGCGCAAAGACCGCCAATCAATTTTCCGGAGTGAGGTGATTTTGGCCTCAATCTCCCGGCCCAATATGTTCAGCGTCAAACTATCGCCAAGGCCAACGCCAAAGCCTCGGGCGAGATTGGCATCAAGAGATATCACCGGCGGCCCGCTATATTCTGCCGGCCACCATTTCCCGGCAACGATCTCGGTGCCCTCCGCAGGGCTTGCGGCATAAGTAAGTGCGCGGTCGCCGCGGGTTGCCCATTGCACACCGGGCGAGATATCGACTTTCTCAACCGGCACGCCGGCAATTTTGACAATGCGGCCCCTCAGCGAAGCGACCCGTTTATAGTCACCAGAGCCCGGCACCGAATTTACGGCCCGGTCAAAACGGGCAGTTTGGTCCGGTTGAATATCAATAAAGAAAAATGCCGGCGCCATCACCGGCAGGCGCTCGTTTACTTGGCGGCTGAGATTACCCTCTATTAAAGCGATGGCGATCAAGACCGTCAGGCCAAGGCCGAGTGAGAGCACAATGCTGGAGGTCACGGCCCCAGGGCGGTGTAAATTAGCGAGGGCGAGGCGCAGCTCGGTATTGCGAATGCCGGTAACTTTTCGGGCCCACCGGGTCATCAAAGAGGCTGAGCCCCGCAATAAAACCAAGGCAAGCCCGGTCCCCAAAACAAACCAAATCGCAAACCAGTGATCATTGGCGGTGGCGATGGTGAGCGCTGCCAACGCAAGCCCGCCTAAAATGACAGCAAACAGAAATTTACGTTGCGGGCGGATATGGGCCGGCTGAACTTTATCTCTAAACAAATTTCCCGCCGGGATTTCCCGCGCCCGGGCCAACGGCCAGAGCGCGAAGGTCAGCGCGATGAGGATGCCAAATATTGCCGCCGTAATTATCGGCACAGGATAGAGCCCGGCCTCGGGATTAACCGGCAACACACCCTCTAAGCCAATGATGGCAACGGTCGGCAGGATGGCGCCGAATATCAGACCGATGAGCACGCCCAATCCGGCGAGCGCGGCAATCTGGATAAAGTAAACTCGGAAAACCAGCGAGCTCGCCGCACCCAAACATTTATAGGTCGCGATGATTTTAACCTTGCTGTCGAGATAGCTTGCCACCGCATTGCTGACCCCAACACCGCCAACCAATAATGTTGTCAGTCCAACAAAGGACAAAAACAAGGTCATCCGATCAATGAAGCGTTGCAGGCCAGGGGCTGCTTGTTCGGTGTTGCGAATGCGCCATCCAGCTTTGGGAAATTTTTCTTTGAGAGTCTCGATCCAGTTTGTCGCACTTCGGTCGTCTTTAAGAGACACTCGATAGCGATAGCGGATCTGACTGCCGGGCTGTACTAATTTTGTTGCCGCTAGGCCTTGGCTGGCTATCATCAGCCGGGGGCCAAAGCTCAGCACATTGGCAACCCGGTCCGGCTCTTTTTCGACAATGCCGGTCAGGCGAAACCGGCTTTCGCCAATTTGCACCTGGTCGCCGAGTTTGAGTTTTAATTTGACCAACAAATTGCTCTCAGCGACGGCCCCCCAGACGCCCGCTTTTTGAGCCAGCGCTGATCGTAAATTAAGCCCGTTTTTTAAGGCCATGGTGCCGACCAGGGGATAGGCGTCATCAACCGCTTTTAACTCAACCAGCGTACGGCTGCCGGAGCTTTTGGCCATGGCGCGCATCTCAATGACTTCAGAATAGGTGGCACTGCTTTTGAAATGCTGAAGGTGTTCTTCATCAGCCGGGCGATGGAGTAAGCGCAACGCAACGTCACCGCCGAGTAGTTTTTTGCCATCCCGTTGCAGCCCGGCCTCAATCGATTGCGAGAGTGAGCCAACCCCGGCAATTGCTGCCACACCTAACGCCAAACAGGCGACAAAGATGCGAAAGCCTTTGAGGCCACCGCGCAACTCACGGCGGGCAAATTTGCTGGCAAGGGAGAGCTCATTGTTCATTTAAGCTTCTGCGCCTTCCGTTACTTGCCCGTCTGCGAGAGTAATAATGCGATCACACCGATCCGCCAAAACGCGGTCATGGCTGATCAACATCATGGTTGTGCCCGCCGTATCATGAAGTTCGAACAGCAAATCCATAACGGCCCCGCCTGTCTTACCATCGAGATTTCCGGTCGGCTCGTCGGCTAGTAGAATGGCCGGGCGGGCAGCGAAAGCGCGGGCCAGGGCGACCCGCTGTTGCTCCCCGCCGGAAAGCTGGCCGGGATAATGGGCTAGGCGATGATCGAGGCCGACCGCATCAAGGCGATCGCGGGCGCGCTCGGGCGCATCAGTAATACCGGCAAACTCCAGCGGCACCGCAACGTTCTCGAGCGCCGTCATGGTTGGGATGAGGTGAAAATCTTGAAACACAATGCCAACATTGTCGCGCCGGAACAGTGCCAGTTCGTCTTCATTTAAATTGGTTAAATCAAATCCTGCCGTCTCGACCGTGCCGGAGGACGCCCGCTCTAATCCGGCGATCACCATCATCATGGTTGACTTGCCGCCGCCGGAAGGCCCGATCACACCAACTGCCTCACCGCTTTCCACACCAAGCGAGATGCCGCGCAAAATATTAACCTCGCCGGCGTCGCTGGTGAGTGACAAATGCACATCCTGCAAATTAATAGATTTGCCCCTCCCGGACACTTGCTCGGAAATCTGCTTTGAATTTTGCTGCGGATCAGACATATATTATCCCATGATGTATTGGACCGTTCATTTTCATTTAGTTCATAAAAGGCTTTCTCGCCACCGGGCAAGGCGTTTTTGTCATTTAGGCGTCATTCTCGCGATCTTTTTATCGGCGATGAGTGGGGCGGTGCTGCCATCATATGCGGCAGAGCCTGTAAAACTTATGGTCTTTGGCGATAGTTTGGCAGCGGGCTATGGTTTGCAACAGCCAGATTCGTTTACTGAAAAACTATCCCAGGCGCTGAAACAAAAGGGTCTGAGCGTTCGCATTATCTCATCTTCTGTGTCGGGCGACACCACGGCTGGCGGCAAAGCACGGCTGGCTTGGGCCTTGGCGGATAAACCAGATGCCGTCTTGCTGGAACTTGGTGCCAATGATGGCTTGCGCGGTATTGAGCCTGCCAGCTCCCGGCAAAATCTCGCAGAAATCCTGCGCCGCCTAAAAGCCAAGGGTACCCGTGTGCTAATCGCCGGTATGATGGCGCCGCCCAATCTCGGTAAAGAGTATGGCCGGGAATTTAATCAAATTTATCCAGAGCTCGCGCGGCAATTTGACGTCCCGCTTTATCCCTTTTTTCTGGCCGGCGTTGTTGCCAATCCTAGGTTAAACCAGCAGGACGGTATTCATCCCAACGCCCAAGGTGTCGATGAAATTGTAAAACGCATATTGCCGATGGTGATGAAGCTAGTAAGATAGAGCTCGTTTATTAGGAAACCCAAGTTTAATGTTTCAAGCTGCGCACGCCCAAAATGTCGATTGGCAATCCACCCTCACTGATTGCCTGCACGAGCTTGCCGATAATCCAAATGCCAATTTGGGCTTTGTCTATGTAACGGACGTTATTGCGCCCTACCTCGCTCCGATCCTGGAGGCTTTGAAAGAAGAGACCGGGATCGATAAATGGGTCGGCAGTGCTGGGCTTGGCGTTTGCGCGCTCGGTAGCACCGGCGCGCATGAATATTTCGAAGTACCGGCCATTGCAGTTATGACAGCCGCCCTGCCCGAAGACGGGTTCGAAATATTGCCGACGATTGATGCGGTAGATTCGCTGGAATATGACAGCGATCCGGTGAACGATAATTTTATGACCGGACCGCCCTTAGTCCTCTTGCATGCCGATTGCGCCAATGAAGAGGTCCTCGAGATCATTGACGACATTGCGATTGAATCGGAAGGCTATCTTATTGGCGGTTTGACCATCAGTGATACGCCTAAGCATCATATTGCGGGTGAGGTCACCGGCGGCGGCGTCTCGGGCATCGTCTTTAATCCAGAGATAACGGTGGCGACCGCGCTCAGCCAAGGCTGCCGACCGATCGGCGAGGTCCACGAAATCACCGAATGTGCCGAGAATTTTGTCATTGGCCTAGACGGCAAAAAAGCCGTTGAGGTTTTTCAAGAAGATATTGGCGAGATACTCGCCCGCGATCTACAAAAAGTCGGCGGCTTCATTCATGCGGCGCTGCCGGTGGTTGGCTCTGACACCGGCGATTATGTGGTGCGCAATCTAATTGGCGTTGACCCCGAAGAAGGCGTGATTGCAATAGCAGCCCCCGTTGAACACGGTGACCATTTGATGTTCGTCAGCCGCGATGCCAATGCGGCGCAAAAAGATTTGGCTGAAATGGTTGCTGGATTAAAGAAACGTTCAGGCACCAACATCAAAGGTGGGATCTATATATCCTGCATCGCCCGCGGCCCGCACATGTTCGGTGAAGCCAATGCCGAAATGCAAATCATCGAAAGCATCCTCGGCGACATCCCCATCATCGGCCTCTACGCCAATGGCGAAATTTCCAACAACCGCCTCTACAGCTATACTGGCGTGTTGACGCTGTTTACGTAAAGATCAGGCACCTAAGTTTTATCAACCCCACTGTCATTCTGACGTCGGTCAGAATCCAGCCTCGCCAAAAATGCGAGTTTTCGGTTTGGGCTAAGAATGTCGGCTTTCGGGGGTATAACAGACGCTTTGTAGCTGCCTCTGAAACGTCACCTTTTAGTGGGGTTTCGTGCATAAGTATCCTACTATGGAAGGTAAATTCATTTTGATGGAGGGGGACACATGGATTGGAACATCACCTATAACCCGGCTTACTGGGAAGGAAAACGGCTGGCTTATCCGGAAGTGCCAAAGGAACATCCTAAATTCGCCCAAAGCATTGCCATCGGCAATCTCGTTTTTGTATCGGGCTGCGGCGGCCAGGACACGCTTTCCGGCCAACCGGCCCCGGACAATGCCGGCGATCAGGTGACTGTGGCACTTGATAAAGCCAGGAAGGCCTTGGAAGATGCCGGTAGTTCCATGGAAAACATCGTCAAAACTTTTTTCCTGGTACGCAGCCTGGATGACTATCAGGCCGTGCGTAAATCCGAGACCGAATATTACGAAAAACATGCGCCGCACCTAATCGGCAAACCACCGGCGGCAACTTTGATGGTCGTGCCGGAGCTGGCACGGCCCGAGTATCTTGTTGAATATGAAGTTATTGCTGCGATCGACCGCAATGCGCCTGATTGGAACGTCAAATATTATCCCGAATATTGGGGTGGTAAGGAACTCGCCTATCCCCATGTGCCGAAGGAGCACGCGAAGTTTGCCCGTACTCAAATGGTGGGAAATCTGGTGATCGTGTCAGGCTGCCAGGCATTGGATCATGACACGGTCAAGATAGAAACCTCGGACTTCATCGAGCAAAGTGAGATTGTCCTGGAAAAAATTAAAATCGGCATGGAAGAGACCGGCGGCTCTCTCGCCAGCGTGGTCAAAACAAATGTATTTCTCAAAGACCTCAATGAGTTGCAGCGCTATCGCGAGGTGGAGCGCGCGTTTTATGAGAAATACGTGCCGGAAATCGGCAGAAATATGCCTGCCAGCACAGCTATTATCGTCGATGAATTACCGCGGCCGGAATTTTTGGTAGAGGTCGAGGCAATTGGCGTTGGCGGTCTTCCATCACCAGATTGGCGAGTTGAATTTTACCCTGGTACGCCTAATGCAGCGGCCTGCGTTGGGGCTGGCAATCTGCTGTTTCTATCCGGCTGTGATGGTGGAGATCCGGCGGAGGCGGTTGAAGGTCAGATCATCGCTGCCCTTGATCAGGTTCGCGAGACATTAACCGAGGCCGGAAGTTCAATGGATAATATCGTCAAGACCCTGATGATGCTCCGCCATATCGAAGACTACCCAACAATGCGCAAGGTCGAGGTTGAGTATTATGAAAAGCATGCACCTCATTTGGTCACTCACCCACCCGTCAGTACTTTTGTTCAGCTACCTGCCATCACGCGCCCCGGCGCTCTTTTTCAGATCGACGTGACGGCAGTGCGATAGGGAATTATTTTTTTTTAAGGTGGTCGTACCCTTGGTCACGTATTCCAAACCGGCTTGTCACCAGCAATGATCACTGGTGCAAGAGTCGGTAACTCTACTCACCCGCAAATGTCCGCTTTGGGTCGTCGTCGGATTTAATCCGCCACCAACACCGTGCCGCGGGTTATCTCAACCACGGTGCGGAGCAGGATGTAGAGAATTAGGATCGTGGAAATCGCCAAGACGCCGCCGCCAAATTGCAATAAGAATGCATTTTTAGTCGCCGTGCCGTAAGCGAGCAGTGCGATGGAGATCGTATCCAAGGGGAAGGTGTAGGCCCACCAGCCCATGGAGAATTTCAGTCGCCAGAAAATCTTAATCATCGACAGATTGAACAAGAAGATGAAAAGCGAGAAATAAAAGGTGATGCGGACGAAGCTCGATATGTCATCGCCGGGCTGCCAATTTGTGATCATCGGGTAAATGATCGACATCAGTCCGGGCGGCACGAGGGGCACAAAATAGGTTGGCACGACCGGGTCTGGCAGGCGTGGTTCTGAGATATAGCGGTAGATAGTGATGATGAGTATACTGCCGCCAAAGACCACGCCGATGGCAAAGAAAAACCAGGCCGCCTCATTGAAACCCACTTGCTGGCCCGCGAGTGCAATTAGAAAACTACCGGCTGCCGGGATCATCCAGAGTGCATTTATCCGGGCCGTCCCTTCGCCGATTAGATACCAACGTGAAAACACGAAAAAATTAACCAGCAGGCTGGCCGGTGCGGCAAAAAGCCAGAGCAGGGTCGCCGCTTCCATATGCAAGGGTGCCAGAGCTGATACTTGGAGGCTAAGTCCAACCGGAAAGGCAGATAAAAAAGCACTTTTAACCGGGTGGTCAACATCGCGTTGAAAGGCCTCTGGCAGGCGCAGGATCTTGATTAGATAAAGAGGTGTGGCGAGGATAAGGATCGCCGCCCCGATCAGTAAAATCGCATCGCCCGGTAAATCTGACCAACCCAGACTTACTTCAGCTTGCCGCCACGCAAGGCCGAGGCCAGAAATGCCCATAACGGCACCAAAAAAAGTTGTTGGGAAATAAGCGAGCCAGGATTGCTCAACAGATTGGGCGGCGGTGTCCGACATTTAGATTTAACCTGAAAGTTTTAAGCCGCCGCCAGATTACTGATCAAGTGCTCAATAGCAAGCGTCTAGTAGCCAAACCGTTTTAGCGTGGTCTCGACCGAGGTGATGTATGAGCCGCCAAATAAATTTACATGAACCAATAGCGGATAGAGATTATAGATATCGCGGCGCTCTTCAAAAAACCCTGGCGCAATCGGGCGGTGCTCCTGATAGCGCGCGAAAAAAGCCTCGCCGAAGGTTGAAAACAGGGTTGAGAAAGCGAGCTCAATTTCAGCGTCGGCAAAATAGATCGCCGGATCGACAAAGCCTGCGACTTTATCGCCCTGACAAAGAATGTTGCCGCCCCACATATCACCATGAATCAACGATGGCTGGGCGCTGCCGGGAATCCAGTCACTGAGGTGCCCACAGAATTCTTCTATCCGGCCCAGCACAGCGTCCGGCAACCGTCCCTGGCGGTGAGCTTGCCCGGCCATATAGAGCAGACGATGATCTCGGAAGAATTCACACCAATTATCAGTCGTCGGATTGGGTTGGGCCAGACCGCCGATCACGCTGTCCCATGCGAAGCCAAATTGCGGGGCCGTGATACTGTGAAGCTCCGTCAGCAGATCAGCGGCGTGGGTCTGGCTGGCTGCAGACAGACTGCTGCGGGAAGAAATATAGCTCATCAGCAACAGCTCGTCTGAAGTGTGAAGGACCTCTGGCACCGGTAGGTTGGACTTTTCGCCAAGATAGCCGAGCATCCGGGCCTCTAATTCGAGACCCTCCCCGAGCTTAGCAACCAATGTCGGGCGATCTGTGAACGTGACCTTGTAGACCTCGGCAACACTGCCGCCGGTCAAAGGCGTTATTTCCAGCGGCTCCTGGCCGATAAGTTCAGCGATTGTCGCGTTCAGATCGGGCGGCATCTCAAAGATCCGATTTTTGAATATGCCTCAACAACCCCTGTGAGGCCTCTTCGATCAAATCGAGCACCAGGTCAAAGCCCGCTCCGCCATCATAATAGGGATCGGGGACATCTTTCTGCCCGAGCTTGGGGACGAATTCCAAAAACCGCGACAGCTTGCCTCGCATTTTCGCTGGCACTATCAAATGGAGGCTCTCCACATTGGTGGCATCCATTGCAATCAAATAGTCAGAATTTAAGATGTCTTGGCTGTCAATCAGTCGGGCGCGCATATAAGAGAGATCAAAACCGCGTTTGGCCGCGGCCTCTTGGGAGCGCGGATCCGGCGGATTGCCGACGTGCCAGGATCCGGTACCAACGGAATCGATCTCGATCTCCTGCTCTAGTTGATTTTCCTGCACCAAGGCACGGAACACGCCCTCGGCGGTCGGTGAGCGACAAATATTGCCGGTGCAGATAAAAAGAACCTTGACCAAAAACGCCTCCTTCTAGACCTTAGTCTATATGGAAGAGAGCAAACAAAACATTGTTATTTTAACCGGTGCAGGTATCAGCCAGGAATCCGGCCTCGATACGTTTCGCGACAAGGGAGGACTGTGGTCCAAAGTCCGCATCGAAGATGTTGCAACGCCCGAAGCCTATGCCCGCGACCCAGAGAGGGTTCAGGAATTCTACAATATGCGGCGTCGGAGACATTTCGACGGTGACATTAAGCCCAATGCCGCCCATGCTGCTTTGGCCCTGCTGGAAAAAGAGTGGCCCTCGGTGACCGGCGGTAGCGTCTCCATTGTGACGCAGAATATTGATAACCTCCATGAGGCGGCAGGCTCTGAAAATCTGATCCACATGCACGGCGAAATATTAAAAGCGCGCTGCGGGGATTGTGGGGAAGTGTCAATCTGCGGGGGAGATCTCGGCCAGGGCGAGGCCTGCCCGGATTGTGGAGAGATCAACACACTTCGCCCGCACGTTGTCTGGTTTGGCGAAATGCCGTTGGAGATGGAGCGCATCCACAGCCTACTCGATCGCTGTACTTTGTTTATCTCAATCGGCACATCTGGCAATGTCTATCCGGCAGCGGGTTTTGTTCAACTTGCTGGCGGCAATGCTGATACCCATACCATTGAGCTGAATTTAGAGCCTTCCGAGGGCGCAACGTTTTTTGCCGAGGCTCGCTACGGCCGGGCAAGCGATTTGATTCCGTCTTATGTAGAGGAATTATTGACCAATGGTCTCGTTCGCCAAAACACTTAAAGACGTTCAAGAATGTAATATTTGCGCTGACAATTTGCCACTTGGCCCACGCCCGGTCGTGCAAGTAAATCCAGCGGCAAAAATACTCATCATTGGTCAAGCGCCCGGCACCAAAGTTCATGAAACGGGCATTCCTTGGAATGATCCATCGGGAGATCGCTTGCGAGATTGGATGCAGGTAGAACGTGATGTTTTTTACGACGCAGCGAAAATAGCCATTGTGCCGATGGGTTTTTGTTATCCCGGTCGGCTTGAAAAAGGAGGTGACAAACCACCGCGCCCGGAATGTGCGCTGGCCTGGCATGACCTTCTATTGGCTGCTTTGCCCAATATTAAGTTGACACTTTTGGTCGGGATGTATGCGCAAAATTATTATCTCAAATCGACGAAGAAAAAGACGCTCACTGAGACGGTGCGCCAGTGGCCGGAGTTTGGACCTGATTTTATACCGACGCCGCATCCTTCCTGGCGGACGACAGGATGGCTTAAGAAAAATGCCTGGTTTGAGGCCGAGCTCGTGCCGAATTTGCGGCAACGTGTAAAAGCCTTACTGTAGGGAAGACGGGGCGGTTTTCTGGCCTGGCTTTTTCTTGGCAGCGATTGCTTCGCGTCTGGCAATGTAAAAGGCTGAGCCAATAATGACGCCAGCACCGACCCATGTCCAGATATCTGGTACTTCACCGTAGATGCCGAAGCCGACAGCAGCGACCATCAACAAGCGAATGTAATCATAGGGCAAGACCACCGAGGCATCGGCAATGGCGAAAGAGCGCGTGTAAGCGAGATGTGCCAGCGTCGAGAAAAGGCCGATGCCAGTCAGCCAAAAAAGCGTCTCGAGAGACGGTGTGACCCAGACGAAAAGCGCGGCCACCAAGGAAAGTGGCGTCGAAAACACCGCCATATAAAGCACGATCGTATCGGGCGAGTCGGTGCGGTTCAGAACTTTTACCAAAAGCGCTGAAGTGGCAATAAAAATGGCTCCACCGATGGCATAGAGCGCCGGCAGCGTGATCGCCTCAAAGCCGGGTCGGAGAATGATCATGGTGCCAGCAAAGCCTGCAAACAAAGCCCACCAGCGGCGTTTGCGCACAACCTCGTCGAGAAACAAAACGGCCCCCAAAGTGGCAAACAGCGGCGTTGTATAGCCGAGCGCAGTTGCTTCAGCCAAGGGCAAATAGATGATTGAGGCAAACCACAGCATCGCTCCCATATAGCTCGACACACTACGGGCAAAGAGCAGTTTTATGTTTTTACCTTTGAGCCCGTTTAAGCCGAGCCGCATCATCCAGGGTGCCATGATGAGCAAGCTGATGAAGTAGCGAAAAAATACGATCTCCAGAACATGAACCTCTTTATTGGCCATGCGAATCATGACCCCCAAAAAGGTGAAAAACACACCGGCAAATATCATCCACAACCCGCCCCGGATGTTTACCGGCAGTTTTTGAAACCAGGTTTTAAAACGCTTTAGCATATTATGGTATCATCTCATTTCTTCGGCGGAGGATTTGGTGGTCGCGACTTTTTCTGCATCGCGACTACTCTTTGCCTCCCGGTGCGCAATATAGACGGTCGAGCCGAAAATCACCGATCCGCCGATCCAGGTCCAGATGTCCGGCACTTCATTGAAAACATAGATGCTGATAATCGCCATGAAGATCAAGCGGCAGTAATCGAAAGGCAAGACAGCTGTCACATCCGTTACGGCGAAGGCGCGGTTGAACAATAAATGTCCACCGGTCGCTGCGGCGCCGACACAGATCAGCCAAAACCAGGCTTCGGGGCTCGGCCACACCCAGACAAAAAGTGCGGGGATGAACGACAAGGGCGTTAAGAACAGAGCCATAAACAGCACCATAGTGGTCGGCGATTCGGTGCGGCTTAATACCTTCAACATTAAAATAGTGCTTGCAACAAACACAGCACCGGTAAGAATATAAAGCGATTCTGGGGTGATGATTTGCAGACCTGGACGCAAAATAATGAGCGTACCGATAAAGCCGATCAATAAGGCAATCCAGCGTCTGAGCCGAACCACCTCTCCCAAAATCAGCGCGGCGCCCAAAGTGGCAAAAAGCGGCGCCGTGAAGCCGAGTGAGGTGGCTTCTGCCAAAGGCAACACGGCAAATCCGGCGAACCAAAAAAACATCGAAATTAAACCATTCGTCGAGCGCACAAAATGAAGACCCAGTCTCTCGGTCCTTAAACCGGCCAGGCCAATTTTGAACAGCCAGGGCAGCATGATGACCAGGTTGATAAAATTCCTAAAAAACACCACTTCGAAAGTTGGAATTTCGCGTGATGCCATCCGGATGGACATGCCGAGGCCGGAAAACAGCACGCCTGACGCCAACATCCAGATCGCCCCGCGCATGGTGCCGGGTAGGGTGAGCCATTTTTCTTTTATAATTTCTAATTGAGGCATTATTCTGGTTTACGCTACACGCCCGCTAAAAACCAGCAACTTGCCGGAACTTATCCCGGAGCTTATCCCGGAATATATCTAAGGATGGTGTCAGCGGTTATATGAGATATAATTGGCGGAAATTTAGATGACCAGGTAGGTAAACGTGCCCATAGACCAAAACGATCCAGATTTAAAAATATTATGGCAACCCTCACCCGAGCGCATTCAGCAATCCAACATCACGGCTTTCATCGAGGCCACCGAAGATGATTGGAACGTCGATATTGGAGATTTCCAGGGCCTCTATGATTTCTCAATCAACCAAAAAGAACGCTTCTGGCAGTCGCTGATCGATTTTGCCGGTGTGAGTGCCGAGACCTGGGGCCAGACCGTGCTCGAAAATTCGGATCAGATGCCGGGTGCCGTGTGGTTTCCGGATGCTCGGCTCAATTATGCTGAAAATCTACTCAGGATTCGCAACGATAAAGACGCCTTGGTTTTCTGGGGCGAGGATCAGGTAAAAACCCGACTTAGCCACAAAGGGCTCTATGACGCGGTCTCTCGTCTGGCCCAGGCGATGCGGGCGGCAGGCTTGCAAGAAGGTGACCGGGTCGGCGGCTATATGCCCAATATGCCGGAGACCATTATCGCGATGTTGGCTGCTGTCAGCATTGGCGCCATTTGGTCTTCGTGTTCGCCGGATTTTGGCGTGCAAGGCGTATTGGACCGCTTTGGCCAGATTGAGCCCAAGATGGTCGTCGTCTGTGATGGCTATTTCTACAACGGCAAAGCGCACGATGTTATCGAAAAAGCGACCGAGATTTTGAGCCAACTGCCCTCTGTCGAGGTGACCATCGTCGTGCCATATTCACGTTTAAACCCGCCAATTGCCGATCTGCCTAAGGCCATAATGTGGGATGATTTTATCCAAGACTTTGAAGCTCAGGATATTGACTTCAACCGGCTGCCCTTTAACCACCCGCTCTATATCATGTACTCCTCTGGCACCACAGGTCAGCCGAAATGTATTATCCACGGCGCGGGCGGCACGCTCCTGAAACATCTCTCTGAGCATCTCTTGCATGGCGATGAGAAGCCGGGTGACCGGGTGTTTTATTTCACGACCTGTGGCTGGATGATGTGGAACTGGCTGGTCTCTGGCCTCGCCTGTCAGGCAACTTTGCTGCTCTATGACGGCTCGCCATTTTATCCCGACGGTAATGCGGTGTTTGATTTTGCTGAAGCCGAAGCCATGACGCATTTCGGCACCTCGGCCAAATATATTGATGCGGTAAAGAAGGCCGGGCTTGAGCCGGCTAAAACTCATGACCTCTCAAAGCTCAAAGCGATGATGTCGACCGGCTCGCCCTTAGTGCCGGAAAGCTTTGACTATGTTTATGAACACATCAAAGCCGATATGCATCTGGCTTCAATTTCGGGCGGCACGGATATTGTCGGCTGTTTTGTGCTCGGCAATCCGGTCGGCCCGGTTTGGCGGGGCGAAATTCAAGCCCGCGCGATGGGCCTCGCGGTTAACGTATTTGATGGCGCTGGTAACGCGCTCGTCGAAGAGGCCGGCGATCTTGTTTGCACCAAACCCTTCCCGTCGATGCCGGTTGGCTTTTGGGCTGATGAAGACGGCGCAAAATACCAAGCGGCTTATTTCGACGTGTACCCAAATGTCTGGTGTCATGGCGATTGGGTCGAGCTGACCGAGCGGGGTGGTATGATCATCTATGGCCGCTCTGACGCGACGCTTAATCCGGGCGGCGTCAGAATTGGCACGGCTGAGATCTACCGCGAAGTGGAACAATTCGATGACGTCATCGAAGGTCTCTGCATTGGTCAAAGCTGGGACGGTGATACCCGTGTCGTGCTGTTTGTCGTCATGCGCGACGGCCGCGAGCTTACCGAAGACCTCCAGGACGCAATCCGCAAACGCATCCGCGAGAACTGCACGACCCGGCACGTACCGGCAAAAATCATCGCTGTGCCCGATATCCCGCGCACCAAATCCGGCAAGATCACCGAACTCGCTGTCCGCGACATCATCGAAGGCCGTCCCATTAAAAATAAAGAAGCCCTCGCCAATGCCGGCGCCTTGCAGTATTTCGAAAATCTCACCGAGCTACAGCATTGATTTCAAACAATAATAATTAAGTGAAAGTCACTTAATTCACACGTGTTCACAACTTCCTTAATTTAATGATGGTCCCTAAGGAGGCCGATAAATAGGCACGTTTGCGCTTCTGACAAATGGCGGATAGAGTTTGCGTAATCGTTTGGGGGACAAACAATATAGTTTCAGGAGAACGTCGTGCCAGAAGCCGTTAATGAAGCCGATAAGGATAAAGTTACCAGCCGGGCGATCCTCATCGTGTTTTGCTGCAGTATGGTGCTGTTGTTCTCGATGGGCATGCGGCAGAGTTTTGGTCTGTTTCAGTCACCGATTTCGCAAGCCTTTGGTGTCGGCATTTCAGCTTTTTCATTTTCGCTGGCACTGCAAAATTTAATCTGGGGGATCACGCAGCCTTTTGTAGGCGCGATTGCCGATAAGTTTGGCTCGGGCCGCGTTATCGCGATTGCGGCGTTCTTTCAGGCGCTGGGTTTGTTTTGGCTCGCCAATGCGGATCAAATTTGGGAGCTGCATGCCAGTGCCGGTATTCTAATTGGTATCACCGGGTCAGGCACAACCTGGGCGGTGCTGCTTTCGGTAATTGCGCGCAATGTGCCGGAAAGCAAGCGCACTTTGTTTTTTGGCATTGGCGGCTCGGTCGGAACCGGCGGTCAAATTCTGCTGGCACCGCTCAACCAATTTAATATCAGTCAGTTTGGCTGGGTGAACGCATTGCTTATTCTCGGCGTGTTAATCTCCTTGATCGTGCCGCTCGCTTATGTCCTCAGAGGCAAGACCGAGGATCACTCAGCCGGTCGTCAGCAAGCCGAGACCTTGCTGCAAATCCTTAACCGGGCGCGCCAGCATTCTGGCTATCTCTATTTGACAGCAGGTTTTTTTGTTTGCGGCTTTCACGTCATGTTTGTCATGGCGCATTTGCCGACCTTCTTGAAATCTCATGACATGCCGCCCTGGTTGTTTGGTACAGCCATCAGCCTGATCGGCATAACCAACTTAATCGGCACCTTTACGTTTGGTTATCTTGGCGACAAATACAGTAAAAAGTATCTTTTAAGTACGTTGTATTTCTTGCGCTCCATCGTCATTTCGATCTTTTTAATCTTTCCGGTTTCGGTCACCTCCGTTCTGGTGTTCTGCTTCCTGATCGGTTTCCTATGGCTGGCAACCGTGCCATTGACGAATGCTTTGGTTGGGCAGCTTTTCGGTTTGAAATATCTCGCGACTCTCGCCGGGATCGTCTTTTGTTCACACCAATTGGGATCGTTTGCGTCGATTTTACTGGGCGGCTATCTGTTCGATTCGACCGGATCCTATACCATTGTCTGGCAGATTGCGGTCGTGCTCGGCATAGTCGCTGCGCTGTTGCATCTACCGATCAACGAAAAGCCAACCGAGCCCGCACCAGAGCCGGCAGCCGCCGCCGAGTAAATATAGCTCTTGTTAGATCTAGCTCGAAACTAAATCGCTGATGAGCTTGTCAGGCTCTGCGATGGTGTAAATCGTAATGTCACCGTCGCGGCCCCGAACATCGGCTTGATGTTGCGACAAACCTGTCACATCAAGACCGGCGCAGGTAGCTGCGGCCTTTGAAATAATCAACGGAACGCCATATTCTTTGGTTAGGCTTTCAAGCCGTGCCGTCACGTTGACGTCGTCACCAATGGCCGAGAAATTTTGCGCTGTTGGCGGTCCCATGGTACCGACGATGACTTCGCCGCAATGAATTCCGATACCCATTCGTAAAGGTTCTTTGACTTCTTGGACGAGCCTTTCGTTCAGGGCAGCTAGTTTATCCACCATTGCGATGGCCCCTTGGATTGCATCTCGGCAACCTTGATCGACATCTGTTTCAAGTCCGTAAAGCGCCATTAAACCGTCCCCGGAAAACTGCGCATAATGCCCGTCGGTTTCGGTTAAGGCTTCCGACATTTCGGCAAAAAACTGATTGAGAATAAACAATACGTCATAGGGCAACTTTTCTTCGCCCAATTTAGTTGACCCCCTAAGATCGATAAACATAACAGCGATTTTTTGCTCGCGGCCTTGAATGCCGCCCGGACGATTGGCATCTCTCACTGTGGCGGTTGGCGGAAGTAGCGGTGTGATGGATAAATCGCGCCGCGGCCTTGCCTGGCAGGCGAGACGAACTTCGGGTTCTGCGTTCACGCGTATTAGGGCTTTGCGTTCTAACTCCTCCGGCGCGGGAAGGTCGTGATAAGCTTCTCCGACATGAACCCGGCAGGTCGTACAACGTCCGCGCCCGCCGCAAACTGACGCGAGTGGCAGACCTGCAATACGAAGAGTCTCCAAGATTGTTTGTCCCACGGGTGCCCGGAGGGTCATATTGTTGGTTAAGTGAAGACGGTAGATACCGTGACGATTGCGATAGAGGCGGCGGATAAAGCGGGCGATAAATACTGAGATCACCAATCCACCAAAGACATACCAGCCAATAAATTCTAGGCCCAGGAGATTGCTCAGACTTTCTGCACCATAGTCGTTCACCGGTTTAAAGACGCGGGTAAGAAATGCGGGGTCATTTGCCGCGGTTTGCTCCAACTGCCGACCAATTCGAGCGAAACCCAATAAAGCCAGAACGGGCGTCACGATGGCAAAGGCGTAAATGAGGGTGAACCATTTTTGATACCAGGATTTGAGGCGTAGCCAAAAATGCAAGCCAACCCATAAATGGCCCCATACAATAATCAGCATAAAGCTTTGTTGAAGTCCACGCAGAGGTTTGGCTATCCAAAGCACCGTGATCATATATTCATAGGTGACATCAAAATCAATGATGGAACCGGCAATGCCTGAACCAATAACATGAATGAGAATCATTGGGAAAATCAGGATGCCGAGAGCAATTTGGGCTGCTTCCCAAAGCGGCATTCTCAGCGAACTGCGTCGATAGAGCGAAATTAACGCCGAGAAAAAATGGGTCAGGAAGGCGAGCGCCAGGAGTGTTGCACCAATCGGTGGCCCCCAGATAACCTTCATGCCATAGCGCATGGTTTCCATAGTTTCGTAGGAAATTAGGCCAAGCGCGTGGTTGATAACATGGGGAATAACATAGCAGGCAACGATAATCCCCGACCACATTCTTATTCTTCTTTCCCACATGTCGTCGAGCTTTCCAGTTGTATTCTTTTAACGAAGTTAGGTTATACCGTTACTCGGTCTATATTATCGGTTGATTTTGACTAATTTTGAGGCCAATTACACTTAAATTATTTGCGATGGAGAAAGTTGTGCGCGGTTATTTCGGCATTGGCGCGGAAAGAATTTCAAAACCTATGAATGTGGGAAGCCTGTTTCGCTCGGCCCATGCTTTTGGTGCGGATTTTATGTTTACCGTTAATGCTAACTATTCGCGGCGCAGCGGTGGTCAGACTGACACGTCGGATGCGCCGGCTCATGTGCCATTTTATAGTTTTCCGACAATCAATGACATGGTCCTGCCGGAAGGCTGTGAGTTGGTTGGCATTGAGCTGATCGAGGACGCTGTAGATCTGCCAAGTTTTCGCCACCCCCGCCAAGCCGCTTATATTCTAGGACCGGAACGGGGCTCACTATCACCAGAAATGATTGAGAAATGTGCCTATACGATCAAAATTCCGACAAAATTCTGTATCAATGTTGGACTTGCCGGTGCCATTGTCATGTATGATCGGGTAAAGTCGCTGGGTAAGTTTGCCAGGCGCCCGGTAATGCCAGGCGCCGAGCCGGAAGCACTGCCCGAGCACGCCCATGGTGGCCCGGTCTTGCGGACTCAAATGTATAAATATTTGGATACGCCGCCTGAGACACATTACGGAAATGAAGAAGAATGATGAAAGTATTTGGGATAATTTTTTCGAGTTTGGTGTTTTCGCTGACCGGCGGAGCCGAGGCTCAAACGCTGATCAATAATTTTGGTGATTGGAGTGCGTTCTCGGATGGCAAAGGCAAAGCTAAGACCTGCTATATTGCGAGCGTGCCGAAAAAAGAAACCGGTAAATATAAATCGCGCGGCAATACCTATCTTTTGGTTACCCATCGCCCGGCTGAAAAAACCCGCGACGTAATTGAGCTCCGCGCCGGCTATGTCTATCGCCAAGACAGCGAAGTGATCGTTAATATCGATGGCCAGGTCTTTAAGCTCTTTACCGATCGCGGCACAGCTTGGGCGCATGATGCCAAGGCCGACCGCTCAATCTCTCGGATGATGATTCGTGGCAAATCGATGATCGTGACCGGCTTTTCGAAGCGCGGCACCAAAACTGAAGACACCTATTCCTTAAGCGGCTTCACTGCGGCTTACAAAGCCATCGGCAAGGCCTGTGGTGTAAAATAAATTATGGCAAAGAAAAATCTTATTGGTTTCTCCCGCGAAGAGCTCGAAGCTGAGCTTGTCGGCATGGGCGAGAAGGCCTTTCGCACCAAGCAGCTCTGGCATTGGATCTATCATCAGGGTGAAATGGATTTCGATCAAATGACCTCGCTCGGCAAGCCGCTCCGCGAAAAGCTCAAAGAGACCTATGTGTTGCTGAAACCGGAAGTCGTCACCGAACAATTGTCAGAGGACACGACCCGGAAATGGCTGCTCCGGACGCAAGATCGCAACGAAGTGGAAACGGTCTTTATTCCTGAAGAAGGCCGGGGTGCCTTGTGTCTCTCATCGCAAGTCGGCTGCACGCTGACCTGCTCTTTCTGTCATACTGGCACACAAAAGCTGGTGCGTAATCTGACGGCCGCCGAGATTGTCGGCCAAATAATGGTTGCCCGGGATACTTACGATGAATGGCCGTCGGATGGTCACGATCGCCATTTCACTAATATCGTCATGATGGGTATGGGCGAGCCGCTCTATAATTATGAAGAAGTCTCGAAAGCGCTCAAAATCATTATGGATGAGGAAGGTATTTCGATGTCCCGGCGTAAAATCACGCTTTCGACCTCAGGCGTGGTGCCGATGATGGAGCGCTGCGGCGAGGAGTTGGGTGTCGGTCTCGCGGTCTCACTGCATGCCGTCAGAGATGAGCTTCGTGACATTCTGGTGCCGATCAACAAGAAATATCCGATCAAAGAATTGCTTGAGGCATGCCGGAAATATCCCGGCTCCAGCAATGCCCGCCGTATCACCTTTGAATATGTCATGCTGGATGGCTTGAACGATTCGGCGGCTGATGCCAAAGAGCTCGCCCGCCTGCTGAAAGACATCCCCGCCAAGATCAATCTGATTCCGTTTAATAAATGGCCAGGCGTCGAGTATGAGTGCTCGTCACATCACAAGATCAAGCAGTTCTCTGAAATTTTGAACGAGCGCGGCCTTTCTGCACCGATTCGTATGCCGCGCGGCCGCGACATCATGGCGGCTTGCGGTCAGCTGAAATCAGCGAGTGAGAAGGCCAGGAAGTTTTCAGAGAATAAATCTGAACAACCAGTGGCTTAGCGTAATGTGTGGATAGGATGAAATTACCGGTATTTGCGACAATTGGTTTAGCATTTAAATTTTTTTGGCGGCACCGCATTCAGTTTTACTTTCTCGCGTTACCACCCGTCGTCATTTCGGCAGTTTTATTTACGCTTATCGGTCCAAAAACATTTTTGAATTACTATTCTCCGACACTTAAATCAGCCGGAGCAGGTGAATTTTGGTCTATCGAGCTGGTGTTAATCACCCTTTTAACAACCTTAATAATTTTTCCACTTTATACGGTTGCTTGGCACCGCAGTTACCTAATCCCAAATGAAAAAATTACTATTGGGGCGTGTTATCGCTGGCAACACCGGCACTGGGTTTTCTTATGGGCAAGCCTTAAAATGTTGTTGCTTTTGGTCCCAGTGATTATAGGTGGTTTTTTTATTACTGGAATTACGTCCGCGGCGATACCACCCTTGGGCATAATTCTAATGCCTGCAAATATTGCAATTTTAATTTTGTGTTATGCCCGTTTTTCACTTTGGCTACCGGCATCGGCTGTTGATCACAAAATGGATTTGCCGGGAATTTGGGATTTGACGAGGGGTAATGGCTGGAGACTCGTGGGCATATTGATATTTACAAGTATTGCCACGGGTGTTTTTGATAAAATTGCTGGAATGTTAATAACCGGTGCAGCAAATTCATTGAGCATTGTAGGTGATTTAACCCAGAACTTGCTGTCGAATCTGGCCCTATTTATTATAACTTATGCAGGAATGGCGATAGGTATTACGGCGCTCTCAATAGCCTACAAACTGCTCATTGAGCAAAAAAATCGCGAGTTTTCATAAAAAAAAGACGTTCAACTCTCAAGAGCTAAACGCCTTTCATTTTGATTGAAATTTTCTACCAGACTGACTTGTTCGGATTGTCGATGTCACGGCGACCGGTGGTTTTACGGCGTTCCATATGAGCCGGCGCTTTGATTAATTTTTGGCGGCGATCAGGGCCGCGTTCGACTTTTTCAAGCGCATCGCGCATATCTTTGGTTTCGGTTTCCCATTCAGTACTTGCAACATGCTTAACGCCATTGTGCTTCAGTGTTTCCCAAAGGGGCTCTACCGTTTTCTTAATGGCTTCCGCGATGGAACCAAAAGTCATTTTATTTTCCAGCGCCTTGGCACCATCAAAAACACCATCGGCACCCTTAAGATCTTCCGGATTAACCGCCGCCAATAATTCTGAAATCATGTCATCGGCTTCATAAGAATCGCGGAGAAAATGTTCGCCAACCGCATTGACCGCTTTGGCCGCCATAACCCAGCCTTCGGCATCATCTTTGTTGAGCCGGAAAAAGAATTGCTCATTGCTGTAGTTCTTAAACGAGCCAACGCCCTCTAATTCCCGAGTTAAAATATTGTCCGTAAAAGTGACAAGGCTTTCACCTATTCTAGAAGTCGAGGTCGTGCCGATCGCTTCAAAGAAGGGATTGAGGTCTAAAACGAAAACAGTGCCGGTATAGCCTTTGAAGAAAATATCCGTTTCATGATCAAAGCCTTCACGCAGGACGGCACCAGTACTGACGATCTCGCTCGGATCAGTCTCTTCGATAATAATAGTGCCGCTATCCAGATCAACGCCATCAATGTCGATTTTTTCTTCTTCACCAATGACGGAATCTTTGATTTTCTTAAGTAGACTCGACTTCATTTCTTCATCTCCCGTCATATCGGGACCCTCAAGCTAGAATTTTTTAACTATACTCTTTTTTACTCGCTGAACTATACCAATCGGAAGCCTTAAAAAATATACGTATTTACAACTAGAGAGCGACATAGAGAGGGTCAAATTTAAAATTTCCGATCACTGTTTTTATACTAATTTAAAATCGCATTATTAGGTGCAAATTTAGAGTTCTGCAAAGGTGAACGGCGACAGGCCGCGGTGATTTTCTGCCACCGCAACCCGGCGGTTGAGCGGTGGATTGGCGCGCTGATTGCAGTCCATGCGCATGCACAGGCGACAGTTTACGCCAATCGGCGTAATTGCACTGGTTTCGGCGAGGTCCAGGCCATCGGCATAAACCAGCTGGCGGGCATAATCGAGCTTGCAGCCAATTCCGATGGCAAGTTGCTGCTCTGGCATTTTGTAGCCGGCCCCCATGCCACGCACCGTTCTGGAGATTGTGAAGTAGCTCGTGCCATCCTCCATTTCGACAATCTGCGGGATGATTTTATCTGGTGTGCGAAAGGCTTCGTGGATATTCCATCTCGGGCATGTGCCGCCGAAACGGGCAAAATGAAAACCGGATGCGCTAAAGCGCTTGGAGATATTGCCGGCGTGGTCGACTCGCAGGAAAAAAAACGGCACGCCCTTGGAGCCGGGTCGCTGTAAAGTCGTTAAGCGGTGGCTGGTCTGCTCATAGCTGGCACTAAAGCGCTGACAAAGGAGATCGATGTCGTAGCGCAATTTATCGGCAGCAGTTTGAAAGCGCTCATAGGGCATGGTCACCGCACCGGCGAAATAATTGGCGAGCCCGAGCCGACAAAGCTGCTTGGCTTCATCCCCCTGCAGACCGGTGCGCGATACCATTTCATCAATGAGACCGCGATACCCTAAAAGGCCCGCGTGCAGCGCAAGTTGAAAAGTACGCGACGGTGCGTTGAGAACCTCGGAAAGGAAGAGGCGCCGGGAATGGCGATCCAGGCGCCACGTTGTCCCCGGCAAGACATCAATCGGCATGATGCGGACGGAAATATCATGGGCTGCTTTGAGATGATCACGAAGTCCAATGTGGAGATCATCGAGCGTTAGCTCAGCATCAGCCCATAATGTTTCGGCCGCATTCTCAAGTTCCGGAAAGTGATTATTGGTATCGTGGAAGTAGTCGCGAACCTCTTCGATGGGAAAGCGTAAGGCTTCGGTCTGCGATGTGCCTTCCTGGCTGGCAAGTTGCTCGGCCATGGCTGAATTATTGGTCAGGCTTTCTCGGTAAGCCCGGTAAAGTGTCACCACAGATTGCGCGGCAGATGGGCTGGCGCCTACCAAATCGGTTAATTCATGGTTGGAAAGATTAAGTCCCTCGAAGATCGGGTCCGAAAACACCTCTTTGAGGGAGGCGGCGGCCTGACTGCTATCATCGCCGGAAAATTCTTTGAGATTAATGTCATAAGCATCAGCTAATCTCAGTAACAACTGCGCACTTAAGGGCCGTTGATTGCGCTCGACCAAATTCAGATAACTTGTTGATATTCCAAGGTCATCTGCCATTTGCGCCTGAGTGAGATTGAGGTCGCGGCGCATTCGTCTGATGCGGGTGCCAGCGAAGACTTTCTGCGGACGTGTGGCCATCGGATAGGGACCTACTTTAAACTCAAAAATTTACAAATATTACAATTTGACAAAATTATTGTCACAAAACTGTATCAATTATACCCGTTAATTACAACAAGTTATAGACTCTTAGTTCGATTTAGTAAAAAGTGCGTCCATCACAAAAGGTGAAGATTTATAAAACTCTAATGAAATCTATTTAAACGATGGTTTTTAAGAAAGGAAAACCGGTCATGACTAGCTCAACAAGCAGCAACACAGAAAATTATAGCAACCTGGTCCCCCAAGCGCCTGAGGGTCGGTTCGATGGTATCGACCGGCCATATTCGCCGGCAGATGTCGAAAAGCTGCGGGGCTCGGTGGTCGTTCAACAAACCTTGGCGGAACGTGGCGCCAATAAACTTTGGGAGCTTCTCCATAAGGAAGACTATATCAACTCCCTAGGTGCCATGACCGGCAACCAGGCAATGCAACAAGTTCGCGCTGGCCTGAAAGCCATCTATCTCTCAGGTTGGCAAGTCGCCGCCGATTCCAATACGGCAAGTGCAATGTATCCGGATCAAAGTCTGTATCCTGCTGATGCCGCTCCGGCATTGGTTAAGCGGATTAATAAGACCCTGCAACGTGCCGATCAGATCGAGCATTCTGAAGGTGGTGCCAAGCGCGATTGGTTCGCGCCGATCGTTGCGGATGCCGAAGCCGGTTTTGGTGGCCCCCTAAACGCGTTCGAGCTGACCAAAGCTTTCATTGAAGCAGGTGCGGCGGCTGTTCACTTTGAAGATCAATTGGCTTCTGAAAAGAAATGCGGTCATTTGGGCGGCAAGGTTCTGATCCCAACCCAGCAACATATCCGCAATCTGACAGCGGCACGTTTGGCCGCTGACGTTATGGGTGTTCCTACTTTGATTGTTGCCCGGACGGATGCGGAAAGTGCGAAACTGTTGACCAGCGATATTGATGAGCGCGATCGTCCGTTCATTGAGACTGAAGAGCGCACTCCTGAAGGCTTCTTCAATGTCACCGGCGGTGTTGAAGCCTGCATCGCTCGTCAATTGGCTTATGCGCCTTATGCTGATTTGTTGTGGTGGGAAACTTCCAAGCCAAATCTCGATGAAGCGCGGCAATTCGCTGACGCCATTCACGCTAAATTCCCAGGTAAGATGCTGGCTTATAACTGTAGCCCAAGCTTCAACTGGGAAGCCAATTTGGACAAAGAGACCATTGCCACCTTCCAACAGGAATTGGGTGCGATGGGCTACAAGTTCCAGTTTGTTACCTTAGCCGGCTTCCACCAGCTCAACCACGGTATGTTCGAACTTGCCAAAGGCTATGGTGAACGCGGCATGGCGGCTTACTCAGAACTTCAACAAGCTGAATTTGCCAGTGAAGAAGATGGCTATACCGCAACCCGTCACCAGCGTGAAGTTGGCACCGGCTACTTTGATGCCGTCTCGATGGCCATCACGGGTGGCTCAAGCTCAACAACGGCAATGTCAGAATCTACCGAATCTGATCAGTTCAATTCAGAAGCTGCTTAAGCCAGCTTTTTAAAGGAGAATTGTTATGGATGCAAAAACACCTGAAAATGAACTGGAAGCCCAAAGCGGCTTCCAGCCCGCTCCGCCCGATCCAGAGAGCAGTTTCTCTGGTAGCCAAGATAGTGCACTTCGGATGGTTGCCAATTCTTTGCATCGTTTGAACGAAGCGATTGTAAGAGCAGCCGATGCCGGCCTCACTGTCGAGTTGATGCGGGCGTCCCGTTATCACGGTGGCAATGGTGCGTGGGGTGATCAAATGGTTCCGATCATCGAGCGCAATACCGATTAGTTTCTAACCTGGTTCCCCGGGACAGTTGGATCTGTCCTACTCCTAAGCCCGTCTCTAGCCGCCCTCTTGCTCATTTGAGGTGACGGCCAGGAGGCGGGCTTTCTTTACCTATCCGGCAATGGCATAGTGCGGTCTAAATTTTTCTTCGATGAAGGATAAAATGATGACGACGCTCGATAAGGAATTGATCTATGTCGGTGATCCGATGTGTTCCTGGTGTTATGGCTTTGCGCCGACCAAACGAAAATTGGAAGAGCAATGCGCCGGCCGCGCAGTGACGTCGCTGGTCGTTGGTGGGCTCCATACTGATTGGACCGAGCCACAGGATGCCGAGCGTAAAAAGTTTCTCGACGAACATTGGCACGAGATCGGCGAGCGCTCCGGCCAGCCATTTAAGTTTGATATCTTAGAGCGCGACGACTTTGTCTATAACACCGAAGCTTCGTGCCGGGCCGCAGTGACGGCTCGGGAAATAAAAGGCAATGCGACAGCGCTCAACTTTTTCACCCATGTTCAATCGGCATTTTATGCAGAAAACCAGGACGTGACCGAAGACGAAGTGCTGATTGATCTGGCAGAGGGTTTTGGTTTGGACAGAGGTGAGTTTGCCACTTTGTTTTCATCCGATGAAATGAAGCAACAAACTCAAATGGATTTTCAATTTGCTCAGCGTCTGGGCGTCTCCGGCTTTCCCACCGTCGTCGTTAATGACAAGAACGGTTATGCTTATTTGACCGTTGGCTATCAGCCTTATGAAAACCTTGAGCCGATCATCGAGGCTTGGCTAAGCAACCAATTGGAACGTGATCAAACGGCAGCGGAGTAACATGTCAAAATCTGATTTTCCCGTACTTATTTCCGGCGGCGGACCGGTCGGTTTGTGCTTGTCAATGGAGCTTTCGACCCGCGGCGTACCGCATCTGTTGGTGAATGCGCGCTCCGAAACACCGAAGCATCCCAAGGGCAGTACGATTAACAGCCGGACCATGGAACATTTGCGCCGCTATGGGGCGGGGCCGGTCATTCGGCAAACGGGACTGCCGGAAAATGCGAGTTGTGACAGCACCTACGTGTCGCGCGTTTCCGGCTATGAGCTTGGCCGCATCCCGATGCCGACCTTGAAAGAGAAAACGTCCAATCCAGGACCCTGGGGCGAGACCACCTTAACGCCGGAGCCGATCCATCGCTCTAACCAGATGTATTTTGAAGCGGTGATGAAGAGCCACGCAGAAAGTTTCGATCAAGCCGATATTCGTTTTGGCTGGGAGCTGGTGTCCTTTGAAGATCAAGGTGATCAAGTTGTGGCTGAGATTAAAAATCTCAGCTCAGGGGAAACCGAGGCCGTGACCGCAGATTATTTGGCTGGCTGCGATGGTGCGCAAGGCATGATCCGCCGGCAATTGGGCTTTAAATATGAAGGTCGTCAAAGTACCGGTGATCGCTTTTATGACGGCAGCATGGCCTCGATATATGCCCGCTCGCCGATGGTCAAAGAAGTGCGGAATATGAAAGATTCCTGGCATTACTGGACGATTAACCCCGAAGGCCGCACGGATTTTATTTCGCTCAACGGCGATGATGAGTTTCTGTTGTTATCAGAGGTGCCGCCTGATCTGCCCTTTGATCAGGTCGATGCCGAGGAGATATTTAGGATCGCGGTCGGCGCAACCATTGATGTGGAAATTATCTCGGTGCAGGAGTGGCTGGCCGGGCTCGCGATGGTGACAGACCACTATCAGAAAGGCCGGGTAGTTTTGGCCGGCGATTCCGTGCATTTGTTTACGCCGTCGGGCGGCTTTGGCTTTAACACCGGCATTGATGACGCAGCAAATATCGGCTGGAAGTTGGCGGCAATGGTTGAAGGCTTTGGCGGTGAGAACCTCATCGACAGCTATGAGATCGAACGCCGCCCGATCGGGGTTCGCAATACGGCGACGTCCGGCCAATACGCCGATAAAATCGGCAGCCTGCAATTTCCAGATTTCATTGAGGAAGACAGTGGCCGTGGCAAGGCCGCCCGCGATGTCTTGCGGGTTGATTTGGCGAGCTTTAAGGAAGAGTTTGCGAGCCTCGGTATTGTTTTGGGCGCGCGCTATGACGGCTCCCCCTTGATCGTCAGTGATGGCTCCCAGCCACCGCCGGATGACCCGGCTAAATATATTCCCTCTGCCACACCGGGCGGGCGGTTGCCGCATTATTGGATCGGCGACAAAGACAGTATTTTTGATCTTTTGGGACCGTGGTTCAATCTATTGCGGATCGGACCGGAGGCACCAGAATCAACCGCCATTGAACAGGTGGCGCGTGATTTAAATATGCCGCTAAATGTCGTGGACGTAGAAAAAACGGCTGCTCAGGAGCTTTATCAGGCCAAGCTTCTATTGGTTCGGCCTGACCAACATGTCGCTTGGCGCAGTAATGCGGTGCCGGAAGATATATCGGCAATATTAGGTGCGATTATCGGTAGGTAGGCGCTACCATACAGACGTATTGGGATTATCCGAATCGCGGCGGCCATGGTTATTTTTGCGGCGATTTTTCTCTGGTTGGATTTTCAATTTTAATTTACGGCGTTCCTGGCCACGCTCGACCCGTGAAGTGGCCGATCGAATGGCTTCGGCATCGACGTCCCATTCGGGATTGTACTCGGCGTCCGGATCAACGTTCGGGTCATGCTGCCACTCAGGATCAACTTTCTTTTTTTCAGGATCGAAACCCTCTTCGTAGAACCATTCAGCTCCAGTTTCATCTTTGACGATTTTTATCTCCATATAAGGGATGCGTGCTTCCAGAGCTTTTTCGACATTGATATTACCATCGGCATCATAGGCATCTTTTTCATCAACCATGGCCAAAACTTCCGGTAGAATCTCTTCCGGCTTAAAGCCGTCTCTAAGGAATTGAACCCCTAATTCATTGACGATTTTTGATGCCATTTTCCAACCTGCGACATCGTCAACCGTTAGGCGGAACAGAAAAGCTGTATCACCATGCAGCGTATAAGTACCGCTCCGACCAATTATCCGGGCCAATAGGTTTTCACCAAAGGTAATGAGAGAGCGGGCAAGTTTGCTGGCAGGATCTGTACCCATTACTTCGAAAAACGGACCTAAATCGATAACAAAGACTTTGCCTTCATTGCCGCGTACGACGTCGCTTTCGCTTTCGGTGCTTTCACGGAGGACCTCAGCGGTCGAAATTACCACTTCAGGGGGCGAATCATCGACTTTAATGGTGCCGGTTTCCAGATCAATACCGTCATCTTCGACGACGCCGTTCATGCCGCCATTACCATCACCAGCAACGGTTTTTTTAATCCGATCTAAGAATCCACCTGCCGGCTTTTTCTTTGCCGATTTTTTACCAGATTTTTTAGCCAAAACCCTTGTCCTCAAATCAATCTGTCTCTCAATAGAGAGACCTATATTTCAACTCAAATTTATCACCTATTCAACATAAAAATAATTAGTAGAATTACTAATAAGAGAAAGATGCTAAAATTATTCTATCTAGTAAGGCTGTGGCAATTTATTAACGCATAAAACCCTGCTTATTCTTGAAGTGACGGGACTTTTGCCTATACTGCGCCGCCTATTGTTACATTTGTTGAAATGAAGGAAGAGCCTTATGCCGAGCGGCAGGAAAAGTGGTGACGTTAAAAAAGTGGTGCTGGCCTATTCAGGTGGTCTGGATACCTCTGTAATTTTACGTTGGCTGCAAGACGAATATAATTGTGAGGTTGTGACCTTCACGGCTGATCTCGGCCAAGGTGAAGAGATCGAACCTGCCCGGGCCAAAGCCGAAGCGATGGGCATCAAGGAAATCTATATCGAAGATCTGCGGGAAGAATTTGTCCGCGACTACGTTTTTCCGATGTTCCGCTCCAACGCAGTCTATGAAGGCGTCTATTTGCTCGGCACATCAATCGCCCGGCCCTTGATCGCCAAGCGGCAAATTGAAATTGCCAAAGAGGTGGGTGCCGATGCGGTCTCGCATGGCGCGACCGGTAAGGGCAACGATCAAGTGCGTTTTGAGCTCGGCTATTATGGCCTCAATCCAGACATTACGGTTATCGCACCGTGGCGGGAATGGGATTTGAACTCCCGGACCAAGCTAATCGAATACGCCATGAAGCATCAAATTCAGGTGCCAAAAGACAAAGAGGGTGAGCCACCTTATTCAACCGATGCCAATTTGTTGCATATTTCCTATGAAGGCAAAGCGCTGGAAGACCCCTGGACCGGCCCGGATGAGAGCATGTTCACCCGTTCGGTCTCGCCGGAAAATGCACCGGATGAAGCAACGACAATCGAGATTGATTTTGAAGCCGGTGATCCGGTCGCGGTTAATGGCGAAAAACTGAGCCCCGCCGATTTGCTGACCCGGCTCAACGAACTCGCTGGAGCCAATGGCATCGGGCGGATCGATATTGTTGAGAACCGCTTTGTCGGCATGAAGTCCCGGGGCGTTTATGAGACGCCGGGCGGCACGATATTACTGCCAGCCAGACGCGCGGTTGAAAGCCTGGTGCTGGATAAGGGCGCGCTTCATCTCAAAGACGAGTTGATGCCGCGTTACGCTGAGCTGGTCTATAACGGTTTCTGGTTCTCGCCCGAGCGCGAAATGCTGCAAGCCGCGATCGACCAGTCGCAAGCCAACGTAACCGGCACCGTGCGGTTGAGACTCTATAAGGGTAACGTCATTGTCGAAGGCCGGAAATCGCCGAACAGTCTCTATGATGAAGATGTCGCGACCTTTGAAGAGGATACGGTCTATGATCAAAGAGACGCGGAAGGCTTCATCAAATTGAACGCGCTTCGGCTACGGCTCGCTGGTAAGCTGAAATAATATTTACCTGCCGGCATGATCCTTAACCCTCTCATCGTTATCCCCTCGCAATTGAACGAGCTCAGCGAGCCAAAAAGACAGCTTGCCGACGTCAATGGCGAGGCGATGGTGGTGAAATCCTATAAGCGCGTCAAACAAGCCGGCATCGGTAGCATCATTGTCGACTGCATCGATGACAGCGTTGCCGAAGAATTGGGCGAAGCCGGGGCCTATACGGTCAAAACCAACCCGGAAGATTTACCGAAAAATCATAATTACAAAACCGAATCGGGTGCTGAGCGCATTCAGGCAACGGTTAATCGCTTCGACCGCTTTTATACCCATGATCTCATCATCAACGTCCACGAAGACATGCCGACGCTGGAGCCTAAATATATCCGCGCTTTGATGTATGCCCTGGTCGACCGCGAAGTTGGTATGGCAACCATGGTCTGTCCGCTTGAAGGGGATGAGCTTAACGATCGCTCCATCGTCAAAACCAGTGTTGATTGGAATGAAGGCCGCATGGTCTATGTCATGAAAAGTTCCAAAGTCGGCACCATCGTCGACTTCTCCCGCGACCTCGAAATTCTCGGCGACCGCCCGCTCTATCGTCACGTCCCCATCTACGCCTATAAACGCGCCGCCCTCGACCGCTTCGTCAACATGCCGCCGACCGACCGGGAGCTCGAAGAAAACATCGAAAGCCTCCGCGTGCTGGACGCCGGCATCCGCATGGATGTCTGTCTGGTAGACAGCGCCCCGTTTAAAGTGCAATCCGAGGCAGATTTGGACCAAGTGCGCGAAGATCTGGATACGACGCTTTAAAATTGCCCGTCATTCTGGCGAAGGCCAGAATCCAGCTGCATTTTCCTCCCCACTCGTGGGGGAGGATTAAGGAGGGGGGCTTATTTATGGAACCAGTTAAATCACCCCCACCCAACCCTCCCCCATCAAGGGGGAGGGCTATCAGGTGCAAGTTCTGTTAGGCTCAGCCCTCTTCAATCGCCTGAGGCTGCGCAGTGGCGGCGATGTCGTCAGCATCGATCTCTTCGCCAACTTCAATTTCGGTGATGCGTTCGCCGCGTTTGATGACTTTGCCGGTCGAGGTCGTGATGTCGGTGAGGTCTTTGTCGGCTTGGCGCATATGGGTATGTAGTTTGCCGACCCGGTCGTCGAGGCGTTTGACGTCTTCCAGCATGGTTAGGACCTCGGCTTGAATGACGCTGGCTTGCTCTCGCATATGAACATCTTTGAGCACGGCGCGGACGGTATTGAGGGTCGCCATTAGGGTTGTCGGGGAAACAATCCAAACCTTGGAGCGATAGGATTTCTCGACGATATCCGGCAGGCTCGCATGCAGTTCTGCATAGATGGCTTCGGAGGGTAGAAACATCAGGGCTGATTCGGCGGTCTCGCCCGGGATGATGTATTTCTCCTTAATATCTTGGATGTGTTTGAGGATCGCTGCCCCAAGTGCCCGTAGCGCCACTTTTTGATCGGCCTCGTCTTGGGCATTGCGAAGCTCATGATAAGCCTCAAGCGGAAACTTAGAATCGATCACAATCGGCCCGGGGGGGTTGGGGAGATCAAGCACGCAATCGGCCCGCTTGCCGTTGGTGAGTGTCACCTGAAAGCCATAAGCCGAGGGCGGCAGGATCGAGGTTACGAGATCATTGAGCTGGATTTCGCCAAACGCACCGCGGGCTTGTTTGTTAGACAAGATATCCTGCAAGCCGACCATTTGTTCGGAAAGCCCGGTGATGTTTTTTTGCGCGGTATCGATCACCGCCAGACGTTCATGGAGTTGTTTCAAGGTCTGGCCGGTCTTTTCCGTCTGTTGAGTGAGACCTTCGCCGAGCTGTTTGGTGAGTTTATCTATGGCGGTCTGATTTTGCTCCATCCGCACTTTGGTCTCAGCCTGGGCGGTAGCTTGCGTGGTTGCGAGCGTTTGATTGTGGCGCTCAGTATTATCAACAAATTGCGCCAAGCGGTTGTTCAGTTCGGCCTGACTACCGGCGCTTTTCAGAAACAAAAAAATTACCGCGATCAGCAGCACCACGACCAAAACGATCAGTATAAAATTTATGCCCATAAGTCTGTCATCACCCCATTTTCTGAATTTGAATCTAGCCCGAGTGGCGCCTAAATAGCAATCAAGTTACCGAAAGCCCCGGTTATCTTGACGGGTTATCTTGACGGGAGTGCCCGCTTGTCCTATTTCCAACGAAGATTTAAAGGAAACACACCCGAATCATGGCACTTTTACCTATAATTGTCGCGCCCGACCCCCGTTTGAAAATCAAATGTGAGGCCGTCGAAGAGGTGACGAAGGACCTCCGCAAACTCGCAGCAGATATGCTGGAGACCATGTATGATGCGCCCGGTATTGGCCTCGCCGCCCCGCAAGTAGGTGTTCCTAAGCGCCTGATCGTCGTTGATGTTGCTAAAGGCGAAGATGAACCACATCCCTACCAGATGATTAATCCGGAGATCAGCTGGGCCTCGGATGAACTGCTCGATTATGAGGAGGGTTGTCTGTCGCTGCCTGAACATTACGCCCAAGTAACCCGGCCGGAGAAAATTCGCGTCAGTTTTTTGGATTTGACAGGCCAGCCGCAGGAGATTGAAGCCAGCGGAATTTTGGCGACCTGCATCCAGCATGAAATGGACCATTTGGACGGCGTGTTATTTGTTGATCATCTCTCCAAGCTCCGGCGCGACCTCATTATTCGCAAGCTCAAAAAATATAAAGCCTCGCTACCGCCAGAAAAATTAGAGGCCTAAAGCCATGGCTGCAAAACTTCGTCTCGCATTTATGGGGACACCAGATTTCTCGGTGCCGGTGCTGGAAGCGTTGATTGCGGCGGGTCATGAGGTTGTTTGCGTTTACGCGCAGCCTCCCCGGGCAGCGGGGCGCGGGCAGAAAGAAAAGCTCACGCCGGTTCATGCCAAAGCAGAAGCGCTTGGCATTGAAGTTCGCACACCTAAAAGCCTGAAGTCAGAGAATGAACAGGCGGCCTTTGCTGCCCTCGATCTCGATTGTGCGGTGGTTGTCGCTTATGGCTTGATCCTGCCGAAAGCTATTCTTGATGCGCCACGATTGGGGTGCGTGAACATTCACGCGTCATTGCTGCCAAGGTGGCGGGGCGCGGCGCCGATCCAGCGCGCGATTTTGGCCGGCGATGAGAGGAGCGGTGTCACCATCATGCAAATGGATGAAGGTCTGGACACCGGCGCTATGTTGCTCATCGATCAGGTGCCTCTGACAGTCGAGACAACGGGCGAGAGCTTGCACGATGCGTTGTCTGAAATGGGGACCAAGTTAATTGTCGAAGCACTTGAAGGCTTGGCGGCAAAAACCTTGTCGCCAACGCCCCAGCCGGATGACGGTGTCACCTATGCTTCCAAATTAGAACGCGCCGAAGGTCACATCGATTGGTCTGACTCAGCCGAGGAAATCGAACGTTTGGTGCGGGCCTTCACACCTTGGCCAGGGTCATGGTTTGAACATCACGGCGAGCGCATCAAAATTATAACGGCTGAGCTCGCCAAAGGGGGTGGTGAGCCTGGAGCGGTCCTGGACGACGCGCTGAACATTGCGTGCGGCGAAGGCGCGCTTCGTCTCACCCGGGTGCAGCGTGCGGGTAAAGGGCCAATGGCAGTGGCTGATTTTTTGCGGGGCTTTGAAATACCTGCGGGTAGCAGGCTCAGCTAATGCAGCGCTACAAGCTGACAATCGAATATGATGGCGCCGGCTTTGTCGGTTGGCAACGCCAGAAAAATGGCCTCGGTGTTCAGCAATGCCTGGAACAGGCGATTGAAAAATTTTGCAGCGAGCGCGTGACGGTGTTTGCCGCAGGCCGCACAGATGCGGGTGTCCATGCGCTGGCTCAGATCGCCCATTTTGATATTGAAAAAGCCACCGACAGCGATACCGTCCGTGATGCGTTAAACCATCATCTCAAAGATGTTGCTGTCTCCGTGCTATCGGCAGAAGCCGTCGGTGAAGATTTTCATGCGCGCTTTTCAGCCCAGCAGCGCGCTTATGTCTACCGCATTGTCAGCCGCCGCGGCCCCGTCACTTTGGACCGTGGCCGGGTCTGGTGGGTGCCGGTGAAGCTTGATATGGCGGCGATGCACGAAGCCTCGCAGGTGCTGTTGGGCAATCACGATTTCTCGACATTTAGGGCCGCAGAATGTCAGGCTGATGGCCCGGTAAAAACGCTGGATGCCATTGAGGTTGTGCAGGCTAAGGATATTTGGGGCGATGAGATCCATATCCATGTCCGGGCGAAATCATTTCTCTATCACCAAGTCCGCAACTTTGCCGGCTCGCTCAAACTGGTCGGTGAAGGCAAATGGTCGGTCGATGATTTTAAGCGCGCCTTCGAAGCCGCCGACCGCCGTAAAGGCGGCCCAACCGCCCCGCCCGAAGGCCTCTATTTCGTCGAAGTGGTTTACTAACTGACTATTGGCTTTTTGGTGGCGTCGGGGCGATGAGGTGTCGGGCGATGGGGCGGGTTTCGCCCAGATGATATTGCATCACTTGTTTTTCAATCTCGATGTCAGCCTCGGTGACCCGGTGGTGCTGGCGCTCATGCTCAAGCCAGGAATCGACCAGGAAATATTCGAGAAAGCGTCCAGGCGCTGAAACGTCTTCGAAAATGCCCCAGGAAAAAGCGCCGTCCCGTCGGCGGGTATGGCCGTAATTTTCCATCGCAGATTGGAAGGCCTCGCGGTTTTTTGGATCAATTTGGTATTCAACCGTGACCATGACGGGTCCCCGGTCCTCTTCAATCTCGCTCGCCATCACCGGCACGGGCCAATGAAAGCTGGGTGTCAGATCAATGCTGGGATCGGCAATAATTTTCCAGCGCCACGTGATCGGAATAGCCAACGCCGCGCCGCCCGCAGCAATGAGTAGGGTGGTGGGCACACCAATTTGCCCGGCGATGTTGCCCCAAATCACACTGCCGCCAGCCATGGCGCCAAAATAAACCGTCAGCAGCATCGAGAGGCCGCGGGCCCGCACCCATTCCGGCAAGGCCAGTTGGGTGGATACATTGAGACTTGAAAGTACCGCGAGCCAAGAAGCGCCGGCCAGCATACTGGCCCCAAGACCAGCAATCTGATTGGAAGACATGGCGAAAATAACCAACACCAAAGCGGTTCCGGCGGAGCCCGTAGCGACAACTTTATTTGGTCCTAAAATCTTTTTGAGTTTTGGCAGACCAAGGGCCGCCAGTACCGCGCCGCCGCCAATGCTGGCGAGCAATAGCCCGTAATAAGACGGCCCCCCTTTGAGTAAATCTCTGGCAATCAGGGGCAGCAATGCCCAATAGCAGGTCGCAAAGAGGAAAAAACCAATCGCCCGATAAAGCGTATTTCGCACCGGCCCGCTTTCTCTGGTGTAGCGCAGCCCGGCTCGGATGGCGCCGGTGAAACGCTCTGCCGGTAGGGCTCGGGCCTCACCGGAGCCGGCTTTCCACCAGATCAAGACGCCGATCACAAAGATAAAACTGATCGCGTTGAGCATAAAGGGTGCCCACAATCCGACAACCGCAATGACCAATCCGCCGACGGCTGGGCCGATGGCGCGGCTGATATTGATGCCGACAGAGTTTAGCGCAATGGCTTGTTGAAGTTCCGGGCGCGGCACGAGTTGTGGCACGATCGCCTGCCAGGCCGGGGCAATAAAAGCCGCCCCGGTGCCCATCAAAAGCGTGAAAATTAAAAGCAGCCAGGGGTTCATAAAATTGAGATAAACGCTAAGGCTCATCGCAATGGCAACGATGGTCAAAATGATTTTGACGATTAACAACAAGCGCCGACGATCGACAATATCGGCTAAAGCGCCGGCGGGCAGGGCAAATAAAAATACCGGCAATGTCGTAGCGGCTTGAACCGAGGCGACAAGCAGGGGCGAGGGCGTGAGCGTTGCCATCAGCCAGCCGGCGGACAAATCATGCATCCAGGTCCCCACGTTCGAGACAACGATGGCGACCCAAAGCAGCGTGAACATTTTGTGGCGAAAAGGCGCCCATGGTGATGCGGTGGGAGACACGCTGGATGAGGGTGTTGCTATGGCATCAGACATTGGCGAGATATAGCATAAGCCTTAAGTAATAACACGATTATCCGGCAGATTGACGGTGACCGTTGTACCTTGGTCTTTGACACTATCGATTACAAGTGAGCCACCATGGGCGGCGATAAGCTTTTCGCTCAGCGGTAGGCCAAGACCCGTCCCTTCTTGTTCGGTTGCGAGATCTCGGTCTATTTGGCCAAAGCGCGTAAGGGCGATCTCGATTTCTTCTTCCGTCATACCAATGCCGGTATCCGTAATGGAAATTGAAATGGCGCCACCGGAATTGGCTTGTCCATTAATCGTGATGTTGCCGCCACGGGGCGTGAATTTAACCCCATTTGACAACAGATTGACCAAAACCTGCTTCATGCGAAGGGAATCAACAAACAGTTCCGGCAAATCGGTTGGCACGCGATTTTCAATTGTGATCTGATTGTCACCGGCGCGGGTTGAAACGATATTAAGCGCCGAGGTCAGGCATTCGGAGAGGTCGGTCTTGGTTTCATTGAGGGTTAACTCGCCCGCTTCAATTGCCGAAAGATCGAGCAGGTCATTTATCAAGTTCAATAAATGCGAGCCTGATTCCTTTATGTGTCCAATAGCCTCTTCTTGCTTCTCGTTGGAAGGTGCACCAAAAATATTGTGGAGGAGCGCATCCGAAAAGCCAATAATCGCATTGAGGGGCGTGCGGAGCTCATGGCTCATATTAGCGAGAAAATCGGATTTTGCCCGGTTGGCTGTATCGGCTTCTTCCTTGGCAGATTGAAGTTCTTGCGTTCTTTCCTCCACGCGTCCCTCCATTTCCTGATGGGCGAGCTCAAGTTCATTTTCTCTTTCCTTGAGCCTGGTAATATCTGTGTGAAAGGAGATTGTGCTGCCATCTGCAAGCCGGTGGCGAGAAATGTTTATCCAGTTCTCGCTAAATCTGGATTGAACAGAAGTCGATTTGAGTTTGCGGAAATTGATAAGCTTTTGCTCAACGATTTGGTCGATATTATCGATGGTAATTTGTGCGGCTTTGGTTAAAGCCTGGGCGCGAATATACTCTCCGACAGAAATCCCCGGTCTAAGGATGTCTTTGACGGGGTGGTGATTTGCACGATAGGCTGAATTGCACGTAACAAATCGCTCTTCAGGATCCCAAAGTATAATTGCGGCTGGCGCGTTTTCGATAGCTTCCAGCATGAGTTTTTCAATTTTGTCTTTTTCTTCTTCAGCTTGGTGTTGCGGGGTTTCATTGTAGGTAGCTCCCCGGTAGCCGATAAATTCACCACCCGGCTCAAACATCGGCGTTGCATTTACCCGCCGATAATGAAGCTGCCCATCATTGCCAACATAACCATATTTAAAATCCCGAATTGGCCCATGGGCTTTCAACATGGCTCTGTATTCTCGCCAAATAGGGTCTTCCGGATCTTGATTTGCAACTTCCCACCTGGTCTTTCCAATGACTTCGCCGGTGACCAGAGCCATACCGCTGGTGCCGGGTGAATTATAGGTGTAGCGGTGCTCTTCATCGGTTTCCCACAGTCGATCCGCGCTGTTTATGGCAAAATCGCGAAACCGTTCTTCACTTTTTAAGAGGGCGGTAGCCACTTCTCGCTGCTCGATCGTATAAGGGCGGATGATCCAGAAATAGATAACCGGCGTCGAAATGACGGTAAGAACAACGACATCGACAATTGCCTCAATCCGGAAGTCTTGAATTGGCGGCAGCAAGACAAAGCCCACCATGATCGCAATCTCGGTGATTGAGACAATAAAAATAGACTTTAAAATTGGTGCAAAAGTTTTCATCGATCCCTTGTGCAGCGCTAATTCATACTAAATAAAGGTGTTTAAGTATCTGTAAAATAAGATAGAATTTATTACAAACTCACTCTCAAGATATATGGTTGGCGAGGAAACAATTTTCAATCATTTAGTGTTAATCGAACAGCTAAAATAAAATTTTGTGTAATTTGTAATAATTTTATTATAACCCAAAGGTCCATTTTGCTCGCACATCCTTCAAAAGTAATTTTCGCCCTTGCACTTTTTTTGAGTGTATTTTTATTTTTCATGCCAGCGCCAGCGGGTGTTGAACCTCAAGTTATGAAAGCCGGCGCGGTTATTGTGCTGGCGATCGGGCTCTGGGCCACGGCCATTGTGCCGTCTTATTTCGGCTCCTTAATTTTCTTATTCATGACTGTGATTTTATCCGTCGCGCCGGCAAAAGTGGTGTTTTCAGGATTTCATGCCGGGGCAACCTGGTTGGTGTTTGGCGGTTTGGTTATTGGCCTCGGCGTTAAGCGCTCTGGTCTTGATGTCCGCTTGGTCCGGTCTTTGCTCACCCATTTCCCTAAAACCTATTTTGCCATGATCTATGGCATCTTTTGGATATCAACGGTGCTCGCCTTTATTGTCCCCTCAGCCTCAGGCCGGGTCGCCTTATTGGTGCCGATCATGCTCGCTTTGGCGGATGAATTGGGCTTCGAGAAAGACAGCAAAGGACGCACTGGCCTGGTATTGGCAGCTTCCATGGGCACCATGATACCGGCCTTCAATATACTGCCGGCCAATGTGCCGAATATGGCGCTCTATGGCGCTGCCGATAGTATTCTCGGCATCCAATTGACCTATGCTGAATATTTCATACTGAATTTCCCAATCGTCGGCGGTGCTGCTTTGTTGGTCTATCCGGCCATCATCGCCACTTTGTTTAAAGACACGCCCCGGCATCCGACACATGAGCAGGAAAGCGCTGCCTGGGGCGGTGATGAAAAAAGATTGCTCGTGATTGTTTTAGCCGCCCTCATTCTATGGGTGACGGATAGCCTGCACGGCATTTCTCCGGCCTGGATCTCATTGGGCGCCGCCATCCTTTGCCTGCTTCCGCGGACGGGCATGTTGCCGCCAAGCGTGCTTAGCGGTGAGATAAATTATTCACCTTTGTTATTCCTGGTCGGTGTTATCGGTCTCGGCGCTGTCGCCAGTCACGCTGATTTAGGCTCTCTTATCGCCGAGAAATTAATGGAGGTTTTTGAGTTCAAACCGGGTGCCGATTTCCAAAATTTTGCCTCCATCTCTATTTCCGGCATGATCGTCGGGCTCATTACGACGATGCCGGCACAGCCGTCGATCATGGTACCGATGGCCGAGGCGCTCTCACAAGCAACGGGTTGGTCACAACTAAGCGTTATCATGGCGTCGATGACGGCTTGGGGTGTGATGCCTTTTTTCTACCAAGCGCCGCCGGTTGTTGTTGCAGTTGCACTTGGCAACCTCAGTATCACCGATGTTACCAAGATGCTGCTCACTTATATGATTTTTGGCGTCTTGATTGTCCTGCCGCTGCATTTTCTTTGGGGCCAGTATATCGGCATGTTTACGAGCCTTAACGGTAGTTAATGCATCGAAATCTGTATTCAATAACTTGTCTATCAAACCAATAGTTCCAATCTATTAGCTATAAATAAAAATTAGCCCCAAACTAAGAAATTCGGATTGTTGATGGAAACTGCAGAGGTAGCGAGTTCAAACCACGTGAACGTGCTGGCGTTTATCGACCAAAAGGCGCGCCAGAAGCTCATTCAGTCGCTTTTATCCGATACGGGGGGGACCGCTTTTTCGGTTGATATCGTCGATAGCTACGACGATGCGATATCCCGGACAGGAAACCTTGGCAGTGATGTTTTTATTGTCGACAAACATTTTCAAGATGATCGGGGACTTGAAATTGTCTGGGAGCTTGCCAGTCAAAATACCAGGGTGCCGGCAATTGTCGTCAACGAGCATGATTCCAGAGATGATCTCTCGGAGGCGGTTAATCTCGGTGCGGCCTCTTTCGCGGTCTGGGATCAGCTCGATAGCCGCTATCTCGAACGCCTGATCCATCTTTCAATCGACCGCAAGAAATATGAAGGCAGTCTCCGCCAAGACCAGGACGAGTTGATCCGTCAAGTTATGGATTTGCAGGATTCCAGGGAGCGCTTCGAAGCCCAAAGTGCCGAACATGTTAAATTGGCGGAAGATTTAGCGATCGCTCAGGACAAACTTCAAAAAACATTGGCCGAGGTGTCGGAAAGCCGAGAACAGCTTGAGCAATTAAATCAGGAAAAGGACAAATTTTTCTCAATCATCGCGCATGACCTCAAAAGCCCATTTACGTCTCTGCTGGGGCTGACCCAAATTATGGCGAACGGCGCGGGGATGATGGATGCAGAGGCGCTGGCCAATTCAGCTGAGATGGTTAATTCATCGGCAAAAAATGTCTATCGGTTGCTGGAAAATCTTCTCGAATGGGCGCGTCTGCAAATGGATCAAGTGCCGTTTGAGCCCAAAAAAGTTGCCTTGTCGGAATTAGTGGCCGAAAGCATGGCGCCGCTGGAAGCCGTTGCGGCTGAGAAAGAAATATCCGTGAGTGCGGCGGTTGGCGATTTGGAGGCAATTTGTGACCGAGCCATGATCGATACGGTCATTCGCAACTTCATCAACAATGCGATTAAATTTACCGATCATGGGGGCTCGGTTAAAATCTCTGCTGAGACCGAAGACGAGCGTGTTCGGCTCAGGGTTGACGATAGTGGTGTCGGTATGGATGTCGCACAGATCGAGAATCTTTTCAATATCGGTTCCGGCAATTCGACCAAAGGAACCAAGGGCGAAAAAGGAACCGGGCTTGGTCTATTGCTGTGCAAAGACTTTATCGACATGCATGAAGGTAAGATCGACGTTCAAAGCAAAATTGGCAAAGGCTCTACGTTCAGCTTTACCCTCGCCCTTTCCTAACCCAAATCCTGGCCTATTCAACAATATGCGCCGCAACGATCTCGCGTAAGTTTTCCGACATGGGGGCATATCGCTCCGCTTAATGCCGCGATAGGTGGTGAAGGTGTGAGGTGAATTCTCGAAGTCAGATGCGGTGGTCATCGTTTATCCAGTTTGCGGGATGCGAAGCATGCCTTGCGTAACTGAATTAATAAAAACACTGAGCATGAAATCAATCACGACAAAGCCGATGGCGAGAAAATTGGAAATCTCTAGCGCCGTGCGGGTGACAAACCAGATATAAAAAAATACCAAGCCGAGCAGCAAAATGCCAATGAAGTTCGCCACCGGGCCTTGCAGAACCTGCGCCTCGACCAGCAGGGCAAAGGGCAGATAAACGATGTTTTGCAGGACAGATGCCCAGTTGTAGCTGACGATAAAGCGAATAAATCGCTGACCGATACCCAGAATGTCGGCGAGGTGAAAAAACAGCAGTGGAAAGGCGACCCAGCCGATGATGTAAGAAATTGCGTGGATCGATGTGTAGCGGGCGAGCGGGATGTCGCTATCGCTAACCAGATAGCGCACGCTCAATAAAATGAAAAACAGCGGAGCGATGAGAACCGCCGCGGTGAAGGATCGCCAAAACCCTTCTGGCGAAATGTTGAAAAAATTCATCCCCCCGGTATCGCCCCGGGCAAGCCGCAATGTTCCATAGAGAGAGGAGATAATCTCGCTTAGCGGAGCCGCAATAGATGCCATCCGGCTAACCGTTCTTTTCGAAATATCGGTCGAGTATGTCGGTGTAAATATCAGTGAGGGCTTCTAGATCCTTAACCGCCACGCCTTCATTTGATTTGTGCATGGTCTGGCCAATTAGGCCAAACTCGGCGACCGGGCAGTAATCTTTAATGAAGCGCGCATCCGACGTGCCGCCGGTCGTGCTGAGCTCTGGCACCTCACCGGTCACTGCCTGAACGGCAGAAGATATGATCTCGCTAAGCGGGCCGGGCGGTGTCAGAAAGCTTTCGCCGGAGACATAAATATCGAGCTCATAATCGCCGCCCATCGCGTCGAGTTTCTCGCGCAGCATTTTATCAAGCGTCGCAGAGGTGTGGTGATCATTATAGCGGACGTTAAACACCGCTGTTGCTTTGGCTGGGATCACATTGGTCGCCGGGTTGCCAACATCGACGGTTGAAACCTGAAGTGTAGAGGCCTGAAAATGGTCCGAGCCGTCATCTAAATTTTCTGACGTCAGAACATCCAGCATTTTCACCAAGCGGTGGATTGGGTTATCGGCCAGATGCGGGTAGGCGGTGTGGCCCTGCACACCAAAAACCGTCAGCGTACCGTTGAGGCTGCCGCGGCGGCCGATTTTGATCATCTCGCCCAAGCTTGTCGGATTGGTCGGCTCACCGACCAAACAGGCATCCAGCACTTCGCCTTGAGCTTTGGTCCACTCCAGAAGTTTGCGCGTGCCGTTAATGGCTGGGCCTTCTTCATCACCCGTGATCAAGAGCGAGATCGAGCCGCCAAAGTCTGGTCCATGCTTTCCGATAAACCGCGCTGTTGCCTCGGTAAAACAGGCAATCGCTGTTTTCATATCCGAGGCACCCCGGCCATAGAGCACGCCGTCTTTCACTTCCGCGCCGAACGGATCAACAATCCAGCTTTCAAGATCCCCCACCGGTACAACATCGGTATGACCTGCAAAGCAGAAATTGGGCGCTGCCGATCCAAGCCGGGCATAGAGATTGCTGACATCTGGCGTGTTGTTATTCGAAAAAATCTGGCTGTGGCAGGTAAAGCCGAGATCCTCCAGCGCTGCTTGCAGCACTTTTTGCGCGCCGCCGTCTTCCGGTGTCACACTGGAACACTGGATCAGGGCACGGGAGAGATCTAGAGCATTTACCTGTACGGCCACGGGCTGTTAGTCCCTGAGCAAATCGTTGACAGAAGTTTTAGAGCGGGTTTGTTCATCAACCGTTTTAACGATCACCGCACAATAGAGACTTGGGCCCGGCGAGCCGTCCGGCAAATCTTTGCCCGGCAAGGTGCCCGGCACAACAACTGAATAAGCCGGCACACGGCCGATATGAATTTCGCCGGTTGAGCGATCAATGATCTTGGTCGAGGCACTAATAAACACACCCATCGACAACACTGAGCCGGTTTCAACAATGACGCCTTCGACGACTTCAGAGCGGGCACCGATAAAGCAGTTGTCTTCTATGACGACCGGATCAGCTTGCAACGGCTCCAACACGCCGCCAATGCCGACACCGCCTGAAAGATGGCAGTTTTTACCAATCTGGGCGCAAGAGCCCACGGTTGACCAAGTATCAACCATCGTGCCTTCATCGACATAGGCGCCGAGATTGACAAAAGACGGCATCAAGACGGCACCCGGTGCAATAAAGGCCGAGCGGCGAACAACGCAGTTGGGGACAGCTCTGAAACCAGCCGCTGAAAACTCTTTTTCAGTCCAGCCGGAGAATTTTGACGGTACTTTATCCCACCAGCTACCGTCACCGGCGCTGTTATTGATAAGTTCCATATCATTGAGCCGGAACGACAACAGCACAGCCTTTTTGAGCCATTGATTGACCTGCCAGCCTGAATTGCTGCCGGCGATAGGTTCTGCAACGCGTTCCTGGCCTGAATCCAGCAGATCCAGCGCCGTTTCAACGGCATCGCGCACCTCACCCGTGGTTTCAGCATTTACGCTGTCGCGCGCGTCCCACGCGGCGTCAACGGCGTTCTGTAAATTTTGATCACTCACTTGAAATTCTACCTTTTAATATGTGTAAACAAGGTCGGGAATGTGGTGGCAAAGGGCGCTTATGTCAATGGGTATTCCCGGAGTTTTAGGACCCAACCACCTCGGCCAACCAATCTGACAGGCTGTCGGTGGTAAAATCAGGCTCGGCCGCTTCTTCATCGCTGTGAGCCCAGGGCCGGTCGGTTTGGACCCAGACAGTTTTCATGCCGAGAGCGGCGGCAGGGATGAGATTGCGGGCCATATCTTCGACCATCACGGCCCGGCTGGGTTCAATATCGTATTTTTCGACAAACTGGGTATAAACCTCTGGCGCAGGCTTTGGGATATAGCCAGCATCGACAATATCAAAAACATCCTCCATATGATGATCGACACCTAGCCGTTCGATTACTTTTAGGGCGTAGTCGGTCGCGGCATTGGTAAAGACAATTTTTCGGCCCGGCAACGCCGCTAAGGCTTTGGCCATAACCTCATCTGTCTCAATCGGCGAGAAGTCGATTTCATGGACGTAATCAAGATAGGGCCCTGGGTCCATATCATGGCATTCCATCATGCCGCGGAGCGTCGTACCGTGTTCGCGGAAAAAGCTCTTTTGAACCTTATAGGCCTCGGCGGCAGGTATATTTAGGAACTCGGCGACGTAATTGCACATGCGCCGGTCTATTTGATCAAACAAATTGGCGGAGACGTGATAGAGCGTGTTATCGAGATCGAAAATCCAGGTCTCTATGTCACGTAATTCTGAGGGGTGTTTTGACATACCAGGGAATATCGCGATTTTTTTGAGACATTCCCAGCAAAATCCCCATAAAATCCGTAGAAAAACCAAAGAAATTTTTTAATTCAGGTCATCTTGAGCAAAATAAATGAGTGCATTAGCTTGGAAAATGTAAGTTATTTACCATCTATACAGTGAAGACAATTATTGATTAAACAAATCGATGAGAGCAGCTATACTAGAAAAAAGTGCCCCAAAAAAAAGAATAAAGCAGAAGGCTGGTCGTTTTTGGAGACAACTCCAAAAGCATCCTGCAATATTAAATGGTAACTGACACGACACCAGAAAATCAAGTTGCCGATGCGCGTTCGGAGCGTGACCGGTTTGTTGCCTTTGCATTTTGCTGGGCAGATGCGCTGATCGAGTTGAACGAAGCTCAGGAAGTAACTTTCGCTGCCGGGACGACGGAAGCATTGATCGGTTGTGCGCCGGCAGATCTGATGGGCAAAAATTTTATTGATCTGGTCGCCGAAGGTGACCGGACCCTGGCCCAACAACTGATCAATATTGCCAAAAAACGCGGGCGCATTGAAAATGCCACCATTCGGCTAAGTTCTGAGCAACGGGACTCCCAGCCGCTTTCTTTCGCCGGCTATCGTCTCGGCGATTTTAGTGATCACTTCTTTTTGGCTTTGCGGGCAGGGGCGACCAGCACAACAACGCCGTCTGGAAAAAACCTGTCACGCGATGGCGAAAGCGGTCTCTATACCTCCGAGACCTTTTCCGAACTCGCCGGCCAGCAACTGAAAGAGGCCAAAGAAGCCGGTATTGAAGCCGAGGTGAGCTTGGTATCCATGCCGGATATGGAAAAGCTGAAAGATCGTCTGGACGACGATGCTGAAAAATCTTTAGTCGATACGGTGAGTGCCTCTTTGCGGGCCAATTCGATCAATGGCGATGCGGCAGCCGAAGTTGCCGACGGCAAATATGCCCTGGTGCATGATGCCTCTGTCGATATCCAAGACATCCAAGATCAGTTGTCGCAAGCGACCAAGGAAATTGATCCCACCGGCGAAGGTGTTGAGGCCGAGGCGGCCACTTTTGACGTCGCTGACAATGATGTCGAAGATGAAGATCTCGCCAATGGTCTGATGTTCGCCATGAACAAATTTAAAACCGGCAAAGGCAGTGATTTTAATCTCCAAGATTTTACTTCGAATTTATCTGGTATGGTAGATGAAGCCATGCATTCGGTGCAGGAATTTAGAGACATCGTTGCCGGCGGAAAATTCAAAGTTGCTTTTCATCCGATCATTCATATTTCAACCAGTAAGATCCATCACTATGAAGCGCTGGTCCGGTTCGACAATTTAGCTGAAGGCGTCAGCCCGTTTGAAACCATTACCTTCGCCGAGGAAGTTGGTCTGATCTGGCAGTTTGATCTGGCGATGGCGAAAAAAGTCATTGAGTGGCTGTTTGAGCATCGTGACCAAGACTATTCGATCGCGGTGAATATCTCGGGTAACTCGATCACCAATATGAATTACCTCAAAGGCCTGCAGGAATTGTTGAAATTAAACTTTTGGGCGCGCGGTAAGTTGCTGTTTGAAATAACCGAATCCTCACGAATTGCCGATCTGGTGACAGCCAATCGGTTTTTCCAAACGCTCCGTGATGAAGGGTATGAGGTCTGCCTCGATGATTTCGGCGCCGGCGCAGCAAGCTTTCAATACCTCGCCAGTCTCGAAGTAGATGTCGTGAAGCTTGATGGTAGTGCCGTTAAAAATGCGCTCATGGCCCGCAAAGGTAAGGCCTTCTTGTCGGCTTTGGCGCGCTTGTGCAAGGATATCGACGTTCAAACCATTGCTGAATATATTGATGACGATGATACCTTGAAATTTGTCAGGGATTGCGGTGTTGATTACGTTCAGGGATTCATGTTCGGTGAGCCATCGACGGATATCGAGGTCTTTGATGAATCCGGCCATATTGTTCGCTCAAGCCTATGAGTTTGAATTAGCGGTTTAATTTGTGCCGAAACCACCCATATATAAGCTGTATACCCTAAATCGCGGAACGATAATAAATCATGTTTGGCCAAACACTTAACGGAGCACTTAAAGAATTATCGACTAAGGTCTTAGGCGCGCTGAATGCTGCACCGTCAAGCTTTCTGGAAAACTATCCGGAAGGCGCTGTCCTGGTCAGCTCTGACGGCACTGTTTTGGGAAGTAATGCAGCAGGTGAAGTGCTGGCAGACCTTGTTTCTAATGGCAGTCGAGATTCGCTCAATGATCTTCTCCAAAATGCCTTAAGCGGGGTTGGGGCTAATCTCGATGGCGTGGTTGTTGGTGATGAAACGCAGCTCGATGTTACGGCCGTGCCGGTCCAAGATGGTGAGGCCATTTTATTACTGACCCGTGATCAAACATTTGAGCGCAACATGATGTCAGCTTTGGTGGATTCACGAGCGCGATATAAAGACCTTGTTGATGTTTCAAGCGACTTTGCCTGGGAGATCGGGCCCGAGGGCACGTTCATCTTTATTTCGCCAGGCGGCGCATTGGATTACGCCTCTGATGATTTTATGGGCCAGAATCCGGCTGCCTTTGGTTTGGAGCCGACCAAGCGAAGTGTGCCCTCCCCCTTTTCCGCCACCGAGCCGGCCACTGATATCGATGTAAATATGCGCCGCCAGGATGGCAGCATTGCACAATTAAGAGCCTCATCTTTGCCATTATTTGACAATCACGGCGCCTGGCGGGGCAGCCGCGGCGTGTGCCGCGATTTTACCGAAGACAGTCTTCGCAAAGCAGCTCTGGACGAAGCACGCATTCGGGAGAAACTGCTGAAACATCTCGTTGGTATTATTCGAGATGAAGTTGAGCCTTTGAAAACCCTGACTGGCTCGATCAAATATATTGTCCGTGCTTCTGGCTTTGCTGGCTGCAAAATCTATACCCGCGATGAATATTCCAGCGGCAGCAAAAATTTCGTTATGACGGCAAAATACGGCGATGAAGAAGCCATGCCACCAGATGATGAAGTATTTAAGCTGATCGAAACCGTTCAAGGGGCTCAGGCAATATCAGATGACAATTGGAGCGGTCTACTTGCGTCGACCGGTTATCGCCAACACGTTAATGGCGCGATTTGTGTTTGGCGCGGCGATCAAACCACCGATTGGTCAGCCGATGAACTTACGCTCATTGATACGGTCTCTGATCAACTCGGTATTGCGATTGAGCGGGTGATGCATCATGAGCGTATTTTGCGATTGTCGCGTACCGATGAGCTCACCGGCTTGTTAAACCGCCGCGCTTTCTTAGAAGAAGAACTGCCACGCCGGATGGAGCGGCTGCAACATTCCGGTGGTACGGCTGCCTTGCTTTTTGTCGACCTCGATAATTTCAAACTGGTTAATGATGTGCATGGTCATCATCGCGGCGACGAAGTTTTAATGGCCCTGGCGCGCTTTTTAGAAAAGCATTCTCGACCCGGTGACGCGGTGGCGAGGTTCGGCGGTGATGAGTTTGCCGTGTGGCTTGATGGCATGGATGTCGTAAGCGCCGAAACGCGCGCCCAGGCAATGATTGAAGACAGCCTGATATTTAGAGAGTATTCCGGCGATGATGATCATCCGTTGGGGCTCTCGATTGGTGTCTCAATGTACAATTCGGGAAGCGATGAACAGCTTGATCAACTAATGGGCCGGGCCGATGAAGCCATGTATAAGGTTAAACGCCAAGGCAAAGGCGGTTTTGCCTTTGATGAAGTTTCAGAATAAAGGCGGCTCTAATTTGCTTCGATGAGTGTACCAGCACCGTGCTCGGTAAAGAGTTCCAGCAATAAAGCATGCGGCACCCGACCATCAATAATGACGGCGGCATCGACACCGTCGTCAACCGCGTTCAGGCAGGTCTCGATCTTGGGGATCATGCCGCCCTGGATGGTACCGTCTTCAATAAGTTTTCGCGCCTGCTTGGCATCCATTTTCTGGATCAACTTGCCATCGGCGTCTAACACGCCAGCGACATCGGTTAGCAATAAGAGCCGCTTGGCGGTCATCGCTGAAGCAATCGCCCCGGCTGCCGTATCGGCGTTAATGTTATAGGTCTCACCTTTATCACCGGCACCAATAGGCGCAATAACCGGGATCATGTCGGTCTCTTTAAAGACTTCCAAGACATGGGTGGTAATGCTTTTAGGCTCACCGACAAAACCGAGATCAAGAATTTTCTCGATATTGGAATCGGGGTCGCGCTGGGTCCGCCTAACCTTTGAAGCCTTGATGAGATTACCGTCTTTGCCGGAAAGCCCAACTGCAAAACCACCGGCGTCATTGATAGCCGCAGCGATTTGTTTGTTAATCTTGCCGGCCAAAACCATTTCGACAACTTCAACAGTTTCCGCATCGGTGACCCGCAGGCCATCGACAAAAGAGCTTTGGATTTTTAGCCGCTCCAGCATCTCGGCGATCTGCGGCCCGCCGCCATGAACGACAATCGGATTAATGCCGACATGCTCCAGCAGAACAATGTCATTGGCAAACAGCTTCGCCAAAGCCGGGTCGCCCATTGCATGTCCGCCATACTTAACGACAAAGGTCTCACCCGCGTGGCGCCGCATATAGGGCAGCGCTTCGCTCAGCACAGCGGCTTGCGCCATGGATCTTTCCAGGGACTTTTCCTTCAATTTGTCTTCTGTATTACTCATCATTTTATTCTTTAAGCTAGATTTATCCTTAAGGCGCGCGACTTTAGCCTAACTATCTGTAAATCGCCAATAATTTTATAAATTTATTTGCTGGCTTATTCAGCCGCTGAATTGGCCAGCGTTGTCAGGGCAGCGCGCAATTCTTCGATCCCTTTGGATTTTGCCGAGCTGGTGACCATTATTTCCGGGTGAGCTGCGACATGTTTGGCAATTTCTTTATGGGTTTTCTCAAGTAGTTTCTCGAGCTCGGAGGCTTTGATCTTGTCGCATTTGGTGAGGATGATCTGATAGGCGACAGCCGCCCCATCCATCAAATCCATTGCTTCGTGGTCGGTTGCTTTGAGGCCATGGCGAGAATCAATCAGCAGGCAAACCCGGCGCAATTGGACGCGGCCTTTGAGATAGCTTTTTATTAAGCGGGTCCATTTTTCAACCACCGATTTGGTTGCCCTGGCATACCCATAGCCCGGCAAATCGGTCAGCATCATGCGGCCACCAAGGTCAAAAAAGTTAACCTGCTGGGTCCGGCCCGGTGTGTTGGAGGTGCGGGCGAGATTTTTGCGTCCTGTCAGGGCGTTCAGCAGGCTGGATTTGCCGACATTGGATCGCCCAGCAAAGGCGATCTCAGGTAATTCGCTATCGGGCAGTTGCTCAAACGACGCCGCGCTGATCAGGAACTCGCAGTTCTGGGCAAACAGAACGCGGCCTTGCTCCAGATCCTGATCATTGAGTTCCATAAACCTATCCTAGGTGGTCGTCAGACGCGATGTTAGGTTTTCTTTGGGTTACCAATTGGCGCACCGGCTTTGCGCATAATAACATATTGCTGCAAAACCGAGAGCGCGTTGTTCCAGGCCCAATAGATCACCAGACCAGCCGGGAAGCGGGCCAGCATGAAAGTAAACATGATCGGCAGGAACATGAAAATTTTAGCCTGCATCGGATCAGGTGGTGGTGGGTTCAGCTTTTGCTGAATGAACATGGTCACGCCCATAATGATCGGCCACACACCGATGGCTATAATTTCCGGCGGCGTCCAATTGATCAGACCGAACAAGTTGAACGGCGTCAACGGATCGGCGGCAGACAAATCGTGGATCCAGCCATAGAACGGCGCGTGGCGCAGCTCGATGGTGACGAACACCACTTTATAGAGCGCGAAGAACACCGGGATCTGTGGCAGGATGGGCAAGCAGCCAGACGCCGGATTGGCTTTCTCGCGCTTATAGAGCTGCATAACTTCCTGGTTCATCCGCGCGCGGTCGTCTTTGAAGCGCTCGCGTAACTTAACCATTTCCGGCTGGAGCAATTTCATTTTGCTCATCGCGCGGTAAGATTTATTGGCCAGCGGGAAGAAAGCGAGTTTGATCAAAACCGTCAGCAAGAGGATTGAGAGACCCATATTGCCGAGGTAATCGGTGAAATAAACCAGCGCAAAAAAGATCGGCTTGGTGAGGAATTCAAACCAGCCCCAATCAATCGCCAGATCGAAGCGAGAGATATTATGCTGATCACGATAGTCGATAATCAACTGAGCTTCTTTTGCACCGGCAAAAAATTTGCTGCTGGTCTCAGCTGTGGCACCCGGTGCGATCGTTTGCGCATCGCCTCTGAAATCGACTTGATAGGTATCGAGCTTCTTTTGGATCTGATCGGAGAATCGCGTGTCGGTGGCGGATTTCTGATCGGGGATTAAAGCGGTCAGCCAGTATTTGTCGGTGATGCCGATCCAGCCGCCTTTGGTCTTGTTTTGAACCAGCTTGGTTTCCTGAATCTCATCATAATCTATTTCGGTTAGGACACCGTCAAAGACGCCCAGCAGACCTTCATGGAGAATGTAAAAATCAGTAATTTCCGGCGTGCCGGTTCGGGAAATGCGACCAAAGGGGAAAACTGTTGCCGGTTTATTTCCGCTGTTCTCAACCCGTTGATTAACGGAAAACATGTAATTTTCATCGAGCGATAATTCTTGAATAAATTTCACGCCCGCCGGATTTTGCCACGTTAAATTAACCGGCGCTTTAGGTGATAAAGTCTGATTGCTGGCCGTCCACACAGTGTTGGCATCCGGCACTTTGGTGTCAGCCGATACCCAGCCGAAATCAGCGTAATATGGGTTGGAGCTGCCAAAGGGAAGGAGCAGCGAAATGTTCTTACTGTCTTTCTCAATGGTCTCGCGGTAATCCTTCAAGGTCAGATCATCGATCCGGGCCCCGACTAGGGAAATAGAGCCGGTGACGCGGTCTGATTCAATTCTCAAACGAGGCGATGCGGTGAGGGCTTTTTTGAGCTCCTCAGCTTTTTGAGCAGCGCCATTTACGCCTGGCAGCGGAACGGCGACGCCGGGCGCGCCGGGAACGCTTGAAGGCGCTGATAGAGTTGTTCCAGGACTGGTCGACGGCAAGGCAGGCGATGTCGCCGTACCGGGCTTAATTGCGGCAGCTTTTTTCTGTTCAGCTGTCTGCACCGGCTGTTCGGGTCGTTGACTGGCGCTATACCATTGAAAACCAACCATGATAATGGCCGATAATACGATGGCGAGAAGCAGGTTCTTTTGTTCCATATTTCGAGTAATCCTGACCTTATTTCTTTACGGCACTTCCGACGAGCTTGTTACAAAAGACTGCTGTGAATTTGAGTTCCCAGAGGGATTTGCAGAAGGATTTGACGGCGAGGTATATCCGTCAGTTTGCTCTTCTGCAACCGCCTTTTCGGAATTTTTATGGTCTGGTGAGTTTGAGCTTTTTTGCGGCACCGGATCATAGCCGCTGGTCCCCCAGGGCTGGCAGCGCAAAATTCGTTTGAGGGCCAACCAAAACCCCAGAAAAGGCCCATGAATCTCCAGCGCTTCAACGGCATATTGCGAACAAGTCGGCAGATGTCGACAGGCCCCCGGCAAGATCGGTGAGATCAGCCACTGATAGGCCCGTATCGGGATCAGCAAAAAAGCTTTGAATATCTGACTTAAGAGTGTCATGTCGCTTCCATATAGGCATTGAGCTTCTTGAGCGCAATTTTGAGATCAGCCTGCAAATCGGGAAATGACCGCTTTAGAGCATTTTGGCGGCCAATGATAACAAAATCTCGGTTTGGGAGGGCATGATCTGGGAGTACCGCCTCAGCAACGGCGCGCAGGCGTCGCTTTACGCGATTGCGCACAACCGCATTGCCGACTTTTTTGCTGACTGTAAAGCCCAGCCGAAGTGTTGCCGGTTTCTCTGAATAAGGGTCTTGGGGGCTATGCTCCCGCATTTGCAGGATGAGGCCCGGTGTGACATGACGCAGGCGCGTAGCTGCGACCCGAAGGAACTCGGGGCGTTCTTTCAATCGTTCTATTGGATGGACCACCGTAAGGACCGCCACAAAACCCGCCTAAAAAGGGGGGTTAGGCTGAAAGGCTTTTGCGACCTTTTGCACGACGTTTGGCCAAAGTCCGACGACCGTTAGCGGAAGCCATACGGGAGCGGAAGCCATGACGACGTTTGCGCACAAGGTTGCTCGGTTGAAAAGTGCGTTTCACAAAACTTCTCCGAAAAAATTATTCTACAGCCCTTAAAACCTCAATGAATAGCTAGGTTTTTTGAACCGGTAAAAGCAAGGCCCGGTGTATACGTTCTTGAAACCGATAAGTCAACGATGCATCGCTTAAAAGAATCATATAAAGAACACGAGAAAAAATGCCGTTCAATTTTTCTTCACGCAATGGTGACTGGTTAAAGGGCATTTCTTTGCCTAACAAAGCTTTTGATAACCAAATTTTATACTAATATACACGATGATAAATGCGTACCTATTGATATTCAAAAGGATTTCATGATCGATAGCCCTGCAAGTTCTGGTTCTCCAAAGGATCAGTTGGAAAGCTATTCTGAAGCTTCTGATGACGCCCTTGAAAAAGCGTCACGTCTTTCGTTTGGGCGCCTGATTCCTATGGTTGTTTTAGCTATTGGCTTGGCGACAGCTTTTTACCTGGATCTCCATCATTATTTGACCTTTGAAACCTTGCAGCAGAACAGGACGGCCATTCTTGAATGGAAACATGAAAATTATACCGTTTCGACACTGTTCTATGTCATCGCCTATGGCCTTGCGACGGCGATTAGTATTCCGGGCGCCATTTGGCTGACCATTGCAGGCGGCTTTATGTTTGGTACGCTAAAAGGGGGTGTGCTGGTTGTTTTTGGTGCAACCCTGGGCGCAACAATTATCTTCCTTGCCGCCCGTTTTGCGTTTGCGGATTTTTTCCATGCAAAATGCGGCGCTATGATCCAGAAAATGGAAGCGGGCTTCCAGGAAAATGCATTTTCCTATTTGCTGGTGCTGAGGTTCGTGCCGCTCTTTCCGTTTTGGCTGGTCAATCTGGTGCCGGCGTTTTTGGGCGTCTCGACCCGGACTTTTGTCATCACCACCTTTATCGGCATCATGCCCGGCACGTTTGTTTATGCGAGCCTCGGCCATGGTCTCGGCCATATCATTGATCAAGGCGGCATGCCGGATTTGGCAACGATCTGGGCGCCGGAAATTCTCTTGCCTCTATTAGGGCTGGCCTTGCTGGCCCTGGTGCCGGTACTCTATCGTAAATTTAAGAAGTAAGCTTACTCATGCCCGTTGAGCGCCTTAAAACAGATATCTGTATCATTGGCGCCGGTGCCGGCGGCCTAGTGGTTGCGGCTGTGGCGTCGCAGCTGGGCATCGACACCATCCTGATCGAGCGCGACAAAATGGGCGGCGACTGCCTCAATTACGGCTGTGTACCTTCAAAAGCGCTCCTGGCGGCAGCCCATGCGGCGGAAACGATACGATCTGCGGGTCGCTTCGGCCTCAATGCCGGGGCATTGGATATTGACGGTCACAAGGTCTTCGCTCATGTGCAAGGCGCGATCGAGGCCATTGCCCCGCATGATTCTGTCGAGCGCTTCGAGGATTACGGCGTTAAAGTTATTTTGGGCGAAGGTAAATTTACCGGGCCGCGAGAAGTTACCGTTGGCGACCAAGTTATCACGGCGCGCCGCATTGTTGTTGCGACCGGTTCCGGCCCTTTTGTGCCGCCGATCCCTGGTCTGGTCGAGACCCCGCATTTCACCAATGAGACGGTTTTTGAGCAAACCGACATAGCGGATCATTTGATCGTTTTGGGCGGCGGGCCAATCGGCATTGAGCTGGCTCAGGCGCATCGTCAATTGGGCGCAAAAGTAACCGTGTTGGAGATGGCCTCGATTTTGCCCAATGATGATCCAGCTGCCGTCGCCGTGGTGCGCTCGCAGCTTCTCAAAGAGGGCCTGGATCTACGAGAGGGCGTTAAAGTCGTTGCAACAGAGAAGACCGAAGGCGGCGTCTTGGTGACAATTGAGACCACGGATGGAAAACAAGGTATTTCTGAAAATATTTCCGGCAGTCATTTGCTGGTTGCCGCCGGTCGGCGCCCCCATCTGAGCGGCCTTGATTTGGAGAAAGCCGGGATCGACTACGCGCCACAAGGCATCAAGGTCGATGCCCGTCTCCGCACGTCCAATAAAAAAGTCTTTGCCATCGGCGATGTCGCTGGAGGCCACCAGTTCACTCATATTGCGGGTTATCACGCGGGAATTGTCATTCGCAATATATTGTTCCGCTTGCCTGCCAAAGTTAATCTATCAGCCTATCCGTGGGTAACCTATACCGCGCCTGAGCTGGCCCAAGTTGGCCTGACAGAAAAGGCCGCTGAGGCAAAAGGCCTGGACTATCGCGTCGTCAACTGGCCGCTTTCGGAAAATGACCGCGCCATTACCGAAGGCAACACAGACGGCTTTATCAAAGTTATCGCAACACCCAAAGGCCATGTCCTTGGTGTCACCATTGTTGGAAGACAGGCAGGTGAGCTTATCCAAATTTGGGGGCTCGCCATCAGCGCTAAACTTAAGATCGGCAAAATCGCGGGCATGATCTCGCCTTATCCGACTTTGGGTGAGGCCAATAAGCGGGCGGCGGGCGAGTTTTTCAAAGAGTCTTTGTTCAGCGACAAAACCCGCAAAATTGTTAAGTTTCTGAGCAAGTTCGGCTAAATTATCCCCTGATATCAACTAGCTATAGTCTCAATCCATCCTCTGGTGTAGGCTAATTTCATGGCAGATACGATAGATAAAGCTGAAAACACGACGGATGTTCCGACCGATAATGCGCGCCAGCCCCTCTTGCGTTCGATGTCGTCCCGGCTGCTTGTTTTGACATTGATTTTTGTCATGGTCGGCGAAGTTTTGATTTATGCCCCGTCCGTTGCCAGATTTCGCAAAGCCTATCTCGAGGAACGCGTAGCGGCGGCGCATTTGGCGACCCTTGCTTTAGAGGATATGGGTTCGAGAAACGTCGGGGCTGAAATGCGCCAGCGCCTGTTGCAACATGCCGACGCCTATAACATTGTTCTGCGTCAGCCGACCCGCCGTTTGTTTATTCTCGGCTCCGAGAAACCACCCGCCGTTGATAAATCCTTTGATCTGAGGGAGCCGGTTTTCTTCGGCTGGATTGTCGATGCTTTTAAGGTGCTGCTGCAAAGCGAAAATCGCATATTGCGGATTATCGGCTCGTCCCCCAAAGACGCCTCCGTCATTGTTGAAGTTATGATCGATGAGCAGCCGATGCGGGTGGCCATGCTTGATTTCTCCTGGCGCATATTGGGCCTCTCGATTTTTATATCGCTGATCGCCGGTAGTTTGGTCTTTTTATCCCTGCAATGGCTGATGGTTCGCCCGATGCGCCGGATTACCGAAAGTATTCAAAACTTCCGCTCTAACCCCGAAGATGAGCGGGCCGATATTCAGCGTTCCAACCGCGGTGATGAGATCGGTATCGCCGAGCACGAGCTTAGGGTCATGCAGCGCGAAGTACGGCTCGCCATGCGCCAAAGCCGACGTCTGGCCGCCTTGGGTGCGTCAATCGCCAAGATCAACCATGATCTCCGCAATTCGTTGACCACCGCAATGCTGGTTTCGGATCGCCTGACCGGCAGTGAGGACCCTGAGGTGAAACGCCTGCTGCCCAAATTGTTCAACGCCATTGATAATGCCGTTAATCTTTGTTCCCAAACGCTCAATTTTGCCCGTCAAGGCTCACCGCTGCTGGCACCCAGCTGTTTCTCGCTCAGAGACCTTGTTGACGAGGTCGACGCTGCGGTACAATCCTCTGATCTCGCCGACCATGGCGCGCATTGGGTCAATAGTGTCGACCGCGAAATATTGGTTGAAGCCGACCGTGAGCAATTGTTCCGGGTGCTGAATAACATAGGCCGTAATGCCGTTCAGGCCGGCGCTAAGCTCATTACTGTCGCCGTTTCGCCCAAGCCGCAAAATGCTGTCTGTATCAAAGTTCAAGACGACGGCCCCGGCTTGCCAGCAAAGGCCCGCGACAATCTCTTCACCCCCTTCGCCGGCTCCACCAAAAAAGACGGCTCCGGCCTCGGCCTCGTCATCGCCCGCGATGTCATGCGCGCCCATGGCGGCGATCTCAATGTGCTGCGCACTAATAAAGAAGGCACGATTTTCGGCATCGAGCTGCCCGAGAAAGTCAAAGAAGGTGCCTCGCTCTGGTATTAGGAGAGGTGCGTCATCGGACAGCTCTCAAGATCTCCCAGCCCGTTTTATTGAAGGAAGCTGGAGACCAAGGGTATGCAGATAACAATCGAATTCGAGATCGGGTTTATATAGCGTCAGCCTTTGGTCCCAAGTAGACATGATTCAAATTGCAGTTAGCAAACAATTCGCTCATTGGGCAAACGGATGATGACAATTGTGCCAACATTTGGCTCGCTTTCAATGCTCAGTGTTCCGTCATGGGCCTCAACGAGGGCTTTGGTTAATGGTAGGCCCAGTCCTGTGCCCTCTACTCTAGTTTCTTTCTTCTCTCCAACTTGTCCAAAGGGCGTCATGGCTATATCGATCTCATCATTAGTCATGCCACAGCCTTGGTCAGCAATTCTAATTTCCATGCCCTGACTGGTTGGTGGACTAACTGAAATTTCGATGTTCTTTCCGCTCGGCGTAAATTTCACGGCATTAGATAAAAGGTTTAATAGAATTTGTTTAAAGCGGCGTTCGTCAGCTTTTAGTTGGCATCCTTGGAGGTTGAGGTTTTTTGATATTTCTATTTTTTGTTCTTCGGCCCGGGAACTTATTAGCCGTAAAACCGAGTCGATTACTTCATTGCATTCTAAGTTTTCTTCTTCCAATTCTAGCTTGCCCGCTTCAATAGCTGAAACATCAAGAATATCATTGATGAGGGCAAGTAAGTGCTGCCCTGAACTGTTAATATCTATTACATATTCCTCATATTTTTCGTGCCCGAGTTCGCCAAATACATGCTGCATCATTGTACTCGAAAATCCCAATATCGCGTTCAAGGGCGTCCGTATCTCGTGGCTCATATTGGCGAGAAACTCGCTTTTCACCCGATCTGAGGTTTCTGCATTTATCTTGGCTTCTACGAGTGCTTCTTCCGCTTTGACCCGTTCCGTCATGTCTCGTACTGTGCCAAAGAACGTGGTTTTATTATCCTCTGTTCTTTCACTAATATTTAGATCAACGGGAATTACGCTGCCATCCTTTCGAAGAGCTCTTACCAAGCGCCCAACGCCGATAATACTTGAGTTACCGGTCTCTAAATAGTTGGATAAATATTGATCATGCTGCCCACTATCGGGCTCTGGCATCAATATTTTAACATTCTGGCCAATCATTTCGTCTGAGGAATAGCCGAAAATTTGCTCGGCCATGGGATTGACATATTCGATGATACCGTCGGTATTTATTGTAACGGCTCCGTCCGCAAGATTGATCAAAACATGGTCATATAATTGCTCAACCTGCTTTTGAGTGGTGGTATCCAGTACCGTTCCAAGCATTTCTATTGGAGAGTCTTGTTCATCTCTATTTACGATAGCTTGAGCGCGTACGAAGCGAATCTCGCCATCAGATCGAACTATCCTGAATTCAATATCATAGTCTTTTTCTCGGTTAAACGCTTGGTCAACTGCATTCAAGACATCCTCTTTGTCATCTGGGTCGACAGCATTTAGAAAATCATCATAAGTCGGAGCCGGTCCTGCAGGGTTCATGCCGAATATATTGAACTGCTCCTTACTCCAATTTTCTTCGCCGGTCTCGATATTCCATGACCAACTGCCCAGATGTGCAAGCGACTGAGCTTCTTTCAGGCGTGACTCGCTTTCAGTTAACTCTCGTGTTCGCTGGTGAATCGATTCTTCAAGATTTTCATTTGTCTCTTTTAAAGAAGCCTCAGCTTTTTCCCTAAGCCGAACCTGTACTAGAGATGACCGTGAAATCCAAATCAAGGTGATCGAGGCAAATATACCCAAAATCAAGAAGAGGATCATTTGTTGTTTCCAAGACTTTTCAAGAGCAACATTTTTATCGATGCGCGATACGATGAAGTAAGGCGCATTCGCTAATTTTGAATAGGAAATTATATCTACGTAATCCGGTTTGATCTCCTCCCCGACAATTATTCCTTTGGTACTATTGTTCCGAATTTTATCAAATAGCGGCGTTCCTTGAATGGAGGGTAGTTTCTCTGTAGATCGGCCCCTCAGAAAGTCACCAGACCACGCAAAAACCTTGCCTGACGAAGAAACCAAAGCAGATGAAATTTCTTTTCCTTTCTCGACTTCGGCATAAAAATTAGAAAAATACTTCTGGTCCATAACCACCATCAAAACACCGTCGAACCGGTTGCCGGGACCGGAAATTCGATGTGATACGGGTACAAAGTTACTGCCCGTAGCACGCCCAATCACAGGTTCGTCGAAGAATAGGCCATGGGGTTTATTGGCTTTTTGTTCTTTAAAATAGGTTCGATCCGCGAGATTGACTCCTCGCGACTTACCGATACTCGAAAATGAATCCGAGCCATCGCGCCGTATCGCAACAAGATGTTTCACCTGGGGAACGGCGCTTACCAAATTCTTAAAATGTTGCACATTTAATGGGGTTAATTCAGGATTTCCCGTTGAATCTTTTTCTAAACGTGAAAGAGCTCCGTCCATTAGTATAGAAATACCATTGAAGGATTGTGCGGCGTGCTCCGTCAATATTTGTGTCTCACTTTCAACCTGGCTTTTAGCACCCGCGATTACAGCGCGATAACTTTGCCAGATTGATACGGAAATAATCCCCGCGACAATAATCAGACAGAATACAAGAATCGTTATAATTCTTGAACCTAATTTAAATTCCATTAGTCACCTCCACCTGTATTAGATGGAAATTATTATTACTAAGTCCAAGTACAGAGTGCGGAATTCTGGACTGCGGATAGTACTTATCTGGTTACCATGAAGTACTGATAAAACTATTGATAGGCGTTTTTGAATTTGCTGCTTGCGCCGGAAAACTCAATGCCGACATATGTCGCGTGGGATCAGGTCCGGAGATTTCCACCCGCGCCTTAAAAATTCATTTCTCGAAAAAGTGTGGATAAGGAGCTAATCCCCAATCGCCACGCCTTCACGCCGGGGGTCTGCACCACCGTAGAGTTTGCCGTTTTGGCCGATGAGGATGCCGTGCAGGCCGCTGGTTAGTTTACGGATGCGAACTTTGTGGCCGAGTTTTTCGAGCGGTGCTTTGAGAGCTTCGAGGGGGCTGCCTTTTTCGAGATCAGTTGCGCCGTTACGATTGATGAAATGCGGCAGATTGATCGCGGCCTGAATGCCCATTTTCCAATCAAGGGCGGCGATTAAAGTTTTGGCGACGTAGCCGATGATGCGTGAGCCACCGGGTGAGCCGACGGCCATGACCAGTTTGGCGCTACCATCGACGACCATCATCGGGCTCATTGAAGATCGCGGGCGTTTTTTGGGCTCAACCCGATTGGCGACTTTCTTGCCTTTGGACGTCGGCGAGAAAGAAAAATCGGTCAGCTGATTGTTGAGCAAAAAGCCACGCACCATCATCCGAGAGCCAAAGGCGTTTTCAATACTGGAGGTCATCGAAACGGCATTGCCGTCGCCATCGACGACACTGATATGCGAGGTCGATTCACCTTCAAAGGCTTGATAGGAGCCGAGGCGATTGGCGGTCTTCTGTTTCATCTTGCCGGGTTTCGCTTTTCCCATCGCTTTGGTTTTGGAAATCAGCTTGGCGCGCTTGGCGAGGTAGCCGGGATCGATCAGCTGGCTTTTAGGCACGGCGACGAAATCATCGTCCGCCAGATATTTATTGCGATCGGCAAAGGCCAGGCGACCGGCTTCGGCGATCAAATGAACGGTCTCGGTTGAGCCCGGGATCAGGCGGGAGAGATCGGTGCCTTGGAGAAGACCCAAAATCTGCAGCGTCGTAATACCGCCTGACGTCGGTGGCGGCATGCCGCAGACCAGCCATTTGCGATAGAACGAGCAAACCGGCGAGCGCTTCTTGGCCTGATAGCCGGCCATATCGGCGGCGGTCAT
>JABIHH010000057.1 GCA_018649725.1 Rhodospirillaceae bacterium | reverse complement strand
GATATCTATACCAATGGATGCGAAGGAAAATGTATTCTGTTTTGAGATAGTTGCCATGGGATGCTGCTCCTAAGATTGGGGTTGAAGTCTTTACAGACTAACCCACTGGGGGTGCAGCCGGTCCATCCCATTAGCGGACATCTTTGAAAAAGGCTAGAAAGTGTTCAGGATGGTTCCGGTAATCCCCCAGTCTCAATGACAAACTCGATGATCTCCGGGAGGCCGTTGTTTTCTTTGAGGTTAGTGAAATAGAACGGTTTATCGCCCCGCATTTTTTTAGCGTCGCGGTCCATGACGCCAAGGTCAGCACCGACCAAAGGGGCGAGATCGGTTTTGTTGATGACTAGGAGATCAGAACGTGTAATGCCAGGACCGCCTTTGCGAGGGATTTTATCGCCCGCGGAGACATCAATAACGTAGATCGTGATATCGGCAAGTTCCGGCGAAAAGGTTGCCGCCAAATTATCACCGCCGCTTTCGATGAAAATAACATCGAGATTGCCGAACTTTTGATTGAGCTCAGCGATCGCGGCCAAATTCATTGAGGCATCTTCGCGGATGGCTGTATGTGGGCACCCGCCGGTTTCAACACCTAAAATCCGATCTGGATCAAGCGCACCGGAGCGCGTCAGGAACTCGGCGTCCTCCCGCGTATAGATGTCATTGGTTATGGCCGCAATATTGTAATCGTTCCGCATGGCCTTGCAGAGGCGATCAAGTAATGCTGTCTTGCCGGTGCCCACCGGTCCACCAATACCGACGCGTAATGGATTTTTACTCATGATCTGAATAGCCTTGTATATTGTGTTTCGTGTTTCATGGATGCCCAGTCAATTATGGGCGTTGCGGTTCCGAGATCATCAAACTCTCCTTCGAGCGCGGCCTCTGTTGCATTTTCGATCACCGGCTTTAAGGCTTCTTGAGTACGTTGTCCGGCAATTTGGCCAAGTGGCACCAATCGAACACCAGCTGATACTAAATTTGCGACAAAGGCGTGGAAATAAGCGAGAAGAGCTGGACGAAGCGGTACATCGGCTATTGCTGCAACAATCGCGACAGCAACAGCGTAGCCTGGTTTGCGGTCAAGTGACGCAATCAAGTTAGATATTTTGATGAGGTCTGAGAAATTACGGGTTTGCAGGATGGTATCCAAAAAGGCTTGGCCTTGAGCCGTACTTTCCAGTGCCATTTCCAAGCTGCCCCGCATGATGTCAGCGCGCTCAATGGCCCAGGTGAGCTGAGTGTTATCCTCGTCGGTGACGGCTTGCCACGCGGCAGCAAACAATGCGCCATCAACCCGACCAGCCCCTTGCGTCAGCGCGGCGGTGATCCAGTTTGCCAATTCCGTCTCCCCACTGATCCGGCCATCTTCAACAGCCAACTCAATGCCGTGGGAATAGACATAGCCACCGACCGGAAAACTCGGAGATAGCCATGTCATGAGATCTAGCAGGTTACTATCCGTGGTCATGATCGTGTCCGCCATGTGGCCCGCCTCCGGCATAAGCCCCTGGTTCCGGTGAAAAAGCCGCGTGTTTTCGCACCGTTTTGGCACCCAGCCCCTCGACCAAATGTTGCAGTACGTGATCATAGGTTATACGTAAGCTGCCTTCTTCAAGTACTTGTATTGGTGTGTGGCGGTTGCCGATATGCCAAGCGATGCGGGCGGTATCAACTTTACTTTCGCATTGAATGTCGAGGACGTCTTCATCGGCAGCTCTCACCGCAATGAGACCGCCTTCTTCCAATAGCAAGGCATCACCTTCTCCAAGTTGAACCGCATCGGCGAGATCCAGCAGAAAGTCCGTGCCCTCATCATCGGTCATCTTAATGCGCCGCCGAAAGCGGTCCGCGAAGCTGAGCGTAACTGTGCTCATTACTTCGTCATTGGCCCAATGATCAGCCGCTAGGATGGAGGTCGCGCGCCGCATTAGAACAGGAAGTACCGTTGCGCCATTGGCAGCTCTTCTGCCGGCTCACAAATCAGCAGTTCTCCATCGGCCCGTACTTCATAGGTTTCGGGATCGACTTCCATGGTCGGTTGATAATTGTTGAGTGCCATATCACCTTTTTTGATCGAGCGCGTGCCGCTAACCGGGATCATTTGTTTGGCAAGTCCAAGCGCCTCACCAATACCAGCTGTTGCCGCAGCTTCGGAAACAAATGTCACCGCGCTTTCGGTTAGGGATTTGCCCAGTGCACCAAACATTGGCCGATAATGAACCGGCTGCGGGGTTGGGATCGAGGCATTGGGGTCGCCCATAGCGGCGGCGGCGATGGTGCCG
>JABIHH010000061.1 GCA_018649725.1 Rhodospirillaceae bacterium | reverse complement strand
GGAAACTCATATGGAAACGCTGTTGGCAATGAAAGCCAAGGGCCAAATTCGCTATATCGGCGTGACGACATCTCATGGCCGCAAACATCGGACGCTGGAGCATGTGCTCAAAACTCAACCGATCGATTTTGTTCAAATGACTTATAATTTTCTCGACAGTGAGGTTGAACAACGGCTGCTGCCCATAGCCAAGGAACGCAATCTAGCCGTTATCATCAACCGGCCCTTTCAACGCGGCGGGCTGTTTGATCATTTTGAAAGCAAATCATTGCCCAGCTGGGCCAGCGAAATCGACTGCCAGAACTGGGCGCAATTCTTTTTGAAGTTTGTAATTTCTCATCCCGCCGTGACCTGCGCTATTCCGGCAACCAGCCGGGTCGATCATTTACGTGAAAATATGAACGCCGGTCGGGGTCGCCTGCCCGATGCCAAAACGCGGCAAAGGATGATTAGATATATTGAGAGTTTATAGACCTCGTTAGGCGGTCATTAAATCTTCACCGATCAGCAAATTCCCTTTATATCCTTCAGAGATCATCTCCCTCAATTCCCATGGCACGGATCGCGGCATCAGATGTGTAGCGATCAACAGGCCTGGCTCGGCATCTTGCGCTACAAAACCGAGTTTTTCCGGATGGGTGTGGGTTTTGACTTTATGGCTATGGTCAACATCGGGAGCATCCCATTTGGTATATTCAGTAGATTCATGAACCAGAACGTCGACCTTATGGGTATGCTTGATCAGGTTTTCACTGGGGCAGGTATCGCCAGAGAAGGCGATGCTTTTATTCTTTGTATCAAAGCGGAAGCCGAAGGGCTCATCGAGCGGATAATGTTCAACCCGAAAAGCAGATACCTTTACGCCGTTCGGCGTTTCCAATATTGGCCCTTCACTGATTTCGTGGACAATGACATTGGGGGCTGGGCGCGGCAAAGAGCGGGTGATTTGGCGAAGTTCGACATCGGGACCATGCATTTCCAATAACAAATCCACCATGCGCTGGAGGCCTTGCGAACCGTAAAGATGCAAGGGCTCGTCACTGCGATGGATCCACCGCATCATAATGAAATGCCCGAGATCGATATAATGATCCATGTGTAAATGGGTGATAAACATGTGATTAATATCTGACGGGCGGGCGCCCGCTTCATAAAGCCGATGCATGGCGCCAGAGCCACAATCAACCATAAAAGACTCTTCGCCTGCTCGAATCAGATAAGCGGGTCCACGGCGTTTTGGATTGATAAAGGGTAATCCCGTACCGAGTAGTGTCAAATGCATGCGAGCCTCCTAGTGCCAATTCAAAAAGTTGGCGAAAGTGTCCCACGTAAATGGCTAAAGAGTCCAGATAGGCAACTCGGAAGAGTGGCGTGATAAATCAACGGCCCTAAAAAGGGATGGTGCCCGGGGGCGCGGTGAAACAAGTCAATAAAATCAATGACTTATGCCAAAGTTTGGGGGAGAATTGTTGCACCAGAGCGCATAGGGTTGCATAGAGTTCCCCCAAACCTTTTTTCTATGCAATAGCCCCGTTTGCTAGTGAGACCTCATTGCAATAAAAGATTAGTCCCAGGTAGTCTGAATAAATCAATGGAAGAAGTTCAATATGGCTCAAAGAGAACCCCGGGAACTAACGGTAATTGAATCAAAGCGAATTACTACCAACATGCATCGCATTACGCTTGGTGGAAAGGGAATGAGTAATTTTCCTGAAGATCACGAAGGTGGTTATGTAAAATTGATTTTTCCACAACCGGACGGCGAACGTCCAATTACGAGAACTTACTCCGTATGCAATCAACGTGAAAATCAGATCGATATTGATTTTGTGTTGCATGGTGATGGCGGACCGGCTTCACGCTGGGCAGTTGATTGTCGGGTTGGTGAAACCATAATGGCAGGAGGTCCCGGACCCAAAACTTTGGTTGACGACCAGGCCGACTGGTTTTTGCTTGCTGGAGACATGACGGCACTACCGGCTATTAGCGCAAATATCAAACAATTACCCGCTGAAGCCATTGGATATATGGTGATTGAAGTAATTGATGAGGCGGATATTCAGCCGCTATCAATGCCAGTTGGCTTCGAAGTTAAATGGCTCGTCAATCCTAAGCCCGGTGAGAACGCTAAATTGCTTAGCGATTACGTCAGAAGCCTTCCTTGGCTTGATGGGCAGCCGTCAGTTTGGGTTGCTTGTGAATTTAACTGTATGCGTAATTTACGTGACTATTTACGTACCGAACGGCAACTCAGCAGGGACAACTTGTACATTTCTAGCTATTGGAAACACGGTAGCTCTGAAGACTCGCACCGAGATGCAAAACGTGCAGATGCTAAAGCCTTCCTAAAGTTCAGGGTTAAAGCCTTTACAGACTAACCCACTCGGGATGCAGCCGGTACATCCCATTATCGGACATCCGGGTTTAGCGGCTTAGCAAATACTTAATGCGGTATGGATAACCCGCCTGACTCGATGACAAAATTTATAATTTCCACCAAACCGTTATTCTCTTTAAGATTAGTGAATTGAAATGGCTTTTCGCCTCGCATCTTTTTTGAATCTCGATCCATCACGCCGAGGTCTGCACCGACCAAGGGGGCAAGGTCGGTTTTGTTGATTACCAGCAAATCAGAACGCGTGATGCCGGGCCCGCCTTTGCGGGGAATTTTGTCGCCGGCGGAGACATCAATCACATAGATTGTGATGTCGGCGAGTTCCGGTGAGAAGGTGGCAGCGAGATTGTCACCACCGCTTTCAATGAAAATAATATCGAGGTCTGTAAACTTCGCATTGAGGTCCGCAATGGCGGCAAGGTTCATAGAGGCATCTTCGCGGATTGCCGTATGCGGGCACCCCCCGGTCTCGACGCCCATGATGCGATCTGGGTCAAGAGCACCTGAGCGGGTCAAAAACTCGGCATCTTCCCGGGTGTAAATATCATTGGTGATGGCGGCAATGTTGTAGTCATTTCGCATCGCTTTACACAACCTGTCCAAAAGCGCTGTCTTGCCGGTACCAACGGGTCCCCCAATACCGACGCGCAAAGGAGAGGAGGAGGAATTTGAACTCATGATCTAAATAACCTTGTATATTGTGTTTCGTGTTTCATTGAAGCCCAGTCAATGACCGGGGCGGCTGTTCCCAATGTATCAAGTTCCCCGTCGAGTACCGCCTGGGATGTTGCTGCGACAGTTGGTTTTAACGCCTCAATACTACGCTGCCCGGCGATTTGTCCGAGCGGCACCAAACGTATCCCCGCCGACACTAAATTCGTTGTAAAGCCATGATAATAAGCCAGCAAAGCGGGGCGTAATTGAATGCCCGCCAAAGCGGCCACGATGGCAACGGCAATGGCATGACTGGCCTTCCGGTTGTCGGCTTTCATATTTTCTGAGATTTCTTTGAGGCCTTGAAAGTCGCGCGTCTGCAAAATCGTGTCCATAAAAGCTTGGCCTTGAGCGGCACTTTCAAGCGCCATTTCAGACGTGCCCCGCAAGATATCACCAAGCTCAATTGTCGATTTTAGGGCCTCTGAATCGCCCTCTTCAACAGCTTGCCAAGCGGCTTTAAACAATCCCCCATCAATTCGCCCAGCCCCTTGGGTGAGAGCGGCTGATATCCAGCGGACCAATTCTTGTTCGTTGTAAATTTGGCCTTCTTCAACCGCCATTTCAATGCCATGAGAATAAACATAACCGCCAACCGGAAAACTCGGTGACAGCCAATTCATCAAGTCGAGTAAGGCCTCATCCGTGGTCATGGGAATTCCCCTCGGCATAGGCCCCCGGCTCAGGTGAGAAAGCGGCCTGCTTGCGTGTTGCGATCGCGCCCAAACCCTCAACCATGTGTTGGAGCACATGATCGTAGGTAATTCTGAGCCCGCCCTCTTCCAGCACCTGCACCGGCGTATGACGATTGCCGATATGCCAGGCAATGCGGGCGGTCTCGGCAGCGGTCTGACAGAAGATATCGAGCACGTCTTCCTCGGCGGCTTTCACAGCGATCACGCCACCGTTTTCCAAGATCAGCGCATCACCTTCCTCCAACCGTGTTGCCTCGGCGAGATCGAGCAAGAAACTACTACCGTCATCCGCCTTCATTTTTATCCGGCGGCGAAAACGGTCATCAAAGGTCAGCGTCACTGTGCTGAGCACGTCATCGTCGGACCAGCTTTTCGCTTGAAGAATGGTTGTTGCCCGTTGCATCAGAATAAAAAATACCTTTGTGCCATCGGCAGCTCTTCAGCGGGCTCACAAATAAGCAACTCGCCATCAGCGCGAACTTCATAGGTTTCGGGATCGACCTCCATCTTCGGCATGGTGTCATTGAGCCGCATATCCGTTTTCTTAACAGTCCGAGTTCCAGAAACCGGCAGCATCCGTTTTGCCAATCCTAGAGCCTCGCCAACCCCGGCATCAGCCGCGGCTTGAGAGACAAAGGTTACGGAGCTTTCCGTCAATGATTTACCGAGTGCTCCGAACATGGGTCGGTAATGGACCGGCTGCGGCGTTGGTATGGAGGCATTGGGATCACCCATGGCGGCAGCGGCGATGGTTCCGGATTTCAAGATAATGTCTGGCTTTACGCCAAAGAACATCGGCTTCCACAGAACCAAATCAGCCAGCTTACCAACTTCGATCGAGCCAACATGGTCGGCGATGCCGTGGCTGAGCGCCGGGTTAATGGTGTATTTGGCAATGTAACGTTTAACTCGAAAATTATCATTGTCGCCGGTCTCTTCTGGCAAGGCACCCCGTTGTTTGAGCATTTTATCTGCGGTCTGCCAGGTCCGTATGATGACCTCACCGACCCGGCCCATGGCTTGGCTGTCAGAAGCGATCATCGAAAAGGCACCAAGGTCGTGCAGGATATCTTCGGCGGCGATGGTCTCACGCCTGATCCGGCTTTCGGCAAAGGCGACATCTTCTGGAATTTTCGCATCCAGGTGATGGCAGACCATGAGCATGTCGAGATGCTCATCTACGGTATTGACAGTAAAGGGCCGGGTTGGATTGGTCGAAGACGGCAATACATTTAACTCACCACAGACTTTTATAATGTCCGGTGCATTTTGCCCGTCCCTTTTATGCTCATGCTTATGCTTATGCTTATGCTTATGCTCATGCTTATGCTTATGCTTATGCTTATGCTTATGCTTAT
>JABIHH010000060.1 GCA_018649725.1 Rhodospirillaceae bacterium | reverse complement strand
GGAAGACAAATATGTCGACATGGTCAAAGCCGGTATCGTTGATCCGACTAAAGTGGTTCGGGCTGCCTTGCAAGATGCGGGCTCGATCGCTGGTCTGCTGATCACGACCGAAGCCATGGTTGCCGATAAACCATCCGAAGGCGCTGGTGGCGGCGCTCCTGCAATGCCTGATATGGGCGGCATGGGCGGCATGGGTGGTATGGGCGGCATGATGTAAGCCTGTCCTTAACACTTTAAGCTTATAAAAAAGCCGCGTTTCGGGTAAAAGCCTGGAACGCGGTTTTTTACGTAGTGGGACATAAATGGGCGACCTTTCACAAAAGCGTCTTATCGTGACAGGGGCAACTGGCTATATTGGATCCAGATTGTGTGACATCGCGCGTGAACAAGGGGCTGAGCTTATTGTTTTGGGACGCCGTCCCAGCGTGCAGGATGGCCTAAAATTTATTCCTTTTGAGCTTGGTCAGGACCTGGATCCTGAGATCTTCAGCAATATTGATGCCGTCATCCATTTGGCGGCGGCTGGTCTGGATGATGAATCAGCTCAAGACCTAAACATCGTCGGCAGTAAGAAATTAATCGCTGCGGCGAAAGCGGCCGGGATTAAAAACTTTGTTTATATTTCCAGCCAATCGGCCAAAGCAGATGCGCCGACAAAATATGGCCGTGACAAATGGGCGGTCGAACAATTTTTCAGCTCTGAATATGGCACAATTTTAAGACCGGGCTTTGTCTATGGCGGCGAAGAGCGTGGTACCTATGGCAGCCTGTGCGGCTTATTGAAGACGTTTCCCGTGCTCCCGATCATCGGTGCCGATGAGCCGGTTCAGCCAATCTATCTCGATACTTTGTGTGAGGCGATTTTGGCGGCGAGTTTGCTACCTTCGGCGAAAGGCCAGACATTTGACCTGGGAGCGTCGGTACCCCTGCGGTTTGAGGCCTTCCTGAAACGCCTTGCCGCCGCGAAATATTCCCGCCGTGCCCACATTATGAAAATACCGCTTTCGCTGGCTTTGGCTTTGGCCGGGTTATGTCGGATACTGCCGGGCCTTCCAAATATCTCTAGCGATCGGCTACAAGGTCTACAGAATATTTCCGTCATGGAGACCGCCGACGATATGGCGGCGCTTGGTTTGGGGTTTGTGGCGTTAGAACAACCGCTTTTTGAGGAGGGGGGAGAAGCACCGAGCCGTCTTCAGGACGAAGGCGCTGTTTTGCTGAACTATATCATCGGAAAGCGTCCGAGCGCCGCGCTGGTTGATCGCTATGCGGCGGCGCACTTGGCTATCGGGGATTATCGGGCTCTGGTGTTGCCCGCTATGGTAAAGCGCTTGCCGGGGCTGTTACGGTTTATGGATCCGATTAAGAAGAATGGTGATGAGCCGGGCCTCTTGGCCGACAGGTTGGAGATTGCCGCTCGTCTCGCCGAAGCTTCACCTGATCATGTTGGTCAATTTATGAATTTGCGCCGCCGTTCCTTAATCAGTGTGGGTTTAACCTTAATCTATGTCGGTGTGATCGAAGTGCTGACCTTTCCGTTTCGCGCTTTGTTTTCGAGGAGCGATCTGTGAACGGCGACTACGATATCCTCATTATCGGCAGCGGTCCGTCCGGCGTATCGGCGGCCTTCCCTTTGGTTGAGGCGGGATTGCGGGTTTTGATGCTGGATCAGGGCCGCCTCGGTGATGACGCAGAAGAGCAGAGCGCTGAAACCTATCGATCTATTCGCGAGCATGATACGGAGCAATGGCGAAGATTTGTCGGTGAAGATTTTTCGAGCTTGAAAGTGCGCGGCAATGTCTCGCCCAAATTAAAAGTGCCCAGCCATCAATATGTGTTCGATGGTTTTCAAGACGCCTATGACATCGAGACAAAAAATTTCGAAGCGATTGGTTCGCTGGCGCAAGGCGGCTTATCAAACGCCTGGGGCGCCGGCGCTTATGTTTATGATGCGGAAGACCTCAAAGATTATCCGATTTCACATGATGATTTATTGCCCTCTTATCAGGCGGTCAGTGAGCGCATTGGTATCAGCGGCTCGAGCGAAGACGATCTCGGCAGTTTTTATGGCGGTGATGTTTCCTTACAAGCGCCGGTCGAGTTGGATGCCAATATGGCACGCCTGTTCGCCCGCTATCAGAGCTCTACCAAACCCAATTCGCTCAAAATCGGTCGGGCGAGAAATGCTGTTCTCACCCAGAATTTAGAAAATCGCCAAGCCTGCCACTATACCAATCGATGTTTGTGGTCCTGCCCCGTGGGCTCGATTTACAGCGCGGCATATGATCTAGCTTCGCTGCAAAAATTTGAGAATTTCACCTATCGTGACAAGGCCTTCGTTCAAGGTTTTTCTGAAGAGGGCGGAGGTTACCAGGTTTCGTTTGGCGATGGTTCTTCCATCAAAGCCAAGAAGTTGATTTTGGCGGCGGGGACAATCGGCTCGACAAAGCTCGCCTTGGATTTTCTCGGTCACAAAGATAAAGCGATACCGCTTTCCTCGAACCCGGCCTTTGCCATTGCCTTTTTGAATTGGTGCCAGCTTGGCAGTGAAATCCAAGATCAGGGTTTTGCTTTGGGGCAATTGGGTTTCGCCGTCGAGCATGCCGCCTCTTATTCTCACGGCGTGCTGTTTTCGGCCTCATCAATCGCTGTCTCTGAGTTGACAAAGTACATGCCGTTTTCCTATCGAGGTGCGACCACTGTGGCACGTTTGATGATGCCGGCAATGTTTTTTGCCAATTGCTTTTTGGACAGCTCTTTCAGTCAGCATCACCTTAGTCTCAGCTCAAATGGCGGTCTCGAAATAACCGGTGCTTATGCAGAACACACTGATGGGACTGTTGCAGAATTAGGTCAAAAATTAGCCAAAAGTTTCCGGCAATTGGGCGCCTATGCGTTGGGTAAGCCTGTGATGTCAAAACCCGGCGCTGATATTCACTATTGTGGCACCCTGCCGATGACTGATAAACCCACCACCGCACCGGCCGCGAATTCGGAAGGACTGATTTTTAACACCAAGGGATTATACGTTGTCGATGGGGCGGCTTTGCCGCGGATACCGGCTAAAAATCCAACTTTATCAATTATGGCAAATGCCGACAGGATTGCCCGCGGGATCACGCGGGAAATGAAAAATACTTAAAGGTTAAGATCGCACTATGATTTTAGAATACATACCCACTTTCCAGCAGGTTTTTGGTTTGCTTGCTGTCTTTATTGTTGTCGCCGCAATGGGAATTATTGGCGTTGCGGTCGCCGGGCGACATCGTGTCAGCGGCATCGGCCTAATTTGTGGTTGGGGTGTCGTCAGCCTAATTTTCACCGGTATCGGTTCGGTCTCACATATTCCCTTTACCTATTTGACACTGCTATCTGCTCTATTGGCAATTTTCTCCTACGGCTATGTAAGCCGCCAGAATATATTAATTGGTTATGGCGATATTGGAAAAATGGTGGTCCTCACCGTGCCCCTTTTATTTCTGGTCGCCGGCATAACGCCATCACAATGGGATGAGTATTCCCATTGGCTACTGGCGGCACGCTATCTTTTTGAAATTGATGCTTTTCCTTGGGCTGATCTGGCACCCAGCAAAGCCGATTACCCTGGATATCCCTATAGCATTTCCTTAATCACCTATCTGGTTAGTCGCACAGCCGGCTGGTTGGTCGAGAATACCGGCGCGCTTTTTAACAGCGTGCTGATCATTTCTTTTGCTCTGGCTGTGGTTGAGATTGTGAGGGATGGGCGAGGCGAGAGCTCGGCGCAAGATAAGTCGAAACCCACCAATTGGGGGCTAACCGCCTTCGGCTTTTTAGCCGTGACGGTCCTTTCCACGACCTTTGTTCAAAAGCTTATTTTTACCGCCTATTCGGATTTCCCCACTGCTGTCATATTGGGCTTTGCTGGTGTTGCTGGCTGGTATCTACTCGATGCCTTGGCAAAAAATGATACCGCTCGAGCTAAATCTCTGGCAGTGCAAATGGGATTGGCGCTTGTTGTTCTGATTAACTCCCGCCAGTCAAATTTAGTCCTCGTTGTTTTCGTAGTTGCCGGCGTGTTTCTGTCAGGAGCCCTTTCACCGACTGTTGGGGTGAAAAAAATCGCCCGCTATTTGCCGCTCATCCTGATCGGACCGATAGCCATTTACGTTGTCTGGAATTTATTCGTGAGCGGGAATCTACCCGGAGGAGCGCAAGCGGTTAGGCCTTTCAGCGATTGGCAATGGCATATTCTTCCGCAAGTTTTTGCCGTCGTTGCAAAAATTGCCGTCAAAAAGGGTGCCTACTTTTTGGCCATGTTGTTTTTTACGTTCTGGGCGCTTAAGTCCTTTTGGCGCATTCAGACACGGTTCGATCAGTTTGCCGTAATCACGGCCACCGTTTTTATTGGCTATAACGCCTTTCTGATTTTTACCTTCTTTGCCATCTGGGGTGGATTTTCCGGCATCAATGCACTGTCCTACTGGCGCTTTAATACCCATCTCGGCATGTTAGGGGTAGCTTGCGGTTTTTATGGGCTGGCAGTGCTTAGCCAAAAGTATTCAAGCAGAATTCCCTATGCGACACTGGGTAAAGTTGCGATTGTATTGGCGCTCATTCTGCCGATAGGCGCTGCGGCAAAAATTCGTTTCGATATTCGCGCGCCGAAGATATATGTTAAAAAAGTCGGTCTCGAAATCGCCCGTACAATTCCAAAAAATTCTCATGTCATTATCCTGGACCCATTAGATTCGGGCTTTTACGCGAAGATGATGCGCTACCAGCTTTATGGCGTTGCGGATGTTATATTGAAGACAAGTGCTTTTACAAAAGAGACCCCAGAAAAACTGAAGAAGCGAGTTGCAGAAAGTAAAGCAACCCATATTTGGGTTCATACCAAGAATAAAGCTGTGGATGAGATTGTCGGCTTAGCGCTCGCTGACCGGACATCTCACTTGCTTAAACGGCAGGGCAATAAATGGCAGCTTGTAAAATCTTGGCCGTTCCCTGGTTACAATTTGCCGAGCGATATCCCGGATTAATTAACGAGATCCCAAAAACTCTTTAGTCTCACTAATAACATCCGCCAATCCTATTTTGTGTACTTCGACGCCTTCGGGCAATGCGCCTTGCAAGCGAGACGGCATGGCGCGGTCGAGCATGACGAAGACGCCGTGATCATCAGCGCGCCTGATCAGCCGCCCAAAAGCCTGCTTGAGCCGGAGACGGGTCAACATATCATCATATTTAGCGCCGCTATGTTTGGCCTCGAAATCTTTTTTGCGCGCTTTGTGCAGGATCGTCGGGCGTGGCCACGGCACACGGTCATAAACAACCAGCCTTAACGCACGGCCCGGCACATCGATGCCGTCTCTCACCGCATCGGTGCCAAGCAAACAGGCGTTTTCTTCGGCGCGGAAAATATCGACCAGGGTGCCGGTATCCAGTGGATCAACGTGTTGGGCGAGCAGCATCAGCTTTTCCATCTCTGGCGCTGCGGATAGGCGTTCATGGACTTGACGTAATCTGAAAATCGATGTGAACAGACCCAGCGCGCCGCCACCGCTGGCCGCCATTAGCTCACGGTAGGCTGTCGCCAATTGGTCTGGATTGTTTTTGTCGATATCGCTGACGACATAAACTCGGGTTTGGCTGACGTAATCGAAAGGCGAGGGCACGGCCGCCTGGGAGGGTGGCGCCGCCATGTAATCGAGGCCGGTGCGCGCAGTCGCGGAATCCCAGTTGGTTTCATCGCGTAATGTCGCAGAGGTAATAAGCGCGCCGTGCGAGGCGTCAAGCACTTGCTCGGCAAAAGGTTTCACAGGATCAACAAAATGGCGATGCAGGCCGGTGTCGTAATCCCGGCCCTGATAACGCTCGACGCTCATGAAATCGACAAAGTCTTCTGGCGTCTCATCGGCCAAATTCTCAAGCATGCTGCGCCACGCAGTCGTTTGCGCAATACAGCGTCGCTCCAGACTTTTGCAGATGGCTTCGATGCGCTGGCGGGTCGAGGTGTCGAGCTCGTCTGCTTCATCATCCAGCTTTTCCGTCAATATCTGAACCAGCCTTTTTATCGGCCTGGAAAACTCACCCAGCGCATCGGCAAGCTCTTTAGCGGCCTCAACTAAATTTTCCACTGGCGGATGAGCCGCGGTTTCCAAATCATAAGGGCCATCGGCATTTTTATCTCGGGCATAAACCTGGCCGCGGGTCAGGCCTAAAAATTCTTCTGCCGGGCCATGTGGGTTGCCGCCCGAAATGCGCTCCTGCCAACCTTGAGCGGGCAGGATGCGTGTTGCAGATAAGGTGTGCGAAAGTGCTGCCATCGCTTCATCATTGTCGGAGATAAGATCTTCGATACGGGCTTGCAGGCCACGCGCTCTCGAATTGCGCCTGCCTTCAGCGCCCATAATCCAGCGCCGCAAATCAGAGGCTTCAACGCCGGTGAGATGGGCTGAAAAAGCGCTGTCGGCGGCATCGAACAGATGGTGGCCCTCGTCAAAGACATAGCGGGTTGGCCGGTAGGGATCATCGGCTCCTAAAATGGACTGGATCATCACCAGGGCATGATTGGCAATCACCAGGCGCGCGCGCCGTGCCCGGCGGACGGATTTTTCAATAAAGCATTTGCCGTAATGACTGCACGCTGAATAGACGCATTCGCCGCGGGTATCTGTCAGATCGATCGTCCGCCTACGGCCCATCAGGTCCGATAGCCAGGCCGGGAAGTCCCCGCCGATCATATCGCCGTCACGGCTCGCTTGAGCCCAGCGGGCAACCAGACCAAGTGTGATGAGATCTATATTTGGACCACTGGAAGTCTGGTTTGCTGAGCCTTGGCCGATGGATTCTTCTAAATTCAGGAGACACAGATAATTCTCCCGGCCTTTGCGGATAACAGCTTTCAGTGTTTTCTCCACCGGATCCGGGTAGAGCCGGTCAAGTTCACCATCCAATTGGCGTTGCAGATTGCGGGTATAGGTTGAGATCCAGACCGGACCCTCATTTTTATCCGCCCAGACACTGGCTGGTGCGATATAGCCGAGCGTCTTGCCGACGCCAGTACCAGCTTCGGCGATGACGGTCGCCGGCGCGCCGGAGTTTTCAGCCGGTACAAAAGCGGCGGCTGTCGCAATGGCATATTCTTTTTGCTCAGGGCGCTCTTCTGAATTATCACCCAGTAAGCTTTCGAGCCGATCAGAGACCTCCGTGACATCGACCGGCAAGTGACCGGCGGGCGGCTCGGGTGCACCTTCTTCCCATTCTGACAATTTGTTCCAAACCTTGAAGCCTTCGAGCGCACTATTGGATTGGCGCTTGGGTTTGTTGTGCTCAAGGACACCGAGCACAGCCGGGCCCCAGGCCCAACCAGCGCGCGCCATGCCCCAGGCCAGTGTGTAGACGTGTGGTTCAGCTTTTAAGAGCTCCGCTAGTAAAGTCTGCGCGATGCTTAAAAGTGTCTCGGCGGCTTCTTCGGCAGTATCTGGCCGAGGTAGCGCAAACGCATCAGCCAGGCCACGGGGTGTCGGCACAGCAAACTGCGCCGGGCGGACAAACGCAAACAGCTCCAACAAATCGAAAGCTGGAAAATCCTGGGTTTGCAGATAGCGTGCCGTCGCTTTGGCGTGGCATAAAATGGGCGGGCTGTCGTTGGCTTGGCGAATTGCCTGGTTTTTGTCGAGGGCGATTAATTCGCCGTCAGTTGTCAGCAGAGCAGCGCCGCGATGATCGGCAATTAGAACCGGCGCATTCGGCAGGAGAATTATAGGTTCTTTTTGGGGCGAGGAAGGTGGTGCTTGATCCATGGCGATATAATATACGTCGTTGACATAAGCACCAACAAAGTTTGGAAAATCTCAACAAATATCGTTGACCTTGGGCCATTCCCAACCTAGTTTCCGCTCTCTCTTAGGAACAATGATCAAAATGCCGATTACCGACGAACAAAAAGAACTCGCGAATGACGCCAAAGCCTGGCCGTTTCAGGAAGCGCGCGCGATTTTGAAGCGAATCAAAAACAAATGCCCGGAAAAGGGCTACGTATTGTTCGAGACCGGCTATGGCCCGTCCGGCCTGCCGCATATTGGCACCTTTGGCGAGGTCGCCCGGACGACGATGGTCCGCCGCGCCTTTGAGGTTTTAAGTGATATTCCGACCAAGCTGATCGCTTTTTCAGACGATATGGATGGCATGCGCAAGGTGCCGGACAACATACCTGAAAAAGATATGCTGGAAAACTATATCGGCCAACCGCTGACCAAAGTACCGGACCCTTTTGGCACCCATAATAGTTTTGGTGAGCATAACAATGCACGCCTGCAAGTCTTTTTGGATGAGTTTGGCTTTGATTATGAATTTAAGTCCGCGACCGAGACGTATAAATCAGGCGAGTTTGATGAGACGCTGCTGTTGATTTTGCAGAATTATGAAAAAGTCACAAATGTCATTTTGCCGACTTTGGGCGAAGAGCGCCGGGCAACCTATTCACCGTTCTTGCCGGTCTGCCCGGATACCGGCGCTGTTCTGCAAGTTCCGGTTACCGCTCATGACGCGGCGGCTGGCACCATTACTTATAAAAACGAAGCGGGTGCGAATGTCACCGTGCCGGTCACGGGCGGCGCGTGCAAAATGCAATGGAAAGTTGATTGGGCGATGCGCTGGGTGGCACTCGGGGTTGATTACGAGATGTCCGGTAAGGATTTGATCGATTCGGTGAAGCTGTCTTCTGCGATCACCCGTATATTAGAGTCCTCGCCGCCACAGAGTTTCACTTATGAATTATTCCTTGATGATGAAGGCCACAAGATTTCCAAATCCATCGGCAATGGTATTTCGATGGAAGAATGGCTGCGTTATGCACCCCCAGAATCCTTAAGCCAGTTCATGTACCAAAAGCCAACTCAGGCAAAGCGACTGTTCTTCGATGTCATTCCGAAAAACGTTGATGAATATCTCCAGCACGTTTCGAAATTCCCGGAGCAAGATGCTAAAACGCAGCTTGGCAATCCGGCCTTCCATATTCATAACGGCACCCCGCCGGTTGAAGACGCGCATATCAGCTACAATATTTTGCTCAATCTGGCCTCGGTCGTGAACACCGAAGACAAAGCCGTGCTTTGGCATTTCATTTCCCGCTATGTGCCCGAAGCAACGCCTGAAAATGCCCCGACATTGGACAAGCTTACCGAATACGCGGTGAGTTATTTTCAAGATTTCATCAAGCCGCATAAACAATATCGCGCACCTGATGAGTTGGAACGCGCCGCCCTTGAAGATCTCTTGAAGACTCTCGGAACCTTGCCGGTAGAGACGATAAGCGAAGACATCCAGACTGAAGTTTATTCCGTCGGCAAACGCCACGACTTCGAAGATCTCAAAGCCTGGTTCAAATGTCTTTATGAAATCCTACTCGGCCAGTCGACCGGTCCCCGCATGGGCTCCTTCATCGCGCTCTACGGTTTGGAAGAAACCAAAACGTTGATTCAAAAGGTGCTCGATGGAGAAGCGTTGGATTAATTGTCTGGCGTTTTTACGGGTTTTGCGTCTTCGGCGATGAGGTAATACTCAAAGGCGGCTTCTTTATGAATGTAGTCGGCCGCAAGTGTTCCTTGTTCTACTGCACTTTCAGCATCGTCTGCTTCGATGATCAGGTTCATTGAAATAATGAATTTTGGCATGTCAGATCTCCTTTGGTTAAATCGATAGGAGGTCTATGGCGGGGCTAGAGGCCTTTTTTTCGGCAACAGCCGGCCATCAATGGCTAAAAGTCCAAAAGCAATGATCGCCATGCCGATCATATGTTTGATCTCGAGCGTCTCGCCCAGCACGAAAACGCCCAGCAAAACAGCGCTGACCGGGGCCAACAGTGTGACCAGCGAGACATTGGTGGCACCAGCGGAGTCGAGGAATTTAAAATAGAGGTAATAGGTCAGCGCTGAGGACAATAAGGCGATGCCAAAGACCGCTCCCCAGACATCCAAACCCGGCATGGCGAGAGTCCACGGCTGATCGTGAATCACCATGATGGGCAGCAGCATTAAGGACGAGGCGCAAAGCTGACCTGTCGCAATGGCCATCGGCGGCACGCCCCAGGCTTTGAAGCGCCGGGCGAAGACGGCGGCGATGCCATAGGAAAAAGTTGCGCCCAGGATGGCCAGTTGGCCTAAGAAGGTGCTGCCAATAGTGCCAAAGGCATTGCTGATGAGTTCAGGTCCCATCATAACGCCGACGCCGATGAGGCCGAGCAATACGCCAATGACACGGTTGAGCGTGAGTTTTTCATCTGCCGTCCAGAAATGCGCGATGATCACCGTCCAAATCGGCATGGTCGCGTTAAAGATCGAGGCCAGCCCGCTGGCGATTTGAGTTTGGCCATACGTGATCAGTGAGAACGGGATGGCGTTATTGGTGAGGCCTAAAAAAAGAAAGGCGAGCAGGATGGTTTTGGATCTTGGAAGTTTGATCCCGAGGAGGGGCGCCGCAACAATGAGCGCCAGGGCGGCAATGCAAACCCGCAGAAAAACCAGCGTAAATGGCGGCAGGCCCCGCAATGCCACCTCAACAAAAAAGAACGAGCCGCCCCAAAAGAACGAGCAGGCCAACAGAAACGACCAGTCTTTCATATTCATCCGCTGTTTCATAACACCTAAATAGCGGAAACCTTGCGAACAAACACTCCGTTTCTTGCGTTTTCCAAAGGTTCCTGGTACTGGAGTCGCAACAACTGCGTCTAATTGCTAGTCCGGTTCCAGGGGCCGATATTAAGGAAGTAAAATCAATGACTTATAAAATTGAGCGTGTCGTCGAATGTGAAAATTATCTCGGTGAAAGTCCGGTTTGGGATGTTGAAAGTGGGATGTTTTACTGGGTTGATGGCACCGGTAGGCGCAACGGTAAGGATAATATTTTCAGGCTCAATCCGCGCTCGGGTGAGGTTGAGACACGCTCGATCCCGGATCATGACATTGGCGCGCTGGCGCTGCGCAAAGATGGCGGGTTGGTGATGGCGGTGGATGACGGGCTTTATTTTTATGATTTTGACAGTGAAGCACTTGATCTGATCCATAAGATTGAGGAGGACCAACCCCGCACCCGCCTGAATGATGGTAAAGTCGACCGGCGCGGGCGCTTTGTTGCGGGTGGTATGGATGATCAGGAAGAGCTCGATATTTGCGGGCTGTGGCGGCTTGATCCGGATCTCTCGATAACGCAAATCGGCGGCGGTATTATTTGCACCAATGGACCAAGCTGGTCGCCGGATGATAAAACCTTTTATGTCACCTGCACGTTCCAGGACATCATGTGGGCTTATGATTACGATATTGAGAGCGGCGCACTTTCCAACCAGCGGGAATTTGTCTCAACCAAAGACATTGCCGGGGTCTGTGATGGCTCAACCGTCGATGCTGAAGGTTGCGTCTGGACGGCGGAACTGGTGACCGGCGAAATTGTCCGCCGCACGCCGGATGGTGAAGAAGAACGTCGTATTGGTATGCCGGTGAAAAATGTGACCTCAGTGATGTTCGGCGGTGATAATCTGGATGAGATCTACGTCACCTCCATGGCCCGGATCGATCACCCGGGTGCAGAACACCATGACACTTTCGTTGTCGAAACCAAGCCGCAATTTGGCGCGGGCTCGGTGTTTAAAGTGAGTGGCCTCGGCATTCAAGGTGTCGAAGAGCCTCGTTTCGGCGGCTAAATCAGCTGCACTCAACAAACTCAAAATAGAGTTCGCGGGCTTTCTGAAAGAGCGGACCGGGTTGAATTGCGCGGTCGTCCAGCCCGATGCAGGGCAAGAGCTTGGAATAATTGCCGGTACTAAAGAGCTCATCTGCTTCCCCGAGTTCTTCATACTCTACCTTGCGGTCCTGAACCTCGACGCCATTATCCCTGAGCAATTGAATGACACGTTGGCGGGTGACGCCATTTAAAAATGTGCCATTGGTGACGGGCGTGTGCACCACGCCATCCTTGGCGAAAAAGAGATTGGTGTAGGAAAATTCGGCGACCTGGCCATAGGGGTCGAGGACAACGCCGCAATCAAAGCCTTTTTCTCTGGCCTCAGAAACACCCCGGGCAACATTGGGATAGAGACATGATGCTTTGGCATTCGTCGGGGCCTGGTCGGGCTCGGGCCGTCGGAACGAAGATTTACAGGCGCGAAAGCCGTTTGGTTCCGGCAAAGGCGCTTCATAGATCGAAAGCACAAATTTGGTGCTTTCCGGCACCGGTGTGATGAAACCGTCTTCGGCGTAATACATCGGGCAGATATAAAGCTCGGCGTCATCCGGGAACATCGCAACCCCGTCTTTAGAGATCTGGATAATTTCTTCAGTGGTTTTGGTTGGCAACATACCGAGCTCGATCGCCGATTGGTTGACCCGCGCGCTGTGGAGATCAAGATCCGGCAAATGCCCCTGAAGCGCCCGGGCACCATCAAAAACCACCGTTGAGAGCCACATCGCTTGAGAGTTTGGCGCCAGGACGGGCGGTGAGCCTTCCTGCCAGACATCATCGACATAGGTTTTGGTGAGCTTGGTATCGGTATCTTTCGGCGGGGTCTTGGTCATTTTTCGTTTCTCTTCTAACGCTTTTGGGCAAAAAAATCTTTTAATAAATCACCGGCGCGAGACTCTTCAATGCCGCCATAGATTTCCGGCGCATGGTGGCAGGTCGGCTGGTTGTAAATGCGGGGGCCATGATCGACGCCGCCGCTTTTTGGATCAAAAGCACCAAAGTAAAGCCTGCCAATGCGGGCAAAGGAAATCGCTGTTGCGCACATCGGGCAGGGCTCTAACGTCACGTAGAGATCGCAATTCTCCAGCCGGGGTGAGCCCGCAGCCTTGGTTGCTGCTTGGATTACCAGCATTTCAGCATGCGCTGTTGGGTCGTGCTGCTCTTCAGTGCGATTGCCAGCTTTAGCCACGACTGTGCCGGTTGCGTGGTCAACAATCACCGCGCCGACCGGCACTTCGCCGCGCCCGCCGGCGAGTTGGGCCTGCTCTATCGCAAGTTCCATAAAAGATGTGTCCGAGTCGTTCATGGCTAGAGGGTGGCGATAACAGCCGGGAAAATCAAGTATCGAATGATTGCACCTGACTCGCAGGCAATCTAAAATAGCCTATGAACAATAACTCCCAAAAATCATCATCTCCGCTTATTGGTATCACGCTCGATTCCGAAGAGGCGTCTGAGATGGGCTATTCCAAGTTTCCTTATTATGCGCTGCGGGAGAACTATGCGAGTGTCGTTGTAAAAGCAGGCGGTGTGCCGGTCATTTTGCCACATGAGCCGAGCCTGATTGGCACCTATCTTGATATAATCGATGGCCTCATCATCACGGGCGGTAATTTTGATGTCGATCCGTCGATGTATGGCGATCATACGACTCATGAAACCGTAACGCTTAAATCTGAGCGCACGCAATTTGAGACGGATATTACCAGAGGGGCGCTTGAGCTTGATATGCCGATCTTGGGCATTTGCGGTGGCCAGCAGCTTCTGAATGTGGTGCTGGGTGGGACACTGATCCAGCATATCCCGGATGAAATCGCCGCACCCTTAGCGCATGAGCAACCCAATCCCAGAAATGAGCCCGGTCATATCGTTACCGTGGAAGAAGGTACATTATTGTATGACATTGTTGGCTCGGCAGAAATGAACGTAAATTCAGCTCACCATCAGGCAGTTAAGGCGGTATCGGGTTCGGCCATCGTTAATGCCCGGACAGCAGATGGTGTGATCGAGGGTATTGAAGCGCCCCGTCAGAAGTTTTGCCTCGGTGTGCAATGGCACCCGGAATTTGAAATTGACCCCGGCGATGGCCGGATATTTGCGGCGTTTATCGATGCCGCGCGCTAAAACCAACCCAGAAAAAACCTCGAAGCCAGAGCGCATTGCCAAGGTCATTGCGCGGGCCGGGCTTTGCTCCAGGCGTGAGGCTGAACGCTGGATTGCCGATGGCCGCGTTAAACTTGACGGCAAGGTGCTGGAAAGCCCCGCTGTGACTGTGACGGCTGCCAATCAGATCATCGTTGATGGCGAGCCATTGCCCGGTGCCGAGGCGCAAAAAGTATGGCGTTATCACAAGCCTGCCGGCCTGCTTACCACCCATAATGACCCGGAAGGCCGGCCTAATTTATTTGATAGCCTGCCGGAAAATATGCCGCGTGTGATCTCCATCGGCCGCCTGGATTTAAGCTCTGAAGGTTTGCTGTTATTGACCAATGACGGCGAGTTGGCCCGCGAGCTCGAACTCCCGGCCAGTGGCTGGCTGAGGCGCTATCGGGTGCGCATCCATGGCCGACCAGATGCCAAAACCTTGGGTGATCTCATCAATGGCGTAACGGTCGATGGCATTCGTTATAAATCCATTGAAGCCGAGCTTGATCGCCAGCAGGGGGCCAATGCCTGGCTGACGGTCTCCTTGATTGAAGGTAAAAACCGGGAAATTCGCCGAGTGATGGAACATCTGGGTTGGACAGTTAGCCGCCTGATCCGCATTTCTTACGGGCCATTTCAGCTCGGCAGTTTGGCCAAGGGTGAGGTCGAGGAAGTGCGCGGTAAAGTCCTCAAAGATCAACTTGGCGGTCTGGATCGTTCCGGCTTTGCCAAGAAGACGCCAAAGCAGGCACGCCGACCTGCTGATAAACGCGATAAAAAGTCAAAATCTCGGAAACCCAGACGGCCGTCTAAAATTGATCCGATAAACGCACCAAAAACAAACCCTGAAAAAGACCCAGAGAGAAATAATGCGAATCGTCGGCGGCAAAAATAGAGGCCGCCAGCTCCTTGCCCCAAAAGGGCAAGCGACCCGCCCAACGTCTGATCGTACCCGAGAATCGGTGTTCAATATATTAAGCTCGCGATTGGAACGCGGGTTTCAAGGTCTCACGGTTGTCGATTTATTTGCTGGCACCGGTGCGCTGGGTCTCGAAGCTTTGTCGCGCGGTGCAGCTCAAGCAGTGTTGATCGACAATGACCGGGCGGCCATTAAAATAATTGAGGAGAATGTGCAGAAGCTGGGAGCGGCTGAAAACACTTCGCTCATAAAACGCGACGCGACGCGCCTGGGCGCCTTGCCTGCTGGCCTGTCTCCCGCTGATTTGGTTTTTCTCGACCCACCTTATGAGCAAGATTTGGTCCAATCGGCGCTAACTTCCTTGCGGGAAAACAACTGGCTGGCCGATGAGGCCATTATTGTTGTTGAAATGGCGGCAAAGGAGATTTTTGAGTGCCCCCCCGGTTTCGAGCAAGTTGATCAGCGAAAATATGGTAAGGCGGCCATTCATATCGTGGAATTGATGCAAAATAGCCCAAAATAATGGCTTAATTCACAAAAAAGTTACGGTGTTGCACTGGCGACGGAATCTTCGTCTGCCTACGTTAGGTCCTTATAAGGAACTTATTAGGACATTCTAAAAATGAATAAGAAAATTTCGACTTTTGGTCTCGTTATTGGTCTCGTTATTGGCCTCGTAGTTGGTCTGGGCATGCTAGCTTTTAGTGCGGTGCCGGCGATAGCAGCACAAAATTCACCGCTCCATAGTGGCCCGAATTGCAGCTCTCTCATCCAATTGCCACAGGATAAGGAAGAGTTGGATTTAGCCGATGTAAAACGAGCTGTAGAAAGCCATTTGCTGCGGATTGGCGCCGATAACCATTCGGTATGGCTGAGCTGGCTCGATGATGAAGTCATTGCCGTTGATATCAGTCATCTCGGTAATCTCCGCCGCCATATTAAAGTCGATGCGGTTAATGCTGAAATAATTGAACGCTCGGATTATCGCCAACCGGTTGGTTTTGAAAACGTATCTGAAACGCAGATTACCCCCCAAGTCACCTACGCCCGCCAATTGCGTCGCCATATGTTAGGTGATGGCAAGGCTTGGGCAAGTTGGGTCGCCAAAGGTAGCGGCATTGCCTGTATGGATGATTACCGCTTTGGCGGTCCCAGCATGCCCGAACCCGGCATGTAGCCCCATCGAATGGGCTATCTGCGGCCAAATAGCTTTTCGATATCAGCGAGTTTGAGTTCGACATAGGTTGGGCGGCCATGATTGCATTGTCCCGAATGGGGCGTGATTTCCATTTGGCGTAACAATGCGTTCATTTCTTCGCCATTAAGGTGACGTCCTGCCCTGACTGAACCGTGGCAGGCCATGGTCGCAGAGACGTCGGCCAGACGCTCTTTTAGATCAAGGGCTTCGTCACTTTCGGCCAAATCATCAGCGAGATCATTGATCAGCCCTTTGATGTCAATTTCACCGAGCATGGCCGGGGTTTCCCGCACCACAATCGCCCCCGGCCCAAAGGCCTCGACGACAAGGCCAAGCTCGGCCAACTCGCTGGCTCGGGCGGCTATCCGGTCGGCTGCCCCTTCATCCATCTCGACGATCTCGGGAATCAGTAATCCTTGGCGCTTGATGCCGTCTGCACCCAGCGCTTTTTTCATATCTTCATAGACCAGGCGTTCATGGGCGGCATGCTGGTCGACAATGACAATGCCATTATCGGTTTGGGCGACGATATAGGTCTCGTGCAGTTGAGCACGCGCCACACCTAAGGGCCAGTCGTCAGGGACTTCTTCAACTTGATCCCCTGGCACATGCTTCACCGACAAGCCGCGATCGAGATTGGTGAGCTGATCGATCGGGGCTTGGAAGTCGCGCGCTGCTTCTTGGAGGCCGCTAGACGGATAAACCGGGCTATTTGAGGCGCCGCCATAAGAGCCCTGAAAATGTTGCGGTGCTGTTTGGGGTCGCATGGCACCCAGTGCCTGACCGCTGACCGTTGTTGACGCGCGGTGACCCGCTTCGGCCAAAGCGTGTCTGAGTGCGCTGACGATCAGGCCACGTACCAGACCGGTATCTCTAAACCGCACTTCGGTTTTGGCCGGGTGAACATTGACGTCCAAGCTTTCCGCCGGAATGTCCAGAAAGAGCGCCAGCAAAGGGTGGCGGTCATGAGCAAGAAAATCCCGGTAAGCGCCTCTGACCGCACCAAAGAGCAGCTTGTCTTTAACCGGGCGGCCATTGACGAACAGAAACTGCAACGCCGCATTGCCGCGGTTGAGCGTCGGCAGGCCAATATGTCCAGAGAGGTGCAGGCCCTCTCGCTCAGCATCAATGGCTAAGGCATTGGCGGCAAATTCGTTGCCCATGATGGCGTCAAGCCGGTCCAGACGCGCGGTCAGAAAATTACCTTGAGCCTGCGGCAGCTTTAGCATCGTGCGGGTGCCATCGCCGACACTAAACGCAATACTGGGATGGGCCATGGCCAGCCGCTTGATGGCGTCCAGTGCGTGTGAGTTCTCGGTCTTGGGCGTTTTTAGAAACTTTAGCCGCGCGGGCGTTGCATAAAACAAATCACGTACTTCGATATTTGTGCCCTGACTAAGCGCCGCCGGTTCGGGCTCGGATTTATCACCGCCCTCAATGTTAATCATCCAGGCACTATCGCTATCCGCCACCCGGCTGGTGATCGTCATGCGGCTGACCGAGCCGATAGAAGGCAGAGCCTCGCCTCTGAACCCAAGTGTCTGGATGTTTTCCAAATCATCATTTGGCAGCTTGGAGGTCGCGTGGCGCTCAACGGCGAGCGTGAGCTCCGCCGCGTTCATTCCCCGGCCATCGTCGCTAACCGACAGGAAACTTCGCCCGCCATCCCGTATGATAACGTCGATCTGTTTGGCCCCGGCGTCGATGCTGTTCTCGACCAATTCCTTAATCGCGGAAGCCGGGCGCTCAACGACCTCACCGGCAGCGATGCGGTTGACCGTAGTCGAAGGCAGCAGGCGGATCGTCATTCGCTCAGCTCACCGGCAAGATACTGTTTGGCGAGAATCTTGCCTTCCTCGACGGCTGGTTGGTCAAAGGCGTTTACGCCCAGCAAATCAGCCGCGATGATCGTCTCCAGCATAAAATGCATCAGAAGCGCGCCGAGGGTCTGCTCATCTAACGCCTTGATATTAATGAGGCGGGTAGGGCAGGCCTTGCGGATCAGTGTGGCTGCGGTCGCTTTTTGCTCTGCCGCCATCAAATCGCCCATCCGTTTGTCGGCGATAAAAGCTAAATCCGGGTCAGCGGCAAGATCAGCTGGTATCACGCCGCCGGTATTGGCCTGATCGGCGAGTAAAAGCGTGAACACCTTATCGCGGGGTCCATCAAGATAAAGCTGAAGTTGGCTATGTTGGTCAACCGTACCAAGCGCGCGCACCGGCGTTGTGCCCTGGCCATCCTTGCCAAGGCTTTCGGCCCAGAGCTGGCGATACCATAAACCAAAACTGGCGAGGCGATCCAGATAAGGCATCATAACCGTCGTGTTGATATTCTTTTCTTTTGCCAGGCCAAAATTGAGTACGGCCCCGATGGCCGGCGCGCAATCCTCAGCGGAATTGGCTGAAAGAGCTTGGCTGAGAACTGCCGCCGCGCCTTCCCGAATGTGATAGGCATCGACACCGGCAATGAGGGCCGGTAAAAGGCTGACAACCGAAAGCGCCGAATATCGCCCGCCGATACCGGGGTCATGATCAATAATTTCAAGCTGCCATTTTTCTGCCAGTCTGCGTAACGCACGGTCGCCGGGCTCGGTAATAGCAACAAAATGATTTTTGAGGTTGGCCTCATCTAATTGGTCGCGGAACACATCCAGGCAGTACAAAAACTGGGTCAGCGTTTCAGCTGTGCCACCTGATTTTGAGATGACGATAAAACCAGTGCGCTCAGGTGTGATCGCTTTGAACAAACGATCAAAACTGTCTGGATCAATATTATCCATAAAATGTAGTCGGGGATTTGCCGAGCTCTCGGGTGGCGCCAATTCGCAAATGGTTTGGCCGCCGAGGCTTGAACCTCCCGTGCCAAGAATAATTACATCATCAAAATTTTCGCAAAAACGCTCAGCGATGGGCTCGATCGCTTCCAGGTCGGCCGTTTTTTCGGGCAAGCCTAAAAGTGGCAGGCTTTTCTCATTCGCCTGTGTTTTTAGATTTTCGAGCGCCTCACCCGCTGCCTGCAAATAGCTCTGATAGCTTGCCTCTTCTAAAGAAGAAACGGCAGCGCTGACATCCTGGCTGTAATAACTTTGAGACAAATTCGGCATTCCTGTTAATAACGCATCCCTCGGGCGCTGACAGTAGCAAAAATGCGGGCGTTCAGAAATACTTTATCGAAGAGGGAGTTTGTATTGGTCCCCCCACCCCTCCCTCCCCCTCAAGGGGGGAGGGGGAAGTAGATCGAATGTGTTTCAACATTTACTCCCTCCCCCCTTGAGGGGGAGGGTTGGGGTGGGGGGTGCTTAATACTAAGGCGTCGAGGTTACACCTTTGGGCTTACCGACCACGACCATGGTGAGTTTCTCAGGATCGAGCATTTCTGCTGCCACCCGATTGACATCTTTCAAGGTCACCGCTTCGATTAAGCTATTGCGCTTCTTGATGTAGCCGAGGCCGAGTTTCTCCATTTGAATGGCTGTCATCATACCGGCGATACGCCCGCTTGAAGAAAAGCGTAAGGGGTAGGAGCCGGTGAGATAGGTCTTGGCGTCCTTAAGCTCGCGGCTGTTGAGCCCTTTTTTATGCATTTTTGCCCATTCATCGCGCAGTACCGTGACGGTCTCGCCGGTCCTGGCATTGGCTGTCCCCGCGCCGCCAATGATGATGCCGGCATGATCCAGCGGCGCCAGGTAGCTATAGGCTGAATAAGCGAGACCGCGTTTTTCCCGCACTTCCTCATAGAGCCGCGATTCAAAACCGCCGCCGCCCAAGACATAATTCATCACATAGGCCGGGAAAAAATCGGGGTGATCGCGCTTAATGCCGGGCTGAGCAAAAGTAATGATGCTTTGCGGAATTGCTTTATCGACAACGATGGTTTTCTTTGTTGCATCTGGTGTGATTTCAGCCAATTCCCACGGCATCGCTTTTGCCGGTAGGGCACCGAAGGTTTTGTCGAGCTGAGCTTTTAAATCCGCTTCGGTGATGTCGCCGATCACGCTGACAACTAGATTGTTGCGGGCCAAACGCTGCTCAACAAAGATCTTGAGGTCGGCAATCTTGATTACATTGACGCTGTCTTCGGTGCCATTGCTCGGTCGCCCATAGGGATGATCTTGGAAAAGTTTCTTGAACAAAGTGCGCCGGGCGATGCGGCGCGGGTTCTCCGATTGACGCCGGATATTGGCAATAATCTGGCCGCGAATGCGGGCAATGGGTTCGGCATCAAAACGCGGCTCGGTTAATGCAAGCCGTAAGAGGTTAAAAGCAATAGTCTGGTTCTTTTTTAATGTTCTGAGGGAACCAGAAAAGCTGTCCAGCCTCGAGCTAAAGCTGAGCGAGATGGCGAGGTCTTCCAATTTCTGTTGGAAAGCCTGACTTTTTATCGCGCCTGCCCCTTCATCGAGGGTTGCCGAAACGAGATTGGCGAGGCCTTCCTTGCCGGCAGGGTCAAGTGCCGAGCCGCCGCGAAAAGCGATATCGACAGTTATAATTGGATTGGTGTGATCTTCCACCAGCCAGGCCTTGATGCCTTTTGCACTGGTGACTTGCTTGATTTCAATTGCTGAAGACGGTCCGGCGATAACGAATAGCGAGATCGCCAAAGTTAGAGATTGAAGCAATTTATTCATCGGCTCAGCTCCCTTTCTTTTTCTTGTTCAACAATAGCCCGGTCACGCTGTTTTTAATCTGCAAGATGGCTTTTGCTGCGGCATCGATCTGTTCTTTGGTCACCGCGCTGATGCGTTCCGGCCATTCTTCAACATCGGCGATCGTGTGACCGGCGGCCAAAGCTGAACCAATCACGCGGGCGCCACCTCCGATGGAATCGCGGGCATAGATGGCTTCGGACTGCATCGTATTGATTGCGCGGGCAACATTTTTTGCATCGATACCTTTATCCAGCAGTTTGGCGATTTCCTTATCAAGGGCGGCTTCTAATTTCTCGATACCAACACCGGGGCGAGGGCTGGCATAAAACCCGAAGGTCGAGGGACCTCGGTTGTCGCCGTCATAAAAAGCCCCGGCGGAGACAGCGAGTTTTTGTTTGATGACCAAAGAGCGGTAAAGTGTACTGGTTGTGCCACCGCCAAAAACCTGAGCCAGCACTTCTAATGGATAGACGTGCCCGCGTTCACCATAGAGCAGACTGGGGGCGAGATAACGTCGCCGAATGCTCGGCTGGCGCACTCGGGCGTCACGCAAGGTGACCCGGATCGCCGCATTGTGGGGTGGCTCGATGGTACGCTCGCGTTTCACATCTGCGCCGCGGGGCAAGCTGCCGTAATATTTTTCTGCCAAAGGACGGAGCTGAGCGGCGGTAATATCGCCGGCGACAACGAGGATGGCATTATTGGGCCGGTACCATTGGTCGTAAAATTTCATTAGATCAGCCTTAGTGAGGGCTTTAATTTCATGCTCCCAGCCGATCACCGGATCATGATAGGGATAGTTGATAAACATCGCCGCGCTCATTTGTTCTGAGAGCTTGGCACCCGGTGAATTGTCCGTGCGCGAGCGGCGTTCTTCCAACACGACCTGGCGTTCAGGCTCGATCTGATCATCTTCTAAAATCAGGCCACGCATGCGATCAGCCTCAAGCTTCATGACAATGCCCAGCCGATCAACCGCAATGCTCTGATGATAGCCGGTATAATCATGTGAGGTGAAGGCATTGTCGCGGCCACCATTTTTGGCGATGATTCTCGAGAACTCGCCAGATTTCAGGGTCGTGGTTTTTTTGAACATCAAATGCTCGAAGAAATGCGCAATGCCGGATTTGCCACGAGGCTCATCAGCCGCGCCAACTTTATACCAAACCATATGGCGCACAATGGGAGCCCGATGGTTCGAGATGACTACCACCTGCATGCCATTTTTCAGGGTGAAGGTTTCCGGATTAAAAACACCGGCTTCGGCTGTTTGAAAAGCAAATAATAAAAGCACTGCGGCTAGGAAAGATCTTCCGCCGATGTAGAATTTTTCAAAATTCATTAAATTTCGCCTATGGTTCAAATTCAAAATTTAATTCTAATGGGAATATAGGCTATTTTGAGGCGTAAAGAAGGGGCCTCACGTAATAATCTCGCGAATGTGACGGATTATTTAAAGACGTCTTCCAAAATCGCTTTTTTCTTGCGCTTGATGATTGGAATATCGCCCCGGTTAAGCGGTTTGCCCAAGGCTTGATTTTCACGAATACGCCGGGCTTCCTTACTTGGATCAACAGTTGTGCCAAACGGGTTGTCTTTATTCCAAAAAGCAATTTTGTCGGTGAGGGTGACACTTTCGGTTGCCAGGATCGATGTCTCTCTATCGACTTGAAGACGGATCGAGGGATCAGCATTGGTGGCACCGGTCAATTGAAGAACGGATCTTTCACCCGGGCTCAAACGTGCAGTGTTATCAGCGCTGCCGACTTGGCGGCCGGGCGCTCGTCCGGTGGCGCCCAACGCCTGTACAGCGCGGTCACGCGGATTAACGGCTTGCGGACGTTCAGCACCAGGGGTCGGTGGTTTTAAGCCATATTCCGGTGGCAGGCTGAGCGGGGCGCGTTGATAGACGGCAAATTCATCCGGCGCATCTTTGGTTTGACCAAGCGCGCGTTTGGTTTCATCGCAGCCGCTTAATAATAGGGCAGCGGCGAGTAAAGCGCCGAGCGGATAAATATTAGTCTTCATGGTTAATTTCATCATTTGAGCCTGTGTTTCACTGATCTTCTATTTTAGCCTCTTCCGGCTTCGGAGAAAACAAAGAATCTAAAATTAATATAACAGCGCCGATCGTTATGCAGCTATCAGCGACATTAAAAGCAGGCCAATGATAGGCCGCATAGTAGAAATCGAGGAAGTCAACAACAGCGCCATGGACAGCTCGATCAATAACATTTCCGATCGCTCCGCCGATAATAAGACCGAGCCCGATGGCGGCCTGTTTGTTCTCTGCCTTACGTAGCCAGAGGATTAGAAACACGACGATCGCAAGCGCCAATATGGAAAGGATAACTGCATTTAAGCTACTGTTATTATTGAATAATCCAAAGCTAACGCCGTTATTCCAGGTTAGCACCAAATTAAAAAATGGGGCGATAGGAATAACCCGGGCCGGCTGCATGATGTCCTCAAGGATCCACCATTTTGTCGCTTGATCAGCGATAATTGAGGCGATTGCAATAAGGCCTCCGAGGCGGGTGAGAGAAGACAAAATAAGCGGCTCCTTAAGCGTTTCAGATCGTCTATTCTGCGGCCACAGGAAACTGATCGGCAGCTTCTGCGCAGCGGACACAAACTTCATCATGACCAGCAATTGTACCGACTTCCGGCAAAACTTTGTAGCAACGGATGCATTTCTCGCCGGGTGCCAATGCGGATTGGACACCAATACCTTTGACGTCTTCAATGGTAAATGCGCCCTCTGGCACGTCACCCTCGGTCAGCTCTGCTGTTGAGGTGATGGCAATCTCCGCCAAATCTAGCCCGTTCATGGCTTCGATATAGTCAGCTGTGACATAAACTGTTGGGGCGGCTTGGAGACTGGAACCTATCCGTTTTTCAGCTCGTTCGATCTCCAACGCACCGGTAACGACTCTTCTAAGGTCGCGAATTTTCGACCACTTGGCCGCCAGTTTATCGTTTTTCCAAATGCCGGGAATCTCCGGGAACAGGCGAAGATGAACACTGTCATTGTCATCGGGGAAGCGCGCCAACCAGGCTTCTTCAGCGGTGAAACAAATAAAGGGTGCAAACCAGGCCGTCAGGCAATTAAACAGCTGATCCAGTACGGTGCGGGCGGCCCGGCGTTGGGTCGAGCTCGCCTGATCGCAATAGAGCGCATCTTTGCGGATATCGAGATAAAACGCCGACAAATCAACCGCGCAGAAATTATGCAGCTCGGTGAACAGCGAATGGAACTCATACGTGTCACAAGCTTTGCGGATCATCGCATCCAGCTCGTGGATCCGGTGCAGCGCCCAGCGATCAAGTTCCGGCATTTCATTGACCGGCAGTTTTTCTGCTTCATCGAAATCGTTCAGATTGCCAAGTAGAAAGCGCAACGTATTGCGCAAGCGCCGATAAATATCTGAGTGGTGCTTGATGATTTCCTTGCCGATTCTGAGATCGTCGGAATAGTCAGAGCCTACGACCCAGAGGCGTAAAATGTCAGCGCCATGTTGTTCAACGACTTCTTGCGGGGCGGTAATATTGCCGAGCGACTTCGACATTTTCTGGCCGTCTTCCGCCATAACGAAGCCATGGGTTAGCACCGCATCATAAGGAGCGCGCCCCCGCGTGCCGCAGCTTTCCAGCAGCGATGAGTGGAACCAGCCCCGATGTTGGTCTGAGCCTTCAAGATAAAGCGAAGCCGGCCATTGCAGATCGTCGCGTTGCTCCAAAACAAATGAGTGAGTTGAGCCGGAATCGAACCAGACATCCAAGATATCGGTGATTTGTTCAAAATCATCTGGGTTTAAATCGGGGCCTAAAAAGCGCGACATGTCCGAGGCAAACCAGGCATCAGCACCTTCGGCTTCAACCGCTTCAACAATGCGGTCCATCACGGCTTGGTCGCGCAGTACCTCGCCGCTCTCTTTATTGACAAAGACGGTGATCGGCACACCCCAGGCACGTTGACGCGAGACACACCAGTCCGGACGGGTCTCGATCATGCCTTGCAGGCGGTTACGGCCAGACGCCGGATAAAATGCTGTATCTTTGATGGCGCGGAGCGCTTTGTCGCGCAAATTATCGCTGTCCATCGAGATGAACCATTGCGGCGTGTTGCGGAAAATTAGCGGGGCTTTGGAGCGCCAGGAATGGGGATAGGAGTGGCTAATCTTGCCGTGGGCGAGAAGTGCTCCGACTTCTTTCATCGCCTCCATCACGACTTCGTCGGCTTTGAAAACATGATGACCAGCAAAGAGGGGCACGTGATCGAAATAAAGCCCGTCGCCACCAACGGTATCCGGTACAGCAATGTCGTTGGCGATGCCGAGTTCCCAGTCATCGGCACCGTGACCGGGCGCGATGTGCACAAAACCTGAGCCGGTATCCATCTCGACAAAATCAGCCGGCAATAACGGCACCTCAAAGTCATACCCTTGGCCGTTAAACGGATGCTGGCAGATCGTGCCCGCAAGTTCGCGGCCTTTGAAGGTGTCTAGAACCTCATGGGACGTGATGCCGGCCTCTTCAACGACTTGACCCAATAGAGCCTCGGCGACAACAATTTCGTCACCTGCCTTGCTCAGGGCGTCTTCTGATACGCCGGTGATTTTAACCCGGGCGTAGCTGTCATCGGCACTGTAGGCGAGAGCGCGGTTGCCGGGGATGGTCCAAGGCGTCGTTGTCCAGATGACAATATCGGCGCCTTTAGCCTTGTCGGACTTTGAGGCATCGGTAACTTTAAAGCGGACAAAAATCGTGTTTGAGGTGTGATCGTGATACTCAATTTCCGCTTCGGCCAAGGCAGTTTTTTCGACCACCGACCACATGACCGGCTTGGCACCCCGGTAAAGACTGCCATTCATCAGGAACTTGCCAAGCTCGCGAACAATTTGAGCTTCGGCCGGATAGGTCATCGTCGTGTAAGGATTATCCCAATCACCTTCAATGCCTAAGCGCTGAAATTCTTCGCGCTGAATATCAATCCAGTGTTCAGCAAATTCCCGGCATTCCTGGCGAAACTCGGCAATTGGCACCTCGTCTTTATTATCGCCTTTTTTGCGGTATTTTTCCTCGATCTTCCATTCGATCGGCAGGCCGTGACAATCCCAGCCCGGCACATAATTAGAATCCTTGCCCAGCATCTGCTGCGAGCGAACGATGACATCTTTGAGAATTTTGTTGAGCGCATGGCCAATATGCAGATTGCCATTGGCGTAGGGTGGGCCGTCATGGAGAATGAATTTCTCGCGGCCTTTGGCATCTTCACGCAACCTTTTATAGAGGTCGAGCTGCTTCCAGCGTTCGAGCAGTTGTGGCTCACGCTTGTTCAACCCGGCTTTCATAGGAAAGTCAGTTTTTGGTAGATACACTGTGTTTTTATAATCAACACTCATCATTAATCTCTCTAGTCATTTTTACCAGCCAGGATTTCTTTTGACCGGGAGCAATCTTTTTCAATCTGAGCTGTCAGCCCTTCAATACCGTCAAACTTCTGTTCCGGTCGAATAAACTCGACCAGGGCGACACGCAAATGCGCGCCGTAAATATCTTCATCAAAGTCGAACAAATGTGCCTCCAGGACACATTTATCACCATCAAAGGTGGGTCTATAACCCAAATTTGCGACGCCGTCATGCCAAACCGTATCAGGTCCGCGGTCGATTCCTGCCTGAATAGCGTAAACGCCGATGGCCGGACGCGTATTGGTGTCCAACTCTATATTAGCTGTTGGAAAGCCGATGGTGCGGCCGCGTTTGTCACCTTGGGCCACTCGGCCTTCAATTTCGTAGCGCCGTCCCAGTAATCTCGCAGCTTCACCGGGTTGTTCATCATTGAGATATTGGCGAATACGGGTCGATGAAATGATCTCGCCTTCTTCGTCCAAAACCTGTTTGATAGCATCTGTGCCGAAACCATATTGGCTGCCTTTGGACTTAAGGAGGTCCATATTGCCGCCGCGCTTAAAGCCGAACTCAAAATCGAAGCCAGAAACCACATAAGATGCCGCAAAGCCCTGCACCAGAACCTGGGCGATAAAATCATCCGCCGTCATTTTGGCAAATTCGCCATCAAAATGGACGACCACCAGGAACTCAACCCCCATGTTTTCGATGTGGCGGGCTTTAGTGTGAAAGGGCGTTAGTCGAAAGGGCGGCTCACCTTTGTTAAAAACCATGCGCGGATGCGGCTCAAAAGTAAGAACGCCCCACGGCACGCCTTGCTCGTGAGCATACTCGCCCGCGCGGTTAATCACCTCGCAATGACCTCTATGCACGCCGTCAAAATTACCAATGGCGATGGCGCCACGGCGATGATCGTCCGGCAGTTCGTTATAATGTCTATAAATGCGCATCGGGCCAGGAAACTGCCCTTGCAACCCCTATGGGTCAAGGCAAATCTTGGGCAAAACCGGCGGTGACTTTAGATAAATCGAAGGGCGTTTTTGACGAGATCATTTTCCGGCTGCAAATGATGAAAAATTGGGGTCATATAGCGTCAAATACCTAATCGAAAAATCTCGATAAATATTTGCATTCTTAGCGCGACGCATTAAGAATTTAATAGTAAGATTTAATCTAAGGTTATCCTGAAATAATAATGATTTGGTGAAGTTTGAATTAGCATGTTTTCTGGCAACAAAATAACAAGTGTAGTTTTAGGTATTGCAGTCCTTGCGCTGGCCGTACTTTCAGGCTGGCTCTATGTCGGTCAGAAAGATACGCAGATTAAATTGGTGCAGCTGGAAAAGCGTATTAATGAAGTTAGCGGCAATGAAAAAGATACCGCCAAAGAAGTCGCCCGTATGCTGGGTGAGTTCGATGCGATAGCTAAAAAACAAGCGATTGAAACAGCGCTTCAATCCGGTGCGCCACCTAAATTCCAACTGCCTTTAGGCTGTACGCCCGGTGTCGATTGCTGGATTTTTAACTATGTTGATGCCGATGGCTCGGAAGGTCAGAAGAAAGATTACAATTGCGGTAATCTTACATACGACAAGCATAAAGGTGTCGATTTCGCAATTCGTGATTTGCTGGCGATGGAGACCGGTGTGCCGGTATTTGTCGCGGCGCCGGGGAAAGTTGTCGGCGTGCGGGATGGCATGCCAGATGTCGATTTTAAAAAAGTAGCACCTGAGATCTTCCAGCGCCGGGAATGTGGTAATGGCGTGCGCATCTCTCATGGCGGCAATTGGTTTACGCAATATTGCCATATGAAAAAAGGCAGCATCATTGCCAAAAAGGGTGATCGTGTAGAGGCCGGCAAAGCGATCGGGTTTGTTGGCCTGTCAGGTAAGACAGAATTCCCCCATTTGCATTTCCAGGTCAGCAAGGGCAAACAAATTGTCGACCCCTTTATTGGTACGGATCGTGTCGAAGCCTGCGGCCCAGGGAACAATCCGCTGTGGGATGACACCACTGCTGCGATATTGGCCTATCAAAACCCATTTGTTTATAACGGCGGATTTAATGATCAGCGACCTCTGGCCGATGGCATCCATCGCGGGCTCTATAAAAAAGGCACGCTCTCTAAGAACGCACTGAAAATATTCGCCTGGTTTGCCATTCGCAATACCAAAGCGGGCGATGAGGTTGCGATGCGTATTTTGGGACCTGATGGAAAACAAGTCGGCGCGGGCAAGGATACCATCAAAAAATCCCAAGCTCGCGGTATCCAGATAATGGATGTCACCAGCAAAGGTGCTTGGCCGCCAGGTAATTATCGAAGTGAGATTACCTTGACCCGCAAATCGATCTTGGGCGCAAAGTCGGTGCGCGCCAGGCGACGCATCTCGATCAAATAAAGCTCATGATTTCGGATGAATTCTCCATTGAGCGAGCACTAGACTATCATCAACAGGGTGATTTTAATCAGGCAGCAGACATTTGTCGTCGGCTCATCAAGGATGACCCGCAACATGTCGAAGCACTCCAATTGTTGGGCGTCATTTTAAGCAATGCCGGGCTCAATGATCAGGCCATAGGGTTTTTTGAGCAAGCGCTGACTAGCGGCGGGCCGAACTCAGGCATACTTTATAATTACGGTATAGCTTTGCAGGCCCAAGGAGAGTTTCGCTCAGCAACCAGAGCTTTTCGGCACGCCGCCGAAGCAGCGCCTTTGCACGTTGATAGCTGGTATTCTTTAGGTGAAGTCGAACTTTTGCGAGATCGACCGGAAAAGGCCGTTAATGCCTTAGATAAAGTTCTCGAACTGGAGCCCGCTCATGTTGCCGCTCGGATTCTCTTAGGCGTTGCTTTTCGTAAAATCGGCCGCTTGGAAGACGCGTTGAAAACCTTACAAAGTGTTGTTAGCACCGATCCGAAAAATGCGGCAGCGCAAAATAATTTGGGAATTACGGAGACCGAACTTGCTCAGTTTGAGGGGGCCAAAATCGCTTTTCAAACGGCGCTCACTGTAGCGCCGGAATACGCTGAGGCGCATTACAATCTAGGTAATGTTTTTTTGGCGGAGGCAGAGTATGAGAAGGCAGCTGAGTGTTATCTGCAGACGCTGGCGATCGAGGCCGACAATACGCCTGCGATCTATCATTTAGCGCTCTGCCGGCAAAAACAACGCGCCTATGAAGAGGCATTGTCATTATTGAGCTCGCTCATTGAAGCTGAGAGAGGCGGCGTCCAGCAATTTGTGCAGGCGTTAGGCAGTCGGGCAAATGTCCTCCGTGATTTGGGCCGGTTTGATGCCGCGCTCACCGATATTGAGACGGCGTTGGGTTTAGCGGAGGATGACTTTGCTTTGCTGGGAAATAAGGCACTAACTTTGCAACATGCGAACCGCTTAAACGAAGCGATCGAGATCTACCAGGCGGCTTTGCAAGCCAATCCGGAGAGCGAACAATTGCAGACCAATTTGGCGCAAGCTCTTTTGTTGGGCGGTCAATTTACCGAGGGCTGGCGAGAATTCGAAGGACGCTTACAGACGCCGGCGCTCAAAGCAAAACGACGCACCCTGCCGGGGTCGGCTTGGCAGGGAGAGAGTCTGGTCGGAAAACATATAGTACTATGGTGTGAGCAGGGGCTTGGCGACACTATTCAGTTTATTCGCTATATATCGGAAATTGAGTCGCAAGCGGCTCGGGTGACTTTAATCTGCCCGGATCGCTTAACGCGTCTCTTAAAGAGTTTAAAAACCACCACCGCCATTCTGGGCGAAAGTGAAGCCCTACCGGAAGCGGATTTCAACGCGCCTTTGATGAGCTTGCCGCATTTGCTGGCGCTTGAGAATATTCCTGATGAGGGGCCTTATCTTTCGGCTGAGGCGGATCTGGTGGATTATTGGGCGAAGATGTTGGGTGAAAAAACAACGCCTCGCATCGGCATAGCCTGGCAGGGCAATCCCAAATATGAAGCCGATCATCAGCGCTCTATTCCACTTGTTGAACTGACACCCCTATTGGCATTTTCTGAAGTCCAGTTTGTCTCCCTGCAACAGGGAGTTGGCCTGGAGCAATTGTCGGATATTGACGCTGAGATACTTAGTTTTGGCGAAGAAGTTGATCAGTCAGCAGCCTTTGTCGATAGCGCTGCTATTATGGTCAATCTGGATCTCGTGATCACCAGCGATACGGCTCTGCCCCATTTAGCGGGCGCGCTCGGTGTACCGGTGTGGCTCATGCTGCCCAAAACACCGGATTGGCGCTGGTTGTTAGATCGCGCTGATAGTCCTTATTATTCGACCATGCGATTGTTCCGCCAGGAGGTCGCGAATGAGTGGCCAGGCGTGATCAAACAAGTGATCGACGCGCTGGGTCAGGAAACGTTATTTTGATGCCCTCTGACGACCATTAAAATGCCGAGGAAAATTAAGGCAGCCCCCAAAACGTGATAAAGATAGAGCTGCTCATCAAGGAATATAATGGCCAAGGTGGCGCCAAAAACCGGCATCAAATTAACAAAAATCGCTGAGCGGTTAACGCCAACGACAGAGACCGCAGCGTTCCACCAATATATCGGTATCAGTGAAGTCACAATCGCCAGCACGGCGACCCACATTGTCGTGGTCCAGTCCACTGGCATCGGCATATAGGTCAGCGTCTCATAAATGTAAAACGGTAGTATGGCGATGCAGCCTGCCATGGTGACGGCGAACATCATGACAGTAAGGCCAAGCTCATGCGGGATTGTCCTGAGCGTATTGGCATAAGAGCCATAGCCGACAATGGCAATCAGCATCAACAAATCGCCGGAGTTAAATTCGAGCGATTGCAGAACCGCGATATCTGCACGCGACACCATCGTGACGATCCCGATGGCACCAGCGATAATGCCAAGAGTTTGAAGCGTGGTTAATTTGTCTTTAAAAAAAAGCCAGGCAATCAGAGCTGTCGTCAGTGGTTGGCCGGCATTGACCAGCGACACATTGGTCGCCGTCGTGAAATTGACCGAGAGCATTGATAGCGTGCTGGCACCAATCATAAATGTGCCCATGGCAAAGATTGTCTTCCACTTTTTAAAGACGAAAGGGGCCTCTTGTTTCCATTTTGGTATAACCCAGGGAATGAGGCATAAAGCAGCGATAAACCAGCGCCAGAATGACAACCCTACCGGCGGCGTAATTTCATATATTCCCCGGCCAATGACGATGCCGATCGCCCAGCCCAAAACTGTGCCGGTCGCCATAAAATAGGCAAGGCCGGTGCCGATCTTTAGGGCACGTCCATTCTCTACCAAGAAAATCCCCCTCCAAATTTGATATGGAGATATTTTTTAAATGTTCTAAAGAATTAATGGGGGGCAATTGCCAGGGCTTCAAGGAAAAACTGCTCATGGCTCCGAATGGCGGAATTTGTCTCGAAAATAGTGTCCGCTGCTGCTTTGATTTGATTTTCTATATTTGCGCGCAAGGCAGGATCAAGGCCGAGTTTAAGAGCAATCTCGACGTAGTTTTCGGGCGAATGTGCGACCGGCTCATCAATTGCCATGAGCAGATAAAGCCCGGCCGTTACCCGTGAGCGCATAAATTCACCCGGCAAAGTCACGATCACTTTGCCAAGGGCAAACGCCTCGTAGCTGGTATTGCCGCCGGAAAAATGCGGTGTGTCTAGAACGACATCCGCAAGCGACATTAGCTGAAGAAAATCGCCGCCGCTCTGACGTGGTAAAATGGTAATGCGCCGGGCCGCATCGTCTAAAATACGGCTGAAACGGTCTGCAAGCAGGGTTGACCAATTTCGTTGTGGCCCGGCCAGCAGCACGATCTCCGCGGTTGGGTCTCCGGCCAATATGCCAGCTAAAATCTGATCAAAATTAGGGTGAAATTTGAACAGGCTTTGAGGGCAGAAATAGAGCGTGGCAGCATCGTTTAAGCCAAAATCGCTGCGGGCTTTTTGGGTCTCTGGAAGTCTGGGGTAGGGGTAATCGGCAAAAAAGCTATCGAGCTTAACCAGCTTTTCGGAATAGTGCGCTTCGGCTCCGTCGGGCTCGACGAGTTTGCTTGAGAGGAAATAATCGATCGCCGGGATGCCGGTTGTCACGGGATGGCCAACCGTGACGCATTGAATTTTGGCAAGACGCGAGAAAGCCATAAAATAGGTGAGGGGCTCCATGCCGATGTCGAGGTAATAGAGGATATCGAGTTTCGCTGCTTCTATGCTGGCTCTGGTTTCGGCCAAAAGGGGCCGCGGAAAATAGATGTGATCTGCACTGGCAGCAATTTCATCCAAGATGTCATCTTGGCCACGTTTGTCGGTACCGGGGCAAAAAATATGGGTTTCAAATTTAGTCTGATCGAGACCCGTTAGGAGCCGGCGGTTGAGCTTGCCGATGGTATGACTGCCAAGATGCGCCGAGACAAAGCCGATTTTTATTTTTGCAGCTTGGCGGGGTTTTGTAATATGTGGTGCGACAAAGGCGAGGTCTGGACATATCTTGAGGTAAAGTTCTGCCAGCCGTTCCTGGATATCTCGATCATCCTGCCCGTGATAAGACAGGGCGAAGTTGGTTGTGCCAATTTCGCTGGCGGGGTCATGGAGCACGATTTCATTTGCTGGCAGAATTTCCAATTCAGTGAGTTTTAGCTCGCAGCGCCGGCGGGCAAGATTGAGCTGCTCCAAAGAACTCGGGATCATCGGCAGGGCCAGACAATCGATAATTTTGAGGGCACTGTTTTTAGGGTCAGCCGCTATCGCTCGGGCCAAGAAATCAAGGCCAATTTCATAATCGCCATTGCGTAGATGCGCGCGGGCTAAATTGCTTAACACAAAGGCATTGTCCGGCGCATTCTTAAGCGCTCCCTCAAAATAGCCGAGCGCTTCTTCCGGCTGGCCGGACTTTTGCAGCGCATTGCCAAGATTGTTAAGCGCTTCGGCATCCTGTGGGTCAAGATGAACCGCTTGTTTGAGATAGCGGACGGCTTCCCCGGGCCGGCCCAGATCAATCAGTAAGGCACCAAGATTAACAAAGGCGTTGAGATGATTTGGATCACTAAGGATGATTTGGGTGTAGAGTGCTTCCGCCGGGCCAAGCTGCCCACGGCTCTGCAGGTTTACCGCGTCTTGAAATAATGTCTCATTATTGGGTTGATCACTCATTTTTGTAGTATTGGCGAAATTTCTAAATAATTGAATAAATTTATGTAAATGGACGAAAGTCTATCTTTCCCGGTGGGTGTTGTTAATCCCCCCTTCCTTCGTTAGATTCTAAATAAAGCTAAGAATAATGAAAAAGAATGATTGGGGTCGTGCCGGATGAATGAATCGGCGAAAATTAAATCGGCAGACGAAATTCTTGAAAGTCAGCGCGGTGGCATGGATTATAAAGTGCCGACGCTGGATGGTGACTATCGCCTCGGGCTACATTCGCTTAGACGGATAGCCAAGATGGCGCTGAACTATCCGGTGCAGTTTCCCGTGGCGATTTTGGCCGTTTGTATTGCCGGTTTTTTCCAGCTTTTGATGCCGCGCTTTCTGGGCGAAGCTGTTGACCATGCGACAGGATTGTTGGGCGGCACGGCGGTTGCGCCGGAGGCGGCTCAAGCGGCCCTCTGGACGGCAGCCTCATTGCTCATCGGTGTCGCCATTTGCCGTGGTCTTTTCACCATGCTGCATAATTATCTGGGCGAGGCGATTGGGCAGCGGATTGCCTATCAGCTGCGGCTCGATTATTTCGAGAAATTGCAGCGCCTTAGTTTTTCCTATCACGACAAAGTCCATTCAGGTGATCTGATGACCCGCGGCATGCTCGATATCGAAGGCGTGCGCCGCTTTATCGAGCATGGCATTCTACGCCCGATTTTGCTCGTTATATTGGTTGGGGTCGGCGCTTATCTCTATATGGGCAACGATGTTGTGTTGGGTCTGCTGAGTTTGAGCTTTGTGCCGTTCGCGCTGTGGCGGGCCTCGGTGTTCCGGCTAAAATCACGCGCCCTCTGGCGGATTTTGCAAGAACGCCTATCGAGCCTCACCCGAATTATGGAAGAAAATCTCGGTGGTATTCGGGTGGTACGCGCTTTTGCGGCTCAAGATTTTGAAATCGACAAATTTGACCGTTCCTCCAAGCAAGCGCTTGAGGTGGCGATTGCTCGGGTCGGTGTGCGCTACGCCAATACATCGATCATGACGTTCTCATATTTCTTAGCCATGGGGCTGGTGTTATGGGTTGGAGGTGAGAAGGTTCTGGATGGCCAAATTACGGTCGGAGAACTCACTCAGTTCCTGGCCTTTATGACGATTTTACAAATGCCAATCCGCCAAACTGGCATGGTGATTAACGGTATTGCCCGGGCATCGGTTTCCGGTGTGCGGTTGTTTGAGATTCTCGACATAGAGCCCGCCGTGCAAGACCGTCCGCAAGCCGAAGCGCTTGATGTTGGCGACGGAGTGTTGCGCTTTGAAAACGTTGCTTTCTCCTATGACGGCGCGCCAGAGCAAAATCCCGGCGATGCGACGATCAGGGATATCAATTTTGAAGTTAAAGCTGGCCAAACCATCGGCATTGTCGGCCCGCCCGGCAGTGGTAAATCAACAATCGCTCATTTGATCCCAAGATTTTACGATGTGACATCCGGCCAAATCACGATTGACGGGCAGGATATCCGCGATGTTACGCTGGAGAGCTTGCGGGCAGCCGTCGGTGTGGTGCAGCAAGATACCTTTTTGTTTACCTCCGAGATCGACGCCAATGTTGCCTATGGTGAGCCCTGGGCGGAGCGCAACCGCGTTGTCGGCGCAACTGAGGCGTCACAGCTTCATACCTATATTGAAAACTTGCCGGAAGGTTATGACACCATTGTCGGTGAGCGCGGCGTCTCGCTATCGGGTGGCCAGCGCCAACGTTTATCAATTGCCAGGAGTGTGATGTTGACGCCGCAATTCATGGTGTTCGATGACTCGACCGCCGCCATTGATGCCGCGACCGAACAGCGCATCCGTGTTGCTCTCAAAGAGGTGACCAAAGAACGGGCGACAATTGTTATCTCACATCGTCTCAGCTCCCTCATGCATGCCGATGAGATCCTGTTTTTGGATGAAGGTAGTATCGTTGAGCGCGGCAATCATGAAAGCCTGATCGACTTAGGCGGGCGCTATAAAGCGCTCTATGATTTACAAGCCGGTAAATCCAGTGAGGTGACCGATGGCTAATATGTCGGATATCGGTCAGAATATTTCGAAAGGTAGTGTCGCTGCGACCGGCAATTTGCGCGGTGAAGAGATGTTCGGTACGGTCTTTGATGGCAATGTCATCCGCCGCTTTATCGACTTCGTCACCCCCTATCGCAAGACAATCTATATCGCCTTTATTGCCGTGCTGATTTATACGGCGACCCAAATCGCGATCCCCCTAATCATCCGCGATGCCGTCGATAGCAGTGTGGGTAAGGGCAAGAACGGTTATGAATTACTGAGCCTAACCATTCAGGTGTTCTTTGGTGTGGTGACGCTTAATTATATCTCCAACTATTTCCAATTGACCATTGTCGCCAAATTGGCAGAGCGTATTTTGATCGATCTTCGCCGCGCCATGTATGTCCATCTCCAGGAAGTCTCGCTCTCGTTCATGGATAAAACCGAGGTTGGCCGCTTGATGTCGCGCCTGCAAGGTGATGTGAACTCGATCCAGGAATTTCTCGAAACTTCGATCTTTGCGATTGGTGATTTTATTTTATTGATCGGCATTGTCGTTGTTCTGCTGACCCTCGATTGGCATTTAGGGCTGCTGACGCTTTCAGTTGTGCCGGCTTTGTTTATTGTCCGCATGGTCTGGCTGCCGATTGCCAAGAAAGCATTTATGCGGGCGAGAGAAACCTCCTCCATCGTCAATGGCGCGCTGGCTGAAAACATAAATGGCGTGCGTACGGTTCAGGAGATGACCCGTCAGGGCATTAATTTTGAGCAATATGACGATAAAGCGCATGACAATCTATTATCCCATTTGAAAGCAGTGAAGCTTGCTCAGATTATGGTGCCGACGGTCGACACCTTGACCGGTTCGGCGATGGCGATTGTCATTATTGTCGGCGGCAATCTGGTTTTGAAGGACAGCCTTGATCTCGGCGTCATGGTCGCCTTCCTGTTTTATGTGCAGCGCTTTTTTGACCCGATCCGCTCACTCACCATGCAATACAGTGTCATGCAGCGAGCCATGGCCTCTGGCCAACGCATCTTTGAAGTTTTGGATGTGAAGGTTGAGGTTCAGGATAAACCGGATGCCCAACCTTTGGGCGAGACCGATGGCTCGGTTATATTTAAAGACGTTACTTTTGGCTATCTGCCGGACCAGCCCGTGCTCAAAAATATTAATTTCGAGATTAAGCCGGGCGAGACAATAGCCTTGGTTGGCCCGACTGGTTCCGGCAAAACGTCGACGACGGCTTTATTGCATCGGTTCTACGACATCTGGGAAGGTGAGATTAAAATCGGCGGTAAGGATATTCGCGACGTTACTCAAGATAGTCTCGGCGAAACGGTTGCCATGGTATTGCAGGAGCCGTTTCTGTTTACCGGCACGGTGTTCGAGAACATCCGCTACCATAAAATAACCGCCACGCCCGAGGAAGTTGAGCGCGCCGCCAAGGCCGTTGGTGCGCATGACTTTATTGAGAAACTGCCGGAAGGCTATAACACGATCCTCGGCCAGCGCGGTGGCCAGCTTTCGATCGGCCAGCGCCAGCTGATTAGTTTTGCCCGCGCCATTGTTGCCGATGCGAAGATCCTGGTGCTTGATGAGGCGACGGCGAATATCGATAGCTTTACCGAGCGCCAAATTCAAGAAGCCTTGGCGGTGATGCTGGAAGGCCGCACAGGTATTGTAATCGCGCACCGGCTTGCGACCGTTCGAGGCGCTGACCGTATTTTCGTTTTGCAGGAAGGCCGGATCATCGAAGCGGGCAATCATGAAGAATTGATGGCCGAAGAGGGGATGTATCATCGTCTCTATTCGTTGAACTACGCATCGTTTGATGACGTGCCGGATGAGTTGATCCAAGAAGCGCTCGATTTTAAGAGTTAGCCCATTACCTCAACGCTTACTTCTCATATTGATCCGAAATATCTTCAGCTGCTTTAATTAAATCCGCTAAATATTCATCGACAATATCTTCAATCGGGGCGGCTTTTCTGATCCAGGCGAGGGTTAGGCAGCCCAGCACGCCTTTAGAACTAAGAATAGGAACGGCGACGGCGTTTAGGCCATCATCGAAGCTCGACTTTAACGGGTTTTGCCCGCCGCCGAAGGAGGGTTCGCGAAGGGCATAACCGGCGCTGCGGACTTCATCCAGGATTTTCTGAAAAGCCGCGTCATTTCTCACTATTCGATTAGCGATGCTGGTGGTTTTTTTTAAGCGGTCAATAATCTCATTGCCTTCCTCTGCCCCGCAAAAGGCGAGATAGGCACGGCCGACCGAGGAAAGCGGAATATTTATAAGATGGCCAACATTGTCGCGGTTGAGCAAAAAGGGCGAGCTGGCCCGGCTGGTTTCTTTCAGTTCCATATGCAGGCCTGACGAGCTCAACACGGTTAGCTCTGCGGGCCAGGACGCTTTGCGGCAAAGTGCATCCAAAAATGGTGCGGTTATTTCCGCCAAACGGTCCGTATGATCCAAGCCGTCGACCATGCGTTCCATTTTAAAACTGTTGCGGTAGAGGCCATCGGCCAAGCCGCGCCGGATCCAGCCAGCCTGCTCCAAGGTCCTAAGAACGCGCAATATGGTCGGGCGCGGTAAACCCGATGCGTGATAGATATCGTTGAGCGTTGCTGGCCCATGTTCCTGCATTATCTGCATGACTTCCAAACCGCGCTCGAGAGCTCGGATCGTCTTGGGTTCCGGTTTTTTTATTTCTTTAAATGGCATATCCCTGTGAACTTCTATGATTTCACTAGGTGGAAGGTAGCGAAAATCCATTTGCAACGGAAGGGCTAAATTTTAGACTTATGAAAATAACTTTTGCGGGAGAGGCGAGTTATGTATTTAAGAAACACTTGGTATGTCGGTGCCTGGGCTCATGAAGTAACCCGGGAGCCGTTCCAGCGTTTTATGTTGGATGAGCCCTTGGTTTTTTATCGCACCGAGGCCGGTGATCCTGTGGTTATGGATGACCGCTGCTGCCATCGCTTCGCGCCACTTTCTTCAGGTTGGCTTGAGGGTGATGATATTGTCTGCGGCTATCATGGTTTTACATTTGATCCATCAGGCAAGTGCATCGCCGTGCCGGGTCTCGATAAGGCGCCAAAAAAGGCCGTTCAGAACAGTTATCCGGTGATCGAGAAATGGGGCTGGATTTTCGTTTGGATGGGGGATGCTGAGCTCGCAGATGAAAGCAAAGTTCCGGATTTTCACTATATGGATGACCCTGAATGGGCCGGTCGTGGCACCACGCTTCATATCGAAGCCGCCTATAATTTAATTTACGAAAATTTGCTTGATCTAACGCATGCCAAATATGTGCATAAAACGACCCTTGCGACCGATGATGTTACCGATCACCCGCTTATTGTTGAAGAGGTAGATGACACTGTCGTGGTGCGGCGCGACATGATTGGCATTGAAAAAACATCACCGTTTTTCAATCACTGCGCCGGTTTTACTCAACCAGTGGATCACACTCAACATATCACCTTCACGCCAGCGACCTATATTATGATCAACACCCGCGTGCAGTCTGCCGCGGGAACGACGGAAAATAAATTTGCGGAGTTCCGGGTTATCAATGCTTTGACACCGGAAAAAGCAGGATCAACTCATTATTTCTGGAATTTGAGACGTAATTTTGCCCTCGAAGATGACGAATTGGACGAATGGATATTCAATGGCAATAGTGGTGCCTTTGCCGAAGACAAAGTGATTATCGAATTGCAGCAGCAGATGTGGGATACCGTGCCCGAGTCAAGGCCGGTACCGTTTCCACATGATAAGGGCGTCATCTATTCCGAGAAATTAATGGCCCGCCTGATCGAGGCGGAGCAATCAGCTAAAAATCTCGCGGCTGAATAATTACACCCGGTTTTGAATTTGTGGGCTGTCGGCGGCGTAGCGATAGGCCCGGAATATCCAATTGACGTCACCCTGCGCAGGATTATGGGTCCAGGTGTCGGAGACATATTCCCAGACAACTTCGCCTTCCGGGGTGACTTCAAAAATGCAGCCTTTGCCACCTTCGCAGATCAGAGTGTTGCCGTTAGCCAAGCGCTGCATGCCGCTAATGTGTGGGCTGTAGAAGCTGAGGCGGGGCGAGCCGGCATATTCCCATTTTGACTCCTTGCTTTCCGGGTCAAATTCAAGGATGCGGGAATAAAAATGGTCGCCGCCATGCATGCCATTGCAATAAACCAGGACATTGCCGTTATCGAGCATATGGCAGTCATGTTGATGACCAAGCTCGATATCGTGATGTTCCCATTTAACCTTGCCGGTCTGGCGGTCAATGATAATCAAAAGATTGAGTACCCGGTAGCTCACCATAATATCGCCATTGGCGAGCGGTGCGCAGGTATTGGCGTGGGCCCATTCGTGGCGTTTGCAGAGTGGGCAGATATGATATTTGTCCATATCCAGTTCTGAGGAGTACCATTCCCAAACCACATTGCCATCGGGGTCTATTTCACGGATGACGTCTTCATAGGGTCCACCGCCATCAAAGGAATGTTCTGAGCCAGCCAGGCCGCCTTTCACCCTTGCAGCGTTTTCATCGCTCATCTTGCTCCAGGCGATATAGACGGAATTGCCATTGGCTAGCCGCCTGGCATCATGGTGGTGATTCTCGTCGTGATGTTCCCAGACGACATTGCCGTCCCAATCATATTCGCGGAGCCAGCCGCCTTTGCCGGCGGGAATGGTCGGCCCGTCATCCGTGCCCTCGCCAATAAACAAATTTCCGTTCGGCAGCAGCATGCAATGATTAATGCCACCTCGTTTCAATTGCCACTGATGGACGATCTTGCCGTCGATGTCGAGAAGATTGGCTTTGTCATGGTTGATCGGGGCAAACAGAGTGAAGCCCGGTGTCGCCTTGTCTTTGTCATGATGGGTGACACCAAATTTATTAAACAGCATGTGAGCTTCCTTTTATCCGTTAATCACAACAAGAGTTGAATAAGATCAAAAAAATCCCGATGGTTAAAGCAGTATTCATTGCTGTTTTCGTTATGTGAAATTAGTCGCTACACTCCAAAGCATGGGTTAACCAAAAATGAGACTAGAATATGAAAGCGCGCGTTAAATGGGTTCAGGACCGGACTTTCTTAGGCGAGTCGGGTAGCGGACATTCTATGGTGATGGATGGAGACCCCGCCGGGGGCGGTAGAGACCTCGGCATTCGTCCCATGGAGTCGCTCTTGCTGGGGATGGGCGGCTGCACGGCCTATGATGTTGTCGAGATTTTGGAGAAGTCGCGCCAGGATGTCGAGGATTGCGTCGTCGAGTTGGAAGCCGAACGCGCTGAAGAAATTCCAAAAGTTTTTACCAAAATTGTTGCCCGCTACATCGTTACCGGGCGCAATCTTGACCCGAAGAAAGTGGAGCGCGCCGTTCTACTCTCAGCAGAGACTTATTGCTCTGCGACCATCATGCTCGGCAAGACAGCTGAGATCACTCATGAAATCGAAATTGTCGATACGGCTGAATAGTTTTAGGCAAAATTAAAGGGACACCAAGAGCAGGGTCCCTTTAATTGAAATCAGATATTAAACTAATTTAGTGGGCGAGTTTAATATTAGATTGCGATACCAGTCTGGCGCCAAGTAGACGTGCCTTTGCAGTCTGGGCAGACGCGCTCGCCAATATGGCTGGATTGAAACTCATCCATGCACATGAGGCATTTCCGGCGTTTTGCAATCAGTTTGTCTGATTGTGGTTTCTTGTTCATTTCCGAACGAGATGCCATGGAATTTCTCCATTCTTAAAATTTGTCCGTTTATTCGGAATTTACATTCCTCCCCAGGTAGGCCGCATCGTCGTGCAAAAAGGAGCTATTACGCTCCAATAACTTATTTTATTCTGCCACGCCAAGCCGTGCTGGGATGTATAATTAGTGTTATATGCGGATTCCGATTCAAATTACTATGCAAATTTTGCATGGCTACTATGAAAAATGAACACTTCTATTGAAATTCTATTGGAATCCCTTGACTTTTGGGGAATTTTTAGCAGAAATGCTCTCCAATATTAAAATCAAAAAAATGGGGGAAAAACTAAATGCGCGTTATTTCGTATCAAAAAGATGGAAAATCCGGTGTCGGAGTGGTTATCGGCGATAATGATGTAATTGCCTTAAGCGATGTCGCACCAGAATTACCAGGCAGCTTAAAAGCGATCTTAGAGGTCGATCCAGGACTTGATAAGGTCCGGGCGGCGAGCGACGGTAAAGCGCCCAGTTTTTTGATGGATGACGTTTTGCTGGACCCGGTAATCCCGGAGCCGATAGCAATTTGGGCGATGGCGTTAAATTTTCACACCCATGTCGAAGAGACAGGGCTGACGACATCGGATAAATTTCCCCATATTTTTTTACGCCATGCCGGCGGCCATGTTGGCTCGGGCCAGCCCTTAATGTGCCCCGACCCTGAGATTGCCCGGGCGTATGATTATGAAGGCGAGATGGCGATCATCATCGGCAAGAGCGGTCGCCATATTCCAAAAGACAAAGCGCTTGATCATATTGCCGGCTTCTCGGTTTATAACGAAGGCTCAGTACGTGAGTTCCAAGGACATAACCGTCAATTTGGCCTCGGCAAAAATTTCGAGAAATCGGCATCTTTCGGCCCCTGGCTGATGACACCGGATGAATTTGGCGATCCCTATGTGCAATCGATCCGGACCAGTCTCAATGGCGTCGTGCGCCAAGATGAATGTCTCGATGGTTCGATCTTTCGAATGGACGAGCTTATTCACTATATTTCAACCGGCTATAAATTACGTGCCGGTGATGTCATTGTCTGCGGCACGCCGGGCGCTAAAAAGCCCGATGCAAATGATAAGGCCGCCCAGGTCGATGCACATTTTGATGATGCCGTGCAATATGCCGGGCGAGTCCACATGACGCCGGGCGATATCTGTGAAGTAGAGATCACAGGTCTTGGCACTTTAAGCAATCCTGTCGAAGCCGACATTCCGCCGGTTTACACAATTTATTAAACACTTGATTTTTGTGTCCCTAATAGCGGACATTAGGATCAGAATTATAAAAAAAGCGACCAATGGTATCGCGTTTACATTTAACTGGGAGTATTCACATGTCAAAAACAACTAAATTTGCGGCCCTTGCAATTTTGGGCGCCGCTGCTGTTTCATCACATACAGCTTCTGCCGAAACGATGAAAATAACCTTTGCGGCCGCACCGCCGCCGGCTCAGCTGCTGCTTAGAATTGCGGCTAAGGATTATATTCCGACGATAAACAAACGGTTGGCCGAAGGGGGTAATTTCAGAATCAAATGGACCAAGGCCTGGGGCAGTAGTCTTGCTAGCTTTAAAGATACCTTCGAGTCAGTTGAAGAAGGCATTTCCCAAATGGCAATGACCTTGAACGTCTTTGAGCAATCTAATCTGCCTTTTGAAAATCTTTCATACAAAGTCCCTTTTGCGACAGCCAATGTAAAATTGCTCAACCAGGTCCATAGAGATTTGCACAAAAAATTTCCGGTAATGGGCAAGGCTTGGACGTCGCGTAATCAGGTTTATCTTGGCGGCGCAGCCTCAGACACTTGGAACTTGATCACTAAATTCCCGGTAACCAAATATGAGGATCTTCAGGGCAAGCGAATTGGTGCGAGTGGCGCGGCTTCAGCTTGGCTCCGGGCGGTCGGTGCGGTTCCGGTAACGTCTTCGATGAACCAAAGCTTTACCAACATCAAAAATGGTCTGTATGACGGCTATCCAATTTCCAATACATTGGCCTTTATCTATAAAACCTATGAGGCAGCGAAATTTCTGACAGCGGTGAATTTTGGTGCGACCGTTGGTCCAAGCATTAGTTTTAACAAGCAGACTTGGGATAAAATTCCAGGCTATGCAAAGAAAATTATACGTCAAGAAACTGGTAAGCTGCTTGGTAAATACAGTGGTGGGTCAATGGGTTTGGCTAAGAAATTTGGTGGAATTATGGCCAAAAAGGGAGTCAAGCTTTCAGGATTCCCAGAAACTGAACGTCGTCGCTGGGCGATGAAACTTCCCAATGTGCCAAACCAATGGGCGGCAACCTGGGAAAAGAAAGGCCTTCCGGCAAAAGCTATATTGCAAGCCTATCTTGATGGTCTACGCGCCGGTGGCGAAAAACTCGCCCGCGATTGGGACAAAGAGTAAGTCACTCTTCGCACACAATGAATGATCACAATCAAACCCAACTTTCTCCAGATAATGCTGGAGGGAGTTGGGTGATTTCTATCGGAAACGTATTTGACAAAATAATCGGTGTTTTAAACGCCATCGGTACCGGCTGGATTTTTGTCATGATGATGCTCATTGTGTCGGATGTCTTTATGCGTTTTGTCTTTAATTCGCCGATCCGGGGCGTGCCCCTAATCATCACCATGTCGATCATTGCCATTGTCTTTTTGCAACTGGCTGATGCGCTGCGGGCTGGGCGGCTTACCCGCTCAGATATGGTAATCTCGCGCCTGCTGTCAAATCGGCCCCTGGTCGGCTATAGCTTACAGGGCGCCTTTCATTTTGCTGGTGTTTTTGTCTTTAGTATTTTGCTTTGGTATTCCGTCCATCCGCTGATGAAAGCCTGGCGGCTTGATTCTTATGACGGTACAGATGGTGAGTTCACTTTACCGGAATGGCCGATCAAAGCCGTTATTGTCCTTGGCGCGGCCGTTTGTCTGGTTCAATTTTTCCGCCATTTCCTGCGCGATTTGAGCGCATTGCGTAAGGTGAATAAAGACGATGAATGAAGTCGAAATAGGCGTGTTCTCGGTCGTTGCCGTTTTGGTGTTGGTCTATATCGGCATGCATGTCGGTGTCGTCCTCTCTCTGGTTTCTTATTTTGGCGTCTGGATGATCCGCGAAGATGCGACGATTGCCGGCAAGCTTTTAGCGGCGGCGGCGGCAGAAAGTCTCAGGCGGTTCGAATTTGGCGTCATCCCGCTTTTTGTACTTATGGGGTTGCTGGTCAGCGTCTCAGGTATCGGCAAGGAAACCTATGATGTAGCTAATCATTTGTTCCGCAGGGTGCGGGCCGGGCTGGGTACAGCGACTGTCGTGGCAAACGCGGTATTTGCCGCAGTGACTGGCTCTTCTATTGCCTCGGCCTCGGTCTTTACCAAGGTAGCGGTGCCGGAAATGCTGCGCCTCGGCTATAACCCGCGCTTTGCGGTCGGCGTCGTGGCGGGCTCATCCGTATTGGGCATGCTGATCCCGCCTTCGATGCTGCTCATCTTATTTGGCATTTTAACTGAAAGCTCGATCGGTGATTTGTTTATTGCCGGCATCTTGCCGGGCATCCTGCTCGCCTTCGCTTTCACTGTCCTGATTGCCATCATGGCGCGGAAATTTCCAGAACACGTCATGCTGGGTGGTACTGAGGTTACAGACACCGCGCCGCATATGACCCAACGAGAATTATACGGCAAACTTATTCCTATTTTGACCCTTATTGTTATTGTCTTGGGGGGTATTTGGGGCGGCATTTTTACCGCGACCGAGGCGGGCGGTGTTGGGGCGTTCGGTGCTTTTGGACTGGCATTGTTGAAACGCAGTCTCACCTTTAAAAGTTTATGGCGCGTTCTGACCGAGACCGGTCATGTCACGGCGGCCATTTGCTTTTTGCTGATCTCTGCGCATCTCTACGGCAAGCTGATTGTCGTTTCCGGCATTCCGGGTTTGATGGAAGGCTTCATCGAGCAATCCGGACTTAGCCCGGCAGAATTGTTGGTTATTTATTTGGTGGCGATTGTTTTGCTGGGCACCATTTTGGATTCCGGCTCAATCATGTTGATCACCGTTCCTTTGGCGTTTCCTGTTCTCATGGCGATGGATGTTAATCTAACGTGGTTTGGCATCGTGACCATTGTCGCGGTAGAGATCGGTTTGCTCACACCGCCTCTGGGGCTCGCCTGTTTTGTCATTCATAACAATCTCGGCGACAGCAATATCAAAGTGGGGGATATTTTTATCGGTGCCTCCCCCTTTGCCGTGACCATGTTGGTCGTGTTGATTCTGATCGTGCTCTTTCCCGAGATCGCGTTATATCTGGTTTAAGTTATGAAGTTCAGCTTCAAGTTCAGCAATTCTGAGGTTTAGTGGTTCGAGGATTTCGGCTATCTCTGCTTCGGTAAATCTCGGCGTGATGTGTTGCGGACAGTTCCAGTCAAATGCCTCAACGGTTAAGATTACAGCGCGTTCGATAGAGGCTCGATAATTACGGTCCTCTAATTGGCGCAATAATTCAGGGTTTTCATCTTCGTGAACAATGTTGGCCCGTGCCCAAATCTTGAGGCGCTGCTTGTTGGGATAGTCCTTCAAAATAAGCGCGATGCGATCATTGGCGTTTAGATTGCCGACACTAAGGTATTGAATATTGCCCCTAAAATCCGCGTAGCCAATGGTCTTTTCATCCAGCACTTTGAGAAAGCCTTTTTGGCCACCGCGGAATTGAACGTAAGGCCAGCCATCTTCATTAACCGTTGCCTGGTAAAAGCCATCCCTGGCTTCAATGAAGTCTTTTTCGCGGTCAGTTATCCGGTTTGACTCATGCCCCGCTGTTTCCAGCTTTTCGTATTGCGCTCGACTGCCATAGCGCAACTGAG
>JABIHH010000058.1 GCA_018649725.1 Rhodospirillaceae bacterium | reverse complement strand
TGAGCCGATGGCCCCCACTTCACCGCAGCCTTTAACACCAAGGGAGTTATGCGTGCAGGCGGTCGATTCCGTCGACACATCATAACTTGGCAAATTGTCAGCTCTTGGCATGGTGTAATCCATGTAGGAGCCGGTCAGAAGCTGGCCATTGTCATCATAGACACAGCCTTCCAACAATGCTTGGCCAATACCTTGAGCGATACCACCATGGACCTGACCTTCAACAATCATCGGATTGACGACAATGCCAGGATCATCGGCGGCGGTAAATCTAACCACCTCGGTGACGCCGGTTGTCGGATCAACTTCAACCTCGCAGATATGACAGCCACCCGGATAGGTGAAGTTGGTCGGATCATAGAAAGCAGTTTCTTCTAAGCCTGGCTCCAACTCTTCCAGCGGATAATTGTGCGGCACATAAGCTGCCAAGGCGACTTCACCGAAAGCCATCGACTTATCGGTACCGGCCACCGTGAACGCGCCATCTTTAAACTCGATGTCACCCTCGCCCGCCTCAAGAATGTGGCTGACAATTTTGCGCGACTTATCGACGATCTTATCCAAAGCCTTGTCGATGGCCGTACCACCAACCGCCAAAGACCGGGAGCCATAGGTGCCCATGCCGAACGGAATTTTCTCCGTATCACCATGAACGATATCGACATTATCCGTATGCATGCCAAGCTTTTCAGAGACCAATTGCGCAAAGGCTGTCTCATGACCCTGACCGTGGCTGTGAGAACCGGTAAAGACGGTCACACTGCCGGTTGGATGAACACGGATATTAGCGCATTCGTAAAGACCAGCTCTGGCACCCAAAGCGCCGGCAACGGCGGACGGTGCCGCGCCACAGGCCTCAACATAGGTTGAATAGCCAATACCCCGGAGCTTGCCGTTTTTGGCACTTTCTTTTTTGCGCTTATCGAAACCATCGACATCACCGTTCTTCAAAGCGGTATCGAGGGTTGCCGTATAGTTGCCGGAATCATAGGCCAGCGCCACCGGCGTCTGGTAGGGGAAAGCATCTTCCGGAATGAAGTTCTTGCGGCGGATATCAACCTGGCTGATGCCCATTTCCCGAGCTGCCCGATCGACGAGCCGTTCAATAATATAGGTTGCCTCTGGACGCCCCGCGCCCCGATACGCGTCCACTGGCACCGTATTGGTGAAGACAGCAATAATATTGCTGTAGATCACCGGTGTCGTATAAACCCCTGCCATCAAGACCGAGTGCATATAGGTTGGAATCGCCGGGCCAAAGGTCGAGAGATAGCCGCCCATATTTGCCAAGGTCTCTTCTTTCAAACCTATGAACTTGCCATCTTTATCCAAAGCTAACGACGCTTTGGTGACGTGATCACGGCCATGAGCATCGGACATAAAGGCTTCAGAGCGATCTGATGTCCATTTTACCGGACGCTTGATTTGCGCAGAAGCCCAAGTGACCATCGCTTCTTCAGCGTAGTGGAAAATCTTGGAGCCAAAACCGCCACCAACATCAGGGGAGACGACGCGCAATTTATGCTCAGGAATCTGCAGTACAAAGGCACCCATTAACAAGCGAATAACATGTGGATTTTGGCTTGTCGTATAGAGCGTGTAATCACCTGTTGAGTCTTCAAAATCACCAAGCGCCACCCGCGGTTCCATGGAATTTGGAATGAGGCGGTTATTGACGATGTCAATCGTGGTGACGTGATCCGCACCTTCAAAGACTTTATCGACCTCGGCTTTATCACCGATCGCCCAATCAAAGCAGATATTATCTTCAGCTTCATCATGAACCGATTGACCGCCGTCTATGGCTTGGGTCATATCGATTACGACAGGCAAGTCTTGGAGATCTACTTTAATCTCAGCAGCGGCCGCTTTAGCTTGCTTTTTGCTCTCAGCAATCACGACGGCAATCGGATCACCGACATGACGGACTTTGCCTTGCGCTAAAATTGGATGCGCCGGCTCTTTCATCGGGTCACCGTTTTGGAAGGTCAGCGCCCAACCACAGGGCAGACCGCCCACTTCGGCGGCAGCGAGATCAGCACCGGTAAAGACCGCCACCACGCCAGCAGCTTTCTCAGCAGCGCTCGTATCAACGCCGTTCAGCGTTGCGTGGGCAACATTACTGCGTAGAAAATAAGCGTATGTCTGGCCTGGGCGATTAATATCATCGGTGTAATTGCCTTTGCCTGTGATAAAGCGACGGTCTTCCTTGCGGAGAACTGACGCGCCAATACCTGTATTGTTTCCATCTGGCATGATCTTATCCTTTCATTTCCGCAGCGGCCGCTTGAACGGCTTTGACGATGTTATGATAGCCCGTGCAGCGACAAATATTGCCTTCGAGCCCGTGGCGAATTTCTGCCTCTGTCGGATCCGGATTGTTATTCACAAAATCAATCGCAGAGATCATCATACCCGGTGTACAGAAACCGCATTGCAGAGCATGATTTTCGTGGAAGGCTTTTTGCATCGGATGAAGCTCGCCATTTGTCGACAAACCTTCAATCGTTGTTACAGCCGCGCCTTCCGCTTGAACCGCGAGTATAGAGCAGCTTTTGGTGGACGCGCCGTCTACCATCACCACGCAGGCACCGCATTGACTGGTATCACAGCCAATATGAGTGCCGGTGAGCTCTAAGGTTTCTCTAATAAAATCTGAAAGAAGTGTGTCCGGCTGGGCTTCGGCTGAAACAGCCTTACCGTTCACCGTCATCGTTACGGTTGTCATGGTGCCTCCCAATATGTTGTGGCCTTATGGCCTTTTTATCGTGCCTGGTCCTATTGCGAATAGTTTGCGGAGTCTGTGATTTAAAATCAACTCCTTTTATCTGCTATATTTTGAATTCATCTTGCCTCATGCCAAGTAAGCATTAAGCTAGGTAAAAAATATTATAGTGGGAACGCTCATTCTATGAACCGAGATCAGTCTTATTTCTTATTATTGAACATTGGTCACCTTCTCGACCATTTGTTTACGCTGATTTTCGCCACGGTTGCTGCCTTGGTCCTCTATCGCGACTGGGGAATTGGGTATGCCGAGTTGTTGGTTTATGCGACGCCGGGTTTTTTCGCATTTGGTTTGTTTTCCCTGCCGGCTGGCTGGCTCGCTGATAAGTGGAGCCGGGATGGCATGATGTGCGTGTTCTTTATTGGAATTGGACTTGCAGCAATCGCTACCGGCTTTACTCAAACGCCCTTGCAAATGGGTTTTGGCCTGTTCGTAATTGGAATGTTGGGCGCGATATACCATCCGGTAGGCCTCGCTATTGTAACTTTGAAATGGCGTAATACGGGTATGCGGCTCGCGGCAAATGGCGTGTGGGGTAATCTCGGTGTTGCCGGAGCCGCCCTTATCACTGGTTATATGATCGACCATGCGGGCTGGCGGATGGCATTTATTATCCCAGGTGTGTTCTCGATCTTTATCGGCTTCGCTTATATGGCGCTCCGCTGGTCCGACATTCGGGCCGATCACAAAAATACTAAAGCGCCTGAGGAAGCCTCGGCACCGGTCTCGCCAAGCTACCGCTCTTTGTTAATTCGGGTGTCGGCGATCATTTTTCTGACCACCGCGGTTTCTTCAATTATTTTTCAGTCAACCACCTTCGCTCTGCCAAAGATTTTTGATGAGCGTCTTCAAGGCCTTGCGGTTGAGCTTTCAGCTTGGGCTAAAGACATGGCCCTCTTTGGTGAGAGCGATGTCGCCACCGTCATTGGCTCGCTCGCCTTTATCGTCTTTGCGATCGCCTCCATAGCGCAACTGATTGTTGGCTCCATGCTCGACCGCTTTGGCCCGCGCCGGGTCTTTATGGGCCTTGCAATTATTCAGATGATATTCTTCTCAGCCATGCCGGGATTAACCGACGGCATTGCCCTGGCCGTCGCCCTTGGCTTTATGCTGGGTGCCTTTGGTCAAATTCCGATCAATGATTACATGATCAGCAAGACCGCCAAAGGAGCCTATCGCGCCCGCATATACGGCGTCCGCTATGTGGTGAGCTTCACCGTTCTGGCGCTGACCCTGCCCCTGATATCCGTCGTCTACAAGAATTGGGGCTTTGACATGCTGTTCTTAATCCTGGCTGGAGCCGCCATTGTCATACTGACTGCCGTCGCGATCTTACCAAAGCAATTACCGTCGCCGGATGCGGAACCCGTTGCAGCTGAATAGAAATCCTAGTGTTTATAAACCTTATGACGCGGACGCTCAGCGAGCAGATTTGCCATGCCATGTGAAGTCACTTCTTTAAAGCCTTCGCTTTGGATGAAAGCCTGAAAAGCCTCTAACGTCACCCAATTGCTGACGATCAGATAGGAATCTTCATCGTCAATATCCTTAAAAAGGTTCGACTGTTCGTGATCTTCTCCAGCGTTGAGAGCGACGAGCACGGCGCGAAATTTATCTTCGAATTCTTCATTCTTACCCGGTATAACCCGATAATTCATTCCGATCGTTACCATTATTTACAAGTTCCTTCTGAGTTTAGCATTTGACCAAATTATTTTAGCCAAACGCGATAATGTTTTTCCCCTCGCTCATGCTCAAACAATGTCTGTGGGGCAGCATGGGTGTCTCTTACCCGTTGTAATATAGCTTCGAGATCCTCAACGCCAGTCTTTCTGATATGGTCGATAACATCTTCCGGTATGAGATTAAGCAAGTCATAGACGCTACTGCCGGGCATGGTGAGGAATATTTTTTGCCGGCCATTTTCCGTCACGCGAATGCAGAGCTTCTCAGCCAGGGCTTCCGGCTCATCTTCAATATCACGTGGCTTCGCACGGCGTTTCTTTAAATTTTCTCGAGCCTCATCAATCCTGGCGCTGCCCAACACCTCGCTGAGCATCTCCCACCAAGACAAAGAGCTATTTAAGCTCTCCAACTGAGAGACAACACCATGAAAGGCTCTGATTGCCAGCATAAGCTCAGCCGGGCCGGCAGATCGAAACCACCATTTAAACTCGCCCAGCAAGTCAGTGAAGCCAGCATTAATATTCCAACTTTTTGCATCGAAAGGTGTATCGTCGACAAACGGCTTTAGAATTATCTCACAGGCTTTCGGCAAAGACTCGCGGATATGCGACAACTTCTCGGCGTCAAAACCAAGATCGACCAGGCAATCAAAAGCCGGGATTTCGCCGCCGTCACGGCATGCCAGGATAAGCTCAAGTAAGGCCCGGCGCTGGGTGTCACTGACCGATAGAATACAGCCGTAATCAAGCAACGCCATCTCAGGGCTACCTTCGCCATTGCGTCGATAAAGCGAATTTCCCAAATGTGGATCGCCATGAATTTCGCCGCCGATAAACAGGCTGTGAAAAAAGGTTTTTAAAATAAGCCGCGACACGTATTCCCGATCGTCCTCGGGCCAGCCGATTACCTCGTCCAGGTGCTCCCCTTCTTCCCAGGATTGCACCAAAACGGCTTCGCTACAAAGCGAGTGATAGATGGTCGGAACCACCAGCCCTGACACAGAGACCGCCCTGGCGTAAGCAATTTGGCGGTCGGCTTCGGTCCGATAATCCAGTTCACGGTCCATATTATCTTTTAGGGTTTTCTTATAACCCTCAAGATCCATACCCCATTTTTTCGCCGGCCCGACGCGCGGTATCATACCGGCAATTTTCATTTCAGATTCAACAGCTGCGGCGATCCCCGGATAGCGAATTTTTACGGCAACCACCTGGCCGTTGGGAAAGCGGGCTTTGTGAACCTGGCCAAGTGACGCCGCAATTCCAACCTCGTCAATTTCACTAAACACGTCTGATAAAGGCTTTCCCAGCCCTGCCTCAAGCACCGGCTGCATCTTGGAAAACGGATAAGGATCGACCCCCTTTGCCAGATCATCAAACGGTGAGCCGCCTTCCATTTCAGAAAATAGCTGGCCGATCTTCATCGTAACACCGCGCGCATCGGCAAATAAATTAGCCAAGGCCGCGCGTGCTATTTCCTTCTCGCTCGCCGTATTGGCTTTGCGAAGCGCAGCAACACCCTTGGCTGTTTTAAACAGCTGAGCCGAACGTTTGATGATATTTGCCATCGGTAAAATTCAAACTAAGTTATTGAGAACAAATCTAATCTAAGTTTTTTGTGGAAGGTTTTCCAGCCTATCCCGCACAAAAAAAGGGAAGCCAATGAAAGCCTCCCTTTTTCAAATCATGTTGGTTGCCTTAGAACCTCAGCGGTATCGCCCGGACAACATGCGGCAGAGCGCGCACTTTGTCGGCGATTTCTTCTGAGACCTGCTCATCAACTTCGATCAGCGCAATGGCATCGCCATCGGCTTTATCACGGCCAAGGTTAAAGGTCGCGATATTGATGTCGCTCTCACCCAGCGCTGTGCCCAGCGCACCGATGAAGCCTGGCTTATCTTCATTGGTGATGAACAGCATGTTGGGGCCAAGCTCAGCATCAATCGCGATGCCTTTGATCTCAACAATACGCGGCTTATCACCGGCGAAGAGCGTGCCGGACAAGGCGCGGGTCTGTGCTTCGGTGGTTACTGTCAGCGTAATCTTGGTCTGGAACTCATCCAAGGCATCGCAGGTAACTTCCGAGATCTCGATATTGCGTTCTTTGGCCACGCTCGGTGCAGAGACCATATTAACGCTTTCAAGCAGCGGCGACAGTAGGCCTTGCAGCACTACAGCCGTCAGTGGCTTGGTATTGAGCTCAGCCGCCTGACCGCAATATTCGATCTGAACTTTTTTGATCGCGGTTTCGGTTACTTGACCAGCAAAGCTGCCGAGCTGTTCGGCGAGCTTGAGATAAGGCGCCAATTTCGGCGCATCCTCGGCACTGACTGACGGCATGTTGATCGCATTGACCACGGTGCCATCCAGCAAATAGTCGGACAATTGCTCGGCCACTTGGATCGCCACATTGACCTGAGCTTCATCGGTCGCCGCGCCCAAATGCGGGGTCGCAATGACTTGCTCCATACCAAACAGCACATTTTCTTTGGCGGGCTCTTCTTCGAAGACGTCCATGGCTGCTCCCGCAACCTTGCCGCTATCAATCGCCGCCTTGAGGTCAGCTTCAACAACCAAACCGCCACGCGCACAGTTAATAATGCGAACGCCGTCTTTCATTTTAGCGAAGGCTTCGGCATTAACGATACCGCGTGTCGCATCGGTCATCGGCGTGTGCAAGGAGATAAAGTCAGCTCTTGGGAACAGCTCATCGAGCTCAACTTTCTCAACACCGAGATCGGCCGCCCGCTCTTCGGTTAAATAGGGATCATAAGCAATGACCTTCATCTTAAGGCCTAGCGCGCGGTCAGCAACAATCGCACCAATATTACCGCAGCCAATAATACCGAGTGTCTTGGCTGTCAGTTCAACGCCCATGAAGCGGGATTTTTCCCATTTGCCGGCATGAGTTGAAGCGCTGGCTTCCGGAATATCGCGGGCCAAAGCAAACATCAACGCGATGGCATGCTCAGCTGTGGTGATTGAATTACCGAACGGCGTATTCATCACCACGATGCCCTTGGCGGAAGCGGCATTGATATCGATATTATCAACACCGATACCAGCCCGGCCGATGACTTTCATATTGGTTGCGGCTTCGAGAATTTCCGCATTTGGCTTGGAGGCAGAACGTACTGCCAATCCATCATACTCGCCAATGCAGGCTTTAAGCTCTTCCGGGGTCATCCCGGTAATTACGTCTACGTCAATGCCACGCTCTTTGAAAATTTCTTCCGCGCGGGGGGACATCTTGTCGGATATTAAAACCTTAGGCATAAGGCCTCTCCTATATATCTAAATAAAATTTGAAAAATTAAGCGGCGTATTCGGAAGCGACTTCGGCAAGTGCCCAGTCGATCCACGGCGTCAGCGCTTCGAGGTCAGTGGCCTCAATGGTCGCTCCCGCCCAAATACGCAAACCCGATGGTGCATCCCGGTAGGCATCGATGTCATAAGCGATACCTTCCGCGTCGAGCAATGCGCCCACACGCTTGGCAGCCGCTGCCTGATCATCCTCGCTGAGACCGGCAAACCAGTCTGCGGTGATTTTCAAGCATACAGAGGTGCAAGATTGCGTCTCCGGCACATCAGCCAGAAAAGCAACATCATCACTGCTCTCGACCCAGCGGGCGAGTTCAGCGAGATTGCTCTCTGAGCGTTGGATCAGGGATTTGAGCCCACCAATACTTTCCGCCCAATTGAGGCCGTCCAGCGCATCTTCCACGCACAGCATCGAAGGTGTGTTGATGGTAGCCGCTTTAAAGACAGCTTCGCTCAACTTACCACCAGACGTCAGGCGGAAAATTTTAGGCATCGGCCAGGGTGGTGTGTAGCTCTCGAGCCGCTCAACTGCGCGTGGGCTTAGGACCAGCATGCCGTGCTGAGCTTCGCCGCCCATCACTTTCTGCCAGGAATAGGTCGTTACATCGAGCTTGTCCCAGGCGAGATCCATCGCAAAGACAGCCGATGTCGCATCACAAAAAGTGAGGCCTTCCCGGTCATCTGGAATCCAATCTCCGTTAGGGACCCGCACACCAGACGTTGTGCCGTTCCAGGTGAAAACCACATCGCGGGTGAAATCAACCTCACCGAGATCAGGCAGCTGGCCGTAGCCCGCTTTAAGCTCGCGGACATCGTCGAGCTTAAGCTGGTTGGTGACATCACCGACCCAGCCTTTGCCAAAGCTTTCCCATTGCAGCATATCTACGCCACGGGCACCGAGCATAGACCACAGCGCCATTTCAACGGCACCAGTGTCTGAGCCCGCCACGATGCCAATCCGGTAATCCTCAGGGATACCGAGCACGGAGCGCGTCTTATCGATTACTTCTTGAATTCTGGCTTTACCCGGCTTGGAGCGGTGAGACCGCCCAACCAAAGCATCATTGAGGACCGCTGGCGACCAGCCAGGACGTTTTGCACAGGGTCCGGAAGAGAAATTAGGGTTTGCCGGACGGCTGTCCGGTTTTGTCATGTTTGTCATCTGTTTTACTCCTATCCTTACAGATAGGTCGCGTCCCGTTGGGGGAACGTGGCCCGGGGCCGCTTATATAGAGGAGTCGGGAAAGCGTCAATTGCTAAATACGCAGGTGAGGTGTGAAATATCTAATTCGGTCTTGATTATTGTTAACTTGCGCCAGCCAATTTCACGTTATACAACATTATTATGTTGAATAGCTCAAAATCGTCTCCGCGATCTGGATTCTTGGCAAGATTATTTCGTCTCGGCGCACGACTTGCTATTCTGGGCATGGTCCTGCAGATCAGCGTGCCGACCGCGCTTGGCCTAATCTCGAATAGTGCAGATGCGGCCTCTTTTGACTTAACATCATCATCAAGCTTTTGTGCCTATCCAGGTGCCAAAGTTGCGCTTGATCCAGCAGACGATCAACAAGACACGCCTGACGTTCCTGAGAATCATATGGTTCTCTGCATCTTCTGCTTTGTCTGCCAAACCGGCTCAACCGATAGCAGTGCGGTTGCTGCCACGTTGGAGCGGGCTAAGGATTTAAAAGAAAACACCAAAGCTTCAAATTGGTATTTTGTTACACTTCCGCAAAGTAAATTTGCTTCCTTTCGGCATGCCTCTCGCGCACCGCCCTCTTTCATCTAAGCGACCCACGACACCCTAATCCAAAGCCCGCAATAGCTCTGTTTGTTGCGCCCTTTGGCCAATATTTAGATGAAAAAGAGACTAAAAAAATGACACACAAAATCCTGTTAAACACCCTCTTCGCTTCAGCTTTCCTGCTGGCAAGCAATGGCGTCTTTGCCAAAGACTATCAACTTGGGGACCTCAAAATCTCCAGCCCTTGGGCGCGCGCTTCTGCCGGCCCGGCTAAAACCGGGGCGGCCTATATTGTTAAGATCAGCAACACAGGCGCTAAGATGGACCGTCTCATCGGCGTCGCTGGAAGCATTGCCAAACGGGTCGAGACTCACAATAACATTATCGAGAATGGCATCGCAAAAATGCGGCACGTTAATGCTATTGATGTTCACCCAGGGCATGCAACCTCCCTTAAACCCGGTGGGTATCACATCATGCTCATGGGACTTAAAGCACCGCTGAAAGCTGGCCAGACATTTCCACTAACCCTCTCCTTCGAAAAAGCTGGGGAAATCGAAGTTACCGTCGAGGTGAAAAAGATTGGTGCCGGTCGTAAAATGAAAATGGACCGCAGCAAAATGAAGCACTAAGACCTTCTGGGTGGAGTAATCGAGATGAAGCGCGTTGCATATATATTTGGTATCGGTGTTGTCGTCATTGCCATCGGCGTCTTAGTGCTCGGTGGCGATGACAAGAAACGATCACCGATATGGGATTATATGCCGCGCGCTATCTCGGCTGTCTTTGGGCCAAAACCGGTCAAAGAATTTGCGATGATTGACCACAATATGCAAAGCGTCACCCATGAGACCTATACCGGTAAATATTTGCTGACCTTTTTTGGCTATACCTATTGCCCGGATGTCTGTCCAACCGGCTTGTCAGATATTTCACAAGCGCTGGATATATTGGGGCCAAACGCAGAAAAGATCATCCCGGTTTTTGTCACGGTAGACCCTAACCGCGACACACCAGAAATTCTCAAAGAATATCTCGAGAATTTTCATCCCAAATTTGTCGGACTAACCGGCACCAAAGCGCAAATCGATACCCTGGCAAAAATTTATAAAGCGCGCTATGTGAAGATGAAAACCGAGGACGATGATCCGGGCACCTATTATATGGGACATACCTCTACGATTTTTCTAACCGGACCCGATCAGCAACTCATCACATCCTATAACAGAGATGTGAAACCCGAAGCGATGGCTTTGAGTTTAAAATCAATTTTGTTGCGGTAGCGGGTTAATTTATGGATATGCCACAAAGAGCGAGGAGAGACGGCATGCTGAGCGCGACACGACCAAAGAACGGCAGTGCGGCAACGAACACCAAAAGTGTCAGACCTGCAAACAGGAATACGTATTTTAGTTCTTTATCCATAGCGGGGTTTATACACTAAATGCGCAGAATTATCTACATAATTTGCAGTATTGTGGCGTTTTTCGCTCTGGCCGTCGGCGTGTTCTTCACCTCCGACTATTTTGCCAATAAATGGGAATCTGAACGTCTTCAAGCCTCCATTCTCACGGATACCAAGGGAAAACCTTGGCGGATATCTGATTTGAAAGACAAAATTGGGGTGGTGTTTTTCGGCTATACATTTTGTCCTGATGCCTGCCCGACCGCTTTGAACGATATTTCGATCGCCTTGGCAGAAATGGGCAGCAAGCGCGATCTGTTTCAACCGGTCTTTATTTCAGTTGACCCGGGACGAGACACGCCGGAAATTATTGGTAAATATGTCGCCCATTTCGACAAATCTATTGTCGGATTAACAGGATCCGATTCTGAGTTAAAAAAAATCTCGTTTAATTTTGGCGCGACCTATACGCTGCAAAAGAAGGGCCCAAAAGATCAGGAGTATCTTGTGAACCATTCGGCCAATTTTTTTATGGTGACCTCTTCAGGACAAAAACTACCGATGCCGGTCACAAAAAATTCAGATGAATTGCAACGCGTCATGCTTAAAGTCAAAGATCGAATTTTGAAAGACAATGCCCGTTGGCAGTAGAGGAATATGAGCGAATTGGACTTACACACTGATTGTGAAAACTGCCAAGGCCTTTGCTGTGTCGCGCCGCCTTTCGCCAAATCAAACGAGTTCGCTTATGCCAAAGCTGAAGGTGAGCCATGCCGACATTTAGCTAAGAACGACCGTTGCCTGATCCATGAAGATCTGGTGACCAAAGGGTTTATCGGCTGCGTAAAATTTGAATGTTTCAGTGCCGGCCAAAAAGTCACCCAGCATCATTTTGCGGGCCAAAGCTGGCAGGACGATCACCTCACCGCCAAGCGCATGTTCCATATCTTTTTTATCGTCAAAGCCTTACAGCAAAAAATCAAAGCGCTGCTGGAAGATGATGCCGAGGGTAATGCCGAAAAAATAACCACGCTTGAACAATTATCTCTCGCCTCCGAAGAAGACCTTTTGACCTTGGATCTGGATCGCCTATAGGCCGTAATACCACGGCGCGAAGAAGCTAAAGGTCAGCCACAGCACAATGATCAATGGGATGCCGCCTCTGGCAAAATCAGCAAAGGTATAGTGACCCGGTCCCATAACCAGCAAGCTGGTTTGATAGCCGATCGGGGTTGCCACGGCACAATTGGCCGCAAAGACGACGGCGACGGCAAAGGCTTCGACCGGCATGCCCAACTCATGGGCTATACCGACAGCGATCGGTGTAAAGAGCACGGCGGCGGCTTTGGCGCTGATGATGTTGGAAAGCCCAGCGATCAGCAAAAAGAAAGCGGATAAGACAACAGCCGGGGCGGCCCCTTGTAAAAAATCAATGAGATTTTGCGCTAAATATTGCGCGCCCCCCGTGACCTGCATCGCGAGCCCCATGGCGAGAGCGGCTGGGATCATGGTGAATATCTTAGAATCCAACGCACGGGCTGCCATGCGAAACGACAAGACCCCCATCGCGACCATCGCCACCGCCCCCAGCATTGAGGCCGCAACCACCGGCAGGAACCCTGTTGCGGCGGCTAAAATAACCAGAGCAAAAATGCCTGTGGCGCGCTTAGCATGATCGAGAGCAGGTAATTCCTCAGCCGACCATTCGAGCAATACAACGTCGTCGCTTTTGCGCAGCGCATTAATATCGGCCGGCTGACCTTGAACCAGCAAGACATCGCCTTCTTCGAGCCGGATTTCAGTGATCCGGGTGCGCATCATGCGGGCGCGGCGTTGCATGCCTAAGACAACGCAATGGGTCTTGTGGCGAAAGCCGATCATATTGAGGTTGAGCCCGGCCATGCGCGATGCTGGAGCGACCATAACTTCAGCCAAAATACGATCGCCCTCGAGCCACCGGCCATCCAAATCTTCTCTGCCATCTTGCAACTCAGGAAATAATAAGCCGGGGTCATGGGCGACAGCGTCGGCAAGAGCCGCCCGGGTCGCGGCCACCACCATGACATCCCCTGCCGCCAAGACAACATCTTCAAAGGGCGGCAGGAAGGCATTGTCCTCGCGCTGGATGGAGCGAAGTGTCATATCTGGAAAGGCGCCAAAGACACCGTTATTGGATGCCAGACCAACCAGTGCGGAGCTCTCATCCAAGGTAATCTGCGCCAAAAAATGCCGCCCGTCGATTTCCATAAACTGATTGGCCAGCGAGGCTCTATCCGGCAGCAAGCGCGGCACAAAAAGCAGAACGAAAATCAAGCCTGCCCCTGCCAGCACCATGCCCGGCACAGCAAATTGAAAAAAGTCGAACGGCTTCTCGCCCAACTCAACCAATGCACCGGAGACCAATAAATTAGTGCCGGAGCCGATGATCGTCGTCATACCGCCAAGGACGGCTGCAAAGCTCAGCGGCATCATGACTTTCGATGGTGAGGTGCCAAAGCGCGCCGCGACTGCCTCCATGATCGGAATAAAGATCACGACAACGGGAATATTGTTCAAGAAACCACTGATCACCAGCACGACAACCAGCGTGATTAAAATGGTCAGCCAACCTTTGCCACCACCAGCCGCCAGTACAATACGCGCGCCCCGATCGAGCACACCGGCCCGCACCATGCCTTGGCCGATCACCAGCAGGGCCAAGACCGTCATTAAGGCTGGATTGGCAAAACCTGCGATCAGCCTTTCAGACGACAACAGATTATGGGCATCTGCGCCCAAGATAGGATAAAAATTGAAAAACAACATAAACGCGCCGAGCACCGCCAAGGACGTCACTTCCACCGCGATCCGCTCCACCGCATAAAGCCCCAACGCCCCTAAAATAAGCGCAAACGTCACCCACATCGCTAAATTCGGTGGATCAATGGCAGCGGTCGCGTGCATGGGTGTTCCCTCTGAGGTTATTGTTTTAAAGAGTGTTACGGGAGTCGCATCAGAGGTCAATGCAACTTTCGAGAATCACCCCCCCCCTCCCCCCC
>JABIHH010000050.1 GCA_018649725.1 Rhodospirillaceae bacterium | reverse complement strand
GCTACCAAGCCATTCATCTGCAGCTTCCCGTTGGTGAAAGAGTTCGACCTTGAGGTCCAGGTCCTGCCTTTCCGCAATAGCATCAAATAGATCTGCCAGAATGGGATAGTGCTCATTGGACGGGAGAACGGCTATGCATGTCCGGCGGACGTTAAGCTTTTTAAGAAGTTCTGCAATCCGAGAAAATCCATCATTGAGCTCGCGAAAATATCTCATCGCATAGCCCATACCTCAGTATAGCATTCTTGCATTCCGCCTCCCAATAGGTAGAAACCGCTAAGAGAAATTGTGTCCTAATATTCCAGCTTCACGCTTTACGATTGCCCTGCTGACTGCTATGTAATTTTACATGAATTTTCTATTTAAAGTAGCATCTCCCGCGCCTCAAAAAATCATCCGCAAGCATTGGACGACGCTGGCTGTGCTACCCGCACTGTTCTTTCTATTGTCCTGTCAGACAACAACTCCGACGGGGGAGGCAAAAGAAGTCACTCTTGATCCTGGCTTGGAGCGTATCCGATTTGAAAAAATGTTCAATGTCGATGACATACGTGAATGCAAATTACAAGAAGGGATTCCAGCAGCCAAAATAACCATAATTGATCGCGGCAAGCTCTGCGTATTGGCAGCAGACATGTCCGAGTTTGAAGCCAATGCCATCGCTGATGCCGCTGAGATATCATACCAAAAAGTCGTCAGCTTTCTTGATCTCCAGTATCCCAGAAAAATAACAATCACCGTGAAAGAGGAAGGCTTGGATAAACCTCCCCGCGCCTACGCTCCCGTCGGACGTATAATAGTACCGAAACGAATATTTAAAAATGGCATTCACGAAGGTGTTTTAATTCATGAAATCACCCATACGCTTATGGGGCTCTCTGGGCCTTTTGTGGCCCGCATCGAGAGAACCAGGCGAAGAAGAATTAGACATCTTGTAAGCAGTGGATTACTTAATGAAGGACTTGCAGGGTATATGGATTCTGCGCTTGCAGACCGAGGGGCACTTTCGTACCGAAAAATCAATGCCCATAAGCTCACCTATAAGCACCTTTTGAATAAAATCAACTATGGACTGCTTGCAAAACTACACAGAGACAAGAAACTTTTTCTTGGGCATGGCAAGCCAAGCAAAAAGAAAAAACTGGTCGCCCGCTACATAATCGCCGGCTCTTTTGTTCGCTATTTGATTGAGAATTACGGGGTATTTGAACTCATGCGCGTCTATCAGGGCATGACATTTCTTGAGGTCTACACCAAAGATATAAATTCGCTTCAAGAAGAATGGCTGTTCTATATGACGGAACATTACTTCCCCGATGTAGACACTTTGATGAATGCCAATACCGAAGCCCGTAAACTTAAAACTTTTTCACGAATTTCCGATAAATTGATTTGCCGAAAAATGGATATCGATGAAATTTTCGTTGAGGAAGGAAAACGCCGGGAACTTAACAAACTGAAATGTGACGAAATTATGGACCTGAACACGTCTTCATAAAAAGACGTCCTCAATCAATTCTTTAGAACTTTTCGAAATTGACTTATAATGCCGCCAGGGAGAGAAACCCATGGCCTTATCACCAACTATTTCACCAGACCTTATCCGCCCGCCCGCGGTTGCCGGGATGTTTTACCCGAGCAATCCGAAGGAGCTGGAGGCGACGGTCGAGCATTTTCTCTCTGAAGCCACGGCAAAATTTGATGCCGCAGAGCGCGCCCCCAAAGCCATCATCGCGCCCCATGCCGGCTATGTTTATTCAGGCCTAACCGCAGCAGCGGTCTATAATCGATTGCGCCCGGCCAAAGACATCATCAAGCGCGTCGTCATCCTTGGCCCCTGCCACCGGGTTGCGGTCAACGGGCTAGCCTTGCCCAGCACAGAAGTTTTTCAAACGCCGCTTGGCGATGTGCCCTTGGATATGGACGCGGCGGCAGAAATCATTGGCCTGCCCCAGGTTGAGATTTTTAACGACACCCATGTCGAAGATCACAGTCTTGAGGTGCACCTGCCTTTCCTGCAAAAGGTTTTAGGCGACTTTAAGATCGTGCCAATGATTGTTGGCCAGGCAACACCCGAGCAAGTTGCTGAGGTTTTGGATATCCTCTGGGGCGGACCTGAAACACTGATCCTTATTTCTTCCGATCTCAGTCACTACCTGCCCTACGATCAGGCGAAAGCACTCGACAATCAAACCTGCCAAGCCATTGAACGCCTCGACGCCCCAGCACTTGGTAATGAGCAAGCCTGCGGGCGCCATTCGATCAAGGGACTTTTATTGTTGGCGCGTGAAAAAGGGCTCAACGTCAAGACAGCCGATATCCGAAATTCAGGCGACACGGCCGGCACCAAAGATAAAGTTGTTGGCTATGGCTCGTGGTATTTCGACGAAGGCGGCCAACCCAAAGCAAAACCCCAAAATGATTTTGGCGCTGCGACCCGAGATCTGTTGGCAGCCCATGGCCAGACGCTGCTGCATGTTGGGGCGGCGGCCATACTAACGCATCTCAAAGGCTCCGGGCCCATGCGCCTTAGCTTGAAAGAGTTTGCCGAACCGCTTCGAGACCATGGCGCGTGTTTTGTTACCCTTAACAAAAACGATCAACTTCGAGGTTGCATTGGCTCCATTCAGGCATGGCGACCCTTATTAACTGATGTTGCGGAAAATGCCTGCAAAGCAGCCTTTGGCGACAACCGCTTTCCTAAACTCACCTTGGCCGAGATTGAGGGCGGCGGCATCACCATGTCGATCTCGGTTTTAAGCCCGCAAACGAAAATGGAATTTACCAGCGAAGCAGATTTCTTAAGCCAACTCCACCCTGGCGTGGACGGCATTGTATTGCAGGAAGGCCAGACGAAACGCGGCGTCTTTCTCCCCGTCGTCTGGGAACAATTGCCGGATCCGAAGAAATTCCTGAGCCACCTCAAACGCAAGGCGAGCCTGCCGGAAGACTATTGGTCGGACAGCCTTCAGGCTTGGCGTTACGTGACCGAAGGTGTCTCTTCCAAGGACTTACCAGAAGACCAGCCGCTTTGGGAACTCGACTAGACTTGCTAGATCACCAACCATCAGGCAAATTGACTGTCGAATTTTTAGAAAGCTCCTTTTTTGAATAATCCTGAAATCAGCCGAGCCAATCTTTATCGCGCCATCCTCTGGGTGTTTGCGATGCTATTTTCATTTTTGACTATGGCCGTCGCTGCTCGTGAGCTTTCAGACACCATCTCACCTTTTCAGATTGTCTTGATGCGAACCATTGTGGCGCTGAGCATCGTTTCCGCCATCGTCCTGCGCAGCCAGCCAGGTGCGATAGCCATCCACCGACCGAAGCTCCATATGTTTCGAAATTTTATCCATTATTTTGGCAACCTCACCTGGATAATTGGTGTTGGGTTGATCCCATTGGCTCAGGTTTTCGCCCTTGAATTCACCATGCCAATTTGGGTCGCCATGATGGCGGTGTTTTTTCTGGATGAGAAAATGACCTTCGGTAAAATCGTCGCCATCGTGCTTGGCTTTATTGGCGTCTTGATCGTACTTCGCCCCGGCCTGGTCCCGATTGAATTGGGCTCGCTGTTCGTCCTGATAGCCTCCTTTGCTTTTGCCATTGCCTTCGTCTCCGGTAAATCTCTTTCTAAAGACAATGCCTCGCTGGCGATCATATTTTGGATGTTTGCCATGCAGTTACCAATCAGTGCGATTGGCGGCATTTATGTTTGGACGACGCCTGAATGGGCAGACCTCCCTTGGATTCTTTGGATCGGCGTCACAGCGCTGACCGCGCATTATTCGATGGTACGTGCCTTGGCCCTCGCAGATGTAACCCTTATCCTGCCAATTGATTTCATCCGTATGCCGCTGATCGCAGTAATCGGTTACATGTTCTACGCCGAGCCCTTCTCGATCTGGATATTTGTCGGTGCCGGCCTGATCTTTGCCGGCAACTACTACAACATCCACCAAGAGCACAAGGGAATGCAGAAATAGCCGAACGGGCTTTTATTTGCTAAACGCTCAAAACCGCGCTATGCCATTTTCCAAATTTAAGGAGATTTTTCTATGACACTTAATGTCCGCCGCATCGTGACGTCCCATGCCGGAGATGGCAAAGCCATTGTCGGCACCGACAACGTTATGACAAATGTACAGCAATTGCGCTCGGGGAATTATGAGACGTTGCTCTGGGTTACCGATGACACACCCGCTGACGTCAATGGCGAGGATCCGACCGCGACACCGCAGGATATTGAGCCACCAGAAACCGGCTCGATTTTTCGTGTGTTAGAGTTGGTGCCCGGCAAAGAGGCCTATATGCACCGCACCGACACCATAGACTATGCGATCTGCATGTCTGGTAAATGCGAGATGCTGCTGGATGATGGCGACAAAATCGATTTCAACCAGGGCGATGTGATGGTCCAGCGCGCCACCATGCATGGCTGGGCCAATCCGTTCGATGAGCCCTGCGAGATCGCGTTTATTCTGATTGGCTCTAACGCGCCGACCAAACATTGGCACGAAGAAGCCGAAAAAGCCCACGAGTAGAGGAATGCCGAGTGACACCCAATTTTAACGATGATCTCGTCCAAAAATTACGCGACCTGACGATTGAGGCCGGCGCGGCCATCCTTGAAATCTATCACACTGATTTTGAGATACGCTCAAAAGCGGACAGCTCACCCGTCACCGAAGCAGATGAAAAAGCCGAGGCGATTATTCTGGCAGGCTTGACTGAGCTTGCCCCGGACATCCCTGCCATTGGCGAAGAAGCTTATACCGCAGGCGTTAGGCCCGATATCAGTGGTGGTGTGTTCTGGCTCGTCGATGCGTTGGATGGCACCAAAGAATTCGTCAATAAACGTGATGAGTTCACCGTCAATATTGCGCTCATTGAAAACGGCGAGCCGATATTCGGCATTGTCTATGCACCGGCCATCGCGAAATCATTCTGGGGGGGTGACTTTGGCGCTTACGCCCAAGATGCGGATGGCGAACAGCGGGCGATCTCCGCGCGCGTACCAGCCGCAGACGGCATCGTCGTCGTTGCCAGCCGCTCTCACCGGGCGGGTGAAGAGGAATTCCTGGCCGACTACACTGTCAAAGAGATTATCAATTCCGGCAGCTCTTTGAAAATTTGTCTGATTGCAGCCGGCGAAGCAGATCTCTACCCGAGGCTCGGGCCAACTTCCGAATGGGATATCGCCGCAGGTCACGCGGTGCTCTCCGCAGCCGGCGGCTCGATCACTCAAATTGATGGTGCGCCTTTTGTTTATGGCAAAGACAATATCCGCAACCCGCATTTCCTCGCCAAAGGGCGTTAGCCGGAAAACCGTGCTATAAGCGGCTTATGAAAACGAAAACCCTACATGCAAATCCAAACGGAATAGAAGAAGCCGCACGTCGCTTGCAAGCAGGCGAGCTGGTCGCCTTCCCCACTGAGACCGTCTACGGGCTTGGCGCTGATGCATGTAATGACCAAGCCGTGGCGAGCATCTATGAGGCCAAGGGACGACCCAGCTTCAATCCGCTAATCGTACATT
>JABIHH010000056.1 GCA_018649725.1 Rhodospirillaceae bacterium | reverse complement strand
GTCTTATCAAAAATTATGGTATCGACATCAGCCAATCGCTCTAAAGCGTCGGCATTTTTCACCAGCACGCCTTTCTGCAAAAGCATGCCATTGGCAACGACTTGAACAACCGGCACCGCCAGCCCGAGCGCACAGGGGCAGGTAATGATCAAGACAGCAATCGAGGTGATCAGCGCCATCTGCCAATCTGCGCCTATGACTGCCCACCAGCCGATAAAGGTGCCCGCCGCCAAGATGTGGACCGCCGGGGCATAAATACGCGCGACGCGATCTGCAATACGAACATATTTTGTCCGGCCTTGCTCGGCAGCTTCCATGAGGCGGACAATTTCAGCCAGCAAACTGTCTTCCGCCAAAGCTGTTACCCGAATTTGCAACGGGCCGCCAATGTTCAAGGTGCCGGCATAAACGTCAGTCCCCACACTCGCCAAGCGGGGCAATGATTCTCCGGTTACCAGGCTGGTATCTATTTCCGATTGCCCCTGAGATATGACCCCATCGACGGGGATCCGCTCACCAGCGGCAACAACGACATTCATATCAATTTGAATATCGCGAATGGCATAAACCTCGATTGTGCCGTCCTCTTGCAGCACATTGGCGGCAGTAGCCGAGAGCGACAATAAATGCTCAGCCGCTGACCTGGCTTTAGCGCGCGCCCGATGATCGAGATAGCGACCGATCAACAAGAAGAACAGCAGCGTCACCGAGGCATCAAAATAGGCGTGCTCATTACCAAGAATTGTTTGTTGCAGACTAAGCGCAGCGGCGAGCAGGACGGCCAGAGAAATCGGCACATCCATGTTCATCGAGCCCCCCTTAAGAGCGGAAAAGGCGGATTTAAAAAACGGCCTGCCGGCAAAAGCGATGGCCGGCAAAGCGATCATAGCCGACAGCCAATGGAACAAATCGCGGGTCGCATCCCCCATATCGCCGAGCGCTCCGGCCCAGATCGAGACCGATAACAGCATGACATTACCGGCCGCAAAACCCGCAACCGCCATGGCGAACAACAGCGCCTTACCTTCCTTGGCAGAACCCGACATTAGCTGAGCTGGATCAAACGGTGCCGCCGGATACCCAAGCTCGCTCACCTGATCCATGAGAGCACGCCCATCAGCCGCACCATCCTGCCAATCGACTTTCAAACGACTGGTGCTCATATTAACGCGAGCATCAAGCACACCGGGCGTGGCTTTAAGGTTGCGTTCTATTTTACTGATACAGCCCGCACAATGAACATTTTCGACCATCAAATGAAGCGTCGAAATACCGGGCTGATCATGCACAACAAAGGGCGCTGAGTCATTAATCAAACCAGAACGATCAGAATTTGAGATTACGTTCATAGCGAGCCTACTTTAGCTCAATATCATGGCGCAGGCGATATTGCTCGCCAATAACGACTTCGACACGCCATCTTCCAAGATGGGACAGCCTAACGGCGGCTTGATAAATTCCTGGGGTAGTTTCGCGCAAGGTGATTTGCTGGTCGCTACCTTCTATCACGGGCCGGATTAAATTGGCCTTTACCGCCAGACCGGTGAGCGGTTGGCCCGCACGGTCGAGCATCGAAATTCTCAATTGGCCGGTTTTCGTGAGAACGACACGGCTTTGCCAGCCGAGCTTTTTCTGCTGCGCACCCTGATCCAGAGTTTCATTGTAACGCACCCCTTTTTCATAGGCATTTTCGGTGCTGAGCCCGGTCCAAGTCGTTAGCGCAAAATAGATGAAAAAGAAGTTGGCGATAAAAATCACCATGAAGAACGAGATCACCCACCACAAAACTGAGCGACCGGTCACTGGGTTTTTGTCATTATAAAAAGCCAAGCTCATTTCTCCGGTCCTCGGAAAATACTGTCATAGAACGCCTGCTCACCCGTTTTAAGCTCTTTAATCGCAAATTTAATATCAGCGGAAGAACTTTTCATTACACCTTTGGGTGCGGTCACCAAGAGGCGGAGGCTTTTTAATTTATCGGGTTTGACGGTGGTAAGAGGGGTATCGCCGGAAAGGTTTTTCTCAGCCCCAATAACTTTGAGCTCCAAACCTTTCAGGCCTTGTACACTCAGCGCAAAGGTTCTGGTCGTGTGTGCTTTGTTAAGGATTTTAAAGGTGAAACCATTACGAATGTCGCCATCCGATAATTGCGTGAACAACGGATTGCGATCTCGCAACACATTAATATCCATATCCGAACGGGTGAATAATCCGTAAACCATAATTGAAGCGATAAGACAAAAAATGGCAAGATAGGCCAATGTTCTGGGTCGAACCGGCCGAATACTGGATTTCTCTCCCATCGCCACGCGCTGCTCATTGGCAAATGAGGCGTAGTGGATCAAGCCCTGTGGTCTCTCAACTTTATTCATCACACTGTCGCAGGCATCAATGCACAAGGCGCAGGTAATGCACTCCAATTGATGACCATCGCGAATATCGATGCCCATCGGACAGACGGCGACACAGGCATTACAATCGACACAATCGCCCCGCCCGTCCCAACTTTCATCCTTTTTGTGCGACCCTCTGGGCTCTCCGCGATCTTTACGATACGTCACCAACAGAGATTCTTCATCCATCATCGCGCCCATAATGCGGGGCCACGGACACATATAGGTGCAGACCTGTTCGCGCATGAGGCCGCCCAGCGAATAGGTAGTGAAGGTTAAAACGGCGACCGTGATATAGGCGATCATGGGCGCCTCAAGAGCAAAGAGCTCAGCTGCTAAGGTCGGGGCATCGGCATAATAGAATATCCAGGCACCACCGGTCAGCATGGCGATGAGCAACCAAATCGCATGTTTGATAATCTTTTTGAAAAACTTACTCGCCGACATCTCCGCCTTATCAAGCCGGAGGCGATGATTGCGGTCGCCTTCGATAAAACGCTCAACAACCAGAAATAAATCAGTCCACACCGTCTGCGGGCAGGAATAGCCGCACCACATGCGACCGGCAACACTCGTTGTCAGAAAGAGACCAACGCCCGCTAATACCAGCAAGCCGGTTACAAAGAAGAATTCCTGCGGCCAAATCTCAATAAAAAAGAAATAGAACCGGCGGGCTGGGAAATCGATTAGCACGGCTTGGTCCGGCAGGCTTTCGCCCCGATGCCATCTAAGCCAAGGTGTCAGATAATAGATGCCAAGCGTCACGCCCATGATCCACCATTTGAGCGTCCGGAACAGTCCGTAGCCGCGCTTGGGATGGATCTTGGTCCGCGCCTTAAATAGATCGCGGTTCTCTTTCTTATTTACCGCCTCAACATCAAATTGTTCGATGTTTTCGACTATTTGGTCATCAGGCATTCGGGGTACTCATGTTAAATTATCCCCCCCAAATCACTTACCACCACCCAGCGAATGGACGTAAATCGCCAGCTTCTTGATGGTATCTTTATCAAGCAGCGCGCCCCAAGCCGGCATCACACCTTTACGGCTGTTGGAAATAGTTTCTTTGATAGAAGCCGCATCCCCACCGTAAAGCCAGATGTTATTGTTGAGGGCCGGTGCGCCAAACTCTTTGTTGCCTTTGCCGCCTTCCGCATGACAGGAAACGCAATGCTCCTTATAAAGCGGCGCGCCACGGGAAGCAGCTTTGGCATCCTTCGAGTTTTTGCTGAGCGAAAGCACATATTCGGCGACATCGCCGATCTGATTTGACTTTAAAAGTTCGTCTTTAAGAAAAGCCGGCATCTCAGATGAATGGGCATCATCATCAGTGTCGTTCCGTGCACCATGGGTAATGGTCGCGGAAATTTCCTTTAAAGAACCACCCCAGAGCCACTCATCATCATTAAGGTTCGGATAGCCTTTGAAACCCTGCGCACCGGAACCATGACATTGGGAACAATTGACGTTGAAAGCCGAACGGCCACCTGCCAGGGCAAATTCGAGCAATTCCGAATTGGTGCGAATTTGCTCTAAAGAGGCTTGGCGAAGTTTGTCATTGAACTGCGACTGCGCGGCCGCTGCCACTTTGATATCTTCCGCAACATTAGCCCGGCTGGAATAGCCCAGCAGACCCTTGGTATGGCCGGAAATAGTCGGCCAGGCCGGCATCGCAATCCAATAGCCGATTGACCAGACGATCGTTGCATAAAGAATATAGCGCCACCAATTCGGAATTGGCGTATCCAGTTCTTCAATACCATCCCATTCGTGGCCGGTGGTTTCAGTGCCGGAGACGGCATCTACAGGTCTTTGATCAGCCATGGCTTAATCCTCCTCAAGCGGAAGATGGGCCGCTTTTTCAAACTTTTTTCGGGCACTTGGGCGAAGCGCATAAATCAACACGCCTACAAACAATGCCATGAAGTAAATAACACCCCAGGTTTGGGAGAAATTTAAAACAGTTTCATAAGTCATAACTCTCTCCTTACCGGTAGTTGTCTTCGGCTTTGAACGATTTGAAATCGACCAAGGTGCCAAGCATTTGCAAATAGGCGATCACCGCATCCATTTCGGTCACCCGACTTGGATCACCATCAAAGTCACGGATCTGCGCTTTGGGATAACGTTTCACCACGGCTTCCGAATTATCATCATCCGGATTGGCTTGCGCCAACGCGTCCTGGGTCGCATTTTTGATCATGTCCGCCGTATACGGCACACCGACCATGGCATTTGCTTTGAGGTCATCGGCGATCCGACTGGCGTCCAATTTTGTCGAAGACAGGAACGGATAGCCGGGCATTACAGATTCCGGCACGAGGCTGCGTGGATCAACCATATGCGCCCGGTGCCATTCATCAGAATATTTAGCACCAACCCGTGCCAGATCAGGCCCGGTACGCTTGGAGCCCCATTGGAACGGATGGTCATACATGCTTTCGGCTGCGAGACTGTAAGGACCGTAGCGTTCGACCTCATCGCGGAACGGTCGCACCATCTGACTGTGACAGTTGTAGCAACCCTCACGGACATAAATGTTGCGCCCGGCAAGCTCTAACGGCGTATAAGGCCGCATGCCCTTAACTTTCTCGATGGTACTTTCGAGATAGAACAGCGGTGCCAACTCAACAATGCCACCGATCGAAATAGCGATCAGCACCAAGACGAGCATGAGGATCGAGTTTTTTTCAATTTTTGAATGATTTATCATAATCG
>JABIHH010000021.1 GCA_018649725.1 Rhodospirillaceae bacterium | reverse complement strand
TATCCAATGGCTTCAGCGGGTAATTGCTCGATATTTACGCTAATCGCCGGTAATGCCGTCATGTCTCCAGCAAGCAAAACCCAGTCCGCTTGGTCGTCAACTAAAGTTTTGGGCCCGGGACCTCCTACCATTATGGTTTCACCATCCCGACAATCAACGGCCCAGCGTGAAGCCGGCCCCCCATCACCATGCAACACAAAATCAATATCGATCTCATTTTCACGTTGAATGCATATCGAGTAGGTTCTCGTAACTGGGCGTTCGCTATCGGGTTGGGGGAAATTCAATTTGACATAGCCACCTTCGTGATCTTCTGGAAAATCACGCATTCCCTTTCCACCAAGCGTAACCCTGTGCATGTTTGTAGTAATTCGCTTTGATCCAATTACCGTTAGTTCCCGGGGTTCTCTTCGAGCCATATTAAACTTCTTCCATTGATTTATTTGGACTACATGGGGCTAATCTTTTATTGCAATAATGTCGCACTAGCAAACTCAGGTTAAAGGCATTCTTTATCTATGGGTAATTGTCATCTGAGATACTTCCTTTAGAATAGAAAGTTCGAAGGGCAGGGGAGTTTTATTCCCAGCCTTATAATTCTTAAGGAACAAAGATGCGACTTGCGAGGGTTGAACCCAACGCCAATGCCTTTACGCTATCGTTTGACCAAGATTTGTTGAGCGAAATTCAAGAGGCTTATCTGAATTACGTCGTTCCAGGGCTAGCCGCACCTGAGCATGCCGCAATATTTGAAGGTGGTAAACAACGCTCAGGAGAGTTCGGTGAAGGGGATCACCAGTATTTTTACACCTCCTATGGGGAAGATCCTCTATTTTGGGTCTCAAACAATAATCAAGCAACCTATGACCAATTCAAAAGATTCTTTCTCGGGTTGGGTATCGTCGATGAAGTTAAAAATCTCGTCGATTTTGACAATGATCTTCAATTTTATTGCGGCTTTTTTGTGGTTGGAGATCGCGCCCCAAATTCTTCCTGGCACATGGATTATGCGCCCGACGCGAATGCCTACACCTTCATCGCCCCCTTGTTTGAGCCACATCCCGGGCATGGCAATTTGCTGTATAAAGATCAAAATGACGGCACACAAATCTACAATTACAAACTCGGAGAAGGCGTGATATTTGGCGACCATTTCCATCACTCGACCCAGCCCTACGAGCAGACTGATCGGCCCCGCGTCATGCTCAGTTTTACCGTCGGTACCGATAAGCTCGAACATTGGGAAGCCTTAAAACAGACCATCGGCGGGCAATCGAAATTTGCCTATCTACCGTGCGGGCATCAAATGGGAACGTGCAACTGTCTCGAAGCCCTTGGGGAGAAAGGTTCAGTGGACGCGCCAGAGTTTTGGGATAATACAGTGCCCCGGAATGCGCCGTGCCCGTGTGGCTCTGGAAAACGCTATAAGCAGTGTCACGGTAAGCTGTAGACAAAAAAACGCCGGCACCTTTAAAAAGATACCGGCATTTTTAACATAGGCTGTCTTCGACTATTTTTTCTTCTTATTACGCTTCACACCACCTGATTGGGCGGCGACACGCGCTTTCCAGAATTTCACAATTTTTGGATCTGCATTTCGCAGATCGTCCATCACCTTGGAAGCCCGTTCAAATCCAACATGAAGATAAGGATTTAAGACAGCTTTTTTGGCTGCCGCAATGGTCGCCGGATCCCTCATCGCTTTACCATACGCAACGCGTAGGATCTTGGCTGCCTCTTGGTTCATTTTTGGTGGGCCAAGTACAAGCCAGTTGGCCGTGCCCCGCATTTTCTCAGCAAACTTGTATGCTCTGTAAAGCTCGCCAGATGGCTTGCCACCAAGAGCCTTCGCATAAAATTCCTCAAAGAAAGGCATGCCAGGATAGGCTGGGTCGCGTTTGATCGTACCGTCTGGCTGGAAGGCGCCGAATTGGAATAAGCTCGAAAGCTGCCCTTTATCAACAAGACGTGGGATCAAATGTTTCAGCCAATGTACGGAACCGGCACCGGTTATATTGGTTTCGTTTTGGGCAAGCGACGTCGTGATTGAGGCACTGCCACGGAAACCAGGAACGTAAGTATGTTTCATGCCGAGTAGGTCAAATGCAGCTGTCGAAACCATATCAATCGAGTGCAATGGATTGCGGCCGGTATAGCTGAGCTTCTTGTTTATATTCTTAATGTCGGAAGGCTTCTTATAACCGCCGGCAACAATATCGTTGCGAATTACCACGATTGAGGCTGGGCCTTTGACGCCGGCAATAAAGGTGAAATCCGGATAGCTAAAGCGTACGCCCTTACGCCCCGTTACCTGCGCCAAAATTTGAAAGGGATTGAAACCGATTGTCTGACCGTTCGGCTTGGCACGCTCAAAGAGGAAGTTCTGTGCTTTCAAACTACCACCACCGGGCATGTTTTTCACCACAACGCTCGGATTGCCAGGAATATATTTCGACAGGCGACTGGCAATTATGCGCGCCGCAGAATCGGTTCCGCCAGCTGAAAAGCCAACAATAACTTCGATGGTTTTACCTTTGTAGTATTGGGCCTCTGAAGGCGCCGTGAAAGTCGTTGTCGCCAAAATTGCCACTGCGGCAAGTCCGACAGTTATTTTAATTACCTTGGTCAAATGAATTCTCCCCATTTTTGTTTCCTAAACTTAGGCGCAAATTTTAATGCGCTGACAAAATCATGCGGGATTAAGGATGCGCCGTAAACAAGAAAATTCGAAAATTACCAGGTGGTTGAGAGTTAATCTCTATATTTAATTTCGTAACTTTCGGGTATATCCAGCCAACTCATCGCCGTTTCAAGGTCCTGGAATAACTTTCGCTCCACTGGGTTATTGGAAAATCTGCCAGCTTAGATGAATTGGTGCATTTTGGCATAACTCTGCGCATCACCGGTTACCAGCGCTCCTTTGCACTCACCAAATTGCAAATTGTATTCTCGAATAATGCGTTTTGATTCATCGGCGATTGTTTTGAACTCGATCTCAGCCGGAATAATCAGATCTGTAAAATCGTGTAGAAAATTCATTTTTCTTCGAAAGCCGGGATGGGCTAATCTTTCATCGCCTGACAAAGCTAAATTGGTAAGATCAAACGGCGCCTCGTGCTTAATAAAAGCACAATTTACGTCTTGGTCAATTTCTAACAAGTAAGGCATAAAAATTGTACCCTTGAACTTTTAATTGTTCGGAAAAGTATATGAAAAACATCTAATACAACAAGTGTTTTTGGGATTCTAGAGATTTTTCATTATGTGGAAGCAGAGCCTTTATCATTTTCTATATTCGGTTATGCTTTCTGTAGCTCCAGGAAATTTATGGATAAAAATATGTTAGACGACGTCCAAAACCAAATTATTGAATTTTTACGCAGCCGGCGTTCAGTCGTGGCGGCAAACCTTACCGACCCAGGCCCGACCGAAGATGAACTCAATACGATCATTGAAATCGGCCTTCGGGTGCCGGATCACTCTCGCTGTGGGCCCTGGCGTATCCAGATCATTCGGAAAGAGGGCCAAGCTAAGCTTGGCGATCTTTATGCCGATCTTTTTGCCAAAGAAGATGAAGATCCGACCGAAGAGCAAATTGAATACTGGCGAGCTCGCCCTCAGACAGCGCCGATCGTATTGGCCATTACATGCTATCCGAATGAAGAGAAGATGCACAAAATCCCCCTGTGGGAGCAAATTCTTTCCGGCGGTGCCATGTGTCAAAATATTCTGAACGCCTCGCATGCGATTGGCTATTCGGCGCAGTGGCTGTCTGAGTGGCCAGCTTATCACACAGAGGTCAAAAAGCTACTTGGCCATGCCGAAGATATCGAAATCTATGGCTTTATTTTTATCGGTACAGCAACTGAACCCCCTAAAGAACGCAAACGTATTGCGGCCGAAGATATCTTAAGCGAGTGGCACGGGTAATCGAGCGATGACGGATACAAATCAAAGATCAGACAATGAATCTTGGCTCTTTGATTTGTTGACTGATCTCGAAGAACAAAATTTGCTAGCGGATTTTTGCCGCCATATTGGAATCGCCATCCCCATTCGTTCAATTGTGATCGCTGAGGGCGTTTGGCCATTGGTGCGCGATCATTACCAGCTACCGAATGCGAATTTTGATGTCACGCAGGCGTCGCGCGATATGCTGCGCTTTCAGCCGCTCAATCAATCCATCGGTGAGATGTTTAAAAAGCGGCGCGGGCCCAAAAAGTAATTTTTTAGCGCTGCCCACCCAAGCTGCGGCGATCAATTGCCACGGCTTTGATCATGGCGAAGACATTTTTACCGACACCCAACCCAAGATCATTGAAGGATTTTCTGGTGACCCGGGCAATCAGAGGCGAGCCGATATCAATTTTTAAATCAAGCTGAGGGCCGCCCTCATCGCCGACTTCCATTATTTGACCTTCGAAAACGTTGAGGATGCTGGTGCCCTCGGGCCGGGCCAGCATCAGTGAAACATCACGTGCCCGGATATGGGCGCGGACAGGGGTGCTGGGTTGAAGTTGCACGCCGGTGACCCGCAACACGCCGCCTGAAAAAGCAAGACTGGTGAGGTCGTAGTCTTCATCATAATCCGCCACTCTGGTCGAAAGCACCGCACCTGCATCAAATCGTCCGGTTAAGGGGTGGAGGTCGAGGCGGCTCATAATCTCCTCAACATCACCCTCGGCTTCTTTAATGCCCTTATCGAGCAGCACCATTTTGTCAGCAAGGCGAATGACTTCATCAATGGCGTGGCTGACATAAAGGACGGTTAGGCCAAAGGTGTCTCTGAGTTCTTCGATAAAAGGGAGTATCTCACTTCGAAGCTGCGCATCAATCGACGCCAAAGGCTCATCCATGAGCAGCAAGCGTGGTTGGGAGAGCAGCGCCCGGCCAATGGCAATGCGCTGTCGCTCGCCGCCGGAAAGATTGGACGTCTTGCGATCGAGCAAGTTGCCGATTTGTAAAATATCAACCACTCGTTCGAACGTGATTTCTTGACCATTGGGAGGCACCATTTTCGAGCCATAGAGCAAATTACCCCGCACATCCATATGGGGGAATAGTCGGCTATCTTGAAAAATATAGCCAAGGCGGCGTTTCTCGGGCGGCACGTTGATGCCTTTTGATGAATCAAATAGAACATCGTCGCCGACTTTGACAAAACCAGAATCCGGCGTCGTTAACCCGGCAATCATATTGATGACTGATGTCTTGCCAGTGCCCGAGCGACCAAACAGGCTGGTGATGCTGGCGACTTTTGCTTGAAATTCGAGTTCAATACGAAATTCTTCAAATCGGTGATTGAGAGATAATTCCAGCATCGCTTAGCCCTCAATCCGTTGTTTGGTACGGCGCGCGAGATACTCCGAGAACAAGAGTGCAGCAAGAGCTAAGATGATTGAGAGTACTACGAGCCTCAATGCGCCGGCTTCACCGCCAGGCGTCTGGACGAGCGAGAAGATGGCGAGGGGGAGTGTGCGGGTTTCGCCCGGAATGTTTGAGACAAATGTAATGGTTGCGCCGAACTCGCCCAGACTACGCGCAAAGGCCAGGACCACACCGGCTAATATACCGGGTGAGATCAGAGGCAGCGTTATTGAATAAAAAACACGGAAAGGAGAGGCACCCAACGTGCGGGCTGCGGCTTCCAGGCCGGTATCTACGTTCTCAATTGATAACCGAATGGCGCGCACCATTAGCGGGAAAGCCATAATGGCCGAAGCGATGGCTGCACCTTGCCAGGTAAAGGCTACTGTGATGCCGAAGACGTCATGGAGAAAGCTACCAACAGGACCTTGTCGGCCTAACATGGCGAGGAGAAAAAAGCCGATAACAACCGGTGGCAGGACCAGCGGTAAATGAACGACGCCGTTTAGCAGAGCATGGCCATAGAAATTCTTGCGCGCCAATACCCACGCCGTTAACACGCCAAGTGGTAGCGTAATTACGACGCTCCAAAGGGCGACTTTGAGGCTTAACATAAGAGCCTCTAATTCTAGCGGTGTTGGACTAAACATTTCTCTAGTTCACCAGAAAACCATGGCGCTTGAAAACATCTTTTGCGCTTTGGCTCAGAAGTATGTTGAAAAACTGTTGTGCAGTCGGGTTTTGACGACTGCCCGTTAGGGCCATCCAATAGGTTATGGCGGTGTGTGACGATGAAGGAAATTGAAAGATGACATCGACTTTTGGATTTCGGTAGGCATCCGAGCCATAAGCTATACCTGCTGGTGTTGCACCGCGTTCAACAAAGGCCAGTACGGCGCGGGCATTGTTTAGCCTGGCCAGTTTGTTTTGAACGGGCTTCCATAACTTGAGATTTGTCAGTGCCTGTCGGGTGTAAATGCCGAGGGGGACATGATCCGGATCGCCGATTGCCAAGCGACTGTCTCCTAATAAATTTATTAATAATTTGGCTGAATATGTTTTGACGGTCTGGCGAGATTTGGCGGGTGAAATTAAAACCAGAGAATTTGACAAGAAGGCATGTTTGCTCGCGGCAATGACGGGTGAGGTCTTGGCCAAATAATCCATCCATTTTTGATTGGCTGAAATAAAGATATCTGCCGGCGCCCCTTTAGAAATTTGACGTGCCAAAGTTGAACTCGCGGCAAATGAAACGCGGATGTTATTATTTGCCTGGTGATCGACGATTTCCTGTACCGGCGTGGCGAGGCTGGCCGCAGCAAATATAAGGATATCATCGGCGTTTGCTGGTCGTTCGCCATGAAATAACCATCCACAGAAGACGAGTAATCCAACGAGCCATATTTTTAAATGAACTGCGACCATTTCTGGCCTACTTATAAAGTTGATCGGGGTCGATTTCGACGTCGGCTATGGTTTCGATTTTGCCGTCTCTGACCGCATTAAAAAAGCAATTGCGCCGACCCGTGTGACAGGCGACACCGTCCTGATCGACCTGCAGCAAGATCGTGTCGCTATCACAGTCCCAGCGCATTTCTTTCAAGGTTTGAACCTGACCGGAAGACTCACCTTTGCGCCACAAAGCCTGCCTCGAGCGTGACCAATAGACCACGCGGCCTTCTTCCAAGCTGGCGGCGACCGCGTCGCGGTTCATCCACGCCATCATAAGCACTTCGCCGCTGTCAAACTGCTGGGCAATCGCTGGGATTAGCCCTTCATCATTGAATGTCAGGGACGCAAGTGCTTGTTCTATAGTTGAATTCTCAATATTACTCATGGCTCTAGGTAATCGTCTTTTCAGGTGAGGCTGTCAAGTTTCCAATGCCGGAAGAAAGAAAACAGAAATTTAGATCTATCACGATCGTTATTTTTATTCTGGTGGTTTTCGACCTCTTTTCGGCACTAGAATTTCTAAAAAAATCAGACTTAGTGACTAAGAGTTACATCAAACAATCCACAAATGAGGTCGCTAGATTTCGCATCATCTCGCCATAGAGCTTTGGTCCCGGCGCGAGTTTTGTACCGATCGGATCAAGTTCACCAATTCGCGCGGCAGTGCCTTTGATAACCGTCTGCACTAATTTTTTGCTGAATTGTGGTTCGATAAAAACGCAAGAGATGTGCTGTTCGCGAACTAGAACTCTAAGCTCTGCGATATGTTTTGCTCCGGGCCGTTGTTCGGGTGACGCCATGAGAGCTCCCTTGTTGGTCAGGCCAAACGATTTTTCAAAATATTGAAAGGCATCGTGATAGACGAGGAAGGGCTTGTCATGGGCCGGACCAAGCTTTTTCATCAAAGTCGCCTTGAGCGCAGTAATCGAGTTCGTGAAACTGTTCAAGTTAATTTGATATTTGGACCGATTGGTTCTGTCCAGGCGACTTAACTCTTGGGTGACATGCCCAGCTATGTGCCGGGCGTTGGTAAAACTAAGCCATAAATGTGGATCAATGAGATCATTGTGGCTATCGTGATTTTCATGTTTGCCGCGCATTTTATAGCGCTTCAAATCGGGGATTTTTGAAACTTCGATAACATCCGCCTTTGCCCGCACCTGATTGATCGCTTTTGCCAAACGGCTTTCAAAGCTCGGACCGATCCAAAAAATAAGGTTCGCTGATCGGATCATTCGCGCATCTGAGGGCTTAAGTTTGTAGCCATGCGGCGATCCCGCCGACCGTATAAGTAATTTTGGCGTGCCAATGTCCTGCATGATAGCGCTTACGATAGAATGCAGCGGCTTGATCGTGGTGACGACAGTAAAATCAGCTCGCGCAGGAGGGGCCGCCAAGAGGAGGATAAGAGCCGACACTAAAATTCTGAATTTAGTCACACGACACAGCCAAATTTATAATTGTTATAATATAACATTTGTGTTAAATGATATAACATAACATTTCCGTATATGACAAGTTCTGGATATGGTGCAGAGAAAAGCAAAGCAAAAAACGAAGCAAAAAGGCGGGGCGGAATGGTCGCATAATCATGATCATCGCCTTTGCATTGTCGATGCGCTGGACCGGGCCGCTGATTTGTGTGCTGGACGAGGGGCACGTTTGACATCTATTCGGCGCCGAGTGCTGGAACTCATTTGGTCCTCACATCGCCCGATCGGCGCTTATTCACTGCTTGAAGTGTTGAAACAAGAGCGCGCCAATGCGGCGCCGCCGACGATCTATCGTGCCCTCGAGTTTTTGTTAGAGCAGGGGTTGATCCATCGTATTGAAAGTCAAAATGCCTATATCGGCTGTCCCAATCCTGACCCCGATCAGCAGCACAAAGGCATGTTTCTCATTTGCACCGATTGCGGCAATGCGGTGGAGCTCGAAGAAACCAAGATAGATCGCCTGCTGCGAAATTCTGCTTCGAACCAGGGCTTCGTTATTGAGAGCCGCACGGTGGAAGCCGCTGGGCTCTGTCCCGAATGTCAGGTGAGCTAGAAGTATGTCGAATTTTCTCATTGATGCACAAGGGGTGAGCGTTAAGGCCGATGGGCGCTTGATCATTGATCAGGTTGATCTCACGGTTTCCGAAGGCGAAATCGTTACGTTGATCGGTCCCAATGGAGCAGGCAAGACGACGCTTATTAAATCTGTTCTGGGTTTACGTAAACTGTCGCATGGTTCGGTTAATATTAGGCCACAGACTGTGATCGGCTATATGCCACAGAGCCTATCCGTTGATCCGAACCTTCCTTTGACGGTGCGCCGCTTTATTGGTCTCGCCGGGAAGATGGAGCGGGGGAGACGCAGTTCAGTCTTGGATGAGGTTGGTGTCTTGCCGATCGTCGATTCTTCAATTCATGATATTTCCGGCGGAGAAATGCAGCGCGTGTTGCTTGCCCGTGCTTTGTTGCGAGATCCCGATTTGCTGGTATTGGATGAGCCTGCTCAAGCGGTCGATGTGAACGGTCAAGCTGAGCTTTATCAATTAATTTCTGCCATTCGTGCTGAGCGAGGCTGCGGTGTATTGATGGTGTCTCACGATTTACATTTGGTTATGTCGGCGACCGATAAGGTGCTGTGCCTCAATAATCATCTTTGTTGTGTTGGCCATCCTGAAGTAGTGAGCAAAGATCCAAATTACGTCGCGTTGTTTGGCCCGCAAGTGGCTGACAGCTTGGCACTTTATCATCATCACCATGACCACGAACATGCCGTCGATGGCCATATTGTGGCTGATCACGAAGGTCATTCTCATGGATGAGTTCATACTTTATGCCTTACTTGCCGGACTTGGTGTAACGTTTATCGCTGGCCCCTTAGGTTCTTTTATTCTGTGGCGACGGATGGCATTTTTTGGAGATACCTTGGCCCATACCTCCTTGCTCGGTGTTGCCCTCGGGCTGATGCTGGGCATTGCAGATTTGACCATCGGCGTGATTGTTATATGTGTCGGCGCGGCGGCTTTTTTGGTTCTGCTCCAACATCGAACCCGTCTCGGCAATGACGCGCTCTTAGGGATTTTATCGCATGGCACGCTCGCCGTGGGTTTGGTCGCGGTGTCCTTCATGGACAATGTGCAGCTTGATCTTATTGGCTTTTTATTCGGCGATATTTTGGCGGTAACCCTGACCGATCTTGCCTGGATTTATGGCACCACTGCGATTTCCATTTTGGTGCTGCTCAAAATTTGGCAGCCATTGTTATCAATCACAATCCATGAAGATCTCGCCCGAGCAGAAGGCGTCAAGGTGACCGAGACAAATCTGCTATTTATGATTTTGATCGCTTTGGTCGTGGCCGCCGCCATGAAAGTTGTTGGTATATTGTTGATTGCAGCTTTGCTGATCGTGCCCGCTTCCGCGGCCCGTCATTATGCCAAAACACCAGAACAAATGGCCGCTATAGCGGTTGTCGTTGGTTCGATTTCAGTCATTGGCGGATTAGGGTTGTCGCTTGGCTATGACACACCCGCCGGGCCGTCCATCGTCGTTATTGCGTTGGTGCTGTTTTTAATGAGCGCGCTTGTGCCGAGTGTCAGCCGGCAGAGCTAAGCCGCTTCAACCCTGCCTCGATATCTGCAATCAGATCATCCGGATCTTCAAGGCCGATGTGAAAGCGGATGCTTTGCGGATTCTCATGCCACTCAGTCACGGTGCGGGTGACATTGGTCGGTAAGACGAGACTTTCATAGCCGCCCCAGGAGCCACCTAAACTAAAGAGCTCTAGTCCATCTATGAAGGCGTGCATGGCACTCTGATCGGTCGGCTTAAAGATTACGCTAAACAAGCCGTTAGAGCCGGTGAAGTCCCGTTGCCACAATTCGTGGCCCGGACAACTTGGCAGGGCTGGGTGCAGCACGCGGTCGATCTCGGGTCGGCCTGAAAGCCATTCGGCAACTTTGAGCGCATTTTTCTCATGGCGCTTAAGACGGACGTTTAAGGTCCGCATGCCCCGCAAGGCCAGATAGGCGTCGTCGGGGGCGATGTTGTAGCCCAGCACGCGGACGTTATCGAGAACGGGTAGAATGTTCTCACCTGACATTGAAATTGTCCCGACCATGGCATCGGAATGACCAACGTAATATTTGGTGGCGGCCTGAACCGAGACATCGACACCATGATCAAACGGCTTGAAGAAATAGCCAGCGCCCCAGGTGTTATCCATGACAACTTTGACACCTGCTTTGTGCGCTGCATTGGTAATTGCCGGAATATCCTGGATCTCGAAAGTGTGCGAGCCGGGAGACTCGGTGTAAATCACCTTGGTGTTGTCTTGAAATAACTCCGCAATACCGGCGCCAATCATCGGGTCATAATAGGTTGTCGTGACACCGTAGCGTTTCATGAAATTTTCGCACAAATTTCGAGTTGGGCTATAGGCATTGTCGCAAACCAGAATATGATCGCCAGAGCCGACAAAAGCCAGCATGGCCGCCGAGATTGCCGCAAGACCGGAGCCGACAGCAACGCATCGTTCGGCCCCTTCGAGATTGGCGACGGCTTCTTCAAAAGCTTTAGAGGTCGGTGTGCCGACCCGCCCATAGACAAAATTGTCATAGGGGTTTTCTCTCAGCGCCTGCATTTCGGCGACAGTGCCGTAATCAACCGTGGATGCCCGGTAGACCGGCGGGTTCACAATACCGAATTGCTCCTCCGGGTGTGAGCCGTCATGGGCAAGCCGGGTATTTCGTTTGGCATCTTTCCGCATTACGCTTTCCCCGTCAGTCGATTGAGACCACGCTCTAAATCGGCGATCAGATCTTCGACATCTTCCTGGCCGGCATGGATGCGTAGCAAAGGTCCTGCAGCTTCCCATGTCGTGGCTGATCTGATTTTGGCTGGATCAGACGCCACCATCAGGCTTTCAAAACCACCCCAACTAAAGCCCATGGCAAAATAGTCCATGCCATCTAGCATCGCATTAACCTGTTCGGTCGTGTAGTCCTTGAGAACAACGCTGAACAATCCGCTGGAGCCCGTGAAATCGCGCAGCCAAATCTCGTGACCCGGACAAGATGCAAAGGCCGGATGCAGGATGGTCTCGAATTCAGGGCGCTCTTGCAGCCAATGGGCGAGGGCGAGGGCACTTTCCTGGTGTTGCTCAAGCCGGACACTCAAGGTGCGGAGACCGCGCAAACATAAATAGCTGACATCGGGACTAACCGCCTGGCCGAGGGTCGCTGTGTCGACCTTGATTTTGTGCCAATCCTCTTCGGTTTTGGTAATAATGTGACCCAAGATAACATCGGCATGACCGGCTTGGTATTTGGTCGTTGCCTGGATCGAAATATCTACGCCGTGCTCAAACGGCTTAAAGAAGTAGCCCGCACTCCAGGTATTGTCGATCATCACTTTGATGTCATTTTGGTGGGCGACTTCGGCGATGGCCGGGATGTCCTGAATTTCAAAAGTGTACGAGCCGGGCGATTCTGTAAATATCACTTTGGTCTCTGGCCGGATAAGGTCTGAAATGCCACTGCCAATCATAGGGTCGTAATAAGTTGTCTCGACCCCAAAGCGCTTTAGCGTGGTGTTGCAGAAATTTCTGGCTGGTCCATAAGCGCTATCTACCATCAGAAGGTGATCGCCTGCATTAAGAAAACTTATCAACGCAGTGGTAATGGCGGCGAGCCCGGAGGAGACGGAGATTGCCCGATAACCACCTTCAAGATCGGCCATGGCGTCTTCGAGCGCAAAGCTGGTCGGTGTGCCATGAACACCGTAAAAGGTCGTGTCGAAGCGGTTTTTCGTCGCCTCATTCATGTCCTGAACTGTCGGAAAAATCACAGTTGAGGCGCGATAGACCGGCGGATTGACGACGCCTTTAAAAGCTTTTGGATCGCCGCCGGTGTGCACAATGCGAGTATCGGGCCGAAAGCTAGAATATTTGTCTTTGCTCATAAGGGAGGTCTAAACCTCAATCGGCGTGTCTTGGCGTCCACCCCATTCTGTCCAGGAGCCATCATAGACGGCAGCCCGGGTATAGCCGAGCAGATAGAGCGCCAAGACGAGAGGGGCGGCAGTGACGCCCGACCCGCAGCTGGAAACCAGCGGCTTTTCAGGATCAATGCCGGCTTCGGCTATTACGCTCGCTATTTCATCGGCAGAACGCATCACCATGAAGTTGTCCTTATCCAACAGCGTTGGGAAAAATAAATTGAGCGCGCCAGGGATATGACCAGATCGCATACCGGCGCGGGGCTCGGGATCAGTGCCCGCGTAACGCCCAGGTGCCCGTGCATCGACCATCTGATATTCCTGACTGTCGAGATTGGCCAGCATCTGATCGACGCTTAAGACCAAAGCAGGGTCGAACTTTGCAAAGAAATGTTTTTCAACAATGGTCGGTTCACCTTGGTCGGTCGCACGGTCTTCGTTTTGCCACTTCGGCAGCCCACCACTTAAGACGGAGACGCGGTCATGGCCGAAAATTCGCATCATCCACCAAGCCCGCATGGCTGCACCTGGCCCACCGTTCGAGTCATAGCAAATCACATGGCTCTCACTGCCAATTCCGAGCCGACGCATGCGGCTGGAGAATTTTTCAGCACTTGGCAGCATATGCGGCAGATCAGTTTCTGAATCAGAAATATCATCGATATCAAAAAACACCGCGCCCGGAATGTGGCAGGCGGCAAATTCCACAGCTGAATTACGTTGTGCAGCCGGTAAGTGGAAGCTCGCATCGACAATTGAAATATCGGAGGCTCCTAGATTTTCAGCCAACCAATCTGTCGTAACAAGTGCTTCTGGGTGAGTGTATTCCATAATAAATTTTACCAGTATTTATGCGAGCCAATCGGGATAAGGTAGACCTTTTTCCTTCAGGAACACGGGGTTGAACAATTTGCTTTGATAGCGGGTACCGGAATCACACAGCAGTGTGACGATGGTGTGACCGGGCCCCATTTCTTTCGCCATGCGGATCGCTCCGGCGATGTTGATGCCACTGGATGAGCCGACACAGAGGCCTTCATATTTCAAAAGATCAAAGACGTATGGCAGTGCTTCTTCGTCCGAAATTTGATATGCGCCATCGATCGGCGCATCGACTAGGTTTTCGGTGACGCGGCCCTGGCCAATACCTTCGGTGATCGAAGAACCTTCTGCCTTCAGCTCACCATTTTCATAAAAGCCATAAAGCGCTGATCCCATCGGATCGGACAACATAATCTTGATATCTTTGTTACGTTCTTTCAGCGCCATACCAACGCCAGCCAATGTGCCGCCGGTGCCGACCGAACAAGTGAAGCCGTCGATTTTACCGTCAAGTTGATCCCATATCTCTGGGCCCGTACTGTAGACGTGGGCATCCCGATTTGCCGTATTGTCGAATTGGTTGGCCCAAATCGCGCCATGAGGATGGGTATCCGCCATTTCCTTGGCAATGCGCTCCGAGACATGGACATAGTTTTCCGGATTTTTATAAGGCACCGCCGGGACTTCACGGAGATCTGCGCCAGCGAGGCGAAGCATGTCCTTCTTTTCTTCGGTCTGGGTGTCGGGAATGACGATGATGGTGCGGTAGCTACTGGCGCAACCAACCAGTGCTAAGCCAATTCCCGTATTTCCAGCCGTGCCTTCGACGATGATGCCACCGGGCTTCAACAATCCCTTTTCTTCGGCATCTTTGACAATGTAAAGCGCTGCCCGATCTTTGACCGAGCCGCCTGGATTAAGAAATTCGCATTTTGCATAAATATCGCACCCGGTATTTTCCGAGGCTTCTTTTAATTTGATCAGCGGCGTATTGCCGACGGCATCTCTAAATCCTTTACGGATGTCCATTTTGTCTCACTTTAAATATTTTCAGGTTCCCTCTAAGCGGCAGAGATTAGCGGGGGGGAGCGGAGTGATCAAGTATGTGCCTTGGCCTAATTCAGTCTTTTCTAAAAATAGATATCACGTTTGGTTGACTTAATTGCCTTCCGACCAGGAGAGCTGCCACTTCTCGCGGATCATAGCGTGGTGTAATTTCAGCCATTGCAAAGCAATAATGGTCATCGCGTTACCAATTTCGCCCCGGCCCAGCATGGCGAAAGCTTCTTCGGCAGAGACGACAAAGACACGGATATACTCGCCTTCATGAGCAATTCCAAATATTCCTCCGGCATTTTCTGCATCGACGCAACCGCAAAAGAGGTCAATTGTTTCCGATGTGCAGCCGGGGCTGGTCAAATAGCGATGGATCAGCGTCATCTCGGTGACATTTATGCCGGCTTCTTCTTCGGCTTCACGAAGTGCAGTTTCCTCTGCCAGGTGGCCGGGTTCGATCATGCCGGCAACACATTCGATCTGCCAGGGTGAGGCATTGGCAGCGGTGTAGCCACCAATACGAAATTGCTCCAACAACACCACTTCGTCGCGGATCGGATCATAAGGTAGCAACCCAACGCATTCGCCGCGCTCCAAAATCTCTCTGGAGAGCTCAATGCTCCAGTTTTGATCAAAAATTTTATGTTTGAGTTTGTAGTGATCTAATCGCATAAAGCCGCGATACGGCGTCGTTCGTTCTAATACTTGAACTTCTGCGTCGTTCATAATGCCTCCATCCCGCAAATTTACTGAGTCATGGCAGGTTTAATCGAGTAACGCCATGAGTATATCGACGTAAAATCCCTATTTAATTTGAGGAATACAAGCCTGTTTTATTGCCTTAATATCACTCAAAACCAATCTAAACAGTAGGATAAAATGAACATTACCGTAGAGCAATTAAATGAATTGCGTAGCCAAAACGAGAGCCACACCTTGCTCGATATTCGTGAGCACCATGAACTTGCCATCTGCTCAATTGAGGGCAGCTTAGACATTCCAATGAATACCCTGCCGGAGAATCTCGAAAAGTTACCCAAGGATGAGCCGTTAATCGTCATGTGCCACATTGGCGGTCGCTCAGCACAGGTTGCCTATTGGCTGCATCAAAATGGCTATGAAAACACCTTGAATTTGGAAGGTGGCATTGCAGCCTGGGCACAAAATATTGATACAGGGATGGCTCAATATTAGGTAGAATGGTCTTTCTGCCAATTTAAGAGGTGCCGCTTTGACCGAGAAATCCGATACTGGAATAGATGTTGAAGATATTGTCGATTGGTTGGTCGATGGCGCTAAGACGGTTAAAACCCCACAAGATGTTCTGCTTGAATTGTGCCAGCGACTGAACGCCGCCGGCATTCCGCTTTATCGCGTTGCCGTATTTGTCACGACTTTGCACCCAAATGTCGCCGGGCGCGGTTTTTTCTGGCGCGAAGGTCAGCCCGAAGTCGAAGTGGCAGAAGCGTCTTATGCGGTGCTCAACTCCGATGACTATTTCAAAAATCCAATCTATGCCGTTTTTCTGGAAGGCAAAGAAATTCGCCGCAAGGTGAGCGCACCCGATTGCCCGCGAGATTTTCCGTTGCTTGACGATCTGCGCGGCGAAGGGGTGACGGACTACATCGCCCAACCATTGGATTTTATCAACGGCGAAACTCACGCCGCCAGTTACACAACCTGTCAGGCGGAAGGATTTACTGTACCGCAACTGGCCGCCCTGGAGCGTGTCCGTCCCGCGCTGACCCGAATTGCTGAAATTCTGGCGCTCAAAAGAACCGCGATAAATTTGCTCGATGCCTATCTCGGACATCAGGCCGGCGCCAAAGTGCTGACGGGCCAAATCAAGCGGGGGGATGGTCAGGAAATTAATGCCGTCATCTGGTTTTGTGATTTGCGCAATTCAACGCCACTTGCCGATTCAATGAGCCGGGAAGCGTTTCTAGGTCTGCTCAATGACTATTTCGAATGCCTTGCTGGCGCCGTGCTGGATCATGACGGCGAAGTACTGCGCTTCATCGGTGATGCGGCTCTGGCAATATTCCCGGTTGAAGAAGGCGGTTGGTCAAAGAAAGAAGCCTGTGAGGCAGCGGTTAAAGCTGCCAAGGATGCGCTGGAACGCATGGCCGAGCTTAATCGCCAGCGGGAAAGTTTCGGCACAGCGCCGTTGGGATTTGGCATTGGCCTTCATCTCGGCGACGTTATGTATGGCAACATCGGTACGGCCGACCGCATAGAATTCACCGTCATCGGAGCTGCTGCCAATGAAGCAGCGCGCATTGAAGGCTTGTGTAAAACCCTCGACGTGAATGTCCTAATTTCTGAGCAGGTGCAGGCCCATCTCGGCAAAGGCTGGCAAAGCCTCGGCAAACACGCTCTCAGGGGCGTCGGTGACGAGATTGAGGTGTTTACACTAGAAAACAAGATCTGCTAAGTCGCACTAAAATCTTCATTATAAAGATCATCAAGGGCGTGGATGGCGTCTGCGGGAAGGGGGCCTTGTTCGGCTCCCTGAATGCCTTCGTCAAACTGATCTAGATCAGCCACGGCAAAATCAATACAGCTTACCTTTGAGTTTGATAAAGCAAAACGAAGAGCCGTTTGGGCTTTGGTGCCGTATTTATTACCGAGCGTTGAAAAGGCACCAGCCGCTTTGCGTTCGTCATCTTCTAACGTGTTGCCTTTGGTGATGACGCTTTCTCGGCCATGGCGTTGATCGGTTGCTAAAACACCAGCTGCCAAGGTGCGGATGGCGACTACGCCGACATCGAATTCTTCGCAGGCGTGCAAGATGCCGGTAAAATCCTGGCCGGTGCTTTTCTTTTTTCTCATCTGGCTGGAGCTATGGCGGGGTTGAGCATGGCCCGCCGTTGGATTGATCATGTTAAAATAAACTTGCGCGGTATCTAATCGACCAGATTCAATCATGCGCTTGCATAAACTACTGTCGCCCAAAGCCGTCATGCCAATCCATTTGACAAGGCCCTGATCACGCAGGCGCTCCATGCCGTAGATTGCGCCTTCTCGGCCCAAGATATTGTCCGTGCACAGACTACGCCCGCCATCGACGCCCTCAATGCCGTTATGAAGTTGGATGAGATCGATATTATCCAGTTGTAGGCGTTCCAGACTTTCGTGCAACATACGCTCAACCTGGCCGGGGATATCGTCGGTGTTTTCGGGATCAATGCGCAATTTGGTTGAGACATAGGGCTTGGCATCAAGCTCTTTGAGAAGGCGTCCAAGATTTTCTTCGGATTTGCCATCGCCGTAACCGGCTGCTGTATCAAACCAGTTGATGCCGGCCTCCAAGGCTTTCTGAACCGCCGTCTTCATAACGTCTTCATCGCCACGGATCATAATGCCGCCAACATTGCCGCAACCGAAGATTAATTCGGATACTTCCGCATTGGTTTTGCCTAATCTTCTTTTCTTCATCTTCCTATTGGTTCTCTCATTTGGAACTCAAGATTCCATTTTCTGATATTTCCGTACGAGGTCGTCTGGATTGAGACTATCAACTTCTCGCAGTTCTGGAAATATCTTAGCAAATAATCCTGCAATAAAAATAGTCCCAACGCCACCGACAACCACTGCCGGGACGACACCCCACCATTCCGCTGTAACACCGCTTTCAAATTCTCCGACTTCATTAGAGGCGCCAACGAAGACGGAACTGACCGCGCTGACCCGGCCCCGCATATTATCTGGCGTGATAATCTGGACTAAATTATTGCGCACAAAGACACTTACCGAGTCGGCCGCACCCAGCACAAAGAGGGCGCCGATCGACAACCAGAAGCTGGTCGAAATACCGAAAACAATAATGCCTGCGCCAAAAATCGCCACTGCATAGAGAAGTTTTTTTCCGGCGTGACGCGAGATCGGGTGCTGGGTCAAGATGAGCGCGGTGGTAAAAGCACCGACCATATGGGTTGCCCGTAATGCGCCGAAGCCCGCCGAGCCGACGTTTAGAATATCGGTTGCAAAAATCGGCAGTAGAGCCGTCGCGCCGCCGAGCAGAACGGCGAAAAGATCAAGACCAATTGAGCCAATAATAATTTGCCGCTTCATGATAAATTTAAAGCCAGCAAGTATATTTTCGACATTAATCGGCGCCCGGCTAATAACCTGGGTATTGGTTTTGATGAAAAATGTAAAAATCGTCGACAGAAAAAATAGGATCATCGCTGTACCGTAAACCCATTCTTCACCGGCAATGATCATAAGTCCCGCGATACCCGGACCTGCAATTCGGGCCATTTGAAACCCGCTTGCGGTCCAGGCGACCGCATTGGCGAAATGCTCTTTTGGAACAAGAAGGGGAACGATTGCTTGTTGCGCGGGTGATTGAAAAGCGCGGGCGATACCGAGAAAGATCAATATGGTGAAAATCGTTGGGAAGTTTGCATTGCCTGTCATCGTCATAACAAAGAACGCGACGGCGCAGAGGGTTTGTATGGAAACGCAGATCGACATAATTCGTTTGCGTTGGTAGCGATCAGCCACCGTGCCGGAGACCAAAAACAGACAAAAGAAGGGCGCGAATTGAGCGAGGCCAACCAATCCTAAGTCCAATGGTTTGCCGGTGAGCTGATAGACTTGCCAGCTGACGGCGGTGATTTGCATATCAATGGCAAAGACGCCCAAGACCCGTGCCAGCCAGAACCAGCGATAATCAGCGTGTTGAAACGCAACGCGCCCGGCTTTGGTTTTAATGGTGGCTTCGGATGATATCTCGTCGCTCAAAGTGTATTCCCCAGGTTTATTTGTTATTTTTGAGGGCGGAGTGTGCGCTTTTTCTACCGCATGTCTAGCTGGATTTTAAGGCTAGTGAAAATCTCTCGAACCCGGTGTGAGTTTCTTATTGGCATTTTGCGGTTTGAGTTTGGGGGCGGACGGGTTGTCACGCGTTCCCGCATCAGCTTCGGTCAAATAGCCCAGCCGATAGGAGAAATCATAAAGCTTTTCGGCGACAATGTGGGTCACAATCCCTTCGCGTTGCAGCTTGCCCTCAACGCCCAGCAAATAAGAGCCAATCACGGTACGGCGATAGCGCTCCATCTTATGCGGCCAGACAATCAGATTGGCGATACCGGTCTCATCTTCAATGGTCACAAAGATTACCCCCTTCGCACTCCCCGGACGTTGGCGGATCAGGACGACACCGGCTAGGCGGACCATGGTGTTTGGCTTTGCTGTTGCAAGCTCGGCGCAGGTGATGATTTTCTCAGGCTTAAAGCCGTCTCTAAGCAATGCCATCGGATGGGCTTTCAGTGAAAGTCTGAGCGCTTTGTAATCAGCCGCGACATTCTCGCCACGGCTCATATTCGGTAGCGTGACCGAAGGCTCTTTGCGAAAGCGATGTTCGGGTAAATGCGCGAAAAGCGGTAATGGTTTTGCATCGCTTAGCCCCTTAACTTCCCAAAGTGCCTGCCGGCGATCTAACCCCAAAGACTGAAAGCAATCCGCATCAGCCAACTTCTCCAACGCACCCCGCTTAAGGCCCGCCCGGTCTTTCAACATCGGAATCTGCCAATAGCCGTCCTCGCGGGTTGAGATGAGATCATCTGCGGCATCTTGCTTGAGGCCCTTGATCTGGCGGAGACCGAGACGGAGGGCGGTGCTTTGGTCATTGACGTGCCGCCATTTACCAGTCCCCCCACCCCAACCCTCCCCCTCAAGGGGGGAGGAGGAAGTTGTTGCAAGACCTCCGATTTGATTTCCCCCTCTCCCCACTGAGGGGGAGGGTTGGGGTGGGGGGGATTCCAGAGCATTTGCATAAATCTCCAACGTACAATCCCACTCACTATCATTGACATCAATCTCGCGCGCTTCAACGCCGTGATCCTGCGCATCGCGGACGATCTGCGCGGGTTTATAGAACCCCATTGGCTGGCTGTTCAGCAGGGCTGTCGCAAAGGCCGCGGGGTAATGACACTTAAGCCAGGATGAGACGTAAACCAGCAGTGCAAAGCTGGCGGCGTGGCTTTCTGGGAAACCGTATTCGCCGAAGCCTTCGATCTGCTTAAAACAACGCTCGGCAAAATCTGCGTCATAGCCGCGCTCGACCATGCCGTTGATCATGCGGTCATGGTAGAGCGGGATATTGCCGGTATGGCGGAAGGTCGCCATGGCACGTCTGAGCCCATCGGCTTCGCTGGGGGTAAAGCCTGCCGCGACAATGGCGATCTGCATGGCTTGCTCTTGGAATAACGGCACGCCTTTGGTTTTTTCCAGCACATTGCGGAGATCCTCAGACGGATATTCAACTTCTTCAGCACCGCTTCGCCGCCGCAGGTACGGGTGCACCATGTCGCCTTGGATGGGGCCGGGGCGGACAATCGCTACCTGGATTACCAGATCATAGAAACAACGGGGTTTGAGCCTCGGTAGCATGTTCATCTGAGCCCGGCTTTCGACTTGGAAAACACCGACCGAGTCGCCCAAGCACAACATGTCGTAAGTTTCTTTGTCGCCGGACGGAATATTGGCGAGGGTCAATTTGACGGCATGATGGCGCTCGATCAACTCAAAGGCTTTACGGATACAGGTCAACATGCCGAGCGCCAAGACATCGATCTTCAGGATCCCCAAAGCATCAAGATCGTTCTTATCCCACTCGATCACCGTGCGGTCTGCCATGGCAGCATTTTCAATCGGCACGACGCTATCGAGCGGACCTTTGGTGATGACAAATCCACCAGTATGCTGACTGAGATGACGGGGAAAGCCGGCAATTTGCTGGGCTAGAGCCAGAACCATGCGGAGCGTTCGGTCTTTAGGGTTAAGGCCCGCCTCTAAAATCCGCTCATCACTAGGCCGTCCGCGGCTGGGACTGCCCCAGGATGAGCCGGAAAGCGCTTGAATGGAATCCTCTGAAAGCCCCATGACTTTGCCGATTTCGCGGAACGCACTGCGTGATCGGTAGGTGATATGGGTCGCCGTAATACCCGCCCGGTCGCGGCCGTATTTCTCATAGATATATTGGTAGACCTCTTCGCGGCGTTCATTTTCGAAATCAACATCGATATCCGGCGGCTCGTCCCGCTCGGCACTGACAAAACGCTCAAATAAGACATCGATGCGGGTCGGGTCGACTGAGGTGATGCCCAGCACGTAACAGACCGCCGAATTCGCTGCCGAGCCGCGTCCTTGGCAGAGAATATCGCGCGATCTGGCAAAGCGGACAATGTCATGCACCGTTAAGAAGTAGGGTGCATAGCCAAGCTCGCCGATCAGTGACAGTTCATGCTCGATCTGCTCACGCACTTTAAGCGGCACGCCGTCGGGGTAGCGCTCTTTCATGCCGAGCCGGGTTTGGTAATCGAGCTCCTCTTGCGGACTGCGGCCCAGGCTGGTCGGATCAATCGGATATTCGTAGCGCAACTCATCCAGATTGAACTGGCATTTGGCGGCAATTTTTTGCGTATTGGCGATGGCGCCGGGATAGTCCTGAAATAGCCTAGCCATCTCGTCACCCGGCTTTAAATGGCGCTCTGCATTGCCATGCAGACGGAAGCCCGCCTCGTGGATGGTGCAGTGCTCGCGAATGCAGGTCAGGACGTCCTGCAAGACCCGGCGTTCAGGCGCATGTGCATGGACATCATTGACCGCAACAAGCGGGATAAAAAGCCCTTTGGCGAGCTGGGAGAGAGTCTCTATTCTTTGATAATCATCACCATAATAGTTATGTTTTACAGCTAGATATAGTTTTTTTTTAAAGTTTTCCTTTAAATTTGAAAGGTGGTTGATATAGCCCTGATCAGGTGGTTCATCAGGCGGCAAAGCAATGATGATTTGTCCCTTGCCTGCCTTGAATATCTCGCCCTCTAATAGGTCTTCCAAATAAAGCTGACAGCTTCCTTTTTCAGCCCGGCGTTTGCCCAAGGTGAGGAGTTGCGAAAGCCGGCCATAGGCAGCGCGGTCGGTTGGCAAACAGAGCAGGCTCGGTGCATCTTCAAGATCCAACCGCGTGCCGACAATGAGTTGGATATTATGCTGTTTCGCCGCCACGTGTGCCCGCACGACACCGGCTAATGTATTGCGATCCGTAATCGCAATCGCCGTGTGTCCAAGCGCAGCTGCTTGCAACACCAATTCGTCCGGGTGCGATGCGCCGCGCAAGAAGCTGTAATTACTGGTGACGTGGAGTTCGGCGTAGGCGGTCATTAAGCAAAAAATCCATGTAGGTACCAACCGGGTGGCTTATCCGGGCGGTAGAGGCCTTCGCGGTAGACCCAGTAGCGTTGGCCGTCCTGGTCTTCGAGGCGGTAATAGTCGCGGGTTTCTTGGGTGAGTGATCTAGAGCGCGTTTGCAGCTGGGTTGGACGCCACCATTCGGGGGAAATGCGTTCCGGTCCCTCGGCGTGGGCGATTTTATGCTGTCGCCGGCGCCATAAAAACATCACCGGCGGGCCATCCGGCACTGGGGCCATGACATCAATGGGCAGTGGCTGGGTCAAAAGCCGAAGCGGGCGCTTTTGGGCCACTTTCCAGCTGATAAGAGAGGATTTTTCTACTTGTAGGCCTGGATTGAGGGCAGGGCGGGTTTCACTGGCGCGTTCCGGCAGATAGCTTTCCACCGGGCGCAGGCGGACAACATTTCGTAGGCCCAGTCGCCCCGACAGCCGATCGACCAACTTGGCCGCATTTTCATTCGCTTGATGAGCGGTTTTACCGGCAGTATCGATTTGCCGGGCGGTGAGCGTATTGGTCTCCAAGGCAGCCAGAATAATGACTTCGACGCCAAAGCCCGGATCAAGGGTGTCGAGGTCATCTTGGAACAAACGTGCCAGATGGCCCGGATCACGCGACGCCTGGCTGGTGCCGATGGCGAGGCTTGCCCGGGTATTATCAACCCGAAAAACGCTGAGTTCCAGACGCCGGGCGCCAAGGCTGCTGTCTTCGAATTTTGGGCAAAGCTCGGCCAGGAGTTTATCCAGCGCCAGACCAATATCCTCGGTACGGCCAATCGGCTCGGCAAAGGCCAGCCGGGCAGAATAGAGGGGCACGGGACGGCGGGGTGAGATCGGCTCTTCCAACCGGCCCAGCATTTGATCTAATCGTCTGAGTGCCTGACCGCCAAAGCGCGACGAGAGCGGCCCCCTTGGCATTTCATAGAGATCACTAATTTTGCGGAGGCCCAGGCTTTCCAAGCCCTCAAGCGTTTTCGGGTCAAGCCGCAGCGCCGCGATTGGGTAGGGCGCAAGGCTGTCCCGCTGGGCTTTGGCGGGGATGGTCGTGCAAACCCTATCGCCATATCTAGCCGCCGCCCAAGCCGCCCCCGGCGTATCAGCGAGGCCAATCCGTGGCTGATAGCCTGCGGCCAGGCAGCGGTCGTGGAGGTCTTTGAGGAGAGCATTTTCAGCCATCCCCCCACCCCAACCCTCCCCCTCAAGGGGGGAGGGGGATTGGTTGTGCAGATGTTGAGAGTCTCCATTGTTATTAAAGTTAGAGAATGAGGGGTTTACAGTACTTCCCCCTCCCCCCCCACGAGGGGGAGGGTTGGGGTGGGGGGCTTCCAGAGTATCTGAAAACAAATGCGCACAGCCTGTCACATCGAGCCAGAGGCCGCCGCTGCCGCTCATATCGGTGAGCAGGCCACCGCCCAGGGGATCAAGTGAAACCCAGGGGGTATAGCGCTCACAGGCTTGGGCCAGTTTGTCGAGGGCTTTTAGATCGGCGGCCGGGTCTGATTGCGTGACGGCGAGGTCCGGGAACAGCGCTTTCGCATCGGCGAGCGAGAGGCCCGGCTTAATGCCTTCTCTATCTGCTGCCTGATTAGTCGCCGCAATCCGCTGCCCGCCATGTTGTAGAGTAATTGTGGCAAGCGGAAAGGGGCGGTTTCTTTCAGCCGGTTTGTTGTTTCCCGTACCGACCCCAATCTGGGCTTTTGCTCGGGTGCGGCTGAGCCGATCCGTTGCGAAGGTCGGTAACCACAGAGAGATCACCCGTTTCATGACACCATTCCACCTGCCAGGAACTTATCCGCCCCAGCTTTTTTTGTTTGTTGTCGTGTTTTTGTAAATTAAGGGCGCTGTAGCGATAGCGCTGTAGTTCTAAATTCCATTTCGGTGCGCCGAGCCCAAAGCCGCTCGCCGGTGTAATGCTGGGCGCGGCGGTAACATGCCAGCGGGTCAGCGCTGCACTGGTCGGCGATATAGTTTGATTTACCTTGGCGCTTTTGTCTTTAGGCCTGAGCAGGAGACCCGGCACGCCGTTTTCTTCCGCTGCCAATTGTAGCCGTCGCCCGGCGATCGGCGGGATTTTGTAAGGCATGCCGATCACGGCTGCGATGCCGGAACTCCTGAGCCCTTCTTCCATTGCCCAGAGAATATCAGTGTCGCTTTTACCCTCAACCAGGATCAGTCGATCTGGATCAATGCCAAATTCCGCCAGTCCATGGCCGCAAAGGTCCGGCCCGCGTTGGCACCAGAGGATCGGTGCCTCAGAATCTGCCACCAATTTATGGATCAGCGCGGCTGCAAACCCATGTGCTGCCGTGTCGCCAAAAATCTCATGCAAACCCGTAATCGGCAGCCCGCCCCAGGGTAGCGCCGCATCAATCTCAGGATCACCTAACGACACCGTTGGCTCGCTTTCTGCCGGGAGCAAGCGGCCTTTTTCCAATTGGCGAATTTGCGTGCGTAGACTGTCCAAAACCGCAGGGTTCGGGTGAAATACTGTTGTTGATGTGGGTGCAATATCCAAAGCTTCTGCTCTCATACCGCCCTCCTTCATTTTCTGTTCTCACTAATGTTCTTTTTTTGTTCTAATTTAGAACAGAGCATTTGTCAAATGGAAAGCGAGGCAGGGGCAGAATTAAAGGGACATGTATTTTTTACGTGTCCCTTTAATTCTGCGGTATATCAACACCGTAAGAGGGGACACCTACGCGACCGATGAGAGGTCAATAGGGGGTGCCAAGAAGATGTCCCCAAAACAGGTCGTCATCCTGAACTTGGTTCAGGATCCAGTCTTTTATCGGTTTATTTGTTGGTAGGTTGTCTGGATTCTGACTGCGTCAGAATGACGGTGGGGGCAATCCCTCAGAATCTCTCCAACCCAATATCGCTGATATCAATTGTCGGCTCACGGCCAGCAACCAAATCGGCGGTGAGTTGGCCGGAGCTGGCGCACATGGTCCAGCCGAGGGTGCCGTGGCCGGTGTTCATGATGAGGTTGTCATAGGGCGTCTTGCCGATGATCGGCACGCCATCCGGGGTCATCGGGCGCAGACCTGTCCACAGTTCGGCTTTTGAGAAATCGCCGGCATTGGGGAATAATTTTTGGGCCGTATCGCGAATGGAGCCGGCGCGCTGGTCATTCATCTCGGTGTCGTAGCCGTTAAACTCAGCCGTGCCCGCAACCCGCATGCGCTCGCCGATGCGGCTAAAGACCAGCTTGTGATCATTATCGGTGAGGCTGATGGTCGGTGCGCCATTATGGCCTGCGGTAGGCACGGTGACAGAGTAACCTTTGACCGGCTGGATCGGCGCTTTGATACCGAGCGGACGCAAGAACAGAGGCGAATAGCTGCCCATGCTCATGACATAGGTGTCGGCGGTGTAGGTGTCTTTATCAGTTGTCACCGAGGTGATCTTCGAGCCGTCTTTGTTGATCGCTTGGACGGTCTCGCCATAGCGAAACGTCACCCCTTGATCGGCACAATATTTTGCCAGACCTTGAGAAAACTTATGAGCATCGCCGCTCTCATCGATTGAGGTATAGATACCGCCGATGATCTTGTCGGGGCTGGAATCGTAAGCGGGCTCCAATGCATGAACGCCAGCCTTGTCCAAGACCTCGTGCTCACAGCCTAATTTTGCCAGTTCATCATTGAACTTGGCGGCTTTATCGAGCTCTTTTTGATCGCGATAAATCTGCAAGATACCTTTTTCGAGGCAGTCATATTCAATGCCGGTCTCTTGTCTGATCGCCGGCAACAACGAGCGGCTTTGCAGCGACAAGCGAAGGTTCTTCACCGTATTGGTCATAAAATTGCCCGGCGTGCAATTGGCGAGGAAGCGTAAGCTCCAGATCCAAAGTTTCGGGTCGAGGCGCATGCGGTATAAGAGCGGCGCATCATTGCGGCCGAGCCATTTCAGCATCAGGAAAGGGACCTCCGGCGCGGCCCAGGGATAGGCTTGGCTGGGCGAAATTTGGCCGCCATTGGCAAAACTGGTTTCCAGTCCCGCCCCGTCTTGGCGATCAATGACCGTAACCTCGTGGCCGTCTTTTTGTAGATAATAGGCGGCTGTCACACCAACAACGCCCGCTCCGAGAACAAGTACTCTCACAATTCAGACACCTTAAATAATCTAATGTGGGTTATATCGCCGAAACCTCCCTCTAGCCAGTCCATAGTTACCGAAGGTGGAATTTTGCTCCTACTTGCGAAACAAGAGTGAATAAGACTAAGTTAGTACTATGAATCTCTTGAACAAATCCGAACTCCTTACCGTCGAAGAAATGAGTCGGGCCGATGCCTTGGCCGTAAAATCAGGCGTGCCGAACCTTGATTTGATGGAATCTGCTGGGCGATCAGTATTTAGAGCTTTGCGAAAACGCTGGACCCGGCGGCGCGTTGTTGTGCTGTGTGGTCCCGGCAATAATGGCGGCGACGGATTTGTCGTGGCACGGCTCCTCAAAGAGGCGGGTTGGCCGGTAACCCTTGGGCTTTTAGGCAATATTAAAAAACTCAAAGGCGATGCGGCGGCGAACGCTAAGCTTTGGCAGGGTGAGACAAAAGCGTTGTCGGTCGATCTGTTAAAGGAAGCTGATCTCGTTGTTGATGCATTATTTGGCGCTGGTCTGACGCGCGATATCGATGGTGCCACGAAAGAAGTGATCGACGCGATCAATGCTCAGGGCAAAGATTGCCTTGCGGTGGATGTGCCGAGCGGCGTTGACGGCAATAGCGGACAAATCTGCGGTGCGGCCCCTGCGGCTCAGCTGACGGTTACTTTTTTCCGTAAAAAACCCGGGCATCTGGTGATGCCAGGACGCGAATTATGCGGCGAAGTTAAGGTCGCCGATATTGGCATTCCGCAAACGGTGTTGGACGAGATTAAACCAGAGTCACATGAAAACCTGCCGGCAAACTGGCTGGCTGATTTTCCAAGACCAAAGCTCAAAGGTCACAAATATGCCCGTGGCCATGTCGTCATTTCAGGTGGTGCGGAATTGACAGGAGCAGCCCGATTGGCGGCTCGGTCGGCACGCCGGGTTGGTGCAGGGCTTGTCACGATTGCCGCCGATGAGGTGGCACGCGATATTTATCTGAGCGGTGATCCCGGTTGTATGTTTTCGCCCTTAGGGCCACAGACTTTTGAAGAAGCCATCAGTCATCTCCGGCGAAATGCTGTGCTGGTCGGTCCAGGAAATGGGGTACACCAAGAGACGCGACTACGGACGATAGCAGCTTTGCGCTTTGGCAAATTAACCGTCCTTGATGCGGATGCGCTGACGGTTTTCGAGGATGATCCAGACACTTTGTTTGGTTGGATCAAGAAATCTGGTGGGCCGGTGGTGCTAACCCCACATGAGGGAGAATTCGCCCGCCTGTTTGATACGCCTGCCGACAAGGTGACAAATGTTATCGCCGCAGCGCAGCAGAGTGGGGCGGTTGTTCTCTTGAAAGGGGCGGATACGATCATCGCGGCGCCGGACGGCAGTGTCGCCATAAACAGCAATGCGCCAGCGACTTTGGCGACGGCGGGCTCTGGTGATGTGCTGGCCGGCTTGATCATAGGATTAATGGCGCAAGGTATGACGGCATTTAAAGCGGCGTCGACTGCCACTTGGATGCATGGCGAGGCGGCAAATATCTTTGGTCCGGGTTTAATTGCCGAAGATATAGTTGAAAAAGTGCCCGAGGTCTTGGCGTTGCTGCAAAATATGCTAAATGAGTAGCGTGGCACCATTGAAATAGAAAAGAAACATGACCGAACACAAAAAATCCAGTTTTTGGGACCGAACTTTACGGAATTTGATCGGCGCTTGGGATAAAATCGCCTCAGATACCGGCGCGCCCTTAGAAATTATTGTCTCGCCTGATCTAAATGAGGATGACCGGCTACATCTGATTGAGCATATGCAGGCCTGCCTGGATGCGAGAGGCGGCGAAGTCTCCGCCCGCAAGCGAGCTGCCGCCCTTGGTCACGCTTATTTGTCGCTTAACGAAGAGGGGCGTAAAAAATTCCTTTTGGTGCTGACCAGCGAGTTCGGTACCGATCACGCCGAGATAGATGTATCGGTGAGCGAGCTTTCCAAGGCAGAGGACGGCGAAGCGCGCTTTATGGCTGAGCAAAAACTGCGCAAAGCCCTAAAGGCCCCGCGGGTTCATTTGCTGACCCAGTTTAATGCATTGCCGGAGGGCGTGAAGTTCCTGGTTGATATGCGAGAGGAACTCATTCTATGGGCGAAACAGGATCCTTTGCTCAGAGGATTAGAGAGTGATCTCAAAGCACTATTGACCGGCTGGTTTGACGTCGGGTTCTTGGAATTGAAGCAGATCACCTGGCAGGCGCCAGCTTCCTTGTTGGAAAAGCTGTTCGTCTATGAAGCTGTGCATGAGATCAAAGGCTGGGATGATCTAAAAAATAGGTTGGCCTCTGATCGCTGCTGCTTTGCCTTTTTCCATCCCCGTATGCCGGAAGAGCCCTTGATCTTCGTCTGGGTCGCTTTGGTCAATGGCATTGCCGATAATGTTCAAGTCTTGCTGGATCAAGACGCACCCTTGGGTGATCCTGAGGCTGCTGATTCGGCGATTTTTTATTCGATTTCAAATGCCCAAGCCGGTTTATCCGGTATAAATTTTGGCAACTTCCTGATTAAGCGCGTGGTCGAAAGTCTTTCCAAAGAGCTGCCGAAAATTAAAAACTTCGCGACGCTGTCACCTTTGCCTGGTTTCCGCCGGTGGTTGGATAAACGGCTATTGGACGGCCAGTTTGATCTGCTGACGGCTGAGCAAGATGAAGCGATTATGACCCTCGCTGTCAAAAGCACGCCAGAAGCAGCGCTGAACGAATTACTATCGCGGGCCGATTGGACCAAAGATGAAGCCGTATCAGAAGCTCTACGCGAGCCATTAATACGGCTGTGCGCGTATTATTTACTCAAAGAAAAGCACGCCAGTGGCACCGCCCTAGACTCGGTTGCGCATTTCCATCTCAACAATGGCGCCAGAGTAGAGCAGCTCAATTGGCAAGCCGATATGTCGGAGCGCGGCGTCGAGCAATCCGGCGGCGTTATGCTTAATTATCTCTATGATCCAAAAACCATCGACAGCAATCACGAATCCTATCGCAATGGCGAGGAAGTAAACGCCTCATCTCGGGTTAAGAACTTGCTTAAAACGTGATGGAAACAAGCGAGCCTGTTGAATTGACCCGATTTGAACAGACACAAAATTAGAATTAAATTAAGTGTCGTGTCCCCGACTGCCCGCTACTCCGTCATCCCGGACTTGATCCGGGATCCAGGGAACCACGAAGGATAAAAGGGTATACCGAAAACACTGGTTTTCCGTACAAGCGAAATAGCCACCAACGTATTCAACTATTGACAGTTCAAATCTGCCGCTGATATGTGCTTAAATCGTTGGTGTACGTGAATGGGTTAGTTTCGGTATAAGGGATTATACGTTGATTGGTACTAGTTGGAGACGGGAGCAAGGTCCAGCCGATCCGTTGTTGCGCAAGATGCTCGCCGAGCGAGGGCTAGACAATGTGCCGCAATGGACCAAAAAAGATGATGTGCGCACAGCCGCCAGCGAATATTGGCTCAGTCGAGCCAAAGATCGCGATGGTCCAGTCAATCCGGACAAGCGTGAAATCACCGATACGTTACACGTCACCGAAGAAGTGAAGGCGAAAGCGCGGGAATTAGGCGCCGATTTAGTTGGGTGCTGCGCACTTACGCCAACCATGATCGATGAAGGTTTTGATATGCCACACCGGAATGTCTTCGCGTTCATTCTCGCCGAAGATTATAGCAATGTCCTCAAAGGTTCGCTCGCCATTGAAGCCGAAACCTATGAGGTATATATGCGCATTGCTGATATCACTACCGATCTCGCTGCTTTCATCCGTGATATGGGTTATCCAGCCTGGGCGCATCATAATGGTGCGCTGCAAATTCAAGCCATCCCTACCATGTATCAATGCGGACTTGGCGAACTTGGTCGCCATGGTAGTCTCATCAATCCAACCTATGCTGCTAATTTTAGGCCGGGTTTCGTGACGACCAATTTGCCGGTGCTTTATGATTCACCGCTCAAATTTGGTGTTCAGGATTACTGCATGAATTGTAAAATATGTCGCAACAATTGTCCCGGTGATGCTATTGCCACGGATCATATTATGACTGAAGGCGTCAAGCGTTGGCGCATCGATATGGAAAAATGCTATCCCTTTTCCCGCCTCCATGATGCCTATTGCCACATCTGCGTCGACGTTTGTCCATACGTCCATAAAGAGAACGGAGACACCGAAAAACGCACCATGTATGGCACCTATATGAAACGACGAAAACGAGATGGCTACCGCTCTCCCAATCGACTGAGATATGAAGACGACGTAGAATAGACATAACCTACTAACAGTTCATATTGCGCTATCAAATCGATGGGCAAAATTAGGGGGTGCCGAAAACACTGGTTTTCCGTACACCAAAAATAATTATTTTTCTGTACCCCCTCCGCCTCCGGCTTCTTCACGTTCTTCGCGTCCTTTATGGTTCTGTTCTTTTGTCATTCCAACGGACGTTGGTGGTTGAGATAAAGACTGGATCCCGGATCATGTCCGGGATGACGAAGTGAGTTGGGGCACGGTCGGAGAACACAGTCAGTGGACTCAATCCCGGGACACGCTACTTAACTTAACTCCAATTTCGTGCTTATTTCCCGAGATAGGGGGACATGTAACAAGTACACGTATCCTAGTGCGACATGGATAGACGATCTTCGACATGCAACCTTATTTTTCTTGATTTTCTGTGCTATATAGGTAACACTACATGACATTACTAGACACCATTATACAGAGATTTGTGTTACTATTTGTTACTATATTGTATGTGATGCAACGATATGACGGTGTGTGTTATAAAAATATTAGATTAAGGATCGCACTGTGCCAACCAAAAAACTCACCGACAGGGTCGTCAATCAAAAGCCACCCGGATCAGGATTTATTGAGTTATTTGACACCATTACGCCTGGCCTGGCTCTCCGCATCAATGCCGGCGGGCGGCGCTCCTATTTCGTCATGCCGCGGGTGAACAAGAAGCAATACAAACACAAACTCGGGACCACGGATCAACTGACGCTTGCTGAGGCTAGGGATAAGGCCCGTGATGTCTTCCGCAATGCCGCAAATGGTATTGCCCCCAAGGATGCAGCGCGTCGGGCAGCGCAGGAAGCGGAGCGCGCCCAGAAAAATACATTTCGCAGCATCGCTGAAGCCTACCTTGAGGATAAGGGTAAGGGTGGAGGTGCAATGTTGCGTTCAAAGGATCAGATCGTGCGGCGCCTCGAGAACGATATCTTCCCGCATTGGGGCAGAATACCAATATTGGAAATTACCAAGATCGACGTGAGGGAACTTGTCGAGGAAATAGCGAGGGACCGACCCGTCGCTGGCAACCGGACGTTGGCTTTGATAAGCCGTATCTTCAACTGGGCCTGTAAGAAAGACCGGCTAGACGCCTCGCCGGCATTTGGCATTGATCCGCCAAGCGTGGAGGTAAGCCGAGACCGCGTACTTACTGACGATGAAATCGTTTGCTTGTGGGCCGCCTTCGACAAACTTGGCCATCCTTTCAGTGCGGTGTTCAAGATATTATTACTCACCGCCCAGCGGCGAAGCGAAGTTGGGGGTATGATGTGGTCTGAGCTCGATGTCGATCTGTGGACCCTGCCTGGAGAGCGCACCAAAAACTCAAACGGTAATACCATCCCTCTTTCTCCTCT
>JABIHH010000085.1 GCA_018649725.1 Rhodospirillaceae bacterium | reverse complement strand
GTAAATTTTCCGCTTCATTAAAGGTCGGAATAATAATGGAGATCATATTAGCTTTTTCTCAATTTCATTTGCTTCGCTTAGACTGATCAGTCCATTGGTGATTAGTTGTCGCCTCTGACGCTGCCAATTTTCGGCCAACCAGTTCGCACCCAGGCGCGTGACTAGAGCCACGGGCCAGCTGTATCGGCTCTCTGCCGCTTTAGCGCAGTCGAGCCACAGTTTGGCGACATGAGAAAAAATGGCCCGGCGCTCTAAATCTGAAAGTTCCGCCACATGATCCCTCACATATTTCTTACCAAAGGCGATGTGGCGCGCCTCATCGGCGATAATCTTGGCATTGAGGCTGCGAAAAAGCGGGCAGGGAAACCGCCGCACCAAACGATCCAGCAACAGCACGGCACCACCTTCAAAAATTATGTGAAAGGAGACGATCAGGCCGATCGGGTGGCCCGTCCAAGCGAGACTTCCTTCCAGCGCTTTCTCCATCGCCGGTTCCATCGGCGCAATCTCGCCCATGCGGTGGACATATCGTGCAAAAACCATTTCATGTTTTTGCTCTTCGGCCAATTGATGGGTGATAAAGGCCCGCGCTTGAGGATCATCAATCATCGACAGCAGTTTCTGACAAACCCGCTGCGTCGCTCGCTCCCCGTGATAAAACTGGCTGATGACCTTGATGTAGGTGCGCCTCCTGAACCAAAACGGGTAGCAAATGGGCAAGCGCCAATCAATATCAAGCTCAGACGACCATTGATCTGTCGCTTCCATGGCGAGGAGAGAATCCACGTGCTGCCCTTTGAGTGAGTTCAGACAAAGGCAGAATTACGCTATTTCAGATAAAGGAACAATTGGTGGGCGGTAAACTCTGTATCAATAAAGCGTGACTACACTTTGAGGTTAGCGTTCCTCATCCGGATAATCGTCTTCATCAAAATCATCGGTTTCAACGACCGGCACGCTGTAGTCTTCATTAAACCAATTCGCCAGATCGAGCTGGGAGCAGCGTGCCGAACAGAAGGGACGAAACTTCGGCACGGTCGGCTGATCGCAGTTTGGGCATTTCCGTTTACCGTTATTATTAGGCGGTTTGCTGGTCGCCATCTTGAAGCCTCAACTAGTTTACCCGAATATCAAACTGAGTGCCGGACAAAGTCTGCGTTTGTTCTAATACGACAATTGGGCCGGTACGTTCAAGCAGGTCCTGCCAATTTCCCGGCATCTCATCTGCCAGAACAGCATATATAATCGGTCCACACTCAACGGTGAGCATTTTTCCAGGATTGCGGTCAAGTTCGCGAAGAACAGCGCGGATCATCTCAATGGCAATTGATGGGGCAGTCTTTGCTGCTGCGCTTTTAGACAAGAAGCGGGCCGTGAGACTTTCGCCGTTTCGCTGGCGGGTCATTTCCAATAGCCCCAGCCGCGAGAAGCCGAAGATGTTGCATTTGCCGCTGCCACTCAGCGCGGCAGAGAGCGTTTCCTGAATTTTTTCACGCGAGCCTTTGCGCTTCATCGGCAGAAAATCAATTACGATCTGGCCAGAGAGATTCCGAAGCGCAACTTGGCGAGCAATTTCGCTTGCCGCCTCTTGGTTCACCGCGACGGCAAACGCCTCAGGGTCACTATCCCGCTGATGCGCCCCGCTATCGACATCTATCGCCACCAAGGCTGCGGTTTCCTCAATGATCAAGCTGCCCCCTGACGGTAGTGCCGCCTGCGCCTGAAACAACGCGTCTACTTGGTGGTCTAAATCGTAGGTTTCAAATAGCGCCACCAGATCTTCGGCGAGTTCAAATAAATCTTCGAGTTCGGGCACGGTATCGGCAAGTTTTTTTAGCAACACCCGATTATCAACGACAATGCGCTGCAAACTGGCACGCTCTGCCCCCATCAAATAGCGTAAAATCGGCCCGGCAACTTCATGCAGACACCCCGGCGTTTTTTGAGTTTTTTGCAGCGCTTCAATGGCGGCTATTTGATCAAACAGAGCGTCCGCTTCTTGTCGGAGCCTTTCCTCCGAAACCCCTTGAGCTTTGGTTCGGACAATCAGACCATGTTCCCCGCTCTCATTCTCTGCCAAGGCGGCTTGCAAATGATCCCGCGCGCCGGCATCTGTAATGCTTCTCGAAATTGACACACCCGGTCGAAACGCCGTCAAAACGAGATTACTCCCTGCCAGATCAAGCCGCGTGGTCAGCTTCGCCCCTTTACCCGGCGAGGGTTCTCGCGTGACCTGAACAACCACCAAATCGCCTTCTTTATAGAGCGCTTTGATCGGTTTTGGTTTTTCTGTATCCGGGTTAAATATCTGGCCGTCATTACCGGCGAGAAAGCCTGCGTCGGCTTGACCAATTTCAACAAACGCTGCGTTTAGACCAGCGATGACTTTCTGAACCCGGCCCAAATAAATATTGCCGAGCAGGTTAGTTTCGGTATCGCGGGCAATGACCAGATCAACCAGTCTGCCGGTTGCCGTAACGGCCAAGCGAGTTTCGCCCGGTGCATGATTGATGAAAACTTCCGGGCGGGAAGCTTCATTCATAGCCGAGCCCGTTTAACAATTGTGAGGTCTCAAACAGCGCCAAGCCGACAACATTGCTATATGAGCCGTTGAGCTGGCGCACAAACTTCGCTGCCAAACCTTGAATGGCATAGGCGCCGGCTTTGCCTTGCCATTCATCCTCGGCCAGATAGGTATCTAATTCTTTTGGTGAAATATTTTTAAACGCAACTGCCGTCTCAACGACACGGCCGCGCATTTCGCCCTCTGGCGAGATAATCGCGAGCCCACCGATTACCCGATGCCGGCGACCGGAGAGAAGCTCTAGGAATTTCCGCGCTTCCTCCACTGTGTCGGCCTTGGGCATAATGCGCCGCCCGCAGGCAACCACGGTATCTGCCGCCAAAATAAAGCTGCCCGGATGATCTTTCGCAATTGCCGTAACTTTTTGCTCAGCTAGCCGGGCAACCAATTGGCGCGGGCGTTCAGATTTTAGCGGAGTTTCATCAATATCGGCTGGGATAATCTGGTCCGGTACAATACCGATCTGGCGCAGCAAATCGACCCGACGGGGCGAGGCTGAAGCGAGTATAAAATCCGGAGAAGCTGTATCCGGCATCGGAATTCTCCTTTGCCAGTTTGAGAATCAATGTTTGGACGCTATTTAAAACGGAATGTGATGCGACCTTTGGTCAGATCATACGGAGTCATTTCGACGTTTACCCGATCACCTGCCAAGACCCGAATGCGGTGTTTGCGCATCTTTCCTGCCGTATGGGCAAGAATCTCGTGGTCGTTGTCCAGCGTAACCCGGAACATCGCATTGGGCAGCAGTTCCATGACTGTGCCTTCAAACTCCAATAATTCTTCTTTAGCCATCGTTCACCATTTTTTTTAATCAGGCGCAATGAAATAGGGGCTAGAGACCCTTGTGGTCAAGTCATTTTCCTAAAATCTGGCCAGATTCTTTCATGAAATCCCTAAGAAATTGCCAAGAAAAATGGCCGAGTTATCGGCAAACAGCTAAATTGGTGGAAATTTCGCTGCTATTTTTTGGTAGATATCATCCCGAATTTGGCGGAATCCGTCCAGTCTGGCCTCGCGTCTACCCCGAATGGCGTCAGGATCGAAGGTCGGCCAATAGACCACTTCACACGACATCCATCTGGTGAGTTCAACCGCAGAGTGCTGCGCCTCGGGCGACAAAGAAATAATCATATCGAAAGAGGTATCTTCGAGCGTAGCGAATGTTTTTGACTGATGATTTGAGAGATCAATATCGATCTCCGCCATCACTTCGACCATAAAGCCGTCTTGTTCACCAGCTCTGACTCCGACTGAATCAACATAAATCCGATCCCCGTGCAGCTTTTTTAGAATGCCTTCCGCCATTACAGAACGGATCGAGTTCATGGTGCAGGCGAACAACACCGATGAAGGAAGGTTGATCGCATCGGCCATATCCGGCTACCTAATATGCAACACACAAAGCAGGGTAAAAAGCTGTCGCGCGGTATCAAAATCGACCTCGACATGCACTTTCAGACGCTCGCTTAGAATTTCCGAGCCCTCGTTGTGAAGTCCCCGCCGACCCATATCGAGCGCCTCAATCTTGGATGGACTAGCCGCCTTGATCGCTTCGTAATAGCTTTCGCAAATAAGGAAATAATCTTTGATAACCGAGCGGAAGTTCGACAACGGCAAATTAAAATCGAAAATCTCCAAATCTGACTCGTCGCGCACATCAACGTGCAGCCGGTTTTCCTCCAAACCTAAATGCAGTGTAAAAGGTCCGAGCTCACCATTGGTGGGGGCAAAATAGTTTTCTTCCAGCAAATCGAAAATCGCGACCGCGCGGTCGTGCTCGATCTCCGGGCTGCGGCGGCCAACGGTTTTTTCGTCTAAGAATACATTTACGATACGACGACGTTCATCCATGGCATCTACTCAGCAGCCGTTTCACTGTCGGCTAATCGTAGCGCAACAGAAAGGGCATGTGCATGCAGGCCTTCGGCTTCAGCCAAAGTTACCGCCGCGGGACCAATTGCTTGAATGGATTGGGCATCGACGCCCAGCAGGGTCGTGCGTTTCATAAAGTCCAAGACTCCGAGACCGGAAGAAAACCTAGCAGAGCGACCGGTCGGCAAGACGTGGTTCGGCCCGCCAATGTAATCGCCAAGTGCTTCCGGGGTATGACGGCCCAAAAAGATCGCACCGGCATGGCTCAGCTTGCCAGCAAAGGCTTCCGGCGCATCTATCGCAAGCTCTAGGTGTTCGGGTGCAAGGCGATCGATCAAAACCGTTGCATGCTCCATGAGCTCGACCGTGATGACCGCACCAAAGTCCCGCCAACTTTGACCGGCAATTTCGCTGCGGGGTAGTTTCTGCAAATGAACATCAACTGCCCGCACGACAGCATCGGCGAAATCTTCATCATCGGTTATCAGGATCGCTTGGGCAGATGAATCGTGCTCGGCCTGCGACAACAGATCAGCGGCAATCCAGCTTGGATCATTTTTATTATCGGCAACCACGAGTATCTCAGACGGTCCGGCAATCATATCAATGCCAACGACACCGAACACTTGGCGCTTGGCCGTCGCCACATAGGCGTTGCCGGGACCGACGATTTTATCGACCGGGGCTATACTCTCGGTGCCAAAGGCCAGCGCTGCCACGGCTTGCGCACCGCCTACACGGTAAATCTCATCAACATCGGCCAAACTCGCTGCCGCCAGGACCAGCGGATTGACCTCACCGTCCGGCGTCGGCACCACCATCACCAAGCGCTTACAACCAGCAACTTTGGCGGGGATTGCGTTCATCAAAACCGATGAGGGGTAGGACGCCAGCCCGCCTGGTACATACATGCCAACCGCGTCCACTGGGCTCCATCTAAGACCAAGCTGCACACCATCCTGGTCCTGGTATGACAGATCTTCCGGCAGCTGTTTTTCATGAAATGCTTTAATCCGGCCGGCCGCCAAGCTGAGCGCATCCAATTGCTGGGCGCTGCATTCCTTGATCGCGCCAGCAATTTCTTCGGGCGTCACACGAATTGTCGCAGCCGTAAGCTCGAAGCGATCAAACTTGGTAGTGTATTCCAAAAGCGCCGCATCACCGCGGGTGCGGATATCTGCTACGATGTCGGCGACGACAGCCTCGACATCGATTTGAGCTTCGCGTTTGATATTTAGGAAAGTGTCAAAATCTATCGCGAAGCTGCTGTTTATGGATTTAAGCCGCGACGGCATTGACGGCCTCACGGAAACTCTCGATCCAATGGCTCATCTCATCAGAGCGCGTTTTGAGCGCCGTGCGGTTGACCGCGAGGCGCGAGGTAATCTTGGCAATCTCCTCGACCTCAACCAGGCCATTGGCTTTTAAGGTTGAGCCGGTCGATACCAAATCAACTATACGGCTACACAGCCCCATCGACGGCGCAATTTCCATCGCGCCATTAAGCTTGATGCATTCCGCCTGCACACCGCGCGCAGCAAAGTGGGTTCGGGTAATCTCCGGATATTTGGTTGCGACCCGGATGTGGCTCCAACGTTGGGGGTTATCATCCGGCGCCATGTCAGCAGGCTCTGCCACCATGATGCGGCAATGCCCGATATCGAGATCGATTGGCGCATAAATCTCCGGGCTATCAAACTCCATCAGCACGTCCTGACCCGCCACGCCAAAATGCGCGGCCCCAAATGCAATAAAGGTGGCCACGTCAAAGCTTCGAACCCGCACTATATCGAGGTTTGGATGGTTCGTCGAAAAGCGCAATTTACGCGAAGACGAATCATCAAACGCCGCTTCGGGTTCGATGCCGGCGCGCGTCACCAACGGCATCACTTCTTCAAGAATGCGGCCTTTGGGGAGCGCCAAAACGAGTTTGTCATTCGATAACACAAGCTTAACTCACACAAATATTGTTGGGCGGCGGCATTATTAGAGGGTTTTCAAGGAATTGGCTACTATTTTGTTGGGATTCCCCGGGATCACATCCCTGCCCCGCCTTCCCCAACAAGGAGGTTAGGAGGAATTAGGAGAGCGTGGAGAGCTTCACGTCTTGAGATTTAAAAAAGTGTGGGTCTCAAATATACAATTTTATTCCATAATTTTTTAATCTACGGAATTATTGCTGCAGCGACAGGTTCCAAGGAATTGGCATCGTGGTCGAAGACATGACAACTCTGAGCCATTTCTTCGCCAAATTCTTTCAACAATAATTTAAGTTTGTCTTCGTTAACCGCTTCGATGGCTTGGGGAATTGTCATCCATTGGCGCGTCCGGAGATTTGCTTCCGGCCAATCTTTCAAGAGCCGTTGTGTTTTCATTGGGAAAAGTGAAACGCGATAAACATTTGAGTTTTCTTGATCTTGTTTTATGTAGTCGAAAAATCCCACCGCCACGTCCGACACCACACCTTCAATTCCAGCTTCTTCAAACGCCTCTTTTTCAGCAGAGTCCTTTGCCGTCAAATATGGCTCAATATGACCCTTGGGCACCACCCAACGTTTGGACCCCTTTGAGGTGACCAACACGATGGATAGTTTGCCCTCGTTTTTGCCGTAAGCGATGACGCCGGACTGTTCTATAATATCTACTTTAGCCATTATCTTTGAGCTAGATGCGATCCGAAATTATTTCAAGAAGACAATATTAAAAAAATCGAATTGCTATTTTTTCTTTTTTTTCTTTTTATTCTTCTTCTTATTTTTCTTCTCTTTCTTTTTTATTTTTTTCTCCTTCTTTTCAAGTTTGGCCTTTTTCTTTTTTTTCTTGCTTTTAGCAGCCGATTTATCAGCGCTTTTTTCAGGCTTTGCTTTTCTGGCAGCTTCGGTTAAAGCAAGATTTTTGAGCAACAATTTAGCAGCCTTGATAAGCTCTTTGGCACGCATTTCACTCACACCGGAAACTGTCGCAAGATCGGCCACTTTGCCATCAGCAATTTTCTCAATATTGCCAAAACCTTTTTTCGTGAAGGCTTTAGCTAAAACGGGGCCAACACCCTTAATCTTGATTATTTCGTTCATTATTGTCTCCGTTGTTGGAAAATAATGCTGGTTTAATGCCGCGAGAGCCTCTCGCCAACGTTTGGGTGATTTTGCATTAAGTTAGTGTGAAATCTTTGATGTGGATCAATGACAACTATATCAGTTTTATTTGATTCTAGCGGTCAATCGATTGAGTTTTAAAGCAACTGAGGAAGGAAAATACGCAATGGCCGATGCTGTTTTGAATAGTAATGTTAGAAAAAAATCAGGCAATACAAAGCCGAGCTCGCGCAAGAGAGATTCGGCCAAAATAAACAGTGGGCGTCCAGTGCAGCCGGTCAAAGCTAAAGAAGCGACTCGTTCAAAAAACGGGGCCAAGTCTAAGCCCCCAAAGTCAACGCGCAAAAGTTCTCTCAAATCGAAGAATGGTACGAAATCTAATGTCGGCAAGCTCAAGAATGTTGCTAAAAAGAAAAAATCATCGGGCCGGAAGAAGGCGCTGGTCGAGCCGGCGACACTCCCTACCAACATTGAGAATGTTGACCATAAAAGTCAGGCGTTATTGTTGCACGAACGGGTTGAATTAAGAGGCCGCAATGCGCCTTTGCCAGCGAATTATCCCTATAAGCGCCGCCTGCGTCGTTCAAATTACGAAGCACGAAAGCAAGAATTACAAATTGAATTACTTAAAGTTCAGAATTGGGTCAAAGACACGGGACAACGAATACTTTGTATTTTTGAAGGGCGTGACGCAGCCGGTAAAGGAGGTACCATCAAGCGATTCACAGAGCATTTAAATCCTCGTGGATCGCGCGTAGTTGCACTAGAAAAACCCAATAATGAAGAACTTGGCCAATGGTATTTTCAACGCTATGTCGAGAATTTACCAACCAGCGGCGAACTCGTATTCTTTGATCGTTCCTGGTATAACCGAGCCGGTGTGGAGAAAGTCATGGATTTTTGCTCGCCGGCAGAATACATGGAATTTATGCGTCAAGTGCCCGATTTCGAACGCATGCTGGTCCGCAGCGGTATCATGCTTTTTAAATATTGGTTCTCAGTAAGCCGAGATGAACAATTGCGCCGTTTCCATTCGCGACAAACAGATCCTTTAAAACAATGGAAACTCAGCCCAATCGATATTGAATCCCTCGATCGCTGGGACGATTACTCAGAAGCAAAAGAAGCAATGTTCTTCTATACTCATACGGCCGATGCAACATGGACGGTGGTGCGCTCTGACGATAAAAAACGAGCTCGCCTCGAATGTATGAGGCACTTTTTATCTCATTTATCCTATCCCGGCTGTGACGAAGAAGTACCACTGAAGTCTGACCCACTGATTGTCGGGCCGGCGGATTCATTCTATGAAACGCTTGAAGATTATGATCCTAAGGTGCAGTACAAAGTTGTTTGAAGTTAGGCGGGATGACAATTTTCATGTCGCCCACACGATGGAAAAGCCGACAAAAACCGCATTTATATCTTCAACTTCGTAAGCGATGTGGGCCACCTCAACTGATTTAGATTTCACGGCCATATTGAGCAAGATATTCGGCCCGTTTTTTCTCGAAATCGTCGACCATTTTTGCGCCCTCAGTTCCCATAATTTCAATTTCATCTGCCGAAGGACCTACTCGAGCTTCCTGGTAACTCGGCCTATCCTTGATCGATTGCCACCATTTTTGGGCGTGGGGTCTTTCTGCCAGCCAGGGCTCAACTAATTTCAATCCATCCAGGCGAGCAATAAAAGGAGCAAGATTAAGATCGGCTAAGGTAAATTGTTCTCCCATGATCCAAGGCCGACCATCCGACATCGTTTCATTTATTTTACTGAACACGCGTTCCCAGGTCGCAATGGCTCTGAGTGCGTAAGGCGAGCTAAATCCTTCAAAAACGCAGGATTGCTGGCGCTGCGTGCGTTCCAATACTGTCTGTCCCGCCCAATAGGCTTCCCGATCAGTTTCTGACATCGCCATGAGTTTGGCTCTGAATACGATAACAAAAGAGAGCGACGCAACACCCTCATATCCGGCCTCGTCAGATTCCTTAATCCATTCCCGCATCTGAGCAACTTTCGAAAGCTTGGTTGGCTTCAAAGGTGGTTCCGGGTAAAGATCGTCCAAATAATCGGCGATAAGAGAAGACTCTCGAATAATTTCGCCATCATGAACAAGCGTTGGCACCTGCGCTTTGGGGTTCAGCTTCAAATATTCAGGATCAAACTGTTGGTGTTCAAATAAATGAACGTGATGCGGCACCCAATCTGTCACGTTTTTTTCGGCCAGCGTCATCAGGGCGCGTTCGGAGCAGATGGAGTTTTCAAAATAGTATAATTCAAGCATAGGGATGTTCCCTTATCCCATCCCCCAGTTTATGAGTACGGGCTAAATTATTTTGATTTATACTAGGGAAAGTTAGCCAGATCGCAAAGAAATTAAGAAGCAGTACTCAATGGCCTCATTTATCGCCAGCCTAGCGCAGGCGCGATCTGGGTTAGGATCGCTTCGATGACATGCGTGTTGTAGTCGACGCCAAGCTGGTTCGGCACTGTTAGCATGAGGGTATCGGCCTCAGCGATCGCTTCGTCCTTGGCTAGTTCCGCAATGAGACCCTCTGGCTCCGCAGCATAGCTCCGACCGAAAATTGAGCGAGTCGTTGGATCGATGTGACCGATTTGGTCTTCGCTTTCGCCGCTCCGCCCGAAATAAGCGCAATCTCGATCATCGACCAGCGCAAAGATGCTACGGCTTACCGACACGCGGGGCTCACGGGCGTGACCCGCTTTCTTCCAGGCCGCACGGTACGCGCGGATCTGATCAGCCTGCTGAACGTGGAATGCCTCGCCGGTTTCATCGGTTTTAAGCGTCGAGCTCTGCAGGTTCATGCCCAATTTTGCCGCCCAGACGGCGGTTGCGTTCGTGGCCGCACCCCACCAGATGCGCTCGCGCAGGCCTTCGGAATGGGGCTCAAGGCGTAGCATCCCTGTCGGGTTCTGGAACATTGGTTGTGGGTTCGGCTCGGCAAATCCTTCTCCCCGCAGCACCTCGAGAAAAATTTCAGAATTTCGCCGGGCCATATCGGCTTCGGTTTCATCTTCACCGGGCTGGTGGCCGAAATATCGCCAGCCATCAATCACCTGCTCAGGTGAGCCGCGGCTGATACCGAGTTGGAGCCGCCCGCCTGCGATGAGGTCTGCTGCACCGGCGTCCTCGGCCATATAGAGGGGGTTCTCGTAGCGCATGCCG
>JABIHH010000022.1 GCA_018649725.1 Rhodospirillaceae bacterium | reverse complement strand
GAGGGCTATGGCCCCGGCGGCACCGCTGTTATTGTCGAGGCTCTGACTGACAATCGCAATCGGACGGCGTCAGATGTCAGGACAGCGTTCTCCAAGCATGGCGGTAATTTGGCAGAAACCGGCTCGGTGAGTTTCATGTTCGATCGCATGGGCGCGATCCATTACGCAGAAGATATCGGCTCGGCGGATGATGTTTTTGAAGCCGCTCTTGAAGCCGGCGCCGAAGATGTTGAAAGCTCAGATGCTGGCCATGATGTCTACTGCCAGCCGGAAGATTTTCATTCGGTTTCCGAAGCGCTCGAGGCGGCGCTTGGCGCACCAGAATCAGCGCAGCTTGATTGGCGTCCGCAAAATACCGTCGATGTTGATGAAGGGGCTGCGGGCACCATAATGAATTTGCTGGAAGCCTTAGAAGACAATGATGACGTCCAGCGCGTCTCGGCGAATTTTGAAATTTCTGAAGAAGTTATGGCCAAACTAAGCGCCCAAAGCTAAAGCCAAATTTAGCGCTTAATTAACAAGTATTTACTATCCTGGGAAAACGAGTTTTTTGTTTGAGAATGTTGGGAGAGTATGAAGTTACTCGGCATCGATCCAGGATTGCGCAATACCGGTTGGGGTATCATCTCAAGTGATGGTAATCGGCTGACCTATGTGAGCGACGGCGTGGTGAAAAGTGATGCTAAGTTGAGCCTCGCTGAACGCCTCGTGCAATTGCATGACGGTCTTGCACAAATCATTGAAGAATTTCAGCCCGAAGAAGCCGCGGTCGAAGAGACTTTCGTCAATGTAAATCCCGCTTCAACGTTAAAATTGGGCCAAGCGCGCGGCATTGCCTTATTTGTGCCATCAAAATTTGGTCTACCGGTGGCTGAGTACTCACCGAACCTTGTCAAAAAGTCGCTCGTGGGATCGGGGCATGCAGCGAAGGAACAAGTGCAAATGATGATCAACACCCTGTTGCCGGGCTGTAACTTTCAGTCTGCGGATTCTGCTGACGCGTTGGCAATAGCGATTTGTCACGCCCATCATCGGGGCTCAGCGTCCTATCAGGCGCAAATTCAGTCAAAAGTTATGGAGGCGGCTAAATGATCGCCAAGCTGACGGGGTTGGTCGATCAGACCGGCGAGGGTTATGTCGTCATTGATGTCAATGGTGTCGGCTATATGGTTTTTTGTTCAAACCGTACCTTGAATATGCTGGCGACGGCATCCGGCACGGTTTCGGTCATGATCGAAACTCATGTTAGAGAAGATCATATCCATCTTTATGGCTTTGCCGATGAGGCGGAGCGGGCGTGGTTTAGTCTGCTGACCACGGTGCAAGGAGTTGGCGCCAAAGTGTGCTTGGCGATTTTGTCTGTACTGTCGCCCGATAATCTGGTGCAAGCCATAGCCGCGCAAGACAAAGCGGCGATTACACGTGCCCCCGGCGTTGGCCCCAAACTCGCGACCCGTATTTTGACCGAGCTCAAAGATAAAGTTGGCGGTATTGCATTGGGCTCCACGACCGCTGCCCTGGAAGGTGAAGTTGGCGGTGCCGACGGGACAAATAAATTCGCTGATGATGCGGTCTCAGCTCTGGTTAATCTCGGTTACGGCCGCTCGGAGGCGTTTCAAGTCGTCCACCAAGCCGCTGCCAAGCACGGCGATGGCGTGACGGTTGAACTTCTTATTAAAGATGGTCTCGCGGAGTTAAGTGCCCATGGATGAAGAGCGCTTGATTGATCCAGATGCAAGCACCGAGGATGGCGGTGATACGCAAACGCGCCCGCAAACTTTAGAAGAATTTGTCGGCCAACAAGCGGTCTGTGACAACCTCCAGGTCTTTGTTGAAGCCGCCCGCGGACGCAGTGAGGCGATGGATCATGTGTTGCTGTTTGGCCCGCCCGGTCTCGGCAAGACGACACTGGCGCAGATCGTGTCCAGGGAACTCGGTGTCGGCTTTCGGGCAACCTCCGGACCAGTGATAGCCAAGGCGGGTGATCTTGCGGCCATTCTAACAAATCTTGAAGCGCGTGAAGTCTTGTTCATCGATGAAATCCACCGCCTCAGCCCAGCTGTCGAAGAAATTCTTTATCCGGCGGTTGAAGATTTCCAGCTTGATCTGGTGATCGGCGAAGGCCCAGCCGCCCGATCCGTGCGCATCGATTTGCAACCCTTTACGTTGGTCGGTGCGACGACGCGCTCCGGCCTTATCTCAACGCCGCTGCGGGATCGCTTTGGCATCCCGCTGCGCCTGTCTTTTTACAATGCTGAAGAATTGCAAGGCATCATCAGCCGCAACGCGCGTATTTTGGATCTCGATTTAAGTGACGAGGGGGCGGCGGAAATTGCTAAGCGCTCACGGGGCACACCGCGTGTTGCCGGAAGGCTGCTGCGCCGCGTGCGTGATTTTGCGACCGTGGAAGGTAATACAACGGTGGATGCTAAAATTGCCGATGCCGCGCTTAACCGCCTGGATGTCGATGCGCGGGGTCTGGATGCCATGGATCGGCGCTACCTTACGTGCATTGCCGAAAACTATGGCGGCGGGCCGGTCGGTGCGGAAACACTTTCGGCGGCATTATCCGAAGAGCGCGATACCATCGAGGACGTCATAGAACCCTATCTCATTCAGCAGGGCTTACTGATGCGCACACCCAGAGGTCGCATGCTAGCGGAAGGTGCCTATCGTCACTTAGGGCTCTCGGCGCCGAAAAACCTCAAACAGATGGAGTTGCTGGCGATCGAAGAGGACACCGACGATGAATAAGATCGCGCCCTCTGCATCAACGATACAGGATGGCAGGCATCGTCTCCCCATTCGAGTTTACTACGAAGACACGGATTCGGGCGGCGTGGTCTATTACGCCAATTATCTCAGATTTGCCGAACGTGCCCGCACTGAGATGCTGCGCGAGATCGGTTCCGAGCACCGCGTGATGAAAGAGGAACTCGGCATCGGTTTCGTAGTCCGCCAATGCAATGCGGATTATCAAAAGCCGGCTTTTCTTGATGACCAACTTGTTGTTGAAACTGAAATTTTAGCGGTCCGGGGTGCCAGCATTCAGATGCGCCAGACCGTGACCAAAGATAACGAAGCGTTAGTGGTTATGGATGTAAAACTCGCCTGTATGAGCTTCGATGGTAGTGCTGCGCGCATACCAAAGCCTGTGCGGATGGCGATGACTGAATTAAGTATTTCTAAAAGTGAGGACAAATAATGGAAGGCAATGCTGTAGAAGCAGCCCAAATGGCGGGCGTCATTGCGGCAAATGATTTTTCGGTATGGGCGCTGTTTCTAAAGGCCGATATCATCGTCAAAGCTGTGATGATTTTTCTTTTTGTCGCCTCGATCTGGTGCTGGGCGATTATTGTTGAAAAAACGCTCCGGCTCAGAAAGCTCAACGCAGCGGCGGCAGAGTTTGAAGATAGTTTCTGGTCGGGCGGCTCGCTGGATGCGCTGTATGATCGAATTGGGGCGCAGCCGCGTGATCCCATGTCGGCTGTCTTTGCCGCGGCGATGCGAGAATGGCGGCGCACGAACGAAGCTGGCGGCGGCCGCGACAATGGCTCAAGTCTGATGGAACGGATCCACCGGGTGATGGATGTCACCGTCAACCGGGAAGTTGAACGGGTCGAGCGACAAATGACGATCCTGGCGTCAACCGGCTCAACCGCACCTTTTGTTGGCTTGTTCGGCACGGTCTGGGGCATCATGAACAGCTTTCAGGCGATCTCGATTACCAAAAATACCAGTCTGGCTGTCGTGGCTCCTGGTATTGCCGAAGCATTGTTCGCGACGGCTTTGGGCTTGGTTGCCGCTATTCCAGCGGTGATTGCGTACAATAAAATCTCCAAAGACACCGACCGCTATGCAGCGAGGCTTGATGACTTCGCTATTGAATTTTCGGCCATTGTGTCGCGTCAAATGGAAGGACGCGAATAGCCATGGCCATGGCGATGGATAATGGCGGTGGACGCCGCCGGGGCGGCAGGCGAGAAAAGTCACGCCCCATGGCTGAAATTAACGTAACGCCGATGGTCGATGTCATGCTGGTCCTGCTGGTCATCTTCATGGTGACGGCACCCCTGCTGACGGTTGGGGTGCAAGTCGATCTGCCTAAAACCAAAGCCGGGTTGATAAAAGACCAGGTGGAACCGCTGGCTGTAACAGTTAAAGCGGACGGCCAAATTTATCTTCAAGATAAGGCGATCGAACTTGCTGTATTGGCACCCCGGCTGATTGCCATCACCGGTGCCAATCCGGATGTTCGTATTTTTGTCCGGGGTGACAAAGCGATTGAATATGGCCGGGTGATGCAAGTTATGGGTACGCTCAACGCTGCCGGCTTTAATAAAGTAGCGCTGATCACGGAAATGCCACAATCGAGCTCTAGAAAGACTTCTAGTAAGAAGGCCAAAAAGAAATCCGGCCAGAAAACTAGAAAGAAATAACTAATATGCGTTCGAGTATCTTCGTCTCCATCTTGCTGCATGTTGTTGTGATAGTGCTCGGCGTTTATGGCCTGCCAGCTATTCGTAAGCCGCCGGTCATCGAAGATATCCCGATGGTCGTGGAAATCGTTCCTGTTGGTGCCATGACGAATTTACCCTCCGCGCCTGAGCCGCCAAAAGAGCCTAAAAAGAAAGAGGTCAAGCCGCCAAAACCGCCGCCTGCGCCGAAGGTAAAAAAAGCGCCGCCACCGCCACCGCCTGCGCCGAAGAAGGAAGCCGTGGTCGTGCCGCCGCCGCCAGAGCCAAAACCTAAAGAAAAACCCAAACCGAAACCGAAAGTTGAAGCTAAGTCAAAGCCCAAACCCAAACCTAAGGCAAAACCAAAGCCAAAACCGCCAACCAGCCTGGCCAAGGCCAAACCGCGCCGCAAGCCCAAGCCGCCGGACAGATTTGCGATGGTGTTGAAAAATCTCGAGAAAGATTTGAAAAAGGCGCCGCCGAAAAAAGCAGAGACCAAGAAGAAAAAGCCTGAGGCCGACCTCATGGCCCGGCTGACGAAATCCCTGTCGCGCAAGCCAACGGAATATGATCCGAACAAACGCGTTACCATGAGCGAGCGCCATGCCATGATCAATTTAGTTAAGCGGACCATGGAGCCGTGCTGGAACTTTCAGGCCGGCTCAAAAAAGGCGCAAGATATAATTGTTGAAATTGAAGTGGCGCTTAGGCCTGACGGGCATGTCTCAACGGCCAGTATTACAAACCGCTCCCAATTACAATCCGACCCCTTTAAATTAGCGGCGGGCGAAAGCGCTTTGCGGGCGGTGTTGAACCCATCTTGCCAGCCCTATAAATTGCCAGCCAATAAATACGCGGTCTGGAAAGATTTAAAACTTACATTTAATCCTAGAGAAATGTTAGGTAGATAATTAGAATGTCGCTAATCAAATCAATGACCCAAAGCATAGTGGGCGAAAAGCCGGGTGGTTCTATGAATAGATTTCAAAAGTATATCGGAGTTGCGGCCCTTGTAGCTTTGTCTCTCATATTAAAAATTGGTTTTGCTCACGCCGAGCTTCGCGTCGATATAACCCGGGGAGTGGTTAAGCCAATCCCCGTTGCGGTAACAAGTTTGCTCGGCAGTTCGACCAAAGAGCAAAATATCGGGCGCAATATCGCCCGGGTCATAAAGGCCGATCTCGTGCGATCCGGTTTGTTCTCGGCAATCGACAACAAAGCATTTATCGATGTTGAAAATTCTCTCGACACCGTACCTAAATTTGGCAATTGGCGGGTTTTGAAAGCGCAGGCATTGTCTCAGGGAGCCGTGCAAATTGAAAGTGGTAACCGCTTAAAGGTTCAGTTCCGCTTGTGGGATGTTTTTGCGGAACAACAAATGGTTGGCCGGGTTTACTCGACCGTGCCGGAAAATTGGCGGCGCATTGCGCATATTATTGCTGATTCTATCTATAAGCGCGTGACCGGCGAGAACGGCTATTTTGATACGCGAGTGGTTTATATTGCAGAAACTGGGCGGGCTGATCGGCGTATTAAGCGTCTTGCGATTATGGACCAGGATGGTGAAAATCATCATTTCCTGACCGATGGCAGTTCTCTTGTTTTGACACCGCGCTTCTCTCCTTCGCGGCAAGAAATTACTTACATGTCTTATCATGGCAATGTGCCTCGGGTTTATATTTTTAATATTGATTCAGGCCGCCAGGAATTGCTAGGCGATTTTCCAGGTATGACTTTCGCACCGCGCTTCTCGCCCGATGGCAACAAAGTTATCATGAGTATGGCAAAAGATGGCAATACCGAGATCTACACGATGGATCTTCGGACGCGCGCCGTAAAGCGACTGACCAAACATTCTGCAATTGACACCTCGCCGCATTATTCACCGGACGGCAAGCGCATTGTCTTCAATTCCGATCGCAGTGGCACTCAGCAAATTTATGTTATGGGTGCAAATGGCGGTCGGGCAAAGCGCATCAGTTTTGGCCGCGGGCGTTACGCGACGCCGGTGTGGTCGCCGCGCGGTGATCTCATCGCTTTCACCAAAATTACCGGCGGCAAGTTTTTTATTGGCGTCATGGATACCGACGGCAAAGGTGAGAGATTACTTGCGGAAGGCTTCTTGGTAGAGTCACCAACCTGGGCACCAAATGGCAGGGTTATTATGTATTTTCGGGAAACCCCGATCAGCAAAAAGGGCGGCGTGGTCTCAAAACTCTTCTCAATTGACCTAACCGGCCATAATGAACGGGAAATGGTGACACCGATGGATGCATCCGATCCGGCATGGTCGCCCTTGATTCCATAGGATTCAATGCTTATAGTCTTATAAGTAAATGATTTTTCAGTCATTTAATGCATTTTTGTGTCGTAATTTGTTACGATTGTGCTAAATAGTGACTTGGTGCAAAGCGCGGAGGATCGTGGTTTGCTTTTTTTAACATACGTTCCGATCAGGGGGACCAAGAAATGAAATTTAAGAGTTTAGCAGTTCTGTTTGCAGCACTTTTCCTTGTAGCGGCTTGTGAGTCGACTTCAACGGAAACCGGTAAAGCCGGTGGTGATGGCAAAATGATGAAGAAAAAAGGCAAGAAGAAACCTCCTGCAGGTTTCTCTATCGCGCCTGGTTCCTCACAAGATCTCGTTGTTAATGTTGGTGACCGTGTTTTCTACGCGCTCGATAAATCCAACCTCAATCCACAAGCGCGCGCCACATTGGAAAAGCAAGCTGCTTGGTTGAAAAAATTCGGCAGCGTCAAAGTGACCATCGAAGGCCATTGTGACGAACGCGGAACACGCGAGTACAACTTGGCACTCGGTGAGCGCCGTGCGAATTCAGCGAAAGATTTCCTTGTCGCTCTGGGTATCAGCCCAAATCGTATCAAAACGATTTCTTACGGTAAGGAACGTCCAGTTGCACTTGGTCATGAAGAATCATCATGGTCACAAAACCGTCGTGGTGTAACCACTGTTTCGGGCGCTGGTAGCTAATATTTACTGATCGAAGCGTTTTAAGGCGCCTGCCATCTCTGAACAGGGGACGGCGGGCGTCTTGTCGTTTGAGGCGGTTTGCTAAGCATCTAGTGAAGCGCCTTTATTTAGCCAATTTTGCCGGTCAAAATGCGCTATAGTGAAAATTGCCAAGAAATAAATCGAAGAGCATAAACGGAAATGAAAAAATATCTTAAAATATATCTTTTGGCTCTGGCTGTATTAGCTGTTGGCGCTGCTGGTGCGACCGATGGTGTTGCCCAAGATCAAAACCTTGAAGGGTTAGTTTCCAAGCTCAATCGGTTGGAGCGCGATATTCAGACGCTCAATCGCCAAGTCTATAAAGGGGGCACGCCGCCAAAAGCCAGCGCCACTGGTAAAGCGCCCGTGGCATCATCCCCGGCATCATCTGGTGGCAATGCCTATATCATTCGCCTGGAAGAGCGCCTCGTCCAGTTGGAAGGTGAGTTGCAAAATACCACCAATCTCCTGGAGAGCATGAACCATACCGTTGATGGCATGAAGGGGCGGCTCGATAAATTGGTCGGCGATATCGATTTCAGATTATCACGCCTCGAAAGTGGTGCGGTTCGCTCCGGCGTTGCCCAAGGTATCTCACAGGGCGGTGTTCCCGCTGGACCGCCGACGGTTTCTTCCGTGCCGCGCGCGGCTGGTGTTCAACAAATCGGACCGAGCACGGGTGGGCCGGTGGTATCATCCGGCAAGCCCGGCACGCTTGGTAAAATCAGCGAGACCGATTTAAGTTCGGTTCAACGCGATGCCAAGGTTGCCGCGCAAAGTGGCGCGGTCCAGGCACCGATGGCGGCGCAAAAGCCAATTGTCCAACAATCTTTGTTGCCGAAGGGCACGCCGACTCAGCAGTACAAACACGCCTTCTCGATTTTACGGCAGACCGATTACGACAAAGCAGAACTGGCTTTCAAAGAATTTATCAAAAAACATCCGAAAGATAGGCTGACGCCAAATGCGCGCTATTGGTTGGGCGAGTCGTATTATGTGCGGGCGAATTATCGCGATGCCGCTGAGGCATTTTTGCGCGGCTTTCAACAGGCGCCGAAAGGTGTGAAAGCGCCGGACACTTTGCTCAAGCTTGGTATGTCTTTGACGAATTTGAAGAAAACGCAGGATGCCTGCGCAACCTTCAGTAAGCTTGCCAAGGACTACCCAAATGCCTCGGGCAATATCAAAAAACATCTCAAGCGAGAAATTGGACGCGCTGGCTGTAAATAATTGGGAGACTTCTGACTCTCCCCAAGACGCAATCACCAACGGTGAATTTGCTGCACTCTTAGTGCCCTATGCGAACATTTTGGCTGTCCAAAAGACCTTCGCCATCGCGGTCTCTGGCGGTGCGGATAGCATGGCGCTTTGTTTGCTGGCGGCTCGTTGGGCGGCGGCGAATGACCGGAAGATTATTGCCCTCACAGTGGATCATGGCTTGCGGCCGGAAGCCAAAACCGAAGCTGAAACCGTTGCCAAATGGCTGGCGGCCAGCGATATCAATCATCACATTTTAACCTGGCAGGGTGAAAAGCCCAGCGCCGGTATTCAAGCCGCGGCACGAAACGCCCGTTATCGGCTGATGGCAAAATGGGTTCGGGACAATAATGCCGCCTGTTTAATGACGGCGCATCATTTGGAAGATCAGGCAGAAACTTTTCTTTTGCGGACAGAACGCGGCAGTGGCCTTGATGGGCTGGCTTGCATGGCACCGATTGTCCAGCGTGAAAGTATTTCTTTGCTGCGGCCTCTCTTGGCGGTATCCAAACATCGCTTGCGGGCTACTCTTATTGAAGCAGAGCAGAACTGGATCGAAGATCCGTCAAACCAAAACCCTGCTTATCGACGGACCAAGATGCGGGGTGTCGTTGCAGCGCTAAAGAAAAGTAAACTGTCACCGAAATTATTAGAGACTGTCGTTGGGCATTTTGCCGAACTTCGCCAGCATTTATCGCGCGTTGTAGCGGTGTTTTTTGATCGGGCGGTTGATATTTTCCCAGAAGGGTATGGTCGGGTGCAGCTGGATATTTTTGAGCAGTTGCCGGATCCCGTGCTTGAGCGCGTGCTGGTTCGGCTCACATCGATTTTTGGCGGTAAAGCTTATCCGCCGCGTCGTGATCGACTTTTGCGCGCCATGGAAAAAATTCGTGATCAAAAAGAAAATGGCTTTACCCTGGGAGGGTGTCGTTTTTTTAAAAAAAGTAACGCGATTATGATCTGTCGTGATAGGCGGCATATTTTGGCACAGCAGATCTCTGCTGGAGAAAAAATCAACTGGAATAATTTGTTTGATATTGAGATTGATGGACAAGGTGGCACTGGCGCTATTTTAGCCCCGCTTGGACGGGCAGGCTGGCAGGAAATTGTCCAATACAAGCCGGAACTCAAAGCGATTTCAGTGCCTTATGCCATCCGTCTGACCCTGCCGGCCTTGTTCGATGAGACGGGGGTCGCCCAAGTTCCGCATTTGAATTATCGACGCGACGACAGGAAAAATCCGACTGTAACGATTAGCAAAGTCCGGTTTAATCCACGACAATCGGCTTGAGCGGCGTAAAATATCTGTCGAATAGCCTGGAAACTCACGAATATATCGTGTAATTAACCGATTAGCGCCACTTGTGACGATGAAATTTCGAACTATCTGTACTACGAGCTTGTTTAAAATAAATGTCATGTGGCAGCGGTTTCATTAAGGAAGGCAAATAGAGTGAATTTTCGGAAGAATATGGCCCTTTGGGTCATCATAGCGTTACTTATTTTTACGCTGTTTAATATGTTTCAAGGTTCCTCGAAACAAGGGCCACATCAGTCGCTCGCGTTTTCTGATTTTCTCGGTGCTGTCGATAGCGGCGATGTACGTGATGTTACCATTCAAGGTAAAAAGGTCACCGGCCATTATGGCGACGGTCGTGCCTTCCGTACTTTCCTTCCCGAAGACCCAACACTCATTCCAAATTTGAGCAAAAAAGGCGTTCATATTAATGCCGTGCCGGAAGAAGATGACCTGTCACTCTTTGGTATCCTGATCTCCTGGTTCCCAATGTTGCTGTTGATCGGTGTGTGGATTTTCTTCATGCGTCAGATGCAAGGCGGCGGCGGTAAGGCCATGGGCTTTGGTAAATCAAAGGCGAAGTTGCTGACCGAAAAGACCGGGCGCGTAACATTCGAAGATGTTGCTGGCATTGATGAAGCCAAGGCAGAGCTTGAAGAAATTGTTGAGTTCCTAAAAGACCCTGCAAAATATCAGCGTCTCGGCGGTAAAATTCCAAAAGGTTGTTTGTTGGTAGGCCCTCCGGGCACAGGTAAAACATTGTTGGCCCGTGCCATTGCCGGTGAAGCCAATGTGCCGTTCTTTACGATCTCCGGTTCTGACTTTGTTGAGATGTTTGTCGGAGTCGGCGCGAGCCGCGTCCGCGATATGTTTGAGCAAGGCAAGAAAAACGCGCCCTGCATCATCTTTATCGATGAGCTTGATGCGGTCGGTCGTCATCGTGGTGCTGGCCTCGGCGGCGGTAATGATGAGCGCGAGCAAACCCTCAACCAAATGCTGGTCGAGATGGATGGCTTCGAATCTAATGAAGGTGTTATCCTGATTGCTGCGACCAACCGTCCCGACGTGCTGGATCCAGCTTTGCTGCGTCCCGGTCGTTTTGACCGCCAGGTAACGGTGCCAAACCCCGATATTGTTGGTCGTGAGAAAATTCTTAAAGTTCATATGCGGAACGTGCCGGTGGCTCCTGATGTCGATGCGAAAGTTATTGCGCGCGGCACACCGGGCTTCTCGGGCGCTGATCTCGCCAATTTGGTCAACGAGGCCGCTCTCTTGGCGGCCCGCACCGGTGGCCGGATGGTCACAATGTCTAATTTTGAAGACGCCAAAGACAAAGTCATGATGGGCGCTGAACGCCGCTCAATGGTGATGAGCCATGAAGAGAAAGCTCTGACCGCCTATCATGAAGCCGGTCATGCGATCGTTGGCATTAATGTGCCGAAGCATGATCCGCTGCATAAAGTGACCATTATTCCGCGCGGTCGTGCGCTTGGTGTGACGATGTCTCTGCCGGAGCGTGATAAATACAGCTATTCCAAACTCGAACTTGAATCCAAACTGGCTGTTATGTATGGCGGTCGCTTGGCCGAGGAGATTACCTTCGGCGAAGAGAATGTGACGACCGGAGCCGGTAATGACATTCAGCAAGCTACTAATATGGCGCGCCGGATGGTTACCGAATATGGTTTCAGTGATAAGCTTGGGCCGTTGCGCTATACCGATAATGACGAGGAAGTTTTCCTCGGTCACTCGGTTGCACGTCATAAAAACGTTTCCGATGCGACGGCAAAATTGATCGATGAAGAGGTCCGCCGCTTGATTGGAGAAGCTGAGGAGACAGCTAAAACAGTTCTGACCGAAAAAGCTGATGATCTTGAAAAGCTCGCGCAAGCTTTGTTGGAATACGAGACACTGAGCGGTAGCGAAGTGGATGCACTGCTCAGAGGTGAGCCGATTTTCCGGCCTGATGAAGATGATGGCCATTCCGATGGTCATGCTAAGTCTTCAGTGCCGACAAGTGGCGCTGCTGGGAAAAAAGACACCGATAAGGACATCGGTGGCGATTTCAATCCTGAACCGCAACCCGAAGGCTAATTTGGCTCTGTCGCGTCGATTTGCAAATCTATCTCTAGATCGTCCGCTGATTATGGGCATCGTCAATGTCACCCCTGACAGTTTCACTGATGGGGGTGATTTTTTTGATGCCGATGCAGCAATCAAACATGGCTTGCAGCTCTTGCAAGAGGGTGCAGATATCCTGGATATCGGTGGCGAGTCGACCCGGCCCGGGGCAACGCCGGTCACCTCTGATGAAGAGGCCGAGCGTGTTCTTCCGGTGATAACTGAACTGGCAAAAACCGGCACCCTGATTTCGATTGATAGCCGCCACGCTGATGTCATGGGAAAAGCCCTGGCGGCCGGTGCCTCAATTCTCAATGATGTTACCGCCTTGGAAGGTGAGGGCTCGCTCGACGTTGCCGCTCAAAGCTCAGCCCCGGTTATTCTAATGCATATGAAAGGGCAGCCGGCGACGATGATGGATGATCCAAGCTATGAAGATGTCGTCTCCGAGGTTAGCGATTATTTGGCACAACGGATCGAAATTTGCCTTGCTGCCGGTATCGCCAAAGAGCGCATCGCTATTGATCCCGGCTTTGGCTTCGGTAAGACGCGGGATCAAAATCTTCAGCTGATAAATAATCTGGATCGGCTGGTCGAGCTTGGCTGTCCAGTCCTGGTCGGCTTGTCGCGAAAGTTCGGCAAACACAAAGAACCTAAGAATCGCCTGCCCGAATCGCTCGCGGTAGCGATTAAATCTGTCATCAATGGCGCCGAAATTGTCCGCGTTCATGATGTCGCAGAAACCCGGGACGCCTTGGCTGCCCTACGTTACGAAGGTGCGTAAAATACGGTAACAAAAAGTTAGATGACGCCTTGTTGGCACTGTATTAGAAGTACCCCTTAAGTGAATATTATATTCCTCCTGACAGATTAAAGTGATGATACGGAAACTCTTTGGCACTGACGGTATTCGCGGCACGGCAAATTTAGAGCCGATGACCGCTGAGACGGCACTCAAAGTCGGCATAGCAGCCGGCCTGCATTTCACCCGGGGCGACCACCGCCATCGCGTCGTAATTGGTAAAGATACGCGGCTGTCAGGCTATATGATTGAGCCTGCTTTGACCGCAGGCTTTGTTGCGTCTGGTATGGATCCGATCCTGGTTGGCCCGATGCCGACCCCGGCGGTTGCCATGTTAACCCGGAGCCTGCGTGCCGATCTCGGTGTTATGATTTCAGCCTCACACAATCCATACCAGGACAATGGCATTAAATTGTTTGGCCCCGACGGCTATAAATTATCAGACGCCGTTGAGCTTGAGATTGAAACCCGCATTGATGGCGACATGTCCGATGACTTGGCTGAACCAAAGGATCTTGGTCGGGCGCTCCGCCTGGAAGATGCGCAAGGCCGCTACACCGAATTTGTGAAGCAGACTTTTCCCCGTGGGCTAACCTTGGATGGCCTTAAAATTGTCATCGATTGCGCCAATGGCGCGGCTTATAAAGTGGCACCAACCGTGCTTTGGGAATTAGGGGCCGAGGTTATTCCAGTAGGCGTTGATCCAGACGGCTATAATATTAATTTGGGCTGTGGCTCGACTTCGACAGAGTTCATGCAATCCCAAGTCGCCGCCCATGGAGCGGATATCGGCATTGCGCTTGATGGCGATGCCGACCGTGTGCTGATCTCAGATGAAAATGGCAAGATGGTCGACGGCGATCAAATCATGGGAGCTGTCGCTAGCTATTGGGCCCGAGAAGGTAAACTCACCGGCGGCGGCGTTGTTGCGACGGTGATGTCTAATCTTGGCTTCGAGCGCTTTTTGGACAGCTTGGAATTGTCTTTGGTGCGGACCAACGTGGGAGACCGTTATGTTGTTGAACACATGCGGGCCAACGGCTTCAACCTTGGCGGCGAACAATCCGGCCATATAGTATTATCAGATTACAGCACGACGGGTGATGGGCTTGTCGCTGCCTTACAGGTTTTGGCGGTAATTCGCCGCTCTGAGAAACCCGCCAGCGAGGTCTGCCGGGTGTTTGAGCCGCTACCTCAATTGCTAAAAAATGTGAAGGTGAACGCACAGGCTGAATGGGAAACGGCGAGCGTTAAACAAGCCATTGCCGCCGGTAAAGCTAAGTTGCAGGATGCCGGTCGTATCCTCATCCGCCCCTCCGGCACCGAGCCGCTGGTCCGCGTTATGGCGGAAGGCGAGGATGCCGCCCTGATCAGCCATATCGTTGACGATATCGCCGCCGAGATTGAACGCGCCGCCGCTTCGTGAGATACAAATAGGATTCACAGGGAAAGAGTGTTTTGAAAGGTCGCGTTCTAATAGTTGCAGGGTCTGATTCCGGCGGTGGGGCAGGTATTCAGGCTGATATCAAAGCCGTCACGGCGCTGGATGGCTTTGCCATGACCGCGATTACCGCGCTGACGGCGCAAAATACTCAAGGTGTGTATGGCATTCATGACGCACCAGCGAGCTTTGTTGCTGAGCAGATGAAAGTCGTTTTAAGCGACCTTGGTGCCGATTGCATTAAGATCGGCATGCTCCATAGCCCGGAAATTATTGAGGCCGTTTGCTCGACACTCGCCAATGAAGCGCCGGACGTGCCCGTTGTGGTGGACCCGGTGATGGTTGCTAAAGGCGGCGCGTCGCTTTTAGCCGATGAGGCAATGGCAGCGCTTAAATCTCTTATGATCCCGCGTGCAACAATCCTGACACCGAACCTCCCAGAGGCCGAGGCCTTGACCGGTTTGAAAGCACCGGCCATTGAGCAGGCAGAAGAACTTGCCGGTGCGCTCTCTTTCATGGGTCCGCAAGCGGTCTTACTCAAAGGCGGCCATCGTGAGGGCCCGGAGGTGGTAGATTTGCTGATGGAACATGGCACAGTTGCTGATATTTATAAAAGTCCGCGCATCGATACCCCGCACACGCATGGTACCGGCTGCACATTGGCTTCCGCCATCGCGGTGAGTATTGCGCAAGGCCTAAGTTTGCGTGAGGCCGTCGCCCGGGCGCGCAACTACGTTCAAGAAGCCATCCGCACGGCGCCCGGCTATGGCCAAGGACATGGCCCCCTCAATCACGCTCATACAGTTGGTGAATTCTAAACCTCGATTGTCGCCAGACAATTTGTAACCCGACAATGTTTCCATTGACGCGCGTTTCCGAAATCGCGACCTTAGGGTTGGAGGCGCATTATGGATACTTTATCGCTAGATGAATTGACGGCTGGGCAGGATATTGTCTATCGCTATCTTAAGCCAACGCCGGAAATCTTGTGGCCGTTGCTAAGTGAGCGCGCCGGTACTGAAGTTTGGGTCAAGCATGAGAACCATACGCCCATCGGAGCTTTCAAGGTGCGAGGTGGTCTGACCTATATGGATCATCTCAGCCGTGAGCAACCTGACGTTAAAGGCATCATCTCGGCGACGCGCGGTAATCATGGCCAAAGCCTGGCTTTTGCCGCAGCGAGATACGGCATGACGCTCACCATTCTCGTGCCACATGGTAATAATCCTGAGAAAAATAATGCGATGCGGGCCCTGGGCGCCGAGCTGATTGAGTACGGCGATGATTACCAAGAAGCTCGTGAGTATGCGGAAAGCCTGGCCCAGGAAAAACAACTTCATATGGTGGGAGCCTTTCATCCGTGGATACTCGCGGGTGTCGGTACCTATGCGATGGAATTTCTCACCGCCTGTGATGATTTAGATGTCGTCTATGTGCCGATCGGCATGGGCTCAGGGATCTGCGGTATGGTCTCGGCGCGCGATGCGCTCGGGCTCAAAACTAAAATTATCGGTGTCGTGGCGGAAGATGCGGCGAGTTATGCATTGTCCTTTGAGCAGAAAAAAGCTGTCTCAACCAATACCGCTGATACCATAGCCGACGGATTGGCCTGCCGGGTGCCGGATGCCAACGCCTTGGAAATTATTTTGGACGGCGTCGAAGACGTTGTGCGAGTCTCTGAAGAAGAGATCAAAGCCGCTATGCGAAATTATTATACCGACACTCATAATCTGGCAGAAGGGGCTGCGGCGGCGCCATTGGCGGCCCTACTAAAACAGAAAAGTGATGGAAAAAAAGTTGGTCTGGTGAATTCTGGTGGTAATGTAGACGCTGAAACGTTTCGAAGCATTTTGAGGGGAGGCTAGAGGTGGCGATCGAAATTCGCACAGCCCGCGTTCCAGAAGACATTGAGATTGTGCGCCAGATGTTTGTTGAATATCAGGAATGGCTACAAGTCGATTTGTGATTTCAAGGCTTCGATGAAGAGCTGGCAAGTTTGCCGGGAAAATATGCAGAACCTCAAGGTCAAATTCTAATCGCCTGGTCAGAGAAAGGTGAGCCCGCAGGCGTTGTTGCTTTGCGCCCGCTAGACGATGACGGTGTCTGCGAGTTAAAGCGGCTGTATCTTAGAGATGAATATAGAGGGCAGGGGGTTGGCCGTAAGCTCACTGAAGATATTATTGCGGCTGCCGAAAAGGCGGGCTATGCGACAATACGTCTTGATACCGAGCAACGCCTGCAGACCGCGATCGACATGTATCGTAAATTTGGGTTTGAAGAAATCGGCCAATATTACGATAATCCGTTAGAGAAAATTCTCTACATGGAAAAACAGCTAAACTAACGAAAGTCCCACGATTATGAGCTCTTATAAGATTGCAACAATTCCGGGCGACGGAATTGGCAAAGAGGTTGTCCCTGAAGGCATTCGGGTTTTGGATGCGATAGGCCGCAAGCACGAAATTAAATTCCAGTGGGATATGTTCGACTGGTCTTGTGAGACCTACAAAGAAACCGGCCAGATGATGCCAGATGACGGCATTGAGCAGACCCGAGAACACGACGCGATTTATCTCGGCGCTGTCGGTTTTCCAGGCGTGCCGGATCATGTCTCGCTCTGGGGTTTGTTGATCCCGTATCGGCGAGAATATGACCAATACGTCAATCTGCGGCCTGTGCGCCTGTTCGAAGGGGTGCCGAGCCCGCTGGCCAACCGCGAGCCGGGTGACATCGATTTCTATGTCGTGCGCGAAAATGTTGAAGGCGAGTATTCTGAGATTGGCGGCAAGCTCTATGGCGGCACACCAGAGGAGATCGTAACGCAGCAATCGAACTTCACGCGGCGCGGCGTAGACCGAATTTTGAAATATGCTTTCGAATTGGCTCAGTCCCGGCCTAAAAAACATCTGACCTCAGCAACCAAATCCAACGGTATCATCCACACCATGCCTTATTGGGATGAGCGCGTCGTCGAGATGCATAAAAATTTTGCCGATGTCGAAGTTGATAAATTCCACATTGATATTCTGACGGCGCATTTCGTGCGCAATCCCGATTGGTTCGACGTTGTTGTCGGCTCCAATTTATTTGGTGATATTTTGTCAGATTTAGGACCTGCGGTAACCGGCACCATCGGCATCGCGCCTTCCGGCAATATCAACCCTGAACGCGACTTTCCCTCTATGTTTGAGCCCGTGCATGGCTCGGCCCCTGATATTGCCGGCCAAGGCATCGCCAATCCGATCGGCCAAATTTGGTCCGGTGCGATGATGCTCGATCATTTCGGTGAGACCGAACCCGCGGCCAATATTATCTCGGCGATCGAGACGGTCCTCGCGGATGGTTCGTGCATGACGCCGGATATGGGCGGCACAGCAAATACCACCGATCTCGGCAAAGCCATCGAAAGTGCACTTTAGGTATTGATGACAGACCTTATCATCTTTGATTGCGACGGTGTTCTGATCGATAGTGAACCGATAGCGTGCCGAACGATGGAAACTGCATTGAATAATTTTGGTGTGGCGATCTCCTATGAAGAGGTGGTCGAGCATCATATCGGCACCAGTATCAAGGGCGTCATTGCAGATATTAAAGATCGCTATGAGGTGGATTTGACGCCAGAGTTTTGGGCCGGACATTTGGCCCTTTTCCTGGCGGCCATTGAAACCGATTTGGAACCTATCGTTGGTATTGAGAACCTGTTGGATCAATTGGACCTACCAAGCTGCGTCGCTTCAAGCGGTCGTATGCTCCGCCTTAAACCTGCTTTGGAAACCGTTGGCCTTTATAATCGCTTTGCCCCTCACATATTTAACGCCGAGATGGTGAAGCATGCCAAGCCAGCCCCAGATCTATTCCTCCATGCGGCAAGCCAAATGAATACCACACCAAGCAACTGTGTCGTCATCGAAGACAGCAAAGCCGGCGTGACCGCGGCCAAAGCTGCCGGGATGTATTGCATCGGCTTCACCGGCGGCGGGCATTGTGGCCCGGGACATGCGGAAGTTTTGCAAGGCCTGGGCGCTGATGTGGTGATTGATGATATGAGCAAGCTCCTCGCATTATTATAGAGTCCCCCCCCCTCAAGGGGGG
>JABIHH010000029.1 GCA_018649725.1 Rhodospirillaceae bacterium | reverse complement strand
TGCCCAGACACCAAATCACGCGTGTGATCGTAATCGGCGATTGCCAGCGTTAATGAAAGATCGGTCATGTCTATTCCCCGTTAATGCTCATCTTGTGTTTAGCCCACCAACCGGCGGATGGCTTCTATCACCGCTGTCGGCTCCGCCTTCCCCTGCCCGGCAATGTCATGGGCACTGCCATGCGCGACGGAGGAAAACAAAATAGGACTGCCAATAGATAGCCCAGCGGTTCGGTGTTGTGCCAAAAGCTTGGCTGGAATGTGTCCTTGGTCATGCAACATGACGATAAAGGCATCATACCCTTCCTGGTGCGTCAGCAAGTCCGCCCCAATCGGGCCTTCGACAAGGATCCCCTCGGCTTTTTTCGACGCAATGGCCGGCTCAATGATTTCTGCTTCTTCGCTACCAAAAAGACCACGTTCGCTGGCATGCGGGTTGAGGCCACCGACCAGGATTTTGGGCTCCTTGATGCCAATTTTAAGTAACGTGTCGTTCACCGCAGAAATGATGTGCTGAACCCGTTCCTGAGTAATCAGATCTAACGATTGCCGTACACTGGCATGCAGCGTCACATGGGCGATGCGATAGTGATCAAAACACACCATCAGATAAACATCGTCCGGCGCCATACCGGTTTGGCGCGCAACGAAAGACGGATAGCCATCAAATTCTATCCCCGCTAAATGAATGCTCTGCTCGGTTTGAGGAGCGGCGACAACAGCACCAACTTCTTTGCCCAAAGCAGCCTTAATCGCTGCGGCACCACACTCAACCGACGCCTTGCCATTGGCCGCATTAATCACGCCCATCTCAAAAGGCGCATTGCCGAATAAATCCAGTTCTACCAGCTTTGCTCCCGGCGCGTTCCAGTCGATGTCTGAAACAGCTTGATAGCCATCGAATACAATATCGATACCGCAGGCTTCGGCATGGCTATCCATTACCCGGCGATCACCGAACATTAAGGGCCGACAGATCGCCGCCACATCACTTGAAAGCGCTGCTTTCATGCATAGTTCAGGCCCAATCCCTGCGGGATCACCCCCGGAGAGCGCAACAATAGGTAAAGCTGTTTCAGTCATAAATCACCTTAAACCGTCATCGGGTCACTTCCCGGTTCCGGAAACAGCCCATCTTTAGCCCCTTCCGTGAAATTGACGTCGCGTGGCAATTCGCAAGCAACTGACCGTACTTTCTGCTGATCTGGTTCCAGGCCGATAATATCGCCGCCATCTTGATTAGCTTTTGCCATGCGGGTCAGATATTGGCGTGTCATCGCAACACCATTGTCCGTGCCGCACAAGTTTTCACGGGTACGATCCTGAATCGGGCCCATGCTTTCCTGGAGCGAGGCATCCTGCATGGCGATACCTTCGATACCGCTATAGGTCGATCCAATCCGTTGGGCGTTGCGATCCATCAAATAGTCGTTTTCTCTATTTGCTGCTGGCAGGTTTGTTCCCGGGACATTGACCGAGTGAATGCCCTTGCCAGCCATCATGGCTTCCCGCTCCTTACCCGACAAAGCGCGGCTTGGGTGGTAATTGATGCTCCAGGCAAAGCAATTGTGATCATCAACCGGAACCCAGGCATGGGCACCGATTGGATGTCCGGCCCTGGGCGCAATAATCGAATGATAGGGCATGATCCAGGGTGTGACGCGCCAGTAATATTGATCATCATCAGCATTTCTGCGCGCGCCAATCAGCAACCCGCCTTCAAAGGGCTGGACATCAAACACCGGCATTAGGTCTTCAACATTGTATCTGTTGCCCTTACTGCCTTGGAACAATGGATCAGAATTGATATTGCCGCCGTGGAGCCAGGTCACGTGGCTGGAATCGATCCCGCCCTCCAAAGCTTGGAGGTAGTTACATTCTTGATATCTTCTCGAAATATAAACGCTATCCGGATCACATGTCGTCCACTCAAGCATCGGCTCTTCCGGTTTAAGCTCGGGTGGTCCCATATAGGTCCAAATCGCGCCGCCTTTTTCGATGCAGGGATAAGATTTCAGGCCAACCTTGGCCCGCGCTTTGGGATTGTCGCCTTCCGATGGTAGCTCAAGGCAATTGCCTTCATAATCAAATTTCCAACCATGATAAGGGCAGCGGATGCCGCAATCTTCGTTGCGACCAAACCACAAGGAAACGCCGCGGTGCGAGCAAAATTCATCGATTAGACCGATGCGATTTTCGGTATCTCTAAACGCAATTAGATTTTCACCTAAGACCCGAACACGCACTGGATCGCAATCCGGATGCGGCAACTCATTGGATATCAGGATAGGCGTCCAATATCGGCGGAACAAATCGCCCATCGGCGTACCCGCATCTGTATGGCATAAATGTTCGTTTTGTTCTTGTGACAACATGTGTCTTACTCCTTAGCGAACTTGGTCTGGAAATAACAATGATTTGATGACAACCGGAACGGCTCCAGTCGACCTCAAGACCTCACCGATATCGATGAAATCAAATTCTTTAAGTTGAATACCATCAATGGAGACAACAGGATTTGCGAGATTTTCTTCGTGGCGGCAGTGAATACCGAGCAAGCCACCGACATCTCCGTCTATTACTAATATGAGTGGATGGTCTTTTTTTAAAACACCTTCAAGGCCAGCAATTATTCCCTGGCAAAGATCCTGCAATCGCTTGAAACTGGCTGAGCCCTCCCATTGAAACGCAAGTGCCACGGGCTGATCACCTTCCTGCAAATTAAATCTCACTAATGAATCCTGGATCGCTGAACTGACATCTGCACAAACGATGTCCTCGCCGGAGAGATCGAATTCCGGCGACAGAACGGGAATGTTTTTAAGCGGCAAAATATCGGTTGGATCCAGGTAAATCGTGCTACCGCTTACCTGCACGGTATATTGAGAAGCGCCGACAACGGTTGCCCGAATTCCTTGAATTGGCTCAATGACCGACGTTTCAATCTCATCAATCTGGCGACGTAAGGCCTGGCCGAGCTCAGCACCGAGGTCGCCAAAGGTGTTGGCTTCTTGCCCGTAGAAATACTCAGACACACCACCTGAGAAAACCATATGAGTAAGCTCAGATACTTTGCCCAGCGCCGGAAGGCGGAGGAACTCGCCAAGATCATCACCCCGAATTGCGGAAATGATTTTCTCAGCAATTGCGTCGGCTAATTGATTTCGTTGCTCATCCATTAGCAACGTGCCGATTTCAGCTTCGATATTCAACTGATCCAAATAAAACCGCGCCGTCGGCTCTATACGGATTATTTTCCCTGCGCCATCAAAAGCAACCAGACGCGCACCCGCTTCGACTGCTGTCATTTTAGAAATTTCACCTTGATCACAGATGGCAATCTTGGTCGTGCCGCCACCGACATCAATGTTCATGATTTTGCCCTGATTGCGGATAGAGAGGGCCAACGCACCCGACCCATGAGCCGCCATCAAAGTCTCCAAATCATCGCCCGCACTGACCGAGACGAATTTACCCGCTTGATCGGCAAAAAGCTCTCCAATCGCCCGGGCATTTTGGCGGCGCACAGCAACACCGGTCAAAATAAGGGCACCGGTATCAATCTCATCAGGATCAATTTTGGCCGTTTTATATTCTTGCTCAATAAACGCACCCAATTTGTTGGCATCGATCTCGCTGTCACTATCACCCCGGTAAGGTGTTATCAGGATATTGGATTGATAACGAACAATCCGGTCCGCCACGACGTAGCGCGCATCCAAACGCTCAAGCACAATAGTTGAGAACAACAGATGCGAGGTCGAAGAGCCGATATCCACACCGACGCTTGAAAGCTCGATAACATCTTCTTCCATCAAGCTGCGCTCAGTATTGGTGAAGAAAACTCGGCCATCCTTAGCACCAGACATTACAGACCTGTCCTCGAAGCTCGCGCAATTATGTTTATCAACTTTGGACAAACTTTCTATCCGGTTTGGGGTCATCGTTATTGGGGACGGCATAAAGCTCATTGCCCATACGGGATTCACCGCCGGCCGCTTTGAGCTTGGCTTCAAACTCATCGCGGATATGGGGGTCTTCCATCCAATAGGGAATGGCCGTGCCACCTTCGTTGATATCCATTCCGGTATAATCTATTTGCTTCTCACCGGGAGTCAGGCCTTCCAGGCTTGGATGATTGGGACCAAACCAAGCTGTCAGGCGGAATGGCTCCTTCGAGACATTGAAATGCTGATGATACCAACGCGCGCCACCGGGGGCGGCTGAAATCATCCCGACCGGCTCATAATCAAGCCGCTGCACCTTATCGCCATGGCCATCTTTCCAAGGATTAGGTCCGAGATGCTCAGGCCAGGTATGAGTATAACCCTTGCCTTTAATACAGATCAAAACCGCCGCTGACGTATGCGCATGGGCTTTGGAATATTTTCCGGTGTCATGCTGACCGGCCCAAAGATAAAATTTATTATTTGTCATAAAGGGCTCGACGCGTCGCCAGCCGGGTGAGCGCCTGTTATCCAGAGGTAATTCGCAATTGAAGATATCCGGCACCATATTCGTTCGCCGCATAGCTAGGCCGCGTATCGGATCGGGCTCAATATCATCACTTGGTTTGTAGAAATCATCGTCACCGCTGAACCGATCGGTGAATTTATACGGGCAATTATAAATCATATCGACGTTATTGATGAGGTTCATAACGTTAGGAGCCGTTGTTCCTGCCAGGAGCAAAGCCGGGCTGGACGTCGCATTGACGATGCGGTGAAAAGCATTGACCGGGATCGAGAAAAGCGAGCCTTCTTGCCATTCAAAGATATGCTTTTTGCCGCCCTCTTCGAGCCAAACTTCAGTGGTGCCACGCCCTTCGACAACAAGAAATATTTCTTCATAAATATGCTGTTCAACATTGAGCGCGCCAGCTCCCGGCACTTCGACCACATAGCAGCCCCACTTTCCTTCGGTGCCATGCAATTGAATAAAGTGGCCGCGCCCGCCCATGCGCTTCCAGTTAACAAGCGGCAAATTTTGTACTTTCTCGATACCAAGGCCGCGAAAAGTCGGAATACCTTCGGCTTCCATATAGTGGTCATAGGCCAATTTTGGATATTCAAATTCGCCATAACCCGCCCGTTGCTGGCCGGTCGGCTCGTGCCAGTGGACCATTCCCTCTAATTCATGCGGCATGTATTTTACTCCTTTTGGTCGCCAAGTTCGGACAAACAGGCCAAAGCCTCTTGGCTCGAAATAACATCGGCATATTTTAAATTAAGGTCGAGCAAGGTCATCGCATGGGAAGACTGCAAGCGATCGAAACAGGCATCTTCAACCACCGCCACCCGATAATTTCGGCTAAATGCATCGGTCACGGTCGCCCGCACACATCCCGATGTCGTCGTCCCACAGACAATGAGGCTATCAACGCCAAACATTGTGAGATGGCTTTCCAATGGTGCTTCATGGAAGACGCTTGGCTTTTGCTTTTTAATTACAATGTCATCCTCATGGGGAGCTATTTCGTCAATGATATCTGATCCGAGACGGGAATTCTTCCGCCCCTCTTCAGGCGCTGCCCCACGCTCATTGGTCCAGGATTTTTTCCAGTCCGAGCCCCCTCGTCGCCAATGGCCACTGCGCTCGAAGCCGGTGCTATAGATGATTGGGATGTTTTTAACGCGCCCTGCTGCAATGATAGACTGGATGACCGGCACCGCCTGCCAGGCAACCTCACCGCAAGAACGCTTCCACTGCTTGATCGAGTCCAACACTGGTAAGCTCTGCTCGCCGCAGAAAGCGTAATTTACATCGATGACCAAAACCGCAGGATGTTTACCGAGCCCCATCGACATGCCTTGTCCGCACGCATCGAGAACCGCCCGATCCTGCTCAGTAATATATTTATCCCATGGTGTCATGTTCATCACTGTTGCTCACGACCCGGTGAAGAAAAGGCCAGAATAAACTTCGTAATTCATCAGCTGCTCGAAAACGATCCAAGTAAAGGCTGTGGCAATAATCGCCGCTATACCAGCCTGCCTAACCCGCATTTTTCCTTGAAATAAAACGAAGGTGAAAACATAAATTGGAATGACAAAAATAAAGCCGAAGAAATAGACGCCAATGACAAAACCAATGGGCCAAGCCATTGCCACCAAAACCTTTGACAAAGGCTGGGAGCTGGGATTAGCGCTTCCCTCACCAACAATGGTGCCGGTAAAAAAGACTTTGATCGCATTACCAACGCCAGTTCCAGTGGCTGCAATAACGTCCAAAAACGCGAGGACGATCAAGCTCCAACCGACCAATACCGGTACTTGTTGCGCTTGATCTTCGTAACTATACGACCAAACAAGAAAAACAATACCAAAGGCCAAAATCAAGAGCGGTGGCATCATATTGATGATCCGATAGTCGGAATGTGGAGAATTCATGCCAGGTGAATCAGCCATGGATTAAACCTCCTTCTTTCGGTTTCTAAGATAGTTTCGGACCGACGGCGATAGGATAATTGCAATCGTCACAATGATTAGTCCGAGAGAAATCGGTCTTGAATAAAATATCGAATGATCGCCATCACCGATCATAATCGACTGGTGATAGCTGCGCTCTGCCAGATCGCCCAACACCAGGGCGATAACCGCTGTGATGCGCGGATAGTCGTAGCGGATCATCAGGAAGCCGATAACACCGAAGACAACCGCCTCGATCACATCGCCCATAGAATTATGCAGCGCGTAAACACCCACCAAAGCGACAGATACCACGGTCGGTGCCAAGATGTGAACATCCACCAAGGTAATCAGGGAAAGCCATCTGGCCAAAATCAGGCCAATGATAGAGGCAAATATGGCCGCCGAAGCGACAGCAATGATCAGGCTGAAAACCACACCTTCATGCTCGATCAGCATCATCGGGCCCGGCTCCAAGCCGTGCAGGATCAACACGCCTAAGAAAATAGCCATTTCAGCGCTGCCCGGAATACCAAAGGCGAGTGTTGGGATAAGCGCGCCACCGTCTTTCGCGTTATTAGCAGATTCTGGAGCGATTACACCTTGAATATTGCCTTTGCCGAAACTCTCTGGATTTTTAGAAGCCTGGACGGTCGAGGCATAAGACAGGAAAGAGGCGACCGTGCCGCCGACGCCTGGAATAGCACCAATAAATGCACCAATTGCGGAGCCGCGTAGTAAGATTGGGAAATTTTGAAACACCGCTTTAACACCATCGGAGACGCGGGAAATTTTAAGGTCCTTGCGGTCTCCAGTAGCTACCGTACCGCCCTTAATCGTCAAATTGATCATTTCGGCGATGGCAAAAATACCGGTTAGCGTGGGCACCAATCGAATGCCGTCCAACAGATATTCATAACCGCCGGTAAAGCGATCACCGCCATTGACCGCATCAAAGCCGACAAAAGCAAGCGCCAGACCAACACCGCCGGCAATCAAACCGCGCAGAAATTTACCACCGGTCGAAAGCGCGATCGCGCCTAAGCCCAAGATGGCCAAGGCAAAAAATTCTGGTGGGCCAAACAACAAGACAATTTGCTTAGCAACCGGAATAACGGCAACCAAAATCGCCACACCAATAAGTCCGCCCAGTGATGAGGCGGTTGCCGCCGCACCAATGGCCATACCGGCCTTACCCTGTTGGGCCAGCGGAAAACCATCAAAACAAGTCGCCGCATTGGGTGCGATACCTGGGGTATTTAAAAGAATGGCAGAAATCGATCCGCCAAAAGCCACCGAACCCATCACACCACCAATGAGCGTTATCGCTTCATAAGGCTCCATACCAAAGGTAAGCGGGATTAGCAGCGCAATCGCCGTGGTGCCGCCAAGACCTGGAATGGCACCGAATACAAGACCAATACCGACCCCAAGCCCTAAGAACAAACTGCCCTTTATGGTGAAAAGGAGTGCGAGTGCTTCAAATGCTGATTCGAACATATTTACAAATATCTATTCAAAATTTTCAAAAGATGAAAATAACCGGCGAAGCTGGTGAGCTCCGCCGGATAATTTTCGAGCCTAGAATTATGGCTATTTATTTCGCCAAAGCTGCTGGATATTTTTTGAAAATACCAAGCGCTCTATCAACGGCTGCTTGAGTTTGGCTACCAGTCAAATGACTGAACGGACGCCGTGTTTTCTTAGCCCAAGCTTGGGAATCAACATCGGCCGCTGCTTTTGTGATCGCAGCCGAAAGGATTTTTGCGATAGCCGCAGGGGTTCCAGGTGTCGCCGCAACCATGCGCTCCACACCAAGACCTGTAAGTTCAGGATAGCCGGCTTCAGCAATTGTCGGCACGCCTTTAAAGCTGGATTTAGCTTCGAAGGTAACGATGCCCCGAATGTCGCCAGATTTTAAAAACTTTCTGAACGTTTGCGTCGGTGCCATGGCTGCATCACCATCACCCCGGACAACACCAACGATATATTGCTTGGAGCCTTTATAGCCGGAAACAAATTTGACCGGGAAACCAACAACCGTTTTAGCGACACTCACAGATGTATAAGCGGTTGAGCCAAAGCCCGTTGACGGTACTTTCAAAGCGCGGCCAAGATTTTTGATATCTTTCAAAGATTTGATCGAGCTTTTACCGCTGACACCCAGAAGATAAGGACTGGTAGACATCCGACCGACCCAAACAAATTTGGTCACATCGAAATTAACTTTCTTACCGGTCAATTGCGGGATAATTGCACCCGGCATATTGATAACCGAGATTGTGTATCCATCCGGCTTTGACTTGGCGAGTATGCCATAGCCTTTACGGCCGCCAGCGCCTGGGACGTTCTTTGGTACAACGTTCACTTTGTTGGGCAGATATTTTGCCATGGTTTTAGCAATCTGACGCGATGTACTGTCCATGCCGCCACCAGGGCTAAAAGGAATAAGGAAAGTAATATCCTTCTCTGGGAAGCCAGCTGATGCAGACCCCGCCATGCCAGCCAGGGCAAAGGATGCCGCTGCTGCCGTCAATAAAAATTTGTTATTCATGTTATTTCCTCCACTGTGATTAAATTTAATTCGTTTCGTTTCTTTATAATTGATCGTAATTCGGATCGACTAATTAAGTAAATAGCCGAACTTCTCGCGAGCCTCTTTTTCGAGTTCCGGGCTCATTGAATTCACCAACGGAAACTCGTCCCGCCAATGATACGGACGGCACGCATCGATCACCGCCCGAGAATTTGTAAACTTTCCTTTTGCTTTGTCCTCTGGTGAAAGCCGCGGATCCAGCGGCGTAGACCAGGTTTCCGGAATGATATCTATCGATTCCGATGGCTCTGACCGCGTCAACATGGCCCAGGTCAAATCCTCCAAACTGGAAACATCGATATCGTCGTCGACAACAATGACATATTTGCCGGCATACGCGCCGACATGGCATTGTGAGGCAACATGACCGACTTGACGAGCATGTCCCGGATAACGTTGCTTGATCGCAACCCCCAGCAAAAGCCGCGCACTGCCCACTTCATGAGCCCACACACCCGTCACGTCAGGGACACCAGCATTTTTAATGTTTTCTTTCAGCAAGGCAGAGCGCGTAACCGCCCGATAACGTCCGATTTCATCTGGTGGCTTTTGGGGCGGGCAGCCAAGAATAATGGGATCGTTGCGATGATAAATCGCTTCGATGGTCATAACCGGCTCTTCGCGGGTATCACTGGCATAATAGCCCGTCCATTCACCGAAAGGACCTTCCAAAAGCTTCTTACCGGGCTCAATAAATCCTTCGAGGACAATTTCAGCATTTGCCGGAAATGGCAGGCCAGTATGCTTGCCTTTGACAACCTTTACCGCCTCACCCCGCATGCCGCCAACGACATCATATTCGCAAACACCGGGTGGCAGCTCGGAACAGGCAGAGAGGAAAATCATTGGATCGCCGCCCGCAACGACAACGATTGGCATCCGCTCACCACGTTCTTCAAACTTATCACGATGAATGCGGCCATGTTTGCCGGGTGACATATAGATGTTCACCTCTTTTTCGTTCTGCACCATAACCCGATAGCAACCGACATTGATCCAGTCCGAATCCGGATCCTTCGTAACGTCAAAGCTCCCGGTACCAAAATATCGTCCGCCATCATGTTCATGCCAGACCGGCGTTGGGAACTTAGTGATATCAACGTCATTACCTTCGAGCACATTTTCAAAGACCGGGCCATCCTCGACAACTTCATAGGGAATGGTCGGCATGCCCTCGACTTGATAAGCACGGTGTGAATCGGCGAGCTCTAATTTGGTTAGATCAGGAGAAAAACCTAAGGTCATATTGCGGCGACGACCACCAAAGAAATTGGTCAGCACGCGATAGCCTTTGGGATAGCCGGGCACCTCATCAAAGACGACACAGGGGGCATCATCATCACGCAGCACCAACTCAGAAGCCATGCCTATTTCGCGCTCCCAACTGGCACCGGTGACGTTTTCAACCTCACCCAATTTTTCAGCTTCAACCAGCCATTCACGCAGATCGGTATAGGCCATATTCGGCCGCGCCAAACCCTCACCACTTGCTATTTGAACGCCTTCCGGCATACGCGTTTTCCTGCTTTTCATAACTTATAGTCTCCAATAGCAAACCAAACGTATTTGGCTTTTGATTACTACCTAAGTTATGTTCCCATTAGGCTTACCAGCTTTTTTTATTAATCTAGATTAGTATTATAGTTTGTTTTTTATCGCAATATCTAATATAACTAAAAAGGATTTTATCGCAATTTTACTTTGATTTCTAACCTTATTTGTTTACCGACCGGCACGGCGGCTGAAGTATTCCCACGCGCGGGTAAATCCAGCGAGCGTTTCATTACCTTTCAAGCGCTCATCGATTTCACCAGGGGTTAAATACTCAACATCGCCCATACGCATGGCATCCATCTGCAACTTGGCATTGACCTGCAAATAAATCGCGGTAATCACCGCATCTTCGAGACTTCCGCCGGTTACCGTTACACCATGCCCCCGCATCAATACCGCGCGATGATTACCAAGCGCTTTCGCCATGTCATCACCTTGATCATTGTTAACAACCAGCAAATTGGTGTCGCCAAATTTATGTTTAATGTCCCATTTTGGGATCTCATGGCCAATGCGCCCTGACGTGTGAGCCATGGCTTTTAAAGGAGTTTTAGACACCGTGAAGGGCACAACGGCATAAGAGTGATTGTGAACAACAGCCATTACATCGGGCCGCGCCTTAAAGACCGAGCCATGAATGGGGCTTTCGAGATAGAGCTTCATGCCTTTATCGTCGATACAGTTACTATCGAGATCAAATTCCAAAATATCCTCGGTCTCGACAATCGCCGGGCTGCGAGAACCAGCTAGTAAATAGCGTTCAGGATTCTCGGGATGGCGTAGGCTGACATGGCCATAGGCGTCGACAACATCCTCATGTGCCAAAATTCGATTGGCGGTTACCAAACCTTCGATAGCCTCTGACAGCACTGACATAACCACTCTCCCCGATAATATTTAAATTGAACATTGGGATAATCTTAGCCAATATAGTAATCTAGATAAATACATAATTACTTATAATTCGAAGGAATTTGATTTGGACACCAAGGTTCTTATTGTCGGCGCTGGTCCGGTTGGCCTTACCCTGGCAATTGATCTCGGCCAACGCGGCATTGACTGCGTTCTCATCGAACAAAAGGAAGCGCCAGAGTTTCAGCCGAAGATGGAGCGCTGCAATGCACGCACCATGGAAATTTACCGCCGTATGGGATTGGCCGACAAGATCCGTGCCGCCGGACTCAGTTCTGATATTCCGATGGATGTTTTTATCGTCACGACTTTGGACAAGCCGCCGCTCATTCACCACCCCTACCCGTCAGTTGATGCCGCCCGCCAGCAAGCTTTGGAAGTTAATGACGGCACCTTACCATTGGAGCCGTATCAACTGATCTCGCAATATACGCTGGAACCATTGCTTAAAGAAGAGGCGGAGAAGCTTGATAGCGTCCAAGTGACCTATGGCTGTAAGTTTATCGAGTTTGAACAAAATGGCGACGGTGTTACGACCCAGGTTGAGTATTCCGATGGCCGGAGAGAGCAAATCACCGCCACTTACATGGTTGGTTGCGATGGCGGTACCAGCAATGTGCGCAAACAGCTGGATATTAAATTGCGCGGTGAAGGCAACATCTCGCAATTGCAGCAAGCCCTGTTCCGCTGTGATGATCTCTATGACAAAATTCCCATGGGTGACGGCCCCGGCAAAGGACGTCATTACCACGTCGCCGATGAACGGGCGACCTTCCTCATTATGCAAGATAGCACCAAACATTTTACGCTTCATTCTAAAGTCGAAAATGAAGAGGAAATGAAGGCGATGTTTGAACGTACCATCGCCTTGCCTTTGGACTATGAACTCATCAACTGTAATCCTTGGCGGCAAAATCTATTGGTGGCGGATCGCTATCGCCGAGAAAGGGTGTTCCTCGCCGGTGATGCGGTTCATCTGGTCATCCCGACCGGCGGGCTTGGCATGAACACCGGCGTCGGTGATGCCATTGATTTGAGCTGGAAGCTTGCCGCGACCCTTGAGGGCTGGGGCGGCGAAAACCTTCTCAACTCTTACGAGGTCGAGCGCCGCCAGATTGGTGACCGCAATGTCGGGGCTTCGAGATTTGCTTCTTCTGGCCGCAGAATTTGGCGCTCCATGTGCGGGCCGATCATGTTCGAAGAAACGCCCGAAGGTGAAAAGTCCCGGGCGGATCTTATAAAAGTTGCCGAACCCGAGCATAAGAAGACCAACGACATGATTGGCGCTGAACTGGGTTATCGCTACGTCGGCTCGCCGATCATCTGGGAAGAGCCCGGCGGACCGGAACATCTATTCCGTACCTATGAGCCAACCAGTTGGGCCGGTGCCCGCCTGCCCCATGTCAGGCTGGATGACGGCACGGCGCTGCAAGATATTTTACCGAACAGCTATGTTCTGCTTTGTTTGTCAAATTCGACCGATGGCAGTGAAAGTCTGGCGCAAGCCTTTGCTGATATTGGCGCGCCTTTTAATACACTAGCGGTAGATTGCCCAGCTGCGCGCGCACTTTACCAACGGGACTTTATCCTAATCCGAACCGACCTTCATATCGTTTGGCGCGGCAATGAGCCCCATGAAGACCCCAAGCATCTCGCTCACGTCGCGACAGGCTATCGAACCATCGAAGAAGGATGATTAAATCTTTGCTTTATTAATGAAGATTGTTTGATCATAAACAATTAAACAAATTATTAGAGGCTGAGTTTGACAGACAAAATAAATACCGCGGAAGATCTTATTGAACGCAAAAAGGTGAATTGGCCGGCTGGTAGCTCGCCGATCGGCGGCTTGGTCATTCGGCTGTTTCGCATCCGCGATATTATTTATGAAAATTCACGCATTAAAGTGAAACGAGAGTTCGATTTAACGCCTGCCGAATTTGAGGTTATTGCCACCCTACGAACGCTTGAGCCACCTTTTAAACTCACGCCAACAGAACTTAGAGAAGCCACTCTTATAACACCGGGTGGTATTACAAAGGTTCTCAATAACCTCGAAACACGCAATTTAATTTCCCGCCATAAAAGCGCCAATGACAAGCGCAGCATGTCGGTAAAGCTAACCAAAAAAGGTATTACCCTGGCCGAAAAAGTCTTACCTGCTGTATTGGAAGATTATGGTCAGCAATTGTCAAAAGGGCTTAACAAAAAACAAATAGACGAGACCGCGATACTCCTTAAAAGCCTTCTAAGAGCTTTGGAACCTTACGATGGAAACAACAAATGAGCGATGCCCCAAAATCCGGTGGCCCCGTCACTGAAGAGTTTTTAGCTAACCTTGCCGCCGCCTCCCGTATCTTGGCCGCTCAAGGTGTGGTCGATGCTTTCGGTCATATTTCGCACCGCCATCCGGATAACCCCGATCGTTATTTCATGTCCAAATCCATGGCGCCCGCCTTGGTCTCGCCCGACGATATCATCGAATATGATCTCGAGAGCGAGCCCTGCAATGCCGATGGTCGGGGCAGCTTTCTGGAACGCTTTATCCATGGCGGAATTTATAAAGCACGGCCCGACGTCCAATCAGTGGTGCACAGCCACTCCCCTTCGGTCATCCCCTTTGGGCTGGTTGATGAGAAAATGTGCGCGATGTTCCACAACGCGGCCTTCGTTGCCGCCGGCGTCCCGGTCTTCGATATCAGCGAAAAATTTGGCGCCACCGATATGTTGGTCAGCGACCATGCAAAAAGTGACGCTTTCAATGAAATTTTGGGCGACAAAGACATTGCCTTGATGCGGGCGCATGGCTCGGTAGCCTGCGGCACAACCATTCAAGAAGCAGTGTTTCATGCCGTCTACACCGAGGTTAATGCGCGTATTCAGCATTGGACCCAGGCGCTTAGCAATGGCCGGCCGATTGCGGCCTTAAGCGAAGAAGAAGGCGTGTTGGCAGATGGTCCAAACCAAGGCGCTGCCCTACGCGCCTGGGATCTGTGGCGACGGGAAATACGCGAACAAACAAACTGGTAGGCTAAAAAAAAAGGACACATCATGGGAAATGAAATCGAACAAAAACAGCAACTGGTCCAATGTATTCGAATGCTCGAAAACGCCAGCATCATTGACTATAACGGTCATGCCAGCATCCGCGTCAATGAAGACAATATGTTTATTAATATCGGCTCCTGCCAACGCAGCCAACTCACCCCCGAAGACATCTGCACGATCGATTTCGATGGCAATGTTTTGGACGGAAACGGCAAACCGCCTTTGGAGTTCCATCTCCATGCCGGTATTTACAAAGCCCGACCCGATGTCCAGGCGATTGTTCACGCCCATCCCAAATGGTCGACTTTTTTAACCCTTGCCGGCAAGGATTATCAGCCGGTCTTTGCGCAAGGCTCCTTGGTCTACCCCTTGCCTCTTCTCGATTCACCTAATTCAATTAACAATCCGGAGATGTCCAAACGGCTCTCTGACACCTTGGGCGACAGTCCCGCAGCCCTCATGAAAGCTCATGGCGCCGTCACCGTCGGTAAAAACATCGTCGATGCCTTTGTGCTGATCAACTACCTGGAAGAGAATGCCTATCGTCAGTATATGACGCTGCAAATCGGCGAGCCGTATCAATTTAGTGATGAGGAAATAACCGCCGCTCGAGGCAAGTTGTGGAATGAAAATCTTTTCAAACGCACTTGGGACCATTTCAGCGCCAAACTCGAAGCCGGAGCTTAGGACCAGATTATGAGCGGATCAGATCAATTTCATCTCTTGGGCGTTATTGGCTGGCCGGTTATGCATTCCCGATCGCCTCTGATGCATAACTACTGGATGGAACAACAAGGGCTGACCGGCACCTATATCCCTTTAGCCATTAAACCAGGAACACTGGAAGACGCGCTCCGCGGCATGCACCCGCTGAGATTTTCCGGCTGCAATGTCACCATCCCACACAAGATGGAAGCGATGGAAATCGTTGATGAAGTTAATGACGTCGCTCGCAAAATCGGCGCGATCAGCTGCATTGTCATCAATGAGGACGGCTCGCTCTTCGGCACCAACAATGACTGGCTGGGCTTTCTCGGTAATTTAAAACATCAACAACCGGACTGGCGGGCGGATGCTGGCCCGGCAACGGTTATCGGTGGTGGTGGTGGCAGCCGGGCCGTTTGCTATGCGCTGCAACACGAAGGTGCTCCGGAAATTCGTCTGGTAAACCGAACCCATGAGAAGGCCCTGGCAATCGCCGAGGAATTTGGTGCGCCGATTAAGGTGATAGACTGGGAAGAGCGCCATGACGCGCTTGAAGGGGCTGCCACGGTCGTCAATACAACAAGTCAGGGCATGGTTGGTGAGACCGCATTGGATATCAAGCTCGACAATCTTTCAGCGGATGCCTTGGTCGCCGACATTATTTACACGCCACTTGAAACACCTTTTCTTGCGGCCGCTCGCGAGCGCGGCAATGCAACAGTTAACGGGCTCGGCATGCTTATCCACCAAGGCCCACCCGCCTGGAAGCGCTGGTTCGGACTTGAGCCCAAAGTCACCGACGAACTGCGCGACATCATGGAAAAAAGCATTCTTAACGGGTAATGCTGCTAAACGATCACCTTGGTCATAATCCCTTCCGGGAAAATTTCTTCCGGCGTGAATTGGCGATGGGCTATACCCTGCTGATAGGTATAAAGCGCCATTTGCTCCCAGGTTGCGCGGTTTTCTTCGATACCATAGGGAAATGGGTCCTCGCCAAAGATATCCTGCATCTTACGCGCATAGGTCGGCAGCCAGGCCAGTGGGTAGCGTGAGACGGCAGGATCTAACAGCCGTTCCAAACTGCGTCTTTTTGATTCTTGAAAGGCATTGAATAGATTTCGCGCTACCCAAGGGTTTTCGTCCAGAATTTGGCGCCGCATGGCAATAATATGCATGATCGGCCAAATTTTAGTTTTCTGGAAATACTCTTCTTCCATCTCGAGATAGTCTGGATAAAGCCGCTCAACGTCAGGATGACCCTCCAAAAAGCAAGTTGGTGGGCGGGCGATAATCGCGCAATCAATTTCGCCGCTCGCCAGCATTTCGCTAAGTGATTTGTCTTCGACGCGGGTAAGCTGCATGCCATCAGGTAGATTAAGCTCAACCTTCTCTTTGCGCCCGGGCGAATTAGCACCCGCTTGATACCAATGGACATCGGTGAGCTTGACGCCCATTTCATTATGCATCCAGCCCCGCATATAAACCGCAGCCGAATGCGCCCATTCAGGTGAGCCAATTTTTTTGCCTTTCAAATCTTCCACAGATTTGATCCCACTATTTTTATTCACATAGAAAGAACTAAATCGAAACAACCGGGAGCAGATCACCGGCAAGCCGACCACATCACTGTTCTCGCGAGTCACCTGGGTGGTGAATTTGGCAAATGACAATTCAGCGACATCGAATTCGCGATTGGCGGTAAAGCGGGCAAAACATTCATGATGACCCAAATTCATCCAATTCACATCGATGCCTTCGGCTTGAACAGAGCCAAGCCGAAAATCACGGAAATGATCGTAATCGGTCGTCGCGATTGAAAGTTTTAAAAGTGACATTTTCCCCATCCAAATTTTATTGCCTGAAAGACGTTATATGTATCTTTTATCCCACTACTATCAATTCTAACCATTTTTTATCAAACACTTATTTGCTTCATTGAGAATAATTGCCATACTTTGGAAGAATTTTTGGAAAGAAACGAACAATGGATAAAGTTCTTACCGCCGAACAGGTTAATGGTTATGAGGAAAAGGGATTTCTGTTTCCCTTTCCGCTTTATTCATCAGATGAAATCTCAGCGCTCTTTCAAAAATATACCGCTTTGGAAGATAAAATTGGCGACTCGCCGATGGATAAGTTTCGCATCAAAGCTCAGCTCCCTTTCCTCTGGCTCTGCGATGTCGTGCGCGAAGCAAAATTATTGGATGCCGTAGAAGACCTCATCGGACCGGATATTTTATGTTGGGGCGCTTCCTTTTTCAGTAAAAAAGCCAGGGACCCGGGCTATGTTTCGTGGCATACAGACAGCTTCTTTTATGGCTTTGAGCCAGCGGACACCCTAACCGCTTGGCTCGCCTTTAATCCCTCTGATTTGGAGTCCGGCTGCGTCAGATATATCCCCGGCAGTCATAAGGGGCCGCCGGCTGTTCACGAATTAAAGCCGCATGAGAATAATCTCATTCCAGTCGGCCAAACCGTGCCGAACGTTGATGAGAGCCAAGCTGAATACGCCGTTCTGAAAGCTGGCGAAATTGTTTTCCATCACGAAAGTGTTGTGCACGGCTCGCTGCCAAATAATGCCGATCACCCCCGCATTGGTCTCGCCATCCACTACGTCGCACCGCACGTGAGAGAAACCCGCTTCGAAGGCTCGACAGCCATGCTCCTCAGGGGCGAGGATAAATTCGGCTATTGGGGCATAGATCCAGAGCCGCAAGAAGATATGGACCCAGTTTGCATCAAAGCAATGGAGGACATGCGGGCGCTTTATCTAAACGCCACGCGGGACAAAGCTGCGGCTGGCGGTCGGAGCTAACCCACAGACTGAAAGCGCGGGAATAAGGCGAGCGCATTATCGCAGTAGATTTTTTGCCGTGCTCCTTCGTCAAATCCACTAAACAGCTCAATACCGTCAATGGTATCTTGAATGACCGAACTGCGGTCGATGGCAAAGGGATAGTCGGTGCCAAATAAAATTTTACCTGGATCGGCAAAGCTCATCAGCGCCGCCAACGTCTCCGGCTCTGATGCCTGAGCGACATCGTAGTAAATCTTATTGAGATAATAACGCACGCCTTTCGGCACCTTGTCTTGGAATTTGGGATGGCTTTCAAATTTTATGAGGCGGTAGAGAATACTTGGAATGATGCCGCCGGAATGGGGCAGATACCATTTGATATTTGGATAGTTCTCCATCACACCGGTCGCCAGAAGATTGGCTATCACCCGGCCAGTAGCGGCGACCAGTTCAACGAAGCCGCTCGGAAAACTATATTGCATTTTGGCGGCCTGCATCGGGCGGACCGGATGGATAAAGACAACGGCTTCGCGCTTGTTCAGTTCCTGATAGAGCTCCTCGAATTCAGGATCGCCCAAATAAACATCGTTGTAATGCGACACCAGCCCCACGCCATCCAATTTCAGCTCATCATATATATAGTCGAGCTCCCGGCAGGCAGCCTCGGTATCGGGCAATGGCAGCAAACCCAAGGACACAATACGGTTTTCCGCTTGATCCGACAAATCGGCGAAACAGTCATTACACAGCCGCACCAGACCTTTGGTGAAATCAATGTCGCCAAAATAAGTGCCGGGTGAGGATATGCTGACCGCAACAGCATCGATTTCATAAGCCGCCATATTCTCAAGCATTTGCGCCTTCGACCAAGGCGGAAAGGACCGCTCGGCGCTGCCGGTTACGCCCATGGTTTCAAGCTCGGCTAAATACTCATCGAACAGAACATGCTGATGAGCATCAATGCGTCGCAATTGAGCCATCAGATTTTAAAAACCTTGCTGAGCTCTTCTGGGAACATTTCTTCCGGTGTGACTTTCCGGTGGCAGATCCCCTGATCATAGGCATATTTCAGAAACGCCTCGAGGGTTGGACGGTTGGGCTCAAGCCCGTAGGGGAAAATATCATCACCAAAAATTTCTTTGGTTTTCTCCGCCGCCTCGTAACACCAGGCAAAGGGAAAACGGGTCGCGGTGATTTCCTGGGCGCGGTAGACAGAATTATTTTTGGCCTCCGTAAAAGCCTTATACAAATTCATCGCAATCCAAGGATTAGCCTCATAGACATCACGGCGGATCGCAATGATATGCATGATTGGAAAAATATTGGTCTCTTTGTAATAGGCTTCTTCATACTCCCGGTAATTGGGGATCAAGCGGCGGATCGAAGGATCTCCATCCTCAAAGGGCTGCGGCGCATGAGCCGTCGCGGTCGCATCGATTTCGCCGCTTAGCAGCATTTCCGTCAAAGATTTATCAGACACCGGCGTGAGCGTGACGCCCTCGGGAAGTTTGAGCTTTACCTTCTCCTCACGGCCCGGCTGATTAACGCCGGATTGAATCCATTCAATATCAGTGAGCGGAATACCGATCTGGTCAACCAGCCAGCCACGGGTATAGATCGAAGCCGTCTGTGCCCATTCGGGAATGCCGACTTTTTTACCAGCGAGATCCTCCGGCCCTTTTAACGGACTGTCTTCCCGCACATAGATTGAGGATTGCCGGAACACGCGGGACGGAAAGACCGGTAGGCCAATCACTTTGCCATTGTCTTGTGAGATAAAGGAGACAAACTTGCCAAAAGACATCTCGGACAGTTCCCATTCCTGGAAATGCACAAAGCGGGCGAAGGCCTCTTCGATCTGAAGATTTAGATAGTTGAGGTCGATGCCCTCTGTTGGGACGCGGCCATCAATCATATCCCTGAAGTGATCATAGGGGCTGGCGGCAAAATTCAGTCGAAGTTTGGTCATGGGATAATCCTATTATTAAACGATATCTTGTTCAAATTTTTATCTCTCAATTAACGCATCGATTCGCCGCCATCGACATTGATGGTCTGCCCGGTGATAAAATTACTGGCATCTGACGCCAGGAACATGACGGTTCCGACCAGATCTCCCGGTAATTGGGCGCGCTTGAAAGTCCGGCCTTTATAACGCTCTTCAGATATTGCCAGATAATCGGCTGTCGACGTAGCGAGTTGTGTTTCGCTTTCGGTAAAGCCGGGGGTGATGGCATTAACAGCAATATTGTCGTCACCGACTTCACGGGCCAGGGAACGGGTGAGGCCGATGACACCGGCCTTCGACGTGCTGTAGTGCAGCCGCATGGGTGTACCAAGCCAGAACCGGCTTGAGGAAATATTGATGATCTTGCCGCTTTGCTGCTCTTTCATTTGCGGATAGACCGCCTGACAACAGAGGAACATACCCCGCAGATTAACCGCCATAACGCGGTCCCATTCATCGACATCAATTTCATGCCATGGTCGGCGCTCCAAGGCGCTCATCAAGGACGCATTATTGATCAAAATATCTATTTGTCCAAAAGCCTCAATCGTAGCTTTTGCCATTGCCAGAGTTTGCTCCTGACTTGAAATATCAGTTGTGATAGCCAGAGCCTTGCCGCCGGCGTCATTGATCTCTTGGGCAACCGCCTCACCTTCGGGACCGGCAATATCGGCGATCACGACACGGACACCAGCTTTTGCGAATTCCTGACTATATGTTTTACCAATGCCGGTGCCGCCGCCCGTAACAATGGCGACGCGACCGGCAAAATCAAAGTCACTCATGCCGCCGCCCCGTATGCCATGGGCCTGGGGCCGACAATACCTACCCGGCGCATGACGCGTGTTTCAGTTGGATCAAAATCAGTCCTCGCATGCTGGGTCGCAAAATTATCCCACATCACCAGATCTCCAACCTGCCAGACATGCTCATAGCGTAACGCCAGGTTTTCGGCATGATCGAAAAGCCTGTTTAGTAAAGCATCGCTCTCGGTGCGTTCCATGTCCTCAATGTGGTGGCTCATCAGGCGGCTGACAAAAAGCGCCGGCTCACCGGTTTTAGGGTGTTTGATCACCAACGGGTGAACGAATTGCGGGGCGTCCGGATCATAAGTATCGCTTGGTGCCGTCGGATTGCGATCATAGTCATAAACATTGAACACCTGCAATCCGATCAACGTTTCTTTCAGACTGTCTTCCAGCATGTCATAGGCTTTAGCAGCATTTGAAAACAGCGTGTTGCCGCCCTGGCTCGGAATTTCCAATGCGTAAAGCAAAGACGCCTTGCTCGGGATCTCGTAATAGCTCTGATCATTGTGGAAATGCATTTCACCATCCGGCAGAATACCTGGTTTTCCATCTACCTCGCGATTGGCGATATACATAAAAGGCTGTTCCTCGCCGATGAGATGATTGGCTGAGCGCACGGCCTGGATATCGCCGAAAGTCCGGCCAAAACGCAGATGAACCTCCTCGGATAAATCCTGCCCTCGAAATACCAGGACTTTATATTCAAGCCAGGCGGCATGAATTGCCTGCCATCCATCGGGAGACATTTCTTCCGACAAATCGACATCTTCAATTTCTGCCCCAAGGGCCTCTGCCAATGGTGTTACCTTCATCTGACCATCCCCGACCACATTTCATTTACTTAGAAATCTTAGCAATCTGCCAAAACTCGGTCAATGCAGAGAGGGGGAATTCCGACTTTATGAGTTATTGCTCGACTTAATTTCTTCAATCACGTTTGAGCGAATTTTTTGAACAACCTTCGTGAAAGCCTTGATATCTTTTTTTGTTATATCTTTAGAGGCCACATCATTCACATTTATGGCGTGGGGGATCAGCTTAGGTTCTAAATTTCGCCCCTTCTTTGTCAGGAAAATATGATTGGCCCGACGATCTTTTTTACTGCGCACTCTTTTAACAATGCCCTGCTTTTCCATGCGCGACAAAGCGCTTTGCGTTGTCGGCTCTGTCGTACAAACCCGCTCGCTAAGCTCTCGCTGGCTAAGACCCTCTTCTTCCCAAAGGACACGCAATAAATACCACTGCGCTGTAGAGAGATTGTGATCCTGTAGGCGCGACCGCAACACGATCTGGAGATGCATCATCGTATCGCGGATAAGAAAGCCGACACTTTCTGAAGGCGCTAAACTGCCTTTATTTTGTCTTTTAGGCGACATATAGAAAATCAATCAAAAAATAAATTAACCCCAATAGCTGACTTTAAACTACCCTAAATTATGGCGAATACCAATATCCTGACAATAAGTTTGTGATGATTAAATTTCTTTTACGAAAGTCTTTGCCAGGCAATTTCATTCAGATCATTAAATACTTCGAAATCTTAGCATCCTCTGCCTTGACTTCCAATCCACGATCGTTTCATTTGTCGCATTTGGTTGCAATCGACAGAGTGTGGAAAATGAACGACATACCTGACTACACTGAAATGGTGTTCCCCGAAACACCGCAAAACCTCCCAGATAACAATCTCACTCCCGCCTATGGGTCAGATGTTATCGCTGATGTGCTGGCGAGTTTAGGGTTTGAGCATGTCTTCCTCGTGCCAGGTTCCAGTTTCAGAGGCTTGCATGATTCGCTCGTCAATCATACGCGCAACCGCAAGCCCGAAATCATCCTCTGTACGACGGAGACAATCGCGGTCGCTATGGCCCATGGCTATGCCAAATCGACCGGCAAGCCGGCGCTTTGCATAATCCATGATCTGGTTGGCCTGATGCTGGGCAGCATGGCGGTCTATAACGCCTATTGTGATCGGTCACCGGTTATGATTTTAGGCGGCTGCGGCCCCCTGGACCCGGCGCAGCGGCGCTATATTGATTGGGTACATTCCGCCAATACACAAAGCGATCTGGTCAAGCCTTTCACAAAATGGACCAGTGAGCCTGCAACTCTTCAAGCGACTGTAGACGCCCTATTGCAAGGTCATAAAATTGTTGCCAGCAAACCAAGTGGTCCGATTTACATCTCGATTGATCAAGGCGTGCAAGAAGGCGGCATTTCGGATGATCTGATTATTCCATCAGTCGATTTACCACACTATCAGCCCGCACCAGTGATGGCGCCAAATCCACAAAGCTTGGCGGACACGGCCGATCTCCTCCTTGGCGCCAAAATGCCATTGATTGTTGCCGGTCGATTTGGCATCGAAGCCAAAGTCACACCTGTGGTGCAAAAGCTCGTCGAAATAACGGGTGCGGCCTTTGTTGATGATCGTAGCATTGTCTGCATGCCAACGGATCATCCCCAAAACCTCAGCGGCGATGCCGACATTCGCAAAAATGCTGACGTCATTCTGGCCGTCGATTGCATTGATCCGACCAATGCCGCAGCGGCCTACAATGAAGCTGAGCGCGGGCGTGACGGTCAAAAACTCATTTCAATGTCAATGGAAAATATCATTCCAAATAAATGGTCGAATTTTGGCGCACTCGAATCGGCAACGGAAATCGAGATAATCTGCGATCCACTATTGGGCATGGAACAACTGACGGCGGTTATTGAGCAAAGACTAAACGCTTTTCCAAATGGTGCTATCGATGCCAGAAAGTCAGAGTTGGCTGAGCAACACACAGCCTTGCGGAAATCACAAAACGAGAATTGGCTGGACGATCAAGACGCCTCACCGATCAAAATTCCCCGTGTGATCCATGAATTGCATGAAGCCGTGAAAGACAAACCTTGGTTCCTTCCGGTCCGCAATCATCGCAGTTTTTCAGAAGGCATTTGGCAGTTTGATGGTGCCGGTCACTATCTTGGATCCGATGGTGGTGGCGGGGTCGGCTATGGTCCGGGCGCTGCTGTTGGCGCATCGCTCGCCAGGAATAAGAAAGGGCAAATCAATATTGCGATTATGGGGGATGGCGATTTCGTCATGTCAGCTAGCGCGATCTGGACCGCCGCTCACTATCAGGTGCCGTTGTTGATTGTCATTAATAACAATAATAGCTGGGGCAATGATGAGCATCATCAAATCCGCGTTGCCCGCGCACGTAACCGGCCGCCGGAAAACGCTTGGATCGGTCAGCGCATGATTGACCCGGACATTGATTTTGCCACTGTCGCCAAAGGCTTCGGCGCCTGGTCTGAGGGGCCGGTTACTGATCCGGGTGCTCTCGCCGGCGTTTTTGCCGAAGCCGTCAAACAGGTTGAGCAAGGTAAAGTCGCTGTTATCGATGTGAGAACAGCGCTCTAGATCTACCTATATTGTGACACTGTATCGACGAGGGCCGGGCGACCGGCCTTCACTTCTTTGATGGCCCGGCGTAAAGCATCACCGACATCCTTACCGTCTTCGATCGGCCCTTCCGCATACCAGCCCATGGAACGGGCAAGGCCAGCGAAGTTCACTTGCGGTTTATCGATGTCCATGCCGATATAGGCGCGCTCAACCGGCGTGCCGCGCTTTTTTGCCATGCGGATTTGATGTTCGTGGTCATTGTAATAGGAACGGTTGTTATACATTACGACCAGCATCGGAATTTCGTATTTGGCCGCAACCCATAACGCACCGGGATCAAACATCAGATCGCCGTCCGGCTGCATATCAACAACCAAGCGCTTTTTGTCCCGGTGCGCCAAAGCAACACCGAGCGCGATACCGATTTGCGTCGACGTGCCAAGTGCATAGCCCGGAAAGCGGTAGGGCTTGTCAAAGTCCCAAAGCCGTTGGGTCCAGCCATTTAAATTGCTGGATGTCGTCACCCAATCTTCATCCTTGATGACATCCCAAACTTCAGAAGCCAGCCGTGCCGTCGTCATTGGCTTTTTGTTCCAGTTCTTTTTGGCTTTCTTCTCCCAATCCGCCCGAGAGGCATCGTGCAGTTTAGCAATGCGCTTAAGCCGTGTCTCATTTCGTTTCTTCTTGGCTGGGGCCTTGTTGAGCAATTTACGACAGAGCTTCGACAACATTGGCATGGCAATCGCCGTATCCGCCAATATGCGAAGATCAGAAATCAGTGGGCGTTGATAGTCTGTTGACCAAGAACTGATCTCGAGATCGGCAAAGCTGATATCGATCCATTTGGCTGTCTTAGGCACCAGCGAAGTAACTTTGCGGGTGACGCTATTCAAAGTCGTCGTGACTTTTTCCCAATCGCGAGCATCCAGGCACAGAATTAAATCTGCATTTTTAAGCACATCCGCCGGTGAAAGCGTCATATTGAGCTTGTTGTGGCTTGGGAAATTAAGCCGGGCGCCAATATCGACTACTGGCGCGGACACGGTCTCGGCCAACTCGACAAGATTGTCATAACCATGCGGCATTCGACCTGCCCAATCGGCCAGCAAAACTGGGTTTTTAGCTTTGACCAGCATGTCGGCGGCCTTCGCCAAAGCATCCTGATCCGGCCCAATTTGGGTCGGCACCCGCTCCGCACTCGCATCCGGCATTGTGACAGCATGCGGCTGCTCAGCTTCCAACAGAGACGTGTCGTAGCAGGTATAAACCGGGCCCTGGGGCTCGGTCATCATGACGGAATACGCACGACCAAAGGATGACGGCACGGAATTGATACCAACTGGCTGATCATCCCATTTGGTATAATCGCGTATCGCATTACCCTGAACATTAGCAGTGTGGATCCAATCGGTGCGTGGCCGGCGTTGGCCGGTATCCATCGGGCCGGTTGCTCCCATCAGGAAAATCGGCACTCGATCGATATAGGCGTAATAGACAGCCATGCACGAATGCAGCAGTCCAACCAGATTATGGACAATTGCCGCTAAAGGCTCGCCGGTTGCCTTGGCATAGCCATGGGCAATTTGTATGGCAATGTTCTCGTGAGGACACAGCATCATCTGCGGATCATCCTGGCCGTAATTCACCATCGAATCATGCAATGCCCGAAAGCTTGAGCCCGGATTGAGGGGCACAAAAGGGAAATCAAAATCCCGCATGAGATCGACAATGACGTCTGAATTCCAACGGGTTTCATTGGGTATTACTTTACGCCGATTTTTCTTTTTTACACCGATGGGCTTTTTTGCCACATTAGCCTCCCTAAAATTGTTTTTGTTGGTCGCTACACTTAATAGCTTAACATAATAATTTCCACACTTAGATTTCTAAGCATTTTGACTCTGCCGCAATTTTGTATAAAATGCTAATCTATATTAGTAAATTTTCGAAGGAGAAAATCAACCAATGTTAAAGTATATTCTCGGAACATTCACAGTTGCCACTGCGAGCCTCGTTTCCGCATCCGCCAGCTTTGCCCATGAAGGCGCAAATGCCAGCCATTTCGTCACCCAATCGGACCACACTCTCGCGATTATGGTTACACTCGGATTGATTGGCTCCGCGGTTCTTTTCTTTTATCAGAGAAATAAAAAGCGGTCCTAAAAACGCCATCCGCCAAATATACAAGCGAAGACGGGGAAGCCCAAAATGGATCAAAAAGTAAGAAATACGTCATTTGGAGATTATCAAACGCCGCATGAAGACCTTCGGGAATGGCTTGGCCGTGTCGAAGATATCGGCGAGCTGAAGACGATTAAGGGCGTAGACTGGAACCTGGAAATGGGTGCCGTTGCTGAAATGATCTATCATGCCAAGCCAACAAATCCTCCAGCTTTGTTGTTTGAAGAAATCCCCGGCTACCCCAAAGACTTCAAAGTACTGAGCGGCATGACCAATTCTGCCGGCCGCCTTGCCGTCACTCTTGGTTTCGAAAAACCCGACGGTGCCATGGATGTTGTGCAATCCTACCGTGATCGCCTCAAAGATTTTGAATTACATGAAGCCGAGCATGTCAAAACCGGCCCTATCTTGGAAAATATTGATCGTGATCAGGAAGTCGATCTCTTTAAGTTTCCGGTCCCTTTTCTGCATGAAGAAGATGGCGGGCGTTATATGGGAACGGGTGATCTCGTCATCATGCGTGATCCCGATGACGACTGGGTTAACCTCGGCACTTACCGGGTAATGATCCACGATAAAAATACGGTCGGTCTCTGGATGTCGCCTGGCAAACATGGCCGTCTCATCCGCGAAAAATATTTTGATCAAGGTAAGCCCTGCCCGGTTATGGTCAGTGTTGGTCACGATCCTTTGCTGTTCCTCTCTTCCGGCAATGAAGTTGCCTATGGTACCGGCGAGTTTGCCCATGCCGGTGGTCATCGCGGCCAGCCTTTTGAGGTAATCGAAGGTGAGTTTTCCGGCCTGCCCATGCCGGCACGTGCGGAAATTGTTATCGAAGGTGAGATCGTCCAGGACGATATGCGCAATGAAGGTCCGTTCGGAGAATGGACAGGCTATTATGCGAGCTCGGTCCGGGAAGATTATGTGGTCAACGTAAAGCGGGTCTATTATCGCAATAGCCCGATCCTGACTATGGCCCGCCCCGGGCGGCCACCTGCGGATTATACGTTTAGTAAATGTGTTGTTAAATCAGCGATGATCTGGGATCAGGTCGAAAAAGCCGGCCTACCCGGTGTGAAAGGCGTCTGGAGCCATATCAGCGGCGGCGGAAGGCTCTTCAATGTGATCTCGATCGAGCAGGCTTACGGCGGTCACGCCAAACAGGCTTTGATGCTGGCGGCTGGCTCCCATGCGGGTAATTATCTTGGCCGCTGGGTTGTTGTCGTTGATGAAGATATTGATCCTTCAAATCTTTTTGATGTCAATTGGGCAATGAACACGCGCTGTGACCCGGCGGAAGACATAGATATTGTCCGCAACACCTGGAGTGGGGCGCTGGATCCGATGAAAAAGCCGGGAGAAAATATGAACTCTCGGGCGCTGGTCGACGCCTGCCGCCCGTTTGATTGGAAGGAAGACTTCCCGCATGTCGCAGAATCCAGTCCCGAGCTTCTCGCGAAAACACTGGATAAATGGGGCCATTTGTTGGACGATTAATCCATCGCGATAAATTTCGATAGGAATTACCATGCCGCATGATGGTCCAGAAGACGAAAAGGAAGACACCGGGCACAATCGGGTCTTCTCACTCGTTGGCCACAATTCGCAAATCAGTGATGAAGAACATGAGGCCAAGTTTGAGCGCTGGTCGAAGAAGCGTACCTTTGTCCGCGCCCTTGAAGGGACATATGGTGAGCTTGTCGAGGAGCTCTTCACCCAGCCCCGGGTTTATTCGACCGCTGATATGGAATGGAAAGGCGGACCGCAACATTACGGTAAAAAAGTTATCAATCCGCAGCAGACCCAGGTTGCTCAATCCATCGAATGTCATGTTGATGTCTACTCGCCGGGCGGCCATAGCGCCAAGCACGGTCATATGAATTCCGCCGTCTTTTATATTTTGAAAGGCAAAGGCTACGACATCCATGACGGCACACGTTATGACTGGGAAGCCGGCGACGCGGTCATTGTAGAAAATGCTTGCGTGCATGAACACTCCAACCGGGAATCGGATGAAGAGGCCGTGGTCTTGGTATTTAAAGCCAAACCGCTATTTCTGTTTATGCATTTACTGTTCCAAAAGATGGTAAAATATCCTGGTAAAGAACCCCCCAAGGGGCATGAAGACTTCACACCTCCAACAGATTTTTAGGCGCAGAAAAATGGCAATTAAATCTATAGATAATCCTGATCGCGCCCGCCTAATGGGTGAAGAAGTTGATTTCTATGCCGAAGCCGTGAAAGCCTCGTCTGATTTCCGCAGTGATTATGAAACCCGGCTTAAAATTGTCAAAAGTGAGGACATGCCGTTTGAGAACTCTCCAGATGGCCTGATCAAACATGTCATCAATGAGAAAATGGACACCGCCGAGAACTGTGTCGATGCTTATATGCAATTTCTTAAACCGGGGGCGGCTTCAGGCAAACATCGACACCTCAGCGAAGAATTGGTTTTTGTTCTCGAAGGCAATGGCTACGATCTTCATTGGGATGTAAAGTTTGAATGCATCGAAGAATTTGAATGGGATTGGGATAAAGAGCCCAAGCGTTTCGACTGGAAGGCCGGTGATTTTGTCTATATTCCGCCTTATTGCGGCCATCAGCATTTTGCCAATGAAGACAATGAAGCGCGTTTTCTCTGTATCACCAGCCGCATCGTCAAAGCTATGGGGTTCGACTGGTTCGATCAGCTAGAAGTGGCGGAGGGGTACGAGCGCTAGACATCAAGTCATTCAGAATTCTGCCACATTTGACGCAGATAAAAAAAGTTACCTAGATTAGCATTTTACACTCGCAATTATTTTGCACTCTGTGCAATACTATTTTACATAGAATTCTAAGTAACCGAATATCTGCAATTAAGACAGAGCAAACGGTTACGAGGCTTTGCGTTAAATTAAAGGGAGATATCTAGCTATGAAATTTGCGAAAAAACTTGGCGTCTTGGGTTTAGCCGGAATAGCAATCAGCGCTTTTTCCGCCACCCCAACATTGGCTCAATCAGTAGCTGATTTTTACAAAGGTAAAACGATAACCATGTGGGTCGGCTATAGCCCGGGCGGCGGTTATGATACCTATGCTCGGACGGTTGCTCGATACATGACCAACCACATTCCGGGTAATCCAAAAATTGTTGTCAAAAATAAACCTGGTGCTGGCTCGATGTTGGTTGCCAATGAGCTTTATAATGTCTTGCCGAAAGACGGTACCGCCATCGGCGTCATCGGTCGCGGTATGCCGATGGAACCCTTGCTCGGCAATTCATCCGCAAAATTTGATGCCAGTAAATTTAACTGGCTCGGCAGCGCAAATAACGAAGTGAGTGTTTGCGTATCGATGAAATCCACCGGCATCACTGATTGGAAACAGCTACTGACCAAACAAATGACAGTTGGTGGCACCGGTGCAGGTGCGGATACCGATACATTTCCAAAGGTGATGAACAATATTCTCGGCACGAAATTAAAATTGGTGACGGGTTATCCTGGCGGTACTGATGTCAACTTTGCTATGGAACGTGGTGAACTGGGTGGACGATGCGGCTATTCCTGGACCAGCTTGAAATCACGCAAAGCGGATTGGTTAAAAGAAAAGAAAGTGACCGTCTTCTTGCAGATGTCGACTGAAAAACACGCCGACATCCCAGACGTTCCGTTCATTATGGATTTGGCAAAAAATGATAAGGAAAGGAAAATCTTATCCTTCATTTATGCACGTCAGGCCTGGGGTCGCCCTTTCTTAGCGCCTCCTGGTGTTCCTGCAGATCGGGTAAATGCACTTAAAGCGGCCTTCATGGCAACCATGGCAGATCCTAAATATAAGAAAGATGCCGTTAAACAACGTTTGGAAGTCGGCCCAATCAGTGGCGATCAGATTTCCAAGTTGATGGCTGATTTGTATGCGTCGCCGAAAGAGATCATTGAAGCAGCAAAACGCGCTACCAATAGTGACGAAAAAACGGACGTGTCGAAGGCTGTTATTCCAACTGAGACCATCAAAGGTGTCATCACCAAACTCAGAAATGGCGCACGGAAAGTTTCCTATAAAGGCCAAGGTCGCAAAGGAAGCCTTTCTGTCAGCGGCAGAAAAACAAAAGTCAGCATTGCAGGCAAAAAAGCAAAACGTAAAAAGCTTAAAGTCGGTATGAAATGTGACTTCACCTTCCGAGGTTCGGCTGCAAAGAAAATTTCCTGCGGCTAATAAGAAATTAAATAACCCGGTGTCAAATCCTGGCACCGGGTTATTTTTTATCCTTTACTAATTTTCACACACTGACGGCGCACTCATGGAATTTGAAATGCTCGCGATGGCCTCCAAGGCCTTCGTAACAATGACGGACCCGCTCCGTCTTATGTATTTGGGCTTGGGCGTTATCATTGGCTTAGGCCTCGGGGTCATCCCTGGCTTGGGCGGCATTGTCGGCATGGCCATATTGCTGCCGTTTACATTTTCTCTCGACGCCTATTCGGCCTTTGCTTTGTTGCTGGGCATGGGTTCGGTGACGACGACATCTGATACAATTCCAGCAGTCCTGTTTGGTGTGCCCGGCACGACCGGGTCAGCCGCAACCATCCTAGATGGCCATCCTTTAGCCAAAAAAGGACAAGCAGGGCGGGCCTTTGGGGCTGCCTATTCCGCCTCACTGATTGGCGGCGTCTTTGGTGCGCTATTGCTGGCAGTCAGCATACCAATTTTGCGTCCGGTCATGCTCAGCATTGGCTCACCTGAATTGCTGGCTTTTGCTGTTTTTGGTCTTTGCATGGTCGCTGCCCTCAGTGCAGGTGCTCCTTTACGCGGCCTGACAGTCGCTGGTTTTGGCATCATGATTGCGATGATTGGCGGCGACCCTCAAAGCGGCACCCAGCGCTGGGCCTTGGGCACGCTTTATTTATACGATGGCCTACCCCTTGTTCCGGTGACAATTGGCTTGTTTGCCCTGCCCGAACTTGCAGATATGGCAATCCAACGCCGCAGTATTGCAGGCGATTCCAAAATCGATTCTCGCTCAGGCCAATGGGAAGGTATTAAGGATACTTTCCGCCATTGGTGGTTGGTCATACGCGTTTCCTGGCTGGGCGCGACACTGGGCGCGGTACCCGGCATCGGCGCTGCTGTCATTGATTGGATCGCTTATGGTCACGCCGCCAGGACGGAAAAAGGCGCGGCCGAAACCTTCGGCACCGGCGATATTAGAGGGGTGCTCGCGTCAGAAGGCTCGAACAATGCCAAGGAAGGCGGTGCCCTTGTACCCACCATCGCATTTGGTGTCCCTGGTAGTGCCTCAATGGCAATATTGCTCGGCGCTTTTTTGGTTCATGGTTTGCAGCCCGGCCCAGACATGCTGTCCAAAAATTTAGATGTTACCTATTCGATTATCTGGAGCGTTGCTCTTGCCAATATTCTAGGCGCCGGCATCTGTTTTGCATTTTCCAATCAGTTTGCCAAAGTTGCCCTGGTTCGACAGCCCATTATCATGCCGCTTATCCTAACCGTAATTATGGTCGGTGCTTATCAAGGCTCTCGCAATTGGGGAGACCTTATTACGGTCGTTCTCTTTGGCCTGCTGGGATGGTTTATGAAACGCCTCGGCTGGCCACGTCCACCGCTTATTTTGGGTTTTGTCCTTGGCGCTGTTGTTGAACGCTACTATTTCATTTCCGTCAGCCGCTATGATTACGGCTGGGTGACCAATCCAATTGTTATGGTCTTACTTGCAATCGCCCTTTGGGGGTTTATCCGCCCCTTAATGAGGGAAGCAAAGAACGCGGGCGGTTTCACAGGCATGTTATCCGGCTATTCCCGCTCGGCAAACATCAATTTGAATACATTGTTTTATGGCATCGCCTTTGTGCTCATTGGCGTCATGCTGACCCAAACAGTTCTATGGAAATATGATGCACGGCTGGTGCCACAGGCCATTGGAGGATTTTCCTTCGCCTTGCTTATTTTAGGATTTATCAATCACACCTTCAAAGCTCCATCAAAAAGCAAAACCGGTGATGATGCAAAATCGAAAGCCGTTGCCACCCTCAAGCTCGATATTTCAGTGGAAACTCAAGCGGATGAGCTACAAGTCGTCATCAAACGCGCACTCATATTCCTCGGCTGGATTGTAGGCTTTCTCGGCGGTATCGCTTTGATCGGTATGTTGCCAACCATTTTGATTTTCGTTGGTTCTTATATGTGGATAGAGGGGCGCGAGCGATTGAAACTGATCTTATCAGTCTCCTTTGGCATCACAATTTTCTCCTATGTTTTATTTGATCAAATGCTGTCGCTGCCATGGCCACGTTCATTACTTGGAAATCTTTACCCGATCTTGCGAGATACAATCCCCTCAATGTAGGCGTTGGTTCTTTTCGTATTGATCAATCCGAAAATTTGATTAGAATTCTAAGTACTAATCAAGATTACTAAAATATTAAAACTAGGTGAGGCTGCAAATGTCAAATAGCGAAGAACCAAAATTTCTCCATGACCCCTATCTCGAATGGGTTGAGGGCGAAGGCGTTCCCGTCGTCGAAGATTTCGGTATTGACCTCATTAAAGTCGAGACCAAGCCTTGGGCACGCTACGATACTAATGGCGCCATTGCCCATCTCAAAGGCCGGGGCGATTTTATTTCGATCTTTATTGTCGACATTGGGCCGGGCGGTAAAACCTCCCCACAACAGCACCTTTACGAAGAAGTTGTCTATGTTTTAGAAGGTCACGGCAGCACGACAGTAGAGACCCATGACGGCCGCACTCATAGTTTCGAGTGGGGTCCAAAAAGCCTGTTTGCCCTGCCGCTCAACGCCAAATATCAGCATTTCAATGCCAGCGGTCAGGAAAATGCGCGATTGTCCTCAACCACCAGTCTTTGCGTTATGTTGAACTTGTTCCACAACACCGATTTCATTTTCAACAATGACTACCGTTTCCCCGAACGCGAAGGCACCGAAACATCGTTCTCCGGTGAAGGCGAATTTATTCCGAAACGTCCGGGTCGCCATATGTGGGAAACCAATTTTGTGCCTGATCTTTCTAAGTTCGAGTTGCGCAAATGGTCAAAACGTGGTGCCGGTGGCTCCAACATGATGTTTGTCCTGGCCGATGGCTCAATGCACTCGCACATGTCCGAGATGCCGGTCGGCACATACAAAAAAGGTCATCGCCATGGTGCAGATTTCCACGTTTTCTGTGTAACTGGTGAAGGGTATTCGCTGCTCTGGTATGATGACACCGAGCCATATGAGCGTGTAGATTGGAAACATGGTGTAGTCTTTGCCCCGCCGGACGGCATGTTCCACCAGCATTTCAACACCAGCCCTGATCCCGCGCGCTATCTCGCCATCGCCTTTGGCGGCTTGCGCTATCCCATGACCGAGGCCAAGCGCCGCGTCTTTATGGGCATGGATGTCAACGTCCGCGACGGCGGCGCGCAGATCGAATATGAAGATCAAAGCCCACGCATCCACAAGATGTTCCTAGAAGATTTGGAAAAGCACGGTGCTGAGTCAAAAATGGGCGAGTTCATCGACGAGAAGCCTTATCTCGACGGCACAATTTAGAGGATAGATTATGGCCGAAGCTCAGGAACCAAAATTTCTGTTCGACCCCTATCTCGATTGGGTCGAAAATGAAGGCATTCCCGTTGCCGAGGATTTCGGCATCGATCTGATGAAGGTGGAAACCGGCCCCTGGGCCCGCATTGATGCCAGGGGGGCAGCTGTTCACTTGAAAGGTCGGGGCGATTATATCTCGATCTTTCTGGTCGACATTCCAGCCGGCAGCAAAACCTCACCGCAGCAACATCTCTATGAAGAGGTGATCTATGTCCTCGAAGGCCATGGCAGCACAACGATTGAAACCGTCGATGGCCAGAAACATAGCTTCGAATGGGGCCCAAAAAGCCTATTTGCCCTGCCCTTGAATGCCAAGTATCAGCATTTCAACAGCAGTGGCCAGGAACGCGCTTTGTTATCGGCCACCAATGATCTCTGTCTGGTGCTTAATTTGTTCCACAATGAAGACTTTGTCTTCAACAACAGCTTCCAATTTCCCGAACGTCAGGGTCAAAGCAACTATTTCTCAGGTGAAGGTGATTTCATTCCAAAAGTACCCGGACGCCATATGTGGGAAACAAATTTCATTCCCGACCTTTCAAAGTTTGAACTGCAAGCCTGGGACAAGCGCGGTGCGGGTAGCTCCAATATGAAATTTATTTTGGCTGATGGCACGATGCATGCGCATTCGTCCGAAATGCCGGTAGGCACATACAAAAAGGCCCACCGCCACGGCGCTGATTTTCATGTCTATTCGGTGACGGGTGAAGGCTATTCACTGCTTTGGTACGGAGAAGATGAAGAATTTGTCCGCGTTGACTGGCATCACGGTGTCGTCTTTGCGCCACCAGACGGCATGTATCATCAGCATTATAATACCTCTGCTGTCCCTGCCCGCTATTTGGCCGTCGCCCTTGGTAGTCTCCGTTATCCGTTTTCGGCTGAGAAAATGGGCTTGTTCAGTGGCGTGGATGTCAGCGTCAAAGATGGCGGACGGCAGATCGAATATGAAGACCAAGACCCGCGGGTCCATGGTATCTTCTTGGAAGAAATTGAGAAAAATGGGGTCGCATCCGGCATGGGTGATTTTATTGACGAAACACCCTACTCAAAATAGCAGGCAAAAAACGACATGCATGATTTAGAGTTTGATCACATCCATCCGAACGAAGAGCAACGAGAACAGCTTAGCGATGCCATCTGGTCGGCGGATAATGTCGAGTTCACCACGGTCGGCGTTGATGTCGGCTCGTCCACGTCTCATCTCATGTTTGCCAAGGTCCATCTGCAACGCTTATCCGAGGCGCTTTCCAGCCGCTTTGTTGTCGTCGGCCGTGAAATCTTGTGGAAGTCACCCATTTTGCTGACGCCCTACCGGCCCGACTACACAATCGATGCGGATGAGCTAAAAGTGTTTATCGATAAAGCTTACAAAGAGGCGGAGCTGGAGCGCGATGATATCGATAGCGGCGCGGTTATTCTCACCGGTGAAGCGTTAAAACGCACCAATGCCCGCGCCATCGCCGATCTTTTTGCCGCCGAGTCTGGTAAATTCGTTTGCGCCTCGGCAGGCCATAATCTCGAGGCCTTGATGGCGGCGCATGGGTCGGGGGCGGTTGAGTTGTCCCGCAAAGAACACAAAACTTTCTTGAACATCGACGTCGGAGGCGGCACAACAAAATTTGCCCTGGTGCATGGCGGCAAGTTACTCGACAGCGCCGCCATTGCGGTCGGCGGACGCCTCATTGCCTTTGATGATGACGGCTCCTTAATCCGCATCGAAGGGCCGGCTGAGCGTATGGCAAAAGATGCCGGCATCAAACTTGAGCTCGGCGCAAAGCTTTCCAAAGGTGATCGACAGAAATTGGTCGATGTGATGATCACTGTTTTAAAAGAAGCGATATCCCGCAAAAAGCCCTCTAAATTGCTCAAGGATTTAACGCTGACACCGGCTTTACCAGCCAAAACCAAGATTGATGCGGTGACTTTCTCCGGCGGTGTTTCCGAATTTATATTCAAACGCGAAAATACTGATCACGGAGATCTCGGTGGTGATCTGGCGAAGCAACTGACCAAAGCATTGGAAAAAGATGAGATCGGCTATCCGGTCTATGATCCCGGCCAAGGCATTCGCGCCACCGTTGTCGGCGCTTCTCAGTTCACAGTTCAGGTCAGCGGTAACACCGTCCACATTACCGAGCCCGACAGTTTACCCGTCCGCAATATCCCCGTCATTCGGCTTGATATTTCCCTAGACGGCGATATCAAATCTAAAAAAGTGACAGAGGCAATCTCGAAAGCAATGACGCGCTTTGATATCGACGAAGGCGAGACCACCATCGCCCTCGCCTTCCGCTGGGAGGGAGAGCCCTCTCATCCTAGAATGTTCGCGCTTGCTCAAGGTATTTACGATGGCCTGCCAAAGACGATCGCCAATAAAGATCAGTTTATTATGGTTATGGAAGGTGATATCGGCAAAAGCCTCGGTGGCATTTTGCGCAAAGAACTCGATGTCGAGGGTGATATTATTTCGCTCGACGGCATTCAATTGCAGGAATTTGACTACATCGATATCGGCGAGCTTATTCAGCCCACGGATGTTGTGCCCCTGATTATTAAATCTCTCCTGTTCACCTCTGATGAACCAGATCATGATCATCACCATGGACACAGCCACGACCACGATCATAGTGACGGACAGGATCACGGACATACTCACGATTAATTAACCCGGGAAAACGACATTGGAAGCAACCGCCTCAACAGTCAGACATGATACCCGTGTCTTAAGCCTGATTGGATCGGGGCACTTCCTGAGCCATTTCTATCAGTTGAGCCTGCCTCCGTTGTTGTTAGTTTGGCGTGAGGAATTCGGCGTAAGCTACGCAGCGCTCGGCATGGTCATTACCCTCTTCGCCCTTTCGACCGGTATTACGCAAATCCCTATCGGCATGCTGGTTGACCGTATCGGGGCCAGGCTGATTTTGGTCGTAGGCTTAATCGTCGAAGGATTGGCGGTGGCCGCCATGGGTTTCGCACCGACCCTGGAGGTTATTTATGTTCTGGCCGTGATTGCCGGTATCGGGAATTCGGTTTTCCATCCGGCTGACTATGCCATTTTAAACTCTTCAGTAAATGCCGAGCGGATGGGAAAAGCTTTCAGCCTGCATACGTTTTCCGGCCATCTCGGTGGGGCTTTGGCGCCGGCAACAATTATTTTTCTGGTTGCCCTGTTTGATTGGCGAAGTGCCGTTTCGATTACCGGCCTGACCGGTGTTGTCTGCGCTGTCATCATCTATTCCCAGGGTGGCATCCTCCGGGATGAGAAGTCCGCTTCCAAGTCAGAAAAAGATGCGTCAACAGGCGAAGCCAGCAGCTCAACAGCAAAGCTGATGTTGTCACCCCGGATGATCCTGTTTTTCATGTTTTTTATGTTGGCGTCGCTCACCTCAAACGGCGTGAGTTCGTTCTCGGTGGTGGCAAATGTAAATATTCACGAGATCACCGTGGTCGCGGCGAGCTCGGCATTGACGGCTTACCTGATTGCCAGCACATCCGGTATTTTAATCGGCGGCTATATTGCCGACAGAGCTAAAGAGCATCACAACATCGCTTTGATCTCGTTTCTAGGCTCAGCAGCGGTATTTGTGATATTCGCCCTCATCAAATTACCCGGCGTTATGATCATTTCCCTGTTTGCCTTTGCCGGATTACTCCAGGGGATTTTGCGCCCCGCCCGCGACATGATGGTCCGCGCAGTTGCGCCCAAAGGCACGATGGGCCGAATTTTTGGCTATGTCTCAACGGGTATTGCGCTCGGCAGCGGCCTTGCCCCGGTCGCCTTTGGCTGGATCATTGATCAAAACGCGACAATCTGGATCTTCTGGCTGCTGGCGGCCTTTACGATTGGCGGTGCGGCGATCGTATTGGCACAAAAGAATTTGGGCACGGAACGATAATCTACCCGGCGCGAGATTCGCTTCGTACGAGATAAATACTGCTAAAGATTATCACAGCCGCGCCAATGAAACTCCAAATCTCGGGCACTTCTCCGAACCATATTATTCCGAAAATGAAGGCGTAAACAATTCTCAGGTAATCAAACGGCATAACAAAACTTGTCTCGCCAAGCCCTAGACCGTGCGTAAACAATCCCTGTCCAATGATCCCAAACGCGCCGGCAAGAATTAGCAGTATCCATTCGTTCATCGTCGGACTCTGCCAAGTCATCACGGCGGGGATCAAAGCAAATAAGGTCGTGAACAACGCGAAATAAAACATGATCGTGACAGTTTGCTCGGTTCGGGTAAGCAACTTCACTGTCAGGACGACTAATGTGCCAAAAAAAGCACCGCCAACTGCGGATAATGCCCAAGGATCAACCCCCTCGGCAAAAGGTTGAGTGATCAACAAGATGCCGCCAAAGCCGATCACGGTTATAATTTTTCTCAAGAAACTAACATTCTCACTGAGAAACACGGCTGCAATGACGATCATAAACAAAGGCCTGGAAAATTGAATAGACACCGTGTCAGCGATCGGAATATGGATTAAAGCAAAGAAGAAAAGCATGTTTCCTATGAAACCAACTAATCCGCGTGTCGCATGTAAATGAATTTTTGATGTGCGAAGGGTTTTTAATCCGACCCGCCAAACCAGTGGCATAATAACAATCAGGCCCGCCAGAAATCGGACGAAGAGAACTTCAAAGGCCGGCAGATTTTGCCCCAAATGTTTTACCAAGGATGCCATAATGATGAGCAAAAAGGCGCCGCAGGAAACAAAACAAGCCCCTCGAATATTAGCAGGGATTCTCTCCCACATAGCAAGTATACCACTATTCATCTTGCAGCAGCTTAATCGCAGAAACTGTAACTCGGGGGGTCATTTTTTCTGAGAACCTTCGATAATTCTGGAAAGAGAAAAGCAGACGATTATAGCCTACTTTTTCTACTAAGAAATCGCCTTTTATGGTATTAATTTTACTAGACTTTCCTAAATCATTTACCAAATTTAAGGGCCTAAAATGACACGTTATTCAATCAGCCAACCGGTGACCCAGGTTGAAGCACCGCGCTTGGTTACCGGCCAGGGCCGCTATACCGATGATGTGACATTACCGCGCCAGGCTTATGCGTTTTTTTTACGCTCACCCTACGCCCACGCCGATATCATGCAAATGAATACAAGCGCTGCCAAGGCCATGCCGGGTGTTCTCACGGTCCTTACCGGCGCGGATTATGCCGAGGAAGGGCTCGGCCAATTGACGGGTGGATCGCCTGTAAAAAGACGTGACGGTTCTCAGATGTATCGGCCAGACCGCCCGGCAATGACCCGTGACCGGGTCTATCATATTGGGCAATCGGTTGCGATCGTGGTCGCTGAAACCATCAATCAGGCAAAAGACGCTGCCGAAGCAATTGAGATCGACTACAACCCCTTGCCCGCCCATATCGATACCGCGACCGCAAATGACCCGGCGACCCCTTTGATGCATGATGACTGCCCGGACAATGAAGCGGTTTATGCCGAGCTCGGAGATAAGGCAGCCGTGGATGCAGCTCTTGCTGATGCGAGCCATGTTGTGCGCGAGCGCTTTGTTATCAACCGGGTGACTGCTAACACGATGGAGCCCCGCGCTGTCGTTGCCGAATATGACAAAGGCAACGATAAATTCACCATCCATGCCTGTCTGCAGCGTCCCTATATCTGGCGCACGTTAATGACCAAACACATCTTTGACATCCCCGAGCACAGCATGCGTCTCATCGCCGGTGATGTCGGCGGATCTTTCGGCATGAAAGGCGGCCTTTACCCTGAGGTGCCATTGACCGCCTGGGCTGCCAGACATGCTGGCCGGCCGGTCAAATGGACGTGCGAGCGAAGCGAAGGGCATGTCGCCGATGATCAGGGCCGCGATATGGTCATTGATGCTGAGCTCGGTCTCAATGACCAAGGCAAGTTTCTAGGGCTGCGATTTTCTTCCAGAAACAATATCGGTGCCTATGTGACGATGATCGGATTTTTGTCTACCGCCGGTGTTATTCGCCAAATCTGCGGCACCTATGCGACGCCCGCCGTACATGGTGTGGCTGTTGGCGTGATGACCAATACCGTGCCGGTTTCCAATTACCGTGCACCTGGTGGCACGCCAGGGGTCTATGCCCATGAGCGCATTATCGACATGGCTGCCCGCGAGATGGATCTCGATCCTGTCGAGATCAGGCGGCGCAATTTAATTCCGGCTGCGGCAATGCCCTACAAGCTGCCTTCTGCCGGGGCTTATGATTGCGGCGAGTTTGAAGCGGTTATGGATAAATGCCTGGCCAAAGCTGATTATGAGGGCTCTCAACAACGTATTGAGGAAGCGGCGGCACGGGGCATACTTCGAGGTGTTGGGGTTTCATCAACCGTCGATCCATCAGCTGGCCCCTCTCCAGAAACCGCCGAAGTGCGCTTTGATCCGGGCGCCAATGTGACAATTTTAGTCGGCTCTACTGCGGGCGGGCAAAGCCATGCGACCATCTATACACAAATTCTCTCCGACATGCTCAAAATCGATGCCGAAAATATTCGCATTATCGAAGGAGATACGGACAAACTCTCCTGGGGCACGGGCACGGGTGCGGCCCGGACGGCGACCATCGGCGGTACGGCTGTTTATAAAGCGACAGAAAAAGTGATCGAGAAAGGCAAAAAAATTGCCGCCCACATCCTCGAGGCTGCCGAGGCAGATATTGAATTTAGCGAGGGGGCCTATGCTATATCCGGAACTGATCGTGACGTTGAATTTTCGGAAGTAGCCCGCATTGCTTTCCAGCCTAACCAACTGCCGCCAGAAATTGAGATTGGTTTGTTTGAAACTGCCACATGGTCACCGGATTCGAATAATATCCCAAATAGCTGTCATGTCTGCGAGGTCGAGATTGACCCTGATACCGGTTTTGTCGAGATCGCCCGCTACACCGCCGTCCACGATGTTGGCGTGGAGCTAAACCCTCTCCTGGTAGACGGCCAGGTGCATGGCGGCATTGCCCAAGGAGCTGGCCAAGCGCTTATGGAAAACATGATCTATGATGATAACGGTCAGGTGCTGACAGGTTCCTTCTTCGATTATGCCATGCCACGGGCTGGAGATTTCTGCACCTTTGATATTGATCGTCATGCCGTGCCAACCACCACCAATCCGCTCGGCGTCAAGGGTGCTGGAGAATGCGGCACTGTCGGCGCACTTGCCGCTGTTATGAACGCGATTAATCATGCCCTGGCACCCAAAGGTATCAAAAATATCGCCATGCCTGTTACTCCCGAAAAAGTTTGGCAAGCGATACATGCTGCTAATTGAGCATCCACAAATTACCTTCCGTCAGTTGATTCCCTTCACCCAAATCTGTTTCTCGCAAAGAAAGTTACTCATTAAATTTACTAAGAAATCTAATTGATTTGTGTTGGCTCCAGAAGCATACTATTTACGTAACAAGTCGTTCCGACAAAAAAATTAAACTCTCTTAGCGAGATTTTTTAATGAATGCCGAAATTGAAGAACTTCTGGATGAATTGGTTTTGGCCAATCACATTCTTGCGAATGAAAATGTAGTCGATTCCTTCGGACATATTAGTGTTCGCAACCCGAATAACCCAAATCATTACTTCCTCTCATGCTCACGCAGTCCAGAGATCGTATCTCGAGATGACATTATGGAATTCGATCTTGAGGGCAATTGCGTTGATGGTTCGACCCAACGCCCATATGGCGAACGCTTCATTCACGGCGCGATAATGGAATCTCGGCCAGACGTAAATTCTGTCGTTCACAATCACTCTTTATCGGTAATTCCCTTTGGCGTAACCGGAACACCTTTACAACCCATTATTCACACTGGTGCTGCTATTGGACGAGATATTCCAATCTGGGATATCTATGACAATTTCGGCGACACAGACCTTCTTGTCCGAAATATGGATCATGGCCGTGATCTAGCGAAATGTCTGGATCAGTCCACTGTAATATTGATGCGTGGTCATGGCTGTTCTGTCGTCGGCAAACACACTAAAGGCGCGACAATTGCAGCCGTCTACCTGCAAATTTCTGCCTCAATCCAATTGCAATCCATGCCTCTTGGCAAGGTGCGTTACCTGACTGACGGCGAAATTGATAATTGTACGGAGCTTTTCTACAGCGACCTTTCGATGGATCGGGTATGGGAGAATTTAGGCTCTCGGGTTAGCCGCTAACCTCTTTATTTCCGGGCAAGCTTAATAGCCTGCCAAATTCGTTCTGGTGTAGCCGGCATATCAAGATGAGTGACACCGAGCGGCGCAAGCGCATGCATGATGGCATTCATCAAGGCTGGCAAGGCACCGACCGTGCCGGCCTCACCAGCGCCCTTAACGCCCAAGGGATTAAGCTCGGTCAGCACCGGATTAGCGGCAACCGTCATTGGGCCAAAATTATCAGCCCGCGGCATCGCGTAATCCATAAATGAGCCAGTTAGCAATTGCCCGCTGTCGCGGTCATAGACAACCTGCTCCATCAAGATCTGCCCGGCACCTTGGACGATACCGCCATAGATCTGCCCCTCGAGTGTCAATGGATTGATCACCGTACCGACATCATCGACCACCGTATAATTCAAAAGTTCAACTTTGCCGGTCTCTGGCTCAATTTCCACTTCGCAAACATGACTACCATTTGGAAAGGTGTCCTGCTTGGGGGCAAAGCTAGCTGCCTCATTCAGCCCCGGCTCCATCCCTTCTGGTAATTGTCCCGGCTTGAAGGAGGCTTGAGCAACCTCTTTCATGCTGATCGATTTGTCGGTTCCGACGATGGTAAATGCGCCATCCTCAAATTCAATATCGCTTTCGCCTGCTTCCAGCATATGGGCGGCGAGTTTTTTGCCCTTTTCAATAATCTTTTCTGCTGCCCGGTACAGTGCCGAGCCGCCGATCACCGCAGAGCGCGATCCCATCGTGCCGGTACCATTGGCGACAATATCCGTGTCCCCATCAATAAAATTCATATCCTCCATCGCCATGCCGAGACACTCAACCGCAATTTGTTTATACATGGTCTCATGACCCTGGCCCTGGTTTTTTGTACCCATCAACAGAGTGAGCTTGCCGGAGGGCCGGAACCGTATCTCACCAAACTCAGCTCCCGGCGAGGCGGCGCGTTCAATCGCATTGGCAATGCCGATGCCGCGTAATTTCCCTTGGGCTTCGGAATTCTGTTGGCGCTCAGAGAACCCCTTATAGTCTGCCATTTCCAAGACTTTCGCCATATTGGCAGGGAAGTCGCCGCAATCGTATTTAAAAACCAGCGAGGTTTTGTAAGGCATATCTTCCGGCTGAATAAAATTGCGCTCGCGCAGCTCTGCCGGGTCAATCGCCAGCTCCCGCGCCGCTTCATCGATCAGGCGCTCAATCACATAGCTCGCTTCGGGCCTTCCGGCACCACGATACGGCGCCGTTGAATTGGTGTTGGTCATGCCGCCGACCACAGACACATAAGAGGCTGGAATTTTATAGACACCGACAATGCCGCCCATATTTGAAAAGCTCGCCTGGATGTTGCGCATCGAGGAAATATAAGCGCCGACATTGGCTATCGTTGAGGCCCGCAGGGCCAAGAATTGCCCTTGGCTATCCAAGGCCAACTCACTTTCGAAGATCACATCCCGGCCATGCTCATCAGCCAAAATGGCCTCACTGCGGTCACAGGTCCACTTGACGGGCCGACCTATTTTTTTAGCTGCCCACATGGTCAGGCGATGCTCGACATATTGCGGGCCCTTGGTGCCAAAAGCGCCGCCGACATCGCCGGCAATAATATGAATTTTCTCCTCCGGCACATCGAAAATCTCGCTTGCCAGCATATCCCGCATGCGGTGAGGATATTGCACATCGACATGAAGGGTATAGCGCTCCGACCTGTTATCGTATGCGGCAACAGCTCCCCTCACCTCCATGTAATGGGCATAAACCCTGCTGATAACAAGGCGGCGCTTAATGACATGATCGGCCTCTGCAAAGGCAGCTGTCGTTGCCGTTTCATCACCGATCGGATGATGAAACGAAGTATTGTCCGGGCATTCCTCCCAGACAGCAGCGCTCTCAGGCAACAGGCTTTCCTCCGTTGCCGTGACAGAGGGCCAGGGCTCGAAGTCGATTTCAATCAGCTCCACGGCGTCCTTAGCCTGATCAATTGTTTCTGCTACCACCATAGCTATGGGATCACCGACAAAGCGCACCTGGTCCACGACCAAGCCGGGGTGAGGCCGGGTAAAAGCCGGCGTGCCATCGGGGCGTTGCTTTTGAACTGCCATTTTAGGCGTACCCAGCCCGTCAGCAGCAACATCTGCACCCGTCAGCACCGCAACAACACCCGGCGCTTGGCTGGCTACACTTGTATCGAGAGAATTTATTTTCGCATTCGCATGCGGCGAGCGCAAAAGCACAGCATGGGTCTGGTCCGCCAAATTAACATCATTGACGTAATTCCCTTTGCCGCGCAGAAGACGTGGATCTTCTTCCCGGCGAACAGCCTGCCCGATACCAAATTTTTCCAATGATTTTCCCCGCCTAAATCCCTGTTGATAGCATTTTATCGACAATTGAGGAGAGGCAAAAGCTGTTAATTGGAATCAACGGACATTTGTAGATGGTGGTCAGAACACGACTGACCTGCCACCACTCGGATAACTGATTACGTTGAGGAGTCCGCTTTCGGGGTAGAGCGGACCTTTAACCTTCAATGAAAATAACGGGTCCTTCGTCGACCTTTCCCTATACGGGTCCGCATGAGCGTATACCCTCTCTAGTTTTCTAGAAAATTTTTTGGTGAACTTTTTGGTGAACAAATTGAGTTCTTCAACTAGCCAAATGACGATGCCATTGTTAGCAAGTGCATATTGAGCAAATGGAATTGGTGCGTCGGGTGGAAAGTATAATAGGCGATGTAATTATCGAGACGATTCGGCCTAGTGACATTCAGCGATTGGCCAAGAAAATGTTGCCAACAGCAAAAAATTCTACTCGCAATCGGAATGTAATAGGGCCTGCTCGAGCTGTGATTAATTGCGCCGCAGATTCAGAGTGGCGCGCACATATTAAAATTAAGAATTTTCAAGAAGAAGAAGTAGTAAAACTGCACCCATCCGAAGGTGCAGCCGAATTGTTGATGGCTTAAAACGTCTATATATTGCTACACTTCATTATCACGGACTTCGCCCTTCGGATGCTCTATCGATGCGATGGGAAAACATGAATCTAAATGAACGCAAGTTTCAAATCATTGCACCTAAATCTCGCAAGCTGAAAATCATTGCGATGGATGAAGATTACTTTTTCGAAATAGTACCTTTGGCTAAAAAAATTGGCAGGGTGTTTCCATGGCTCAACCGGTCCAGCACCTATAGTTGGTTATCACCTCTTTGTAAAAAACTTGATGTGAGTTTTGGTGCCAGAAAATCGCGACACAAGTTTGCATCTGATTTGGTGTCTGTCGGAGCTAGTGAACATGATCTGGTCAACAACGGGTCATGGACTAACACTGGATCAGCCAAAAGTTATGTGACCTTAGACGAGGGTCGTGCGCGTGAAATGTTAAAAAAGAAAAAGCAAGGGGTAGGGTAAGGGGAAGGTTGGTAAAATTCTTCACAACTCATTGATATCGTTCAATACTGTTCGAATCTTAGCAGGGGAGCGCCTTCAGCCACTCGGCCACCTCTCCGCAGACTCTAGCAGTCTAGAGCGCTCGTTGTACTCTGAGGTTTTTAGAGTTTCAAGCAGAATTCGTTTGGCAGGTTCCCGTACCTCATACACGGCCTTTCGTAGCGAATTATCCTCGGATACAGCTATATCTTAAAAGACGTTTGGGTTTCTGGAACAAACAAATCTTCCGGCGTGAGCTTGCGCCAGGTGGCGCCTTGCTCGTCGCAAAAAAGCTGGAAAGCCTCTAGGGTCTTTCGGCTGCCTTCTATGCCGTAAGGCCAAATTATCACTCTCCAGGAAAAATTGCTGTTTTACCTGATCGCAAGCGATCTTGCATCCACGGCATTGGAATACGGGCCACATTAAAATCGGAAAGACGTTCGACCATTTTGGCTTTGGCTTCCTCAAAGGCTGTCATCAAATTTCTTGCGATCCAGCGGCTTTCTCCATAGACATCACGCCGAATAGGGAGCGTATGCATGATGGAATAGATGCCGGTGCGCTCAAAAAAATCGAGCTCGAGCTCGCGGTAGTTCGGCATCAAGCGTTGTAGACGGCCATCGCCTGACAGAAATACCGTTGGCGAAGCGAAAAATTCTCCTCTACATCGAAGATCAAACTCGTCAGATTAACTCCTTGGGGTTTCACAGTGCCTGAAACCAAATCCCGCGTGTGGTCATAGTCTGCGATTACCAGCGTCAAAGAAAGACCTGTCATTTTATTTTACCCTGATTTAGATGCTCTGTATTCGAGACATGATATCTGCTGCAGCCGACCGATCACCTTTGGATTTTGCCAGTGGAATTTATTTCTTCAATAACATTAGCACGAATTTTTTGAATGACTTTTGTAAAGGCCTTGATGTCCTTTTTGGGAATATTCTTAGAAGCCAAGACATTTACATCCATTGCATAAGGGATCAGCTTGGGCTCTAATTTTCGTCCTTTTTTGGTCAAATAAATATGATTAGCCCGGCGGTCCGTTTTGCTCCGAACCCGTTTGACAATACCCTGCTTTTCCATGCGCGACAGCGCGCTTTGAGTTGTCGGCTCGGTCGTGCAAACCCGCTCACTGAGTTCGCGTTGACTAAGCCCCTCTTCCTCCCAAAGCACGCGCAGCAAGTACCATTGTGCCGTAGAAAGGTTGTGATCTTGCAAGCGAGACCGCAGCACAATTTGGAGGTGCATCATGGTATCGCGAATAAGAAAACCAACACTCTCAGAAGACGGTAAACTGCCATTGTTTTTTTTCTTGGGCGGCATGATAAAAAGACCAATCAAACAATAAATTAAATTTAAAAGTAAAGAGTCCGATAAATTATACTAATTTGGAGGTAAATCCAATCGCGATCCAGCGTGCAATGGGCAATTTCGCCAACCAATCTCAATCTCGGCATAGACGTTAGGTAAATGCCCCGATAAACTGGATAAAAGATAGTCAATAAAACAACGAGTATTGAATATGACCGGGGATATTTCCTTCTGGCTGGATAAAAATGCCGATTTTACGCCTAACAAAATTGCCATTCGATTTGAAGGTGCAGAAATCACCTATCAGGATTTTGCTAAAAAAGTTCACAGCCATTCCCGCGCCCTAAAACATGCCTATGGAATTGGCCGCGGCGACCGGGTCGCCTTTTTGGGGCTGAACCATCCGGATTTGCTTTATCTGTTTTTTGCCTGCGCCCGCTTAGGCGCGATATTCCTGCCGCTAAACTGGCGCCTCGCCGGACCCGAGCATCTTTTTATTCTCAAGGACGCCACCGCCAAAATTCTCATATGCGATACCGAGTTTGAAGAGCATGGCAACGGTCTTCGAGCCGAGCTGCCCGATTGCGATTTTATCGCCAGTGATTTTGAAGCGAATAATTGGCGAAGCCTGCAACAAGATATTGAGCGCGCTAAGGGCGATGACAGCAATCCTCATGTCACGATGGAGACGCCTTTTTTATTGGTCTACACCTCGGGCACGACAGGCCGGCCGAAGGGCGCTGTGCTCACTCAGAACGCCATCCAAACCAATGCCTTCAACTCCATCCATTTTAGTGACATGACCGCGGCGGATCGCATATTGACTGCCCTGCCGATGTTCCATGTCGGCGGGCTCAACATTCAGACGACGCCGGCTTTTTACGTCGGCGCAACCGTCACCATTCATCGCCGCTTTGATCCAGCGGAACTTTTGCGTTGCATTGAGGCAGAAAAATCAACCCTCGTCGTATTGGTGCCGGCAACCGTGCAGGCCGTGCTCGCCCAGCCAAGCTGGTTGGAGACAGACATTTCGAGCCTGCGGCTGGTCAATTCCGGATCCTCCATCGTACCGCTGCCGCAAATTATGGCTTTTCACGACCGCGGCGTGCCGGTTGGTCAGGTTTATGGCTCGACGGAAACGGCGCCGGTCGCAATTTACCAAAAAATTGAGAATGCCTGGGCTAAACCGGGAGCAGCGGGCAAGGTCGGGCTGCACTGTGAATTGCGTATCGTTGACAATGACGACAAAGATGTCGAGCCGGGCCAGTCGGGTGAAATCCTTATCAAAGGCGGCAATGTTCTCTATGAATATTGGGGCAATGAAGAAGCCACCAAAGAAGCCCTGCGCGATGGCTGGTTTTATACCGGCGATATCGGCTATCAAGATGAGGACGGCGACGTCTGGATCAATGATCGTAAGAAAGACATGATCAATTCAGGCAGCGAGAACATCTACCCCGCCGAGATCGAGGCCTTCATCCATGAAATGGCAGATATCGAAGACGGCGTTGTAGTCGGCAAACCAGATGAAAAATGGGGCGAAGTCCCGGTTGCAGTGGTGATGCTGAAGGAAAATGCCACTTTGACAGAAAGTGACTTTCTGGGTCGCTTCCAAGATCAACTGGCCCGCTTCAAGCATCCGAAAGCGGTGTATTTTGTTGGCGAACTACCGCGCAATGCCATGGGAAAAGTCTTGAAATATGAAGTTCGGGAAATGGTTGCGAAATAGCCCCACGCGCCCTAAATGTAGGGCATAGTCTACCAGAACTAAGGACAGCAAGATGAACCAAGTGGAAGCAGAGCTCACCTATTGTGTGGATGATGGCACCATGCCGGTCAATGAGACCAAGGATGCGGTGACCAAAATGCCAACCTATAGCGGCAACTATGATCGCCACGTCATGCCGATCCATGATGGACGCAGCTGGGACAAGCCGATAAATATCGAAGTGAGCGGCTTTGAATTGGTCGAGCACAAGACCGCAATGCAGGATTTCCTGGACAGCGAAGAGCTGCAATCGGTCTATTATCCGGAGATGGAAGCCCTCGTTAAAAAGCACACCGGTGCTTCCCGGGTGGTCATTTTTGATCACACCATCCGCACCGGTAATGACGACAAACGCGCGGAAAAGCTTTTGCGGGAACCTGTGTTACGTGTTCATAACGATTATACCGAATGGTCTGGCCCGCAGCGAATTCGTGATGTGCTGCCTGACGAGGCGGAAGAGCTTTTGAAAAAGCGCTGCGCTGTTGTGCAGGTCTGGCGGCCCATTCAAGATGTTCTACAAACCAACCCGCTGGCTTTTTGTGATGCACGGTCTTTGCCGGAAAGTGACTTAATCATTGCCGAGCGCCGCTATCCTGACCGCGTTGGCCAAACCTATCAGATTAAGCACAATGATAATCATGAATGGTTTTATTATCCGGAGATGAAACGCGATGAGGCGATCGTCTTTAAAGTGTGGGATTCTGCCAAAGACGGCCGCGCCCGCATGACGGCACACACATCATTTGATGATCCAACAACACCCGAAGGAGCCCCGCCGCGCGAAAGTATCGAGATTAGAACCCTCGCATTTTTTGACTAAGGCGGGCTAGAGAAGTGCCACCGACGCACCAAGCACGACGATCGCGGCCAAAGTAAATTTTCTAAAATGTTCTTGAGGCGCTAAGGCAAAAATTTTACCGCCGATCATTCCAGCAATAAGCTGGGGCGGCGCCAGAATAACACCCTTCACCAAAATTTCCCAACCAATCGCACCCGTAACGGTGAGGGTGAGGGTGATCAACATAATCTGTAATCCAGCTCCAATGACGATATTGGCACGCTGTACTCCGGGTCCGTCCGGATGGGACAGAACATAAATCACAAAAGGTGGCCCCCCGACGCCGGCAAATCCATTTGCCAAGCCGGCAGCAGAGCCAAAAGCAGCAGCAGCCGAGGCGCCACGTCTGCCACGATACTGCCACCCACTCATGATTAAAATTGCGGCGACGACAACGGCAATGCCAATAATCCGGCGCACCAGGCCTGGGTCCAGATAAAGCAACAGCACACCCCCCATAGGGGTCATGATAAGAAGAGTAATATAAAGCGGCCGCATCTCGCGCCAATTCACAATTCTCAACGCGGCCGGATACATTTGAGCCGTCAACAATATGCCGCCGACACAAATTAGGCCCAAAGACTCTACTGGTGGAAATAGCAGTGTCATCAGTGGCATCATAACCATGCCGCCGCCCCAACCGGTATAACCATGCATCAGCCCGCCTAAAAAAACGATGCCAAGGGCATAAAGAAAATGAAGCGTCAGTATGTCAGAAATTAATTCAGTCATTCGCAGGGCAATAGCTTATGAGACAGCCACCGGCAAGACATCAAGCCCGCGAAAGCGCGCCCGACCGTGGAAACGCTTTTCACCAGCGGCACGCAGATTTGGGAAACGCTCAACGAATTTGCCGACCGCGACATGACCTTCGATGCGGCCCAGCGTATTACCCATGCAGATATGCTTGCCCATACCAAAAGCGATTTGCGGATTGGGGCGTCGACCTATATCGACCGCTTCAGGGTTTTCAAAAGTTTCCGGGTCGCGGTTGGCCGCGCCAATGGAGGTGTGAATAAATGAGCCCGCCGGAATGACAACTTTGCTGCCTTCAGGACCGAACTCAACATCTTCCGTGGCTTTGCGGTTACCGATTTGCAACGGACTTTGATAGCGCAGAAACTCTTCGACGGCTGTTTTGATCAAGCTCGGGTCACCCCGCAAACGCTGCATTTGATCCGGCGCGTCGAGTAAAATACTAATGCCATTGCCGACGAGATTGGCGGTTGTTTCATGCCCCGCATTCAAAAGGAAAATACAGTTCTGCACCAGCTCGACGGGCGTTAGTTTTTCGCCATCGACCTCACCAAAAATTAACGCCGCCAACACTTCGCCCATCTCGCCGCCCTTTGGTGTTTTACGGCGATCAGCGATCAGCTCTTCCAGTAGCGCGCCAAATTCCTCAACGGCGGCATGACCTTCCGCGATTTTCTCCGGCGGGACCACCGGATCAAGCGCCCCTAAAATCAGATTGGAGTAATTGTGCAGCTTGTGGCGATGCTCCTCCGGCACACCCAACATATCGGCAATAATCTCGGTCGGCAGGGCCAGCGCATAATCGCTAACAACATCAAACTCCCCCTGTCCGGCCAAGCGGTCCAGCAGACGGTCGATGATCCCTTCAATGACCGGCTCCAACTCGGCGAGTTTTCGGGGCGTGAAGGCTTCCGATAACAATTTCCGCACCCGGGTATGCACTGGCGGATCATTAAAAACCAAGCTCGACGTGTGGTGGACATAAAGCGGGCCATCGCCAAACTTTGGCTTAAAGTCAACTTTCTTATCCGAACTCATGCCGGGATGGCGGAGCGACAAGACCACATCTTCATAACGTGTCAAAAAATAAGAGCCGTCGGGATTCAGGTGCACCGGGTCATTTTCGCGCATAGCTTTATAAACTGGAAAAGGATTATCGAGAAAATCCTGATCGATTTTCTTGATATCAAAATCCAAGGCTGCTTGTTTGTCACTCATTTCACTCTCCCTTATTCCGCTGCCGCCAATTCTGACCCGCCATCCCACAACTCAACTTCGACCAAAGCCGAAGACGTTGCCATGGAATGAGATTGCTTGATCTGCATGCGTTTGGGCGTCAATTGATTGAGACAGCCGCCGCGATCAACTGAGTTACCCGGCTCGCCCATTGGATCATAAATCGCGCAAGACTCGTAGCCATGCAACACACCCGAGGCCAGGCGGCTGGTCGGAAAAGCCGCACAGACAACCGCGCCCCGCTCATTATGTGCTTTTATTAGATCAAACTTTTTGATGCCTCGGTCCGCCGCATCCTTATCGTTCATACGCAGCGTCCAATAATAACGCCCCTCGATCTCAACCCGGTGATCAATAATGTCGTTTAAAAAACTATCCTTACCGTCACCCTGACTGTGATAGCTGTAGCGCGCATGGGGCGTCATCATCAAAAGCGGGTATTTTTCAAACCTAGCATCATCAGCTGGCCCTTCCCAGGACGGCTCATATTTCGGGATGGTTGGGCGTTCAGGGTCATCGGCATCAAAGCGTTTGAGCGAGTTGCAATCGAACTCGATCTTGCCCGATTGGGTTTGCAGCCCTTTCAAAAACTCTTCCGTGTAATCGGCCGGCAAAGGATGCGGTTCCGGCACATCCTTTTTGCGCCCCTCCGCAAACCAGCGGAACGAAACCGGTGGGCGGAGCTCTTCTTTTAAGGGCGGCACAACGAAATAGCCTTTCTTGATGAACTTTTTCCACGAAATATGCTTCGGCAAATCAGATGCTTCAAACTGGCGCTTCGCCCAATCGAGCTCGCTCATACCTTCCGAGAACAACAAGCCCAGCCCTAGGCGCTGGGCGATCTCAAGGAAAATCTGATAGTCCGATTTAGACTGGCCCAAAGGTTCGATACATTTGTGCTGGAAGGTAATGACCCGGTGATTGAGCTGGTTCTGGCCATGATGGGTATAGCCGCCGATGCCGGCCCATTCACTGATGTCGGTGCGTTCCAGATGGGTGCAGGCGGGCAAAATAATATCAGCAAATGAAGTGTCGCCCTCCATCCAGATCGACTGATTGACGACGAACTCCAAATTCTCTGAGCCATACATTTTAACGTAGCGATTGGTATCACTCATTGTGCCGAACATCGACGAGCCATATTTATAGAGCATCTTGACCGGTGCTTGGCCCTGCTTTGGATAGACAATCTTGTTGAACTGCCCCTCGATCGATTTACCATCCCAGGCATAACCTTCGACGGTCTCGCCTTTAATCGCTTCGGGCAAATGGAGCCGGGGGATTTTCTGGGTCGTCGTATTGATCGTCGGCAATTGCGGCATGCGCTGATAGAGTGCCACTGCCAACGCCGTGCCGGTGAGGTCGCCCGAGATACCGCCATCGGCATAGCCCGGAAAATAGAAATGCAGATCAAGCGGTGTGGCGCGCTGCATATTGCCGAGATTGACGCCCGGCTTGCCGATGCCTTGCATTGCCATCAAGCAAATCATCATGCGCGACCACTGAATACCGGTCGCATTACGGCACGCCCCGCCGTAGCCATTACCTGCACCGCCTGCTGACAAATAGACTTTCTTATTGCCCCAAGCCCGGGCCAAGGCACGTACTTCTTTCGCCGCAATACCTGTCTCGCCCGCCTGCCACTCCGGTGTTTTGGGCACACCGTCCTCGTCGCCCAACACATAAGCCTGCCATTTATCGAAACCCTCGGTGCGCTTGGCGACATAGTCTTTGTCATAGAGATCTTCGGTCATCCAGACATAGGCAATCGCCAAGGCCAGCGCCGGATCGGTCTGCGGTTTGGGGGCCAGCCACTTGCCGCCCATCATCTGGGCTGTGTCATTGTAGAAGGGATCGATGTGGACGAACTCGACATCCAACTCTTTCAGCCATTGCCTCCGAATCGAGCCTTCGTGGGAACCGTAATTGCCGCTGGTGGCTTCAGGATTGCTTGACCAAAAGACAATCATCTCACAATGCTTCATGAGATCTTCGACCGTGCCATAATTCTCCGACATACCGACCCGGAGCGAATGCCCCCAATGATGCAGCCCGCCCCAATACCAGCCTTCCCAGCTATCCGGATTATGATGCACCTCGGTATGGCCGACCAAATTCATAAATCTGAAATTGGCGCTCAAGTAATAGCCGACATTGCCAAAGGTGTGATGCGAGCCATGGCTTGAGGCCATCGCGCCCGGCCCATAATCCCGCTTCACCCGCTGGATCTCGCCGGCGACAATATCCAAAGCTTCGTCCCAGCTGATCGGCTCATAGCCAGATTTGCCCCGGTTTTGCGGATTGCGCTCCCCGTCCGGGTCAAAATCCACCCGCTTCATCGGCTGCAAAATGCGGTCCGGCGAATAGACCATCGATTTCCAGTTTTGGCCATGCGGCGAGAGCGAGGTTTGACGCGGCGGCGTAAACGACTTGCCACGCGCTTTGACCGTCCAGGTGCCGGGATCACTGTCATCAAATTCAATCGGCGTGATGCGGACGATCTTATCGTCTTTGACATAGACCTGGATCGGCCCGCCATTGGTGTTGCTGGTGAGACGCTTGGAGCCGTCCGGCAAGGTTATGCCAAATTTCCAATCGATGGTCTGGGTCCGCATGATGGTCTGAGCGAACCAATAAGCATCGGCATCATCGCCGGTCATGGTGAGATTAAACTCTTTCTGGGCATCGATCTGCTGCTGGTAGTCGACCGGCGGGATCAAGAGGCTCACGGCTATATCTACATCTTTAAAGGCCAGACAAACATCGGGATTGGAATGGACCCCTGCCATTGAGCTCAGCTTGCCACCTTTAAAAATAAAATACCGACCTCGACTGTCATCGGCGATCTTAATTTGCGCGACAAGGTCTTTCTCTTTCAGCCGCGCCCGAAAAGATGCATGACGCCAGGCGGTGAGTTTGAGCAACCAACTTAGCCCCAGCAAGATGAGAGAAAACTTCATCGCCAGAAATTATCCCGAAGCCGGCAAAATAACCGACCGGCATTCGCCAAAACCAATTCTGGCCGCACCGTCTTGTTCGCACCAAGCGCGCATCACAACCTCATCACCATCTTCTAAGAAAGTACGGGTTTCGCCATTTGGAAACTCGAGCGTTTCTTTGCCGCCAACTGTTGCCTCTAAAAGACTGCCAAGCTGATCCTTAGACGTGCCGGAAATTGTGCCGGAGCCATAAAAGTCACCCGGCTGAAGATTACAGCCGCCGGATGCATGATGGGTCAGCATTTGAAAGACTGACCAATACATATCTTTAAACACTGGCGTGCCGACAACCATCGGCGCTTGCCCCTCGCTGCGCATTTTTTCCGTCGCAATGGCGACATCCAGCACAATATTAAGGCCACCTGATTTTTCATGAGCATCAGATGTTAAATAGGCCAAAGGCTGAGGGTCATCCGCCGGGCGCTGATAAACGCCTTGGCGATAAGGTGCCATCGCCTCCATGGTGACGATCCAGGGCGAGATTGTTGTGGCAAAATTCTTCGCCAGGAACGGCCCAAGCGGCTGATACTCCCAGGCTTGAATGTCTCTGGCCGACCAATCGTTCAATACACAAAAGCCAAAAATATGATCCTCTGCTTCATCAAGCGGAATGGTTTCACCCAGCTCATTGCCTGGACCAACAAAGACGCCAAGCTCGGTTTCATAATCAAGCCGCTTACAGGCAGTTAAAACCGGCAGCTCTGCATCGGGTGCTTTCAACTGGCCCATCGGACGTTTGGCCGGCGTGCCGCTAACACGAATAGAAGAAGAGCGCCCGTGATAGGCAATTGGGATATGCTTGTAATTGGGCAGTAATGGATTGTCCGGGCGAAACAATTTACCGACATTGGTCGCGTGGTTGATAGAGGAATAGAAATCCGTGTAGTCGCCGATATCCACCGGCAGACACATCTCGACTTCCGACATTGGAATAAGCCTCTCTTTCAACTCGGCTTCAGCGCCGCCTTCACGCAACAGGGCTGATAATTGCGAGCGCAAAGCCGACCAATGTTCAGCGCCCAGCGCCATCAAAGGATTTAGCGTCGATCCCAGCGCCGCTTCGGCGGCAGCCTCAGCTTTACCGGTTAACAGGCCTTTGGCTAAAACATGCGTCAGGGCCAGGATTTGATCACCAATGGCAACGCAGCCGCGGGGTAGCGTGTTGGTGCCCTCTGGATTGCTGTGGCGTTGAAAGATGCCGAAGGGCAAGTTTTGGATCGGAAAATCTGAACCCGCTTCATTGGCCGACGCGACCCATGATTTTAAATTGGGATCATGGGTTTCATTTAAAAGTGTCATGCTTTTTATACCTGTCATTTACCGGGAAAATGTTTCTGCAAACCTTGCCAGCATTCAAAATAATTCTTCTGCATCAGCTCGGTCTCCATGGCGAATTTAGTTGGCTTGTAGACCATGCAGGTCTCAAACATAAACGCCATGGTGTCCTTGATATAAGTTGGTGCAAGCTCGACCGTGCTGGCGGTCTCATAAACTTCGGCATCATTCCCATGCGGTGACATGCAATTGTGCAGGCTGGAGCCGCCCGGCACGAAGCCTTCTTTGCGGCCATCATACTGGCCATGAATAAGCCCCATAAACTCGCTCATCACATTGCGGTGGTACCACGGCGGCCGGTAGGTATCTTCGGCCACCATCCAACGCGGCGGGAAGATGACAAAATCGATATTGGCTGTACCGGCAGAATTCGACGGCGAGGTCAGTACGGTAAAGATCGACGGGTCCGGGTGATCAAAGCTGATCGAGCCGATGACATTGAAATCAGCGAGATCATATTTATAAGGCGCGTAATTACCATGCCACGCGACGACATCCAAAGGCGAGTGGCCGATCTTGGCCGACCAGAGATTGCCGCCCATTTTACACGTCAGTGTAAAATCGCCTTCACGGTCTTCATAAGCCGCGATTGGCGTTTCAAAATCTCGCGGGTTGGCGAGACCGTTCGAGCCGATCGGGCCCAGCGATGGTAGGCGAAGTGCGGCACCATAGTTTTCGCAGACATAGCCGCGTGACATGCCGTCCGGCACCTCGATACGAAACTTAATCCCGCGCGGCACCACGGCGATCTCATTGGGTACAATATCGATCACGCCCATTTCGGTATGGATCGTCAGCCGCCCCTGTTCGGGGACAATTAGCATCTCGCCATCAGCATTAAAGAAAAACCGATCCGTCATCGATGCGTTGGCGGTGTAGAGGTGAACGGCCAGACCTTGGCCGGTCGAGGCATCGCCGCCGCCCATCATGGTCACCAGGCCGTCAATAAAATCGGTCGGCGCTTCCGGCATCGGCAGCGGGTTCCAGCGCATTTGATTGGGCGAGACCGGCTGATTGTCAAAGGGGGCGCCCTTGACCAGGCCACTATCGATTTGCTCGAAAGGCTGATGCATGGCGGAGGGGCGAATGCGATAGAACCAACTTCGGCGATTGGTCTCGCGGGGTACTGTAAAAGCCGTGCCGCTCAGCAGTTCCGCATAAAGACCGTGCGGTGCCTTTTGCGGTGAATTGCCGCGCTTGGGCAACGCGCCAGCCAAAGCTTCTGTCGCAAATTCATTACCAAAACCGGTCTGATAGACCAGCTCCGTTGAAACAACGCTATCCATGATTTTTCTCGCTCCCTAATATCTTTTTTCAAATAATAGTTTCATTTGCAACTATTATCAATTAGTATTTTCGTATGAAAGACGATTCTCAAACGCCGCCAGACAGCTTCCACCTCGAAGACTTCATCCCCTACCGTCTTGCTGTCCTGGCAAAATCCGTCAGCACGGCTTTTTCCAAGACCTATGCCGAACGTTTTGGCATCTCCATTCCGCAATGGCGGGTGATAGCTGCAACCGGTCGCGAGCCCGGTTGCACAGCCTCCAGCATCGCCGAGCACGCCGCGATGGATAAAGTTCAGGTCAGTCGCGCTGTCGCAAAACTTATGGAAATGGGTCTGATTAAAAGCCAGCCTGACGATAACGATCGGCGCAATTCGGTCTTAAGCTTCACGGCGGAGGGCCAAGCGATCTACGACCAAATCGTCCCCGCCGGCCGCGCTTTCGAAGAAAACCTCATGTCCGTCATGAGCGATCAAGACCTCACCGACCTTGACCGTCTCCTCGAAAAACTAACCTCACAAGCAAAAGAGCTTTAATTCCATTTTCGGAAATTACGCCAAGAGCAGGATCAGCACGCCGCCAATGATCAGGAGGGTGCCGCCAAGTTCGGCTTTGGTGATGCGTTCGCGGAAAATCAGCACCGAGGTGAGAAAAGTGAAGATCAGCTCGATTTGGCCAAGGGCGCGCACATAAGCCGCATTTTGCAGGGTCATCGCGGTAAACCAGCCGACACTGCCGAGCATGCTCGCCACACCAACCAAGGACGCCTTGCCGCGATTTTGCCAGACATTGGTAAGCTCGCCTTTTTCTTTGAGCAGCAAATAGACCGTCATAATTGTTGTTTGAATGGTAAGGGCGACGACCAGCGTTGAGGCGGCCGGCAGGAGAGCCCCCTCGCCCTCGAGCGACAACGCGCCGCCGCGGTAAGAGACGGCAGAGACCGCGAGCAATGCGGCTGAAGCCAAGCCATAGAGCGCCGATTTTTCAGTCCAGGAAAATAAAATCGACCTTAGTCCGGTACTGGATTTGGCACTCGATAAAACAAAAACACCGATGAGACTGACAACAATGGCGATCAGGGCTGCACCAGACACGGCTTCGCCCAAAATGATCACGGTAAAAATTGCTGTCTGCAACGTCTCGGTCTTGGCATAAGCCGTGCCGACGGCAAAACCTCTGAGCGCAAAGGCCAGCAATAATGTAACCATCGCCAAAACCTGCGCGACCCCGCCGACAAAAGCGTAGGTCCAAAACAGCCAGCTCCAATTTAGCTCATCACTGATGAGCGAACGCAACACCAACCAATAGATGATCGCCAAAGGCAGGCCAAAAGCAAAGCGCGTATAGGCCGCCCCGGTTGTCGAGAGCACAGAATTGATCGACTTTTGCAGTCCGTTACGGAGATTCTGCAGAAAAGCCGCCGCAATGGTGAAGAGGATCCAGGCTTCCATAGGACTTTAAGGCAGACAAAAGCCCTGCTTGGCAAGCAATTTACAAAAACATCCGGTGCACCACTATGCCAAGCTGGACAAAGCCATAGGCAACTGCGCCGAACAATACGGCCAAGAGAAAAACTTTGAAATGGGATTTGAGTTTTTGCACGGGCCGGTCAGAGAGCCTCCGCCAAAAACGCCAATTGCTTGGCCCAGGAATCTTCTGATGCCTCTGGACGATAAGGGTCCGGGTCGCGCCCACTGGTCGGGTTCATGAAGGCATGGCCCGCGCCGTCATAGCGGTGAAAGGTGTACTCAACGCCCGCGTCTTTTAAGGCTTGCTCATAAGCATCGACATCTTCCGGCGACGGATTGCCATCGTCATTGCCGAAAATACCCAAAACCGGACATTTGATATTTGCTGCCAGATCAATCGGCGCCGGATTGCCAGCCCCCCAGCCTTCTCGAACATTGCCGCCCCACATGATCGCGATGGCTTTGTAGTTTGGGTTAAGACACGCCGCGAGCCAGGATTGACGGCCCCCAAGACAATGCCCCAAAATACCGATGCGATCATTATCGACATCATCTCGCCCGATCAGCCACTGATAGGCGGCCTCCTGGTCAGCATGAATTTCCTTATCGTCAAAACCTTTGCGCTTTTCCATGCGGTCCATATCAAGCGGAAAGCGATGGAAGATAAACGGCACGATGCAGAGATAACCGTTATCGGCAAAGCGCTGGATGGTATTCTCGGTAAAGAGATCCCCCTCTAGCCCCATATGCGCAGGCATATGCATGGCGATCACCAGCGCTGGATGTGGGCCCGGCCCTTCCGGCACACAGATCATTGCTGGCATATCAAGATTACCAACTTTTAATGAAATCATTTCATACATGTTGCTTTCCCCATTTTATTTTTCTTAAGATAGAGGAATTTAATCATGTGAGCCTCTAAAACAAAATGATAAAAATTGCCGTCGAGCCCGACTTTTTGCCTCTCACCTCGCTGATCGACCACAAAGCTTCCGGCCAAGCAACAGGCATGATCATCGAAATACTAGAGGCGGTTTTTGCAGATACTGACCTTGTTCCTGAATTTGTGCCGGTTCCCCTAGCTCAACAGTTAACAGCTCTGAATGCCGGAGATATTGACGCCATTGCTTTCAAAGCCATAACACCGGGTCATGACCGCGGCTGTGATTTCTCTTTGCCAATTATTAAGACGGGTGCCGCCTGGTTTGCACCGAAGGGAAATCCTTGGACACCCGATCAAGCCACGGATCGTTCTCGGATCGCAACTCCCGGCACCGGTCCCTTGGCAGCCTCCCTTCGCGCAAAATTTCCAAAGCTGGAAATTCTCGAGACGGTTTCTTACGACGCGTCGTTGAAGGCTGTTGTCGAAACTCAAGCCGATGTGGCCGCGCTAAATTTTCACATTGGCTGTTATTTGGCGGAACGCGGCTACAGCCAAGAAATTGAAATACCCGCCGAGCCCTATGAGCAGTTAGATGCGGCTTTGGCCGTAAACGAAGGCGATCCTGAAAATATTCTGGGCGATTTTAATACCGCGCTCGAACGCGTCATCGCCAGCGGGCTTATCCCCGAAATTGAAACAAAATGGCTTAAAAGTTAATAGAGGCGATCGCCAAGCTCGTCCAATTCCGTGCAGCCGAGCTGAGCAATGGTGCGGTAAACTTCTTGCGACAACAGCTCAATAGCATGCGCCACACCCGCTTGTTCACCGAGAGCAGCGGCATAGAGAAACGGCCGGCCAATAAAGACGAAGTCAGCGCCCAAGGCCAAGGCTTTGACAACATCGGTACCCCGCCGAATACCACTATCAAACAGGATCGACATCGCGCCCTTTTCGGCGGCGATCTCCGGCAGAGCCTTCAAAGCTGGTACGGCAGTATCCAACATGCGCCCCCCATGGTTCGAGACAAAAAGCCCGTCCAGCCCTGTTGCGGCGGCTGTTTTGGTATCTTCTGGCGACAACACGCCTTTGATCAGCAGCTTGCCCTGCCAGCGGTCACGCAGCCATTTCATATCCTCCCAATTTAGCCCATCCCGGATATGTTTGCGTTCAGGGGCTTTCATCGAAATGATGGGAATACCGCGCTCCGGTCCATAATTCTCGATATGAGGAAGACCGGATGACAGGAGGGTGCGTAAAAAAGTGCCAAACAACCAACGCGGATGGCTCAAGGCATCAATTGCAATTCCGAGACCCGGCCGCATCGGATATTCAAAGCCTTTACGGAGGGACACCTTTCGATTTCCGGGGACCGGCACATCAACTGTGATGACGAGATTCTTTATGCCCGCTTGCCAGACCCGGTCCGATAGCGCCGCGATCGAGTCCCGGTCGGCATCGACATAGGCTTGGAACCAAACATCCGAATTGGCTTCAGCAACCTGCTCCATCGGGATTAAGGCGCTGCCACTCATCACGAACGGAATGTTGGCTACCTTGGCAGCTCGCGCATAATTCAGATCAGCCTCAAACCCGAACATGGCGCTGGCCCCCATCGGCGCAATACCAAAGGGCGCATCATAAGTCTTACCCAACAAGTCTTGTTTGATAGACCGCTTGGAAACGTCTTTTAAAATACGCGGCTGAAGCCAGATGTCATCAAAGGCCCGGCGGTTACCTTCCCGGGAAAGGTTATTTTCGGCACCAGTGGAGCCAAACTCCCAAATCGAGCCCGGCAAATAGGCCTTCGCCAGAGCATCAAGATCCTCCAGGCATTTAACCTTTTGCATATTAGATGGCACGGACATGGCAGTTTCCCCAAATTATTTTTTTGTTAGGTGGAGTTTAACGGAAAGATTTAGAGGTTAAAACCTTAGGAGGACTGAGAAAGTCTTAAAGTCACCCTCATCCCATAATAATTTTATGGCCTCCCCCCTCAAGCGGGAGGGGGAAGACCCGACAACCTCCCCACCTCTCCGTCACCCCGGACTTGATCCGGGGTCCAGTCTTAAGGTCCCGCAGCATCGGTAATTTCTATTGTGGTTTATCTGGCCGCCGATCCAATGGCTGTCAATTGGGGCATGCATAGAGCGTTTTTGAGAAAACTTGCAACAACCTTAATTTAATCTTTGGCTGTAAATATCGAATGGGCTACACTTATTAGAACATGTACGAAAAACCCCCTTGAAAAAGGTTAAATTGGTTCACAGAAGTCTGCGATTTGGTTATCGGCTCGGCGGGGGTACGGAAAACAGTTGGTTTTGGTATTGCACCAGAAATTAAAAACGGAATTCTAATTGGGGGGCATTCTGATTTTAGGGTTAACGGAAACAGAGTTGCGATCTCAATTGGAGATATGGTCTCTATCGCTGGTAATTATCGCCTATCTCTTCTTTGTCATTCGTCCTTGGGTTCGCACAAACTCTGTAAGTATGTTTCAGAGTTGGGGTGATTTCTTTCGCGGTGTAATGACCATAGTGTTTTTATTTGGTCTAATATTCGTCCTGATTTATGTTTTCGATACTTTTTTCTCCGCTGACACAACCAAGGCTTCGTCTACGGTTTCAACATTATCTTCCGACAACAATGCGCCTTACTTGTGGGGAGCATCAAAAAAACAATTTCTCCAAATATCGGACATGACGGCTCTCATTTTGTTGGCAATCGCAGTAATCAGTTTCGCAGTGAGGCCATTAGTGAATGCAGTTTTTCAAGCATTGCCAAAAGCGGCACAGAAGGCGGAAGCAAGGCTTTTAGCAAAAGGAGCGTTGAGCAACCAACCTTTGCGGCCTCTGTCACCCTGGTTACACAAAATAATTTTAATTCTCGGACCGGCGCTGATGGGATTATTTATTTATATCATGATGGGTCTACAATCCGACCAAGCTAATTTGCTTAGCAATCGTGTTTCAACAAATTTGGAAAATAATATTGTCTACAGGGGTCTGAGCAAAAATGAACTTCTTGATCTTGCTGAATTTCTGGTTCGAATGGCGTCAATTGTATTAATATTTGTTTTGGTTTTTCGTCCTTTAATTATGAGAGCGTTTGTGGCGCTACCGAAAGCAGCCAACATGAAAATAAATATCACGTCCCGACAAACTTGGGCTATTGCACTCTTTTCAACATTGATTGCAATATCGGCTATAGTTATTGTCGAATTTCAATTCGTATCAGCAATAATGGAAAGGCTCGATTTTTCGTGATTTTTCCCCATACAGAAAACACTGGTATTCCGTACTCTACAGAATTGTTATTCTGGCCTACCTGGATTCTGACTGCATCAGAAGAACAGGGTTTTATCTACCCTGACTGTAAAAACTTCACCACCTCCTAGATCCCGGATCAAGTCCGGGATGACGATTGAGATTTAACTACCCACCCCGTCATTCTGACGCAGTCAGAATCCAGACAAGGCTCTGCAATTGGCACAGTCCAGACGGTGAGTTTTTAACCCAGCTTCTTCTTGAGCAGGTCGTTTACCATTTGCGGGTTGGCTTTGCCTTGCGAGGCTTTCATCATTTGGCCGACGAACCAGCCAGCGACTTTGGTGTTGCCGTCTTTGTATTGTTGAGCTTGGTCGGGGTTGTCATTGATGAGTTGATCGATCATGCCTTCGATCTCGCCGGTGTCGGTGATTTGTTTGAGGCCTTTATCTTCGACGATCTGTTCGGGGTCCCCACCATCAGTGACCATCACCTCAAAGACATCCTTGGCGATACGGCCCGATATGGTGTCGTCGGCGATGAGGGCGACAAGTTTGCCAAGAGCCGCAGATGAGACCGGGCTATCGGCGATGCTGAGGCCGTCTTTGTTGAGAATGGCGAACAGTTCGTGCAGCACCCAATTGGCGGCGAGCTTGGGCTCGCTCGCTGAAGCGACAGCCTCGAAAAAATCGGCGGTCTCTTTATCGGCCACCAAGGTGACGGCATCGTCATTGGCAAGACCTAAATCATCCACGAAGCGCTGGTGCGTGGCGTCCGGCAGTTCGGGCAAGCTCGCCTTGATCTTATCGACGAAGGATTGCTCGAGATCGATCGGCAGCAGATCGGGATCCGGGAAATAGCGATAGTCATGCGCTTCTTCTTTCGACCGCATGCTGCGCGTCTCATTTTTAATAGCATCATAGAGGCGGGTTTCCTGGACAACCTCGCCGCCGTTTTCATAGAGCTCGATCTGGCGCTCGGCCTCATGCTCAATCGCCGCCATGACGAAACGCACGGAGTTGATGTTCTTGATTTCAGCCCGGGTGCGAAGCTCGGTCTCACCGACCGGGCGCACGCTGACATTGGCATCACAGCGTAGCGAGCCTTGCTCCATATTACCGTCACAGGTGCCGAGATAGCGTACAATGGCCCGGAGCTTCCGGACATACTCACCGGCTTCGGCGGGACTTCTAAGATCGGGCTTGGAGACAATCTCCATCAGCGCAACACCGGATCTATTGAGATCAATGTAGGTGCACTTCGGGTCCTGGTCGTGTAGCGATTTGCCGGCATCTTGTTCCATATGGAGACGCTCGACACCAATGTCACGGGGTCCTTCCGGCATATCGAGGGTCACCACGCCCTCGCCGACGATGGGTTCGAGAAACTGCGAGATCTGATAGCCTTGCGGCAGATCGGGGTAGAAATAGTTTTTACGCTCAAACACCGAATGCAGATTAATCTTGGCATTGAGACCAAGTCCGGTGCGCACCGCCTGCTCAATACAAAGCTCATTGATCACCGGCAGCATGCCCGGCATGGCGGCATCAACCAGCGAGACTTGGCTGTTAGGTTCAGCGCCAAATTCGGTCGCGGCACCTGAGAATAATTTAGCCTTGGACGTGATTTGCGCATGAACTTCTAAGCCGATCACAACTTCCCAATCACCGGTTTCACCTTCGATTAAGTAACTCATGACTGGCCTCCAAGGAAGCTCGGTTGAGCTGTGAAGTCCGCTGCCTCTTCCAACACACCGCCAACCCGGAACAGCGTTTCCTCATCAAACGGTTTGGTAATGAGGTGAAGACCGAGCGGCAAACCGTCGTCGGACAGGCCGGCCGGTACCGATATGGCGGGAAGACCAGCGAGCGAAGCGGGCACGGTGAAGACGTCGTTCAGATACATCTGCACAGGATTGTCCATTTTCTCGCCGAGGGCAAAAGCCGCCGAGGGGGCTGTTGGCGTCAACATGACGTCGACACTCTCAAAAGCTTTTTGAAATTCTTGCAAGATCAGCGTGCGGAGCTTCATCGCCTTGACGTAATAGGCATCATAGTAACCCGCGCTCAAAACATAGGTGCCGATCATGATGCGGCGGCGCACTTCCGGCCCGAAACCCTCGCCACGCGTATTCTCATACATCTCGTCCAAGCTGTCGCCCTCAACACGCAGGCCGTATCGTACGCCGTCATAACGCGCCAAATTCGAAGACGCTTCGGCGGGCGCGACAATATAATAAGTCGGCAGGGCGTATTTGGTGTGCGGCAGAGAAATCTCAACCGGTTCTGCACCCGCTGCTTTCAACCACTCGATGCCTTGGCTCCAGAGAGTCTCGATCTCGCCCGGCATGCCATCGAGGCGATATTCAGCCGGAATACCGACGCGCAAACCTTTGATGTCGCCGGTCAGCGCCGCTTCGAAATTTGGGATCGGCTGGTCAACCGAGGTTGAGTCTTTTTTATCGTGACTCACCATGCTCTGCAGCATGATCGCTGCATCCTGCACAGAGCGGGTCATCGGTCCCGCCTGATCAAGCGAAGAGGCAAACGCCACCATGCCCCAGCGGGAACAGCGGCCATAGGTCGGCTTCATGCCGACGATACCGGTAAAAGAAGCGGGCTGACGGATCGAGCCGCCGGTATCAGAACCCGTCGCCGCAATCGCTAAATGGCCGGAGACAGCGGCGGCTGAACCACCGGAAGAGCCGCCCGGCACGCGGGTCTTGCCGTCATCGAGCTCCCACGGGTTTTTAACCTCGCCGTGATAACTCGTGATATTGGCCGAGCCCATAGCAAATTCATCCATATTGGTTTTGCCCAGCATGACCGCACCCGCATCCCGCAAATTCTGCGTAACGGTAGATTCATAAGGCGGTATGAAGCCACCCAGAATGTGAGAACCGGCTGTCGTCTGCACATCTTCGGTGCAAAACAAATCCTTCACCGCGATTGGAATACCATCCATGCCACTTGCCGCTTCACCAGAGGCGCGCCGCTCATCGGAGGCCTTGGCGCGCTCCAAAGCAAGCTCAGGCGTTTCAGTAATAAAGGCGTTGAGATCCCGCCCCGATTCAATCGCTTTGATATGCGCTTCGGTCAAATCAACTGATGAGTAATCACCTTTGGCCAAGCCATCCCGCGCCTCAGTAATTGTAAGATTGGTAAGACTTTTTTTGTCCTTGGTCATTACTCAATCACCTTCGGCACGGTGAAAAAGTTTTGGCCATTGGCCGGAAGGTCCGGTGCGTTTTTCAGCACGCGCTCGGCATCTGCGCCATCGTTCACTTTATCCTCGCGCGCCGGCATCACCATATCGGTGACACTCGTCATCGGCTCGACATTATCGGTATCAACTTCGCTCAATTGCTCGATCCAGTCGAAAATATTTGTTAGCTCGCCCGCGAGACTCTCGGTCTCAGCTTCAGACACTTTAATGCGCGCTAATTTTGCGATGTTGTTGACGGTGGCTTTATCCAATGTTCACACTTTCGAATAGAGGTGTTTAAGACCGGCGGAAACTATCATTGAGCCCCCCGCTCTGCAAGTATTGAGGTGCGGTTTGAAGCGCCGGGCGATGCGCTTTAGGATGGGCTTAAGGAGAAGAGGTATTATGGCAAAAGCAACGCTCATTATTGGCAATAAAAACTACTCATCCTGGTCGCTTAGAGGCTGGCTCGCCTGCAAAATGTCAGGCCTCGACTTCGACGAGAAATTTGTGCCGCTTTTTGAAGACGATCATGCCGCCACCATGGCCCGTGAAACACCGGCCAGCAAAGTGCCGGTGCTGATCCATAACGGCACCACGATCTGGGAATCCCTCGCCATCGCTGAATATGTCGCCGAGCTTAATCCTGCCGCCAAGATGTGGCCAGAAGAAGCGGGCCAAAGAGCCGAGGCGCGCTCAATCGCCTGCGAAATGCTGTCCAGCTTCACCGGCCTGCGGTCGCAATATCACATGAACTGCCGCAAGATTTTCGCCGACATCGCGCCAACGGCAGCCTGCCAATCCGACATCGCCCGCATTCAAAAGATCTGGGCAGACTGCCTGGGCAATTCGAGTGGCCCCTTTCTATTCGGCACCTTCTCCATCGCCGACATCATGTACGCGCCGGTGGTATCGCGCTTCAAAACCTATGCCGTGCCCGTTGATACAAACATCCAAACCTACATGAACACCATCCTCGCCCTCCCCGACATGCAGGCGTGGTATGCCGCAGCCGAAGCTGAAGAATGGATCATCGAAGAAGAAGAGTATTAATATTTTTCCCCACTATCTTCTAAAAAATTCGAAATAAGTCAAAAAAAGTCAAAAAAACAGAAATTCTAAGCAACTAGGTATTGACCCAAATTTCAATTAGCCTACTATATCTAGTGGTCGATGAGTCATCTTGGCACAGTTTAGAGGACCAAGAGACACATGGGGAGCCGACCGGAAAGTAGGAGACATCATCCAACACCGGTTTTACCTATAGATTTCAAGTGGTTATCGCCACAAAAATGAAATCAACGCTATCTTGTTGCCGAGCTGCGCTCATTTGTGGTTTGGCAGTCGGAAAGGGAGTAGTTGTTTTAGGTTTTGCTCGCTAGATCTGAGACCAAACCGTCAGGAGAGACGGACTTATTTTAGGCAGGTATCCCTCATCATTGAGGTGCCCTTGACAGGTTCAATTTCCTGGTTAATTAAGAACCAGCAGAATAAGGGGATCGCAATATTATGGATGGTAATATGCTGGATTCAATTCAAACGACGAAGGGCCCTCGGGTCGAAACAGACAGTTCATTAGACGAAAATCTCACAGATTTTGGCAAGGCGGTTTTAGAAGATCGCTATCTCTTACCAGGCGAAAGCTACCAGGATTTATTTGCCCGCGTTGCCAGTACTTACGGCGATGATGATGCGCATGCTCAACGAATTTATTCTTATATGAGCAATCTTTGGTTCATGGCCTCGACGCCTGTGCTTAGCAATGGCGGCGCCAGACGCGGCCTGCCGATCTCGTGTTTCTTAAATGAGAGCAATGACAGCTTGGACGGCATTGTCGGCCTGTGGACCGAAAATGTCTGGCTTGCCTCAAGCGGTGGCGGCATTGGCAGCTATTGGGGCAATCTGCGCTCGATCGGTGAAGACGTTGGACCGGCAGGTGGCAAAACCTCGGGTGTTATTCCGTTCATTCGCGTCATGGATTCGCTGACCCTCGCGATCAGTCAAGGCTCGCTCCGCCGCGGCTCGGCAGCGGTGTACCTTCCGATCAACCACCCGGAAATCGAAGAGTTTATTGAGATCAGGCGGCCGACCGGCGGTGACCCGAACCGTAAAGCACCCAACCTCCATCATGGCGTATTGCTGTCGGACGCGTTCATGCGGGCAGTTGAAAATGATGAAGAATGGGCGTTGCTCAGCCCCAAAGATCAGGCACCTGTGCGCAAAGTGTCGGCCCGCGGCCTGTGGATCCGACTTTTGACGGCTCGTGTTGA
>JABIHH010000027.1 GCA_018649725.1 Rhodospirillaceae bacterium | reverse complement strand
ACTGTTACCGGTGTATTTTTTGCACCTATATTGCACCTAATTCAAAGATGGCAGAAGAATAATCTTGAATTTAGGTGCTAAGTCATTGAAAGTAATGGTGCCGCCACCAAGATTTGAACTCGGGACCCTCTGATTACAAATCAGGCCTCTTTAAAAACGTCCAAAAATACTACATACGATCCAAGAATTGCGTGAAACAGTCAAGGCGTCCCCGCTTCAACATGGCGGGGGCGCCGTCGCAATTTATCAATTATGTTACTAAAAACGTTACTAAAAATAAATTGTGAAGTAAACTGTACCCATTATTATATATTTAACATACTGTAATTAAAAAAATAATTAAATAAATATTATTATTAATTACTTGTAACAAGTACATGTCCCCAATCTCTCCATTTTTTCCGTCATTCTGGCGTCGGCCAGAATCCAGTATGGTTCAGCTAATTCTGGACCCTGGATCAAGTCCAGGGTGACGATCGAAGTTTTTCGAGGGATATTGGTGAAAGTATTCCTTTCTTTCTCGAAAGCTCCTGAAAAATTAGCGACTTTCTTCACATTTACGCACACAGCGTTTGACACTGGGGACTTTTTTTATAGAGTGCGCGCTCTGGCGTTGCCTACCTGATGCCAGAAGGTTATTTGTGCGGGTGTGGCGGAATTGGTAGACGCGCTGGTTTTAGGTACCAGTGACTTCGGTCGTGAAGGTTCAAGTCCTTTCACCCGCACCAAATATAGAACGAATTCATCGCTTAAATTCTGCTAATTAAAAGCACGGAATTTAAGCATTGGCATAGACAAATGATAGAACGAACGGATTTACCATGCAGGTAACGGAAACAAATAATGAAGGTTTAAAGCGGGCATATAAAATTGTGGTGCCGGCGGCCGATATAGAAGAAAAAATTAATGCGCGTCTGACGCAAATCGCGCAGACAGCCAACATGCCCGGCTTCCGTCCCGGCAAAGTACCCGTTTCACTGCTTAAGAAGCAGCATGGCCAAGCCATTATGGGTGAAATCCTGGAAATGACGGTGAGCGAAAGTTCGCAAGCCACCATCGTTGAGAAAGAACTGCGTCCGGTCGCTCAGCCTAAGATCGAAATTGATAAATTCGATGAAGGCGGTGATCTGGAATATTCTATCGAATTGGAAGTCTTCCCAGATATCGAGTTGACCGACTTCAGCAAGCTTAAGCTTGAGCGCAAAAAAGTGCCGGCCAATGAAGATCAGGTTGAAGAAATCATCGGCCAAATGGCAGATGGCCAGAAAGATTCAAAGCCGATTGAGAAAAACCGTCCCATCGCGACGGGTGATGTTGCGGTGATTGACTTTACCGGCAGTGTTGATGGCGAGGAATTTGCTGGCGGTAAAGCTGAGGACTATGGCCTTGAAATCGGCTCCGGCTCCTTTATTCCTGGCTTTGAAGAGCAGATCATTGGCAAAGAAGTTGGTAACGAGTTCGATGTTAGTGTCACCTTCCCTGATCAATACGCTGAAGAGTTGGCCGGTAAAGACGCTGTCTTTGCCGTGAAAATTAAAGAGCTTCGGGAAACCACTCCAGCAACGCTCGATGATGCATTCGCTCAGAAAATGGGCGCTGAAAACCTTGAAGATCTCAAAGATAAATTACGGGAAAATCAGGAAGCTGAGCTTGCGCAATATACCCGCATGCGGGTGAAACGCGATCTGCTCGATGTCTTGGATGACGTTCACGAGTTTGAACTCCCAGGCGGCATGATCGAAAGCGAGTTTGAAGCGGTTTGGCATCAGTTCGAACATCAGCGCAAAGAACATCCTGATCAAATCGATGAAGATGACAAGGGCAAGACCGACGATGAGTTAAAAGAGGAATACCGTGATATTTCCGCCCGCCGTGTTCGCCTCGGATTGTTGCTGGCAGAAATTGGCCGCATCAACGAAATCACGGTGACCCCGGATGAAGTAAACCGCGCCATCATGCAAGAGGCCCAGCAGTATAAAGGCCAGGAAAAGGAAGTTTTTGAATATTACAAAAACAACCCGGAAGCCATGCAGGCAGTGCAATCTCCTTTGCTTGAAGATAAAGTCGTCGATTACATTTTGGAGCTGGCAAATGTCAGCGAAAAAGTTGTAACGATTGAAGAGCTTATGGCCGAACCTGAAGAGGCTAAACCGGCTAAAAAGGCGAAATCGACAACAAAGAAAAAGGCACCAGCCAAAAAGAAGGCTGCTGCTAAAAAGAAGGTCGCTGCTAAGAAAGGCGACGACTGATAACGAGGAATTGTTTGTTAGCCTTGAAAAAGGTTATGTAGGCAGTTGAAATTTAGGCAATTGAAACCCAAATAGTAGGTTATGATGAGTGATCCAGTAGACGTCTATAGTAATTATCTTGTGCCGACGGTTGTCGAGTCGACCAATCGTGGTGAACGCGCCTATGATATCTATTCCCGGCTTCTCAAAGAGCGGATCATATTTATAACGGGAGCAATTGAAGATAATGTTTCCAGTCTGATTTGTGCTCAGTTGTTGTTCCTTGAATCGGAAAATCCGAAAAAAGATATTTCCATGTATATCAATTCACCAGGCGGCATCGTTACTTCCGGTCTCGCGATTTACGATACCATGCAGTATATCCGCCCAGCAGTGTCGACCGTCTGTATTGGACAGGCTGCGTCAATGGGCTCGCTTTTGTTGGCGGCAGGTGAGAAGGAAAAGCGATTCGCACTTCCTAACTCAAGAATCATGATCCACCAGCCTTCTGGCGGAGCGCAAGGCCAAGCCACAGACATTGAAATTCAGGCACGTGAGATATTGGCATTACGTGCCAGACTTAATAATATTTATGTTGATCACACTGGCCAGGATTTGTCTGCTGTGGAACAAGCGCTTGAGCGGGATACCTATCTTAATCCCGAAGAGGCGCAGAAATTCGGCCTTATTGACCAAGTTGTTGATCAGCGCCCAAGCTCTGACGATGATGACAGTGTAACAACCGATAGTTCCGATGGCGACGATGACGGAGCCGATAGCTAGGCCCGGATGCAACTTAAAATTGGCGTCTTTGCGGCGCTCAATTGTTCATTAGATGTTGTCTAAGTCTTGCCTAGCCGGAATTTTTAATAAACACTGGTTTATATGAGGTTTTGCCATTGTTAATAACCTCACCGGACTAATTTTGGAGGGCCTATGACCAAGTCCACCGGCAGTGATTCTAAAAACACACTCTATTGCTCCTTTTGTGGCAAGAGTCAGCATGAGGTTCGCAAGCTTATTGCCGGACCGACCGTATTCATTTGTGATGAATGCGTTGAGTTGTGCATGGATATCATTCGTGAAGAAAATAAAACTCATATTGTTAAATCAGGTGACGGCGTTCCGGCACCGAAAGAAATTTGTGAAGTGCTGGATGATTACGTCATTGCCCAGTCCTTCGCCAAGCGCGTGCTCTCCGTTGCGGTGCATAATCACTACAAACGTCTGAGTAGCACGACCAAAGCCAATGACGTCGAGCTTGCGAAATCCAACATTCTTTTGGTCGGCCCCACGGGTTGCGGTAAAACGCTCCTGGCGCAAACTTTAGCACGCATTCTTGAAGTGCCGTTCACCATGGCTGACGCGACGACATTGACCGAAGCCGGTTATGTTGGTGAGGATGTCGAGAACATCATTCTTAAATTGCTGCAAGCGGCTGACTATAATGTCGAGCGCGCCCAGCGCGGTATCGTTTACATCGATGAGGTCGATAAGATCTCTCGTAAGTCTGACAATCCATCGATCACCCGGGATGTTTCGGGCGAGGGCGTCCAGCAGGCGCTTTTGAAGATCATGGAGGGAACCGTTGCCTCCGTGCCACCGCAAGGCGGGCGCAAACATCCGCAACAGGAATTCCTACAAGTTGATACGACGAACATACTGTTTATTTGCGGCGGTGCATTTGCCGGCTTGGATAAAATCATTTCGTCACGCGGGCAGGGCTCTTCAATCGGCTTTGGCGCCGATGTCAGCAGCCCGGACGATCGTCAGACCGGCGAAATTCTCCGCGAATTAGAGCCTGAAGATCTATTGAAGTTTGGTCTAATTCCGGAATTCGTCGGCCGCTTACCTGTGTTAGCGACATTGGAAGAGCTCGATAAAGAGGCGCTCATAAAAATCCTGACCGAGCCTAAGAACGCGTTGGTGAAGCAATATCAACGGCTGTTTGAGATGGAAGAGGTCAAACTGAACTTCCTCGACAACGCCTTGGATTGTGTTGCTGAAAAAGCTGTTGAACGCAAGACCGGCGCACGTGGTTTGCGTTCAATCATGGAAGATATCTTACTTGATACCATGTATGAGCTGCCTGATTTAGAAGGTGTTGAAGAAGTTGTGATTAATCGCGATGTGGCAGAGGAAGGGTCCCGCCCCCTCTATATTTATGCTGATCGCCAGAAAGACGACCTCGATAACAGCGCTTAAGACGTAAAATCTGCGCTTAAACGCCAAAATAGGGGGATATGTATACTTCTTTTGATTTTCAAGTCTTGATTTCCGCCTGGGGGAACACAAATCGAAAGAGTAAGAGTATTTAATATTGCGGATCGAATCTAATCCGGCCGCAAAGTAGGAGAATAAAATTGGAATCTACCTCAGGTGAAATATTTCCTGTCTTACCATTGCGGGACATCGTCGTTTTTCCGCATATGATCGTGCCCCTCTTTGTTGGCCGTGATAAATCGGTACGTGCCCTTGAAGATGTTATGAAGGACGATAAGCAGATCCTACTTGTTGCGCAGAAAAATGCCGCCGATGATGATCCTTCACCCGATGAGATTTATGACGTCGGCACCGTCTCGACAGTTCTCCAATTACTGAAATTACCTGATGGCACGGTTAAGGTTCTGGTCGAAGGCGGCCCTCGGGCAAAGATCGACCGTTTCCTCGACAATGAAGAATTCTTTGAGGCCTTCGCTGAAGTCACCCTTGAAGACGAAGGTGATGATTCTGAGCTCGAAGCATTGTCTCGCTCGGTGGTTTCTCAGTTCGAACAATATATTAAGCTCAATAAAAAAATTCCGCCCGAAGCACTGGTCTCGGTTAATCAGATCGAGGATTACAGCAAGCTCGCCGATACGGTTGCGTCGCATCTGGCACTCAAAATTTCCGAAAAGCAGGAACTGTTGGAGATCGCTTCTATCTCGGCGCGCATGGAGCGGATCATCTCCTTCATGGAAGGTGAGATCGGCGTCCTGCAAGTTGAGAAAAAAATCCGCAGCCGGGTTAAACGCCAGATGGAGAAGACCCAGCGCGAGTACTATTTGAATGAGCAGCTTAAAGCCATTCAGAAAGAACTCGGCGAGACCGATGAAGGCAAAGATGAAAATGCCGAGCTCGAAGAGAAAATTGAAAAGACCAAGCTGACCAAAGAAGCCAAGGAAAAAGCCCAAGGCGAATTGAAAAAGCTCCGCAATATGAGCCCGATGTCAGCTGAAGCGACGGTTGTGCGCAACTATCTCGATTGGATGCTGGGTATTCCTTGGAAAAAACGCAGCCGGGTCAATAAAGACATTAAGAAAGCGCAAGATATTCTGAACGCCGACCATTATGGCCTGGAGAAAGTCAAAGAGCGTATTCTTGAGTATCTCGCTGTCCAACAGCGAACCAAAAAACTCAAAGGTCCGATCCTCTGCCTCGTTGGCCCTCCGGGTGTTGGTAAGACGTCGCTCGGTAAATCAATCGGCAACGCAACCGGCCGGAACTTTGTTCGCATGAGCCTGGGTGGTGTCAGAGACGAATCTGAAATTCGCGGCCACCGTCGGACTTATATCGGCTCTATGCCGGGTAAGATCATTCAAGGCATGAAGAAGGCCAAAAGCTCGAACCCGCTGTTCCTGCTCGATGAGATCGACAAGATGGGGCAGGATTTCCGTGGTGATCCGGCTTCCGCATTGTTAGAGGTGCTGGATCCTGAGCAAAACGATACCTTCCAAGATCATTATCTCGAAGTCGATTATGATTTGTCTGACGTGATGTTTGTCACGACGGCAAACACGCTCCGCATCCCAGGTCCGCTGATGGATCGGATGGAGATTATTCGCATCGAGGGTTATACCGAAGATGAGAAGGTTGAAATTGCCCGGTTGCACTTGATAGATAAACAGATCGAAGCGCATGGCCTGAAAGAGGGCGAATGGTCAATTTCAGACTCAGCGCTCCGCGATGTCATTCGCTATTACACGCGAGAGGCCGGTGTTCGTAACTTAGAACGCGAATTGGCCAACCTCACACGTAAGGCGACCAAGGAAATTCTCATGGAAAACCATGAGACCATCAAGGTAACCTCGCGCAACATCGAAAAATATGCCGGTGTAAAAAAATACCGCTTCGGCGAAGTTGAAGAGGAAGACATTGTTGGTGTGACCACCGGTCTGGCGTGGACCGAAGTTGGTGGTGAAATCCTTACGATTGAAGCTGTCATGGTGCCAGGTAAAGGTAAGATGACGGTTACCGGTAAATTGGGTGACGTGATGCAGGAATCGATCCAGGCGGCTCGCTCTTTCGTACAGTCTCGTTCGGCCGAATTCGGCATCAAACCAACCCTCTTTGATAAGCGCGATATTCACGTTCACGTACCGGAAGGCGCGACACCAAAAGATGGTCCGTCCGCTGGTGTCGGCATGGCAACCTCGATTGTTTCTGTGCTGACAGGTATTGCGGTTCGTAAAGACATCGCGATGACGGGAGAGATTACGCTCCGTGGTCGTGTCCTGCCGATTGGAGGCTTGAAAGAAAAGCTGTTAGCGGCACTTCGGGGTGGTATCAAAAAAGTTTTGATCCCGAAAGACAACGAGAAAGACCTTGCCGAGATCCCTGATAATGTGAAGAAGGGCCTAGAGATTGTTCCCGTCAACAGTGTTGAAGAAGTGCTGGAGCATGCCTTGGTAAATCCTCTCGTACCTATTGAGTGGGATGAAGAGGCGGCAGACAATGCTGTCGCTACCAGTAAAAATGATGATGACGAGGAGCGTTCAGGCGTCGTCAAACACTAAGAATTAGAAACTTTCCGGTTATTCCCAAAGTGAAACGATTCGCAGAATTCTGCGGATCGTTTGCTTTTTGGGTCAGGAAAATTTCAAAAAACTCCCAGTTATCCCCAGAAAAATACCCCGTAACCCCTTAAAAAGCCTCAAAACCGCAGAAAACTATGGAAAACTGCGGTTCTTCGATTGACGGCAGAAAAAAATCCGGCTTAAACTTCTCCCGCATTACAGTTTTAGTGGCTGAATTTTTCAGTCTTTCGCAACCCAATATTATGAAAGAAAAAGGGGGCCTTAGCGTGAATAAAAATGATCTCATCTCCGCAGTAGCAGACAACTCTGGTTTGTCAAAAGCCGATGCAGGTAAAGCAGTCGACGGTGTCTTCGATGCCATCGTAGGTGCTTTGCAAAGTGGCGGTGAAGTTCGTGTCGTAGGTTTTGGCACTTTCTCCACAGCTCAGCGTAAAGCAACGACAGGTCGGAACCCACGTACGGGTGAAGCTATTCAAATTCCAGCTTCTACTCAGCCTAAATTTAAAGCTGGTAAAGGTCTGAAAGACGCGGTTAACGGATAACTCGTTTTTTAAGTAATTTAATGATGCCGACTGTGGCAACGCAGTCGGCATTATTTATGCTCAAATGTCGGATATAGTGCTTTACAGGCACGACACTCTAAACTACATAAACGTCAAATTTCGATACCTCTTTGGGGGCGATTAGCTCAGTTGGGAGAGCGCCACGTTTACACCGTGGATGTCGGCGGTTCGAGCCCGTCATCGCCCACCATTTTCCCAAATCATTTATTCAGGTCGGAATGTTTAATCTCATAGTCCTCGGGAATGTTTAACCACTTCAGTGCATCACCAATATTCCTAAAGGGCTGTCTGTCGATAAGATGGTGATTAAGCCTGGAGAACGCACAGAACTGATGGAACACCTTAAAATCTTTAGCGTTGCTGAGTACCCATGCAACCTTTCGATTTTTACCAGGTAGAGTATCGAACAGAAGTTGGCGTTCTCGTGCCTTTCTTTTAATAGTTTCGACATCGTATCCAGGAATTATCGTTGCAGGGGTGAAATTACGTAGGATATTCATTCCTATAATATGGTTCGGGTCAGCAGAGAACTGGACTTCTTGATCCCATAGTTGCTCGAAGCTTACTTCACCAAATTGTTGAATGAATACACAGTTATGTTCTGCATCAATGATGTATCTGAAATTCATTGACAGGTTATAACTTGCTACCAGTGTTGTATCAACTTTCAGGGATAGCACCTGTCTCTTAGAGAATGTTTTAACAGTCTATTTTACATATTTATACTCGTCTATGATTGGGTGGCGCATTTCTCTTGAGAAGTACTCCAATATTCTTATTTTTTTGATTTTTAAGTAAAAAATGCGCACGATAGTAACTATATCCGTATTGTTAGAACTTGGATTTGAAAAATGCCTAAGTCAGTATCGGTAACCCGGTTTATAATAATTTTTTTATCGTTTTATCTAACGGTCAATCTGGGCAGCAGTGCCTATGCCCAAAAGGCGGTGGTGTTTTCTAAGCCAGGCCCGCTTGATTTTCATGCTCAGATTTCAGAAAATATTCTTAAAGAGGCTTACGCCCGTATTGGGATTGTGATCACGACCAAAGAATTCTCTGGTGAGCGTGCCTTACGTGAATCAAATTCTGGCAGGTTAGATGGCGAAGTAAATCGTATTCGAGGTATTGATAAGAACTATAAAAATTTGCGGATTGTGCCGGTTGCGATTAATGCCCTAAAGGGCACGGTCTTCACCAAATTACCAGAACTAAAAATTAGAAAGTGGCAGGATCTTAAATCGCTGACGATTGGTCTACGTCTTGGTGCCAAATTTGCCGAATATAATACCCAAGGCATGAGGGTTATCTCGGCGGCAACAAATAAAATGGTTTTTCGTATGCTGGACCGAGACCGAGTTGATGTCGTTATTAGCACAGCTTTGGAAGGCACCATTACGAAAATGAAATTGGAACTTAAAGGAATATCAATGGTGGAACCACCATTGGTCACGTTGGATCTTTTTCATTTTTTGCACAAGGATCATGAAGACCTGCTGCCGCGCATTACGGCAGCCTTAAAGGCCATGGAGCGCGAGGCGCGCATCAAAAAGATCCGAGATACCGCGTTTAAGCGGTATACCAACTAAAGTAAATTTACATCCCCTTCGGCGGCATCAGCGGTTTGGTGATGTTGAGCGGATCGGCAAACGTCCAGAGCTGTCGTTCCAGCGCGGCTTCGGAACATGTGTCCATTGCTAAGGAGCGAGCTTTGTTGCGGGACGGCAGGCGTTTGCCGCCGGGCGTTAAGGCTGAAGGCTCGGGGCCAATCGTCAGGCAAAGATCAGGGTGTCCCTGCAACGTCAAACGCGCCTCTTTGAAATCCCATTTAGCTAGTTTTGAAGATCCACATTTCGTTAGGCCGAGCCTCGCACCGGCTTTGGCTTCGCGGGCCACCAGACACAAATTATATTGCGGCATTTTAAGGTCGTGGGTTTTGATGGAGGATTTAACGAAGCGCTCGTCTAGGTTCCAGATGCCTTCTTTGCAGCTGTGAACCACCATGTCGCGGGTGACGTTAACGCGGCCGCCATGGCCGGGAATATCGACGCAAAGGTGACGCGGCTCATCGAGCGGCAAAGCAGCTTTTAGATAGACGCCATTTTCAGCGCCGTTGATCGGTTTAGGGGGTGGTTTGCGTTGGGCGTCGGCGGGCCCATCGACAAGCAATCCAGCCAGCGCAATTAGGCCGGCGAGCAGCAGGTGTTTCTTGACGATCATCATTATGTTTCCCCATTAGTTTAATTTTAAGCTGATAGAAGTTCCTTAATCTCCGGCCAGGCTTTAAGGCCGGCTTCTTTGTGTTGAGCAGCCTCGGGGTTTGGTGTTGGCCCAAGGCAGGTCTCATAAGAAGGCCTCGCTTGAATACGCTCATACCAATCGGCAACCGCCGGGCAGGTCTCCAGCATCCCACCGCATTGCAGTTCATGCAGGCGTTCGACCAAAGGTGTCATCGCAATGTCTGCAAGGGTGTAGTCATCGCCAACGAGCCATTCATTTTTCTGGAGGGCTTGCTCCATATCGTTCAGCATTTTTTGCAAACCCTCAATCGACTGGCCGAAATCAGAGCTTTCAAAACCGTCTTCGATGATGCGGCGACGGCGTGCACGGGTGGCGGCGATCGGTATGCCTTCGATGTGTTCCTCGCGCTCAGTCGGGGACAGTTTTAAAAGCTTGGGCCGCATTGATACGGTATAGGTGAGGGTGCCGATCATCGGCAGACATTCATCGGCGCGTTTCATCCACCACCAAACCTTGGCAACACCCAATGGGTTGTCGGGCTTCAAAGCCGGGCCATCAAAAGCGTCATCGATGTAATTGATGATGCAGGAGCTTTCCAAAATAGTATCGCCGTCATGGATCAAAGTCGGCACCACGGCATTGGGGTTTATTTTGCGATATTCGGGGGAGCGCAAATAACCGCGTTCAACCGCATGGTCGACAAATTCGACGCCTTTTTCGGCGATGGCGAGGCGGGACTTCAGACCGCAGGTGGCCCCATGAAAGTGATAAAGCTCGAGCATAGCGTGATGTTCCTGATTTAATGGTTTTTTTACACAAGTTTTAATTCAGCCCCAAAACCGATGAAGCGTCAATACAGCACTATTCGCAGCAGGGTTTATTGGCTAGGTTAAATCGAGAGTATTTTTAATCGGCTCCTGAAAGAATTCACATGAAACTTTATTTTGATGTCAGCTCCTGCTCTTTGTCGCCGCATATCGCTCTACGGGAAGCGGGGTTGGATTATGAATTGGAATGGGTTGATTTAAATACCTTAACGACGGCCTCGGGGGTGGATTTTAATCAGATTAATCCAAAGGGATATGTCCCGGTGCTTGAACTGGACGATGGTCAATTTCTGACAGAAGGTGTGCCGATGGTGCAATACATTGCTGACCTTGCGCCAGAAGCAAACTTGATTCCACCGGTCGGCAGCATCGAGCGCTACCGGGTGGCCGAATGGCTGGCCGATCTCACGGGAGAAGGGACAGTTTGCTCTTGATTGGGAGGCCGCACGCAATGTTCCATGGGGTGTCTTATTACTTTTTGGTGGCGGTTTGGCACTTGCCGGTGGTTTTAAAAATACCGGCCTTGCAGAGTGGATT
>JABIHH010000037.1 GCA_018649725.1 Rhodospirillaceae bacterium | reverse complement strand
GCGAAAGGATCAAACTGAAGACAATGGAGACCCGGCGCTTGCAATACCGCAAATACGCCGCTTAATATATTGAACCAGATGAGCCAGATCCTCCTTTAGATCAGGCCGTTGATTGTTCCAATTACTATGACGACGGACAATCCTGGTCCCGGTGCTAACTGGGTCGATCCTAAATGCGGGCCTGTCGCAGGCACTACGCACTTAGGTGAAGGAAAAGTCACGGTTTGGGGCAATGATCCTAAAAACCATCCCAAACAAGCCTGGAAAACCTGCTATTCGGTTGAATCAGATGGTCCTGGTTTGTTTATCCGGACACATCCTAACTCCGACTACGTGATCTTCGATCAAACCAAGCATCCTGAGCCTGAAGTTCAGCAGTCAATCCAGGTCTTGAGCAAAAAGACTGGCAAGATTGTCAAGACTATTCGGGTAACCGAACAGGAAAAAGCTCTCGCCGTTCACATCGAATTTAATGCAAGCGGATCTGAATTCTGGGTCTCTGTATGGGTTCGTGGCGGCAAGAAAAACTGGAAGAAGGGCGAAATCGTCGTCTATGACTCCAAGACGTTGAAGGAGAAAGCTCGTATTAAGGGGCTGGAAACTCCGACTGGTAAGTTTAATGTTTCCAACCGCGTTAACCACAAGACCTAACTCCATGGTTTTGTGACAAAAGATTAAGGGGGCGGAACCAAAGCGGTCCCGCCTCCTTCATTTTCATTTTAGATTTTAGATTTTTCTATCGGTCACAAAAGTGACAAAACCTGTTCAATGGACTGGCATTAAGGAATTAAAAATGTTTTCTCGTTTCTTTAAATGGTTTCTCTCTCCAACAGCAAAGTATTCGTTAGGCAGTATTTTTATTGTTGGTGGTATTGCAGGCATTATTTTCTGGGGTGGTTTTAATACTGCCATGGAAGCCACTAACACCATGTCTTTCTGCATCTCGTGTCACGAGATGGAAGAAAATGTCTATGAGGAATATAAAGAAACTATTCACTATCAGAACAGGACCGGCGTCAGGGCCACCTGTTCGGATTGCCATGTGCCAGACCCCTGGGTATATAAAATTGTCCGAAAAGTTCAGGCTTCCAATGAGCTTCTCCATAAAGCATTGGGAAGCATAGACACCCCCGAAAAATTCGAAGACAAGCGTCTGACTCTAGCTAAGCATGTCTGGAAGGCAATGAAGGACACAGATTCCCGAGAATGCCGCAACTGCCACTCCTGGGATGCTATGACCAATAAGAAGCAAAAGCTTCGCGCCTCCAAACGTCACGCCAAGGCAAAAGAAGAAGGTGGTACGTGCATTGATTGCCACAAGGGAATAGCCCACCGAAGTGTTCATAAATTACTGGACGAAGAAGAAGATCCGTATGATGGCCTGCCGGACAAAAGGCGCCTGCCTTCGAAAGCGGAAGAAGCGCGTCAGTTGGCAATTCAGGAAGCTGCTAGAGTAAAAGCTGAAAAAGCTGCTGCTGCGGCGGCTGCCGAAAAGGCTAAGAAAGCCGCGGCAGAAGCCGGCAAGAAATCGGCCGGTGCCACGCAAGTCGCTGCCGACAATAGTAAATGGGCCGATATTCCAGAAAAGAAAGTCGTCCTCTTTTATCCTGGTCAGGCGTCTCTTGAGTGGGTTCTCAACGGCAAAGACCACGGCGGTGGGCGTTCCGTTAGGCGTGCCAACGACCGGTGTAGTGAATGCCATATTAAAGAGACGGCAGAAATGGGTGCCAAAATCGTAACCGGTAAAAAAGTCGAACCTACGCCGATCCCCGGGAAACGTGGTTCCATCCCGGTAAAGGTCAAGGCTAAGCATGATGGCAAAAATTTGTCGCTTCACTTCGAATGGCCGGACGCCGGGCATACCCCCGCACCATTTGCCAAGGGTGGCAAAATGGATCCGGACAATCAGATCAAACTCGCTGTTATGTTTGACGACGGCAAGGTTGAGATGGCCGGTTATGCGGGCTGTTGGGCCACATGCCATCATGATTCACGTTACATGCCCGATCAACCCAAGGCGGATGCCCTGGCCGCAGCTGGTAACGTTTCAGCAATCATCAACACCAAACACGGTGTTACTAAATATATTCCCGAAAGCCGGACCAAACTTGAATACAAAGGCAGGAGGGGTAAGCCTAGGGGCGCATGGGACAAACTCGTTGATAAGGCCGATCTGGACAGCAAATTGGCCGAGGGGGTCTATATGGACCTGATGCGCTATGATAGTGGTTCCAAAAAGATCGCAAGCGGCTCGATCATGGCTGAAAGGATTCTGTCAGAATCGAAAATAACGACAGCTGTCGGTACGCTTGCAAACGGTACTTGGTCTGTAACGATTACCCGTCCCCTAAAGTCCGACAAACCGGGCGGCGTCAGCTTTGAACCAGGCAAGCTCTACACTATGGGTTTTGCCATTCATGACGATTACACATCAGCACGCTTCCATCATGTATCTTTGGAATACAAGCTTGGAATCGATAACCCGAAAGCGGAGATCAATGCCGTCAAAAAGTAAACTGATAGTCCTCTCTCTGATCCTTGGAACCGCCGTTGTATTGGCGGTTCCAGCTTCCGCCGGCGGTCAGGAAATCAGCGTGACGGCAAAGCAGAAAAAAATCTGCGTACAGGCAAAGAAACGCTATGACAAACTCTATCCCGATGCCAAGAAAGGCGGCACCGTGACCGTCAAGTTGTACAAATATACCTTCTGCCCTCTCAACCTGACGGTAAAAAAGGGTACTACTGTTCGATGGGTAAATGTTGATAAGCGCACCAGTCACAGCGTCTGGATGAAGGAGGCCAACATCAACGAATCAGATCGATTCTTCCCGGAAGAAATTTGGCAACACACCTTCACTGAAAGCGGTGCATATCCCTATCTTTGCGGACCGCATTGGAAAGAGCAAGATATGCGGGGATTTGTGAAAGTTACAGAGTAATGTAGAAACAGAAAGCCACTCTTTGTAAAAGGCTGGCCTTCGGCATACCGATTTCCAAAGGGTCATGAATGCAAATCTTCAGAGCGATGACTTGCCGGAAAAGCTCTGACAAAAGGATAGCTAATATTTTCGGCGGTCTGTTATTTCTCCTCATTGTGTATATGGTATCGGCGGAACCAGTTCGCGCGGCGGATCACCAAACAAGAAATCTCGATCAACAACAATGTGCCACCTGCCCTGTCCCCGAGATCCCCAGGTGGGGTTTGGCGGAAATCACAGCCAGCCATGTTATTCACACGCCGCTGTCCGAACTCCCTGACAAGCCACAGCAAGGCACCGACCCGCTAAATCTTTATGCGATAGCTGAAGCCGGCGACCATTATGTCACCATTCTGGATGGGGACAGTTTGGAACTGCTTTCGAGGATCAAATCGCGCTTTGCTCTTCATGGCGATGCCCAGTATTCCCCTGATGGGCGCTATGTATATCTGGCATCACGCGATGGCTGGGTAAGCAAATACGATTTGCACAGCTTCAAACCTGTCGCCGAAATCCGTGTTGGCGTTAACACCCGCAATATCGCCGTATCGTCGGACGGCAAATGGGTAATGGCGGGTAACTTCCTACCCCATAGTCTGGTTGTGTTGCATGCTGATGATCTACGCCTCTACCGCGTGATTGAAGTTAGTGATGGTAATGGCACAACGTCACCTGTCAGCGCCGTCTATGATGCCAAGCCACGAACCAGCTTTGTCGTTGCCCTCAAGGATATGAAGGAAATCTGGGAGCTTTCCTATGATCCTGACGCTGCCCCTATTTACGGGAATTTTGTGCACAGTTTCCGCAAAGGTCAGGTCGAGGGTGTTGTTGTAGATGAGCAGCCTTTTGGTGTGCGCCGCATAAAGGTCATCGACTACATGGATGAATTTTTCTTTGATCCGGCCTATGCCGAAGTCATAGGTTTTGCCCGCAACGCCAAAAAGGCACTCGTTTACAACTTGGATGCACGCCGGCGGGTCGGCGAGTTAAACCTTTCCGGGAAGCCACACCTGGGGTCCAGCATTGTATTTGAATATGAAGGTCGCACCGTCATGGCCACGCCGCATTTAAGTGAAGCTGCGGTCAGTGTTATCGACATGGAAAATTGGGAGACCGTCAAGCGGATTGAAACGCTTGGAACAGGCTTCTTCATGCGTAGCCATGTGAAAACGCCCTATGCCTGGGTCGGAGTGTTTTCTGGCGAGAACCGTGACGTCGTGCAGGTAATCGACAAACGCACGTTGGAGATCGTCAAGACTATCAGACCTGAGCCGGGCAAAACGGCAACCCACGTGGAATTTACCCGAGATGGCAGGTATATTTTTGTCAGCGTTTGGGATATTGACGGCGCGTTGGTGATCTATGACGCGGCAACGTTGGAGGAGATTAAACGCATCCCCATGCATAAACCATCGGGAAAGTACTAGTTCTGGAACAAGATCACAGTGTCCACTGGGTCATATTAAATACACGGAGATTATTGGAGTTTAGTCGACAGGGTAAAATTGGTGCTGATTAAAAAATTAATTTGAACAAAAAAATAGGCGGAACCCTGAGGCTCCGCCCTGTTTTTGAGTAGCTACCAGATTTAGTAAACGTCGTTTCTGGTATTGTAGACGTTAAACTTACCGGTTGGTGTCACAAGACGCTTGTCCTTAATCACTTTGACAAGTTTAAGCGTTTTATCATTGACCACAACAATCGCAGATTCTTGATCTTTGGCATTCCAAACAGAGAACCAAATCTCAGTACCGGCTTTGTTGTACTCACCTTGAACAATCCGACGAACACCTTCAGTGATGCCAGACCACTCGCCAATTGGAAGAACTTTATATTCTTTCTTCAAATTTTTGATGTCGAAGACTGCAACCGAAGAAGCAATTTCTGCATCCGGGTTCAAAGGTGTATCGACATACAGATATCTAGATTTTGGATGAGTCTTAATAAACAGCGATCCGCCACCTTGACCTTCAAGTGTCTGCACAACTTTCCAAGCTTGCTTTGGATGACCTTTCGGATCCGTACCAATCAAGGAAATTGTATCGTCGCCAAGATGGCTGGTTGCCCACACTGGACCAAACTTTGGATGCACGAAGTTTGCACCTCGACCAGGGTGAGGCGTCGCACCGACTTTGATCATCTTAACCAATTTAGTTTCTTTGGTGTCGATGACGACGATAGTGTTTTTAGCGTTCGCCGCCGTCAGAAAGTAGCGACCAGAGGAATCAAAACCACCATCATGCAAGAAGCGTTCGGTTTCAATGGTGGTAACCTTAAGGTTTACCAAGTCAGAATAATCGACCGCTAAGACTTTGCCGGTTTCCTTCACATTTACCAAAAATTCTGGCTTGAAGTGAGACGACACAATCGCCGCAACGCGAGGCTCTGGATGATATTCCTGAGTACCAACCGTCATACCTCGTGTGCCGATAATTTTCAATGGTTCAAGCGTATCGCCTTTCATGATGACATATTGAGGAGGCCAGTAATCGCCAGCAATGGCGTATTTGTCTTCCCAGCCTTTCATCTTGGAGGTTTCAACTGAACGTGCTTCCAATCCGACTTTAATCTCAGCTACGCGAGTTGGTGGATTCATAAAGAGATCAATCAAATCGATTTTAGCATCCCGACCAATCGTAAAGAGATAACGACCAGTAGCTGAAATACGTGAGATATGCACGGCAAAACCCGTTTTGATAACTTGAACAATTTCCTTTGTCGCACCATCAATCAAAGCAATTTCACCCGTATCACGAAGCGTGACTGAAAAAAGGTTATCAAGATCGAGCTTATTCATTTGCTTGGTCGGACGTTTGCTGACCGGCACCATTACCTTCCAACTCGCTTTGACTTCCTTCATGCCATATTCTGGGGGAACTGGCGGCTCATTGAGCAGATACTTCGCCATCAGGCTGATATCGGCTTTGGTCAAAACACCCGAATCGCCCCAATTCGGCATACCGCCGGGCGAGCCAAAGGTGATAAAGTCACGTAGGTTTTCAAAGCCACGCTCACGCGTAATCTTTGTCGTCAGAGGCTTTCCAGTAGCACCTTTTCTCAGCACACCGTGGCAACCAGCGCAGCGTTCAAAGTAAATCCGGTTGGCCTTATTAAACTCGGCCTTGCTCAATGCAGGAATACCTTGCACCACACCCGGCGCATCCAGCGTTCCTTTATTCAAAGAATCTAAATTAGGTTGATACTTACCAGCTGGCGATGTCTGGTGGCTTTTTTTGGTGTCAGTTTTTTCAGCACCATAGGCTTGAGCTATCATCATAGAGCCTACGGCGATGGCAACGATACCGACTGATTTAAATAACGTGTTAGACATATTCTGTCCTTTCAAGAGGCCCGGAAAATACATTGCCAATTCAATTCGGCAGTTTGACACTAGTCGTCTGACAACACAGTTCATTGACCTAGGTTAAGGTTGTCGATTTTTTTATATAGCAGGATAAAATTATCTCCGAAGAGACAAACTTGGCTATATAACGCTAGGTCTATGAAAGAATACATTGTGCAACATCCAATAAAGTTCGTTCTCAAACGAACGGTCAGTGCTGTCGGCGGTATTAGGGTCATGGGTTATGTTATAATGCTATTTGCGATGGCCACATTATTGCCACCCGCTGCCCTGGCACGTCATGATCAAGCCACCAACAATGCCAACAGCCAAAACTCGGCAGCTAAGCCATCACATAAATTAGATCGCGGCCAATTTGGCGCGGTCATGCCCGAAGCGACGAGTTATGGCAAAGCAACTGGCGCACCGCTTTCGGTAGCCGCTTATAAAGAAGAAGCACTGATCGGCTATATTTTTAATTCAAGAGCAGTTGTCGCCTCGGCTGGCTATTCCGGCAGACCACTCGATATTTTGGTTGGGATTAACTTAGCCGGCATAATCACCGGCACTTTAATTATTGAACACCATGAACCAATCTTGGAAATCGGGGTTTCAGATAACGACTTGCAGAATTTCATCACCCAATTTGTCGGGCTAGATATTCGCAATCCGATTAAGATCAAACGCAATGCTGATAGATCAAAGATGGAGATAAATGCTATCAGTGGCGCGTCGGTCTCCTCGATCGTCCTCAATGATGCCGTTCTCCGTTCGGCCAGAGCGGTCGCTCGCTCCAGGGGAATCCTCGGAGAGGTCGGCAAATTTCTTGATTTCGACAGCTTTGAAAAATCCGATTGGCGGACTCTGGTTGAAGATGGCTCAATCACCCGCCGGCGCGTTACAATCGGTGAAGCCAGCCGAATTCTAGAAGCCCGGGGAGCCGCTCTATTTCCTGAAGGAATGCCTAAACCCGACCCTGCCAGCACCTATATCGATCTATATTTTGGGCTCGCTACGCCGGCTCAAGTCAGCCGCAATCTGGTCAAAGATCAGATCTTCCAGGAAATCACGGCAAAAATGGCAGACGGTGACCAGCTTCTGTTTCTCGCTGCCAAAGGCCTCTATTCTTTTCGTGGACGCAATTATCGCAAGCTCGGGTTTTTTGATCGCTTGCAAATCATCCAACGTGAAAAAAGCTTTCATCTAACCACAAAGGACCACATCCGCATTGATCGTCTTGCTGTCAAACCCGCACCTGACTTCCGCGAGATGTCGTTTTTTATTCTGCCGAAATCCAGCGGCTTTGATCCGGCTGCAGATTGGCGGTTAGAACTTATTTATAGCGGCGAAAGCAAATCAGGCACCAAATCCTATGCCTCGGTCATGCAGACTTATTCGTTGCCAAAGCAATATTTCCGGAAAGATGAACTGAACGGTCCAGTACCGGAGAAGCTGTGGATTAATGCATGGGAGAACCGCATTGTCGAAATCAGCGTGCTTATTTTTGCGCTGTTACTGCTAACCACGTTCTTCTTTTTCCAAGATTGGGGTGCCCGACGCGTTCGACTTTATAATGCAACGCGGATGGTGTTCTTGGTGGCGACTTTGGTCGGGCTCGGCTGGTACGCCAATGCCCAACTTTCCGTCGTGAATATCCTGACATTTATTCAGGCATTGTTGTCTAAATTTCACTGGGATTTTTTCCTCTTAGAGCCCCTAATTTTCATCCTCTGGGGCGGGGTTGCCCTGTCGCTGTTATTCTGGGGGCGCGGTGCTTTTTGTGGCTGGCTTTGCCCGTTCGGCGCCTTGCAAGAATTGCTGTCAAAAGTAGCGGTTTATTTTAAACTTCGTCAGATTCGAGTACCATGGGGAATTCATGAGCGGTTGTGGCCACTTAAATACATTATATTTGTCGCCATTTTTGCGATCTATATGGGCAATGAAGACATTGCCCTAATCGGTGCGGAAATTGAGCCTTTCAAAACTGCGATCATTCTGGCTTTTGATCGTTCCTGGCCCTTCGTGCTCTACGCCGTTGCTTTGCTTGCCGTCGGTTTGTTTATCGAACGCTTTTTCTGCCGCTATATTTGCCCGTTGGGTGCAGCCCTCGCCATTCCGGCCCGGCTCCGGATGTTTGAATGGCTCAAACGCCGCTGGCAATGTGGCCTGCAATGTAACATCTGTGCCGATCAATGCCCAGTGCAGGCGATCCATCCGGACGGCAAAATCAATCCCAATGAATGCACCTACTGCCTCAAATGTCAGGTCATCTACAACGACGATTTAGTTTGTCCGCCTTTGGCTGAGAAGCGCAAACGCAAAGAATCACGCCTCACCAAAAGCCTGGTCAAACGTATGGAAGATGCCGAACTGAAAGGGGAAGAAACATGATAGTCAATCCACCGATCAGCCGCAGACAGGCATTAAAAATCGTTGCCGTCGCATCTGCCCTGCCCCTTGCGGCATATATCACAAAATCTCAGGCCACGACTTATACCTGGCGGGGCCGCGCTCTTGGTGTCGAAGCCGAGATGCAGTTTGTCCATCACGATGAAGCTTTTTTAAAACGAATCATCAACCAATGTGTTAGCGAAATTGATCGTCTTGAAGATATCTTCAGCCTCTATCGACCGGGCTCGGAGATTAACCGCCTAAACGATCAGGGGTATTTAACCCACGTCTCACCAGAACTCAGAACAGTTTTGGCCGAAGCGCATACCATTTCGCTTCTCTCCCAAGGTGCTTTTGATATTACCGTGCAACCTTTGTGGACCAGACGAGACAAAGCTCTTGAGGGCATCAATTTTAGAAACATTGAATTGTCCGGCCATGGCGTTCGGTTTCTCGAAAAGCATATGGCTATTACGCTAAACGGCATCGCTCAAGGCTACATTACTGACCGGGTTGCAGATCTTTTGCGCGGCCACGGCTTTGATCATCTATTACTGCAATTGGGTGAGACCCAGGCTTCAGCGCCCATCGATCAGCCTTGGCAGATCGCACTCAACAACCGTTCCGGCAAAAAAATAAGCCTGACGTCGGGTGCCATTGCGACTTCCAGCGGCAATCATATCGTTGATCCTGAGAGTGGCGACACGCCGCGTCACTATTTATCCGTATCAGTGATTGCGCCCAGCGCCATGACCGCCGATGCTCTCTCAACAGCACTATTTGTCGCTGATCCATCTCAGGCTGAGAGAATCATTAACCGCTCGGCAGCAAAATTGGCTGTTATTGAACAAGCCAGTGGAGAATCGAAAGTTATCGGCTAAAACAATCCGCCACCCCGGACTTGATCCGGGGTCCATCTTTGGCTTGCGAAGTAGATAAACGAAGGTCTGAATTCCGGCTCAAAGCCGGAATGACGGAATAAATGAATAAGAGAGATTCTTAGCTTGAGGCGCGGAGTGAGCTTGGGGATTCGCCCTCGCTAAACCGGATAAGAGCTGCAACATCAGAGACGGCGACGCGTCCATTTTCGGTTCGGACACCGACCTTCCTCAAACGATTTAGAATTCGCGACAGGCTTTCTGGTTTCATGCCAAGGCGCGAGGCGATGATCACTTTGTCATAAGGCAAAGAAATGACAGCCGGGCCCTCTTCCACTGCACAGCGCCGAATAAAGAAGTCACAGACCCGCTGCGTGGCGGTGCGCGTTTTCAACTGCTCGATCTCAACCACCATGGAATGCAGTTGCTGAGACAGAGATCCCATGATCGACAAAGCAAGTTCCGGTGAATGAGATAGCTCGGCAACCAACCGTTTGGTCAGGATCGGCACCACTCTGGAATTCTCCACCGCCTGCGCGCTAACGGGATAATTTTTCCCGGCAAAGGCAACAGCCTCGGCGATCGTGTCACCGGCACTGAATATATGCACAATCGCTTCATCACCCTCGGCTGTACTGCGATAGACTTTAACCCACCCATCGGCGACAAAATAAAAGACATCTGCCGGATCACCGCGATGAAAAATCGCCTGACCTTTGGCATAATCAACTGCCGAGGTGCCCGCAAAAATCCGCTCCATAGCCGCATCGTCAATTTGACTAAAAAGGGGGTGTTGGTTAAATGAATGTAGATCACCATCGCGCATATCAGCGTTTTCTCCAGATTTTCCTAATATTAATTCGGATACCTTATACCGATTTAATTGAAATTCTTTTGACCTAAGTCAAAACCGAGCAATAAAAAATCATCCCCTCAGATAAGCCCCGGTTTCAAGGGGTTTTTGAAAATTGACCACGGTTAAGGACAGCCAGTCTTCGCTATGGTCTCCTGCTCAGATGCACGATTCGTCTAATCAAATAATACGGCTTCGTGTTTGGACAAACTTTTTTTTAGGGGACCGACTATGAACCCACAAGACCAACCAGCTCCCTCTGCCGAAGAAGGGGATATCCCCTTCATGCAGAGATTATTAGACAACCATTTCCTACTTTTATTTTTAGGTGTCGCGATACCGACAGTTGTTTATATCATCTGGGGCATCATTGAGATCACAGCTGTTCCGCTCGCGAAGTAAAAGCGAAATGGAGTAGCAAATGAACATATATTTAAAATTTTAGTTTAACTAATAGAAGGGGTTACCGATGTCGATTTATCCTCCTGAAGATCGCATATGGTGGTCAAAGCCAGTTGAAAAAACTGAGATGCTTTGGGTTACCATTGCGTTTATTTGGGGTCTGATCATGTTCTTTATGATGCCGTATTGGCATTTGACGGGAAATCAGAACCTATCAAACGAAGCTTATAAAATCACGGCAGACAGTTTTGCTGAAAAAACAGAGGCCTTCGCCAAGAAATATCAAGTGCGCGTAGAAGGCGAAAACGACATTCCTGTCGTCAAGCCACCCGCAGGTAGTGATATCTACATGCTCGGGCGTCTTTGGGATTGGTGGCCGATTTTAGAACTGGAGAAAGGCAAAAGCTATCGCTTGCATCTGTCTTCTCTGGATTACCAGCACGGATTTTCTTTGCAGCCAGAAAACATCAATCTCCAGGTTCATCCGGGCTATGATTTAGTGACGACGATTACGCCAAATAGTTCTGGCGAATTCGGCGTTATTTGCAACGAATTTTGCGGCTCTGGTCATCACACCATGGTTGGCAAGATTTACGTTAAAGACGGTAAGTAGGGGAAAAAATTATGACTAGTCCTTATCGCGTTTGCCCCGACACCGGCTTTAAAGTCGATCTCGCTGGCGAAAAACTCATTAAATGGAATGCCGTTACTGCCGTCGTCTTTTTGGCGATTGGTGGTCTGCTTGGCCTTCTCGTTGCGTTAACCAGATGGCCTGAAATTCATCTTTTAAATGCGGATGATTTTTACATGGTCCTGACAGCCCATGGTTTTGTCATTCTACTGGTTTGGCTAATCTTTTTCGAAATGGCATTGTTGTATTTTGCCTCTTCGATATTGTTGAACGTCAGATTGGCGCTACCTAAACTGGCCTGGCTAGGATACTGGCTGATGCTCGTTGGTTGCTTAATTACTGTCGTTGTTGTTTTGCAGGGCAATTCGAACGTCATGTTCACGTCCTATGTACCAATGATGGCCGATCCAGGTTTCTACCTCGGCATAATTATATTTGCCGTCGGAGCGCTCTGTGGTTGCGCTGTGTTCTTTGCGACCTTGGTGGTTGCCAAGCAAGAGAAGACCTATGAAGGCTCAATCCCACTGGTCACTTTTGGCGCTATGACTGCGGCAATTATTGCTGTTTTCACAATCGCTTCAGGTGCAGTGATCTTGATCCCGACGTTATTGTGGTCACTTGGCTTTATCGCCTACATCGATCCGCTGATGTACAAAGTTATTTGGTGGGCAATGGGTCACTCTTCGCAGCAAATTAACGTCGCAGCGCATATCGCTGTTTGGTACGCAATTGCAGCTATTCTGTTCAATGCAAAACCATTGTCAGAGAAAGTCAGCCGCTTTGCTTTCTTGATGTATATTCTGTTCCTGCAACTGGCTTCGGCTCACCATCTCTTGGTGGAACCAGCGCTTAGTTCAGAGTGGAAAATCGTCAATACCAGCTACCTGCTCTATCTTGCTGTGATGGCGAGTATGATCCACGGTCTAACCGTTCCAGGTGCCATCGAGGCTGCTCAACGCAAGCTTGGCTACACCAACGGTATGTTTGAATGGATCCGGAAAGCACCTTGGAGCAATCCGGTGTTCTCGGGCATGTTCATCTCCCTGGTTCTGTTTGGTGTGCTAGGTGGCATCACCGGCGTGATCATGGGCCAAGAACAGATCAACATCATTGTCCACAACACGCTCTATGTACCGGGTCACTTCCACGGCACGGTTGCAGCGGGTACGACTTTGGCCTTTATGGCGATCACCTATTGGCTGGTCCCGGTCTTGTTCCGGCGTGAGTTGATTTTGCCAGGATGGGCAAAATGGCAACCATATCTATTTGGTTTAGGTGTGGCCGGTCTCTCGCTTGCCATGATGGGTGCCGGTACTTTGGGTGTTTCCCGCCGTCACTGGGACATTACATTTGCCGATGCGGCGATCAAGTTTGATCACCCTGCACTGGCACATCTGATGATGGGCATTAATGGCGTGTTTGGTGTCATTGCGACAATTGGCGGCATTATGTTCGTTGTTGTGATCGTTGGCTCTCTATTGTGGGGTGAAAACCGCGATGAGGTATCAGCAGCGGCGCCTGCACCTGAAGCAGCCCCTACTCCCGCACCATCCGCCATGAGTGGCCATGGCAGCGCCGGCACAATGGAAGTACCAGGAACCTTCACATTCGCCCTTATCTTCCTAGCGGTGTTTGTCCTCTACTTCTTTGTTAACTGGAAATTCCTCGCCTCCACTTGGGGTTTAAGTTAACAACTTTGCTAGAATAATCCGGCGGGCGGTTTACCTGCCCGCCGGAAATTTCTCTAAAAAACCACCAAAAAAATTGGGAACAAAATGAATTTTAGGGCAAAAATTTTTATCAAATCACTGGTTATCATTATTCTAATTGTAATGAGCCCTACCAGCATTGCGCCAAGCCATGGCCATGAAAATGACGCGGCCAAAAACTCCGCCCGAACTGTCACCAAGGAATCATTTCCAGGCGCTGCTAAATTCGATGCTAAAGCCGCCTATACTTACAGCCAATCCGCCATCGGCAAAACCATTGGCAATTACAAGTTCATCGCGAGCGATGGTAGCGTGATCAAGCTAGATCAATTTAGAGGCAAGCCCCTTATTCTCAGCATGGTCTATTCTAGCTGCGCCCACACCTGCCCGATGATGACGCAGAATTTAGCCGAGGCCGTCAAAGACGCCCGAGACGCCCTTGGCGCTAAAGACTTTAACGTAATTTCCGTCGGCTTCGACACGCTGCGCGACACCCCACAGGCGATGAAATCCTTTGCCCGTCAACAAGATGTCGGCGATCAGAATTGGAAAGTTTTGAGCGGCAAGCCGAATGAGGTAGAGCGCCTGTCTGGCGATACCGGCTTTATCTATTTTGCCTCCCCGAAAGGTTTTGACCACTTGACCCAAACCACTCTCATTGATGCTAAAGGGGAAGTCTATGCACAAATCTATGGCCAGGATTTCGAACCGACCCGGCTGACCGAGCCGCTCAAGCAACTTTTGCTCGGCACCGCCAAGTCTCTCAGCAGCTTTGATGGGCTGCTTAATCAGGTAAAACTGTTCTGCACAATATACGACCCCTATGCCGGCAAGTACCGTTTTGATTATTCTTTTTTTATAGGTATGTTCCTCAGTGCCATTGTGCTCTTGCTTATGGGACAATTCGTCATTCGAAACATCTGGCGAATTTGGCATAAACCCGCCTCTGGATCAGATCACCCCGTTACATAGAAGTTTAAATTAATGCTCAAAAATATTCAGCTGCCCCTTCAGGCAGTTTTGCTAAAATTCGAAGGTTGGTTCGACAATCCCTTTGGTCCCGAGTGGAACCCGCTACGCCATTTAGGGGCCCTATCGTTTTTCTTTTTCTGGGTCGTCGCCGTCAGCGGCGTCTATGTCTACATCTTCTTTGAAACCAGCGTTTCGGGTGCCTTTCAATCGGTGGAGAGCTTGACCCATGACCAGCCTTATATCGGCGGTATTATGCGCAGCTTCCACCGCTACGCCTCGGACGCTATGGTGGTGACCACGTTTATCCACCTCGCCCGCGAGTTCGTTATGGACCGATACCGGGGCGTCCGCTGGTTTACCTGGTTCACGGGTGTGCCGATCATCTGGCTGCTATATGCCTCTGGCATTGGTGGCTATTGGCTGGTCTGGGACGAGCTGGCGCAATATCTCATGATCGCTTCGGCAGAGTGGCTCGACTGGCTGAGTATTTTTGGCGAGCCGCTCGCCAATAACTTCCTGACACCAGAAGCCTTCAAAGACCGCATGTTCTCGCTGCTGCTGTTTTTACACATTGCTATTCCGCTGTTCCTGTTGATCGCCTGCTTTATCCATGTCGTTAAAATCAGTCGACCCCGCATCAATCCACCCAAAGGGCTGGCCATCGGCACCTTAATCATGCTCACCGTTCTCTCTTTGGTTAAACCTGCCGTCAGCCATGGCCCGGCTAATTTGGATAAAGTGGTAGTGAATGTTGAGCTCGACTGGTTTTATGCCATCGCCTATCCGCTGTTTGATATGTGGGGTGCGGGCGCCCTTTGGTTAATCGCCCTTACGCTTTCTATCTTTATTGCTTGCCTGCCCTGGATGCCAAAACTCACCTTTCAAGAAGCCGCCGAGGTAGACAATCTGAACTGTAACGGCTGCTCTAGATGTTATGCCGACTGCCCCTTTGGTGCTGTCACCATGCAGCCACGCACTGATGGCCGCCCCTATCCACGAATCGCTCAAGTTGACCCTGACATTTGCACCTCTTGTGGCATTTGCGTCGGCTCGTGCCCAACCGCAACGCCGTTTAGAAGCCAGGAAATGTTAATAACCGGTATTGACCTGCCGCATTTCCGGCTAACCAAGCTGCGCGCTGATACCGATGCGTCGCTCGATAGATTACCGGATGTTCTGCCCGAAGGCGCCCCTCGGATTATTATTTACGGCTGTGACCATGGCATTGATGTCGACAAAATTGAAAGTGCCAATGTCGTCGTCACCAGCCTACCTTGCATTGGCATGCTGCCACCCTCATTCATCGATTATATTCTAATGAAGGAGAAAGCCGACGGCGTGCTGCTTACCGGCTGCCGGGAAGGTGATTGTTATCATCGCTTTGGCATTCACTGGACCGAGCAACGCCTTTCCGGCGAGCGTGATCCCTATTTGCGGAAACGCGTCCCAAAAGAGCGCGTCTGGACGTGTTGGGGTGCGGTCACCGATAACGCCAAACTAAAACAACAAATCGATGATTTTTCCACGCACCTCAAGAACCTGCCGACATCTCAGGAGGCCGCGGAATGAAACGTATTTTAAATATTCTCGGCCAAGGCCTCGCTTATCTCGCTTTCGCACTGGTGATCGGTTATTTCTCCAGCCAGCCGACCTATCATCCGTTTGAAGCTGGTCAGGCTCTGGTAAAACTCAGTATCAGCCATGCTGGCCAGCGCAAACAAGCCTGCACCGAACGTGCGGTCGACCACCAACGCAATATACCCACGACAGCGCGCAAATTAATGGATTGTCCCCGCGAACGTCATCCGGTCACGATTAAGCTAATGATAGATGGCAAAGCTGTGTTCGATGCAACGTCTAAGCCTTCGGGTCTCTCGAATGATGGCAGGTCGCTGTTCTATCACCGCTTTCCAGTCAAAAGCGGCACGCATGAGATTAAGGTTCAGCTATTTGAAGCGGAAATTTCCCAAGGCGCCCATTACAAATTCGCTCAAAACATTGAGCTGAAAGCCGGTGACATTGCGGTGGTCGGTTTCAATCCAACGGCAAAGGCAATCTTTTTTAAGTAGCCGTTTTCCGATGCTCAGTCAGATAAACTTCACGGTGCCAGATATAAAGACCGCTGGCGACAATCAGACAGGCACCGGCAAATATGCCAATGGTCATCGGATCTGCCAGAACCGTTACGCTCAAGATGACAGCGACGAGGAGCTGGGAATATAAAAACGGTGACAACACCGAAGCCGAGGCATGTTTAAAGCCTTTGATCAGCATCAGATGGCCCACCGCGCCCAGGCTGCCCTGCGCGCACATCATCAAAAATTCCTTCAAGCTCGGGTGCTGCCAAAAGAACGGCACAATTAGAATTAAGACAATCACGCCAACCAAAGTCGAATAAAAAAGCGTCGTGTAATCGTCATCATGGAGCCTAAGCTCCCGCGTTTGAATTAAGAAAATCGCCATCATCAAAGCCGTGAACAGCGGCAATAGGATCGGCCATTGAAAATCTCCGCCCGGCTGGACAATGAGAAGCACGCCACAAAAAGCAACAAAGACAGCGCTATAGCGACGCACGCCAATGGCTTCTTTGAGGAACACACCCGATATGATCGTCACCAACACGGGTGCCATAAACTGTACCGCCGAGGCATCGGCCAAGGGTAAAAATTGTAAAGATGAATACATCGCAAAGGTCGCGCCGAATAAAGCTGCCGAGCGCCGCAATTGAATGCCGGGGCGCGCGCTTTTGAAAATGGATCTCGAACGTGTCGCCAGTAAATAGACGGTAACAACGAGGGCTTGAAAGAAATAGCGGCTCCAGATGACCTGAACGGAATCTAGCGATCCCATCAAATGCTTACTGATCGCATCCATCATGGCCAGAAAACTGCCGGACAGGATCGTCAAAATTATGCCAAGGAGAATGCTTTTTTGCGGAACGTCAACCGGGCTTGCCATCAACTCTGATCATCAACCCTTTTTAAGCGATGGGTCGGCAAGCGTTGTGTCCTGACCGACGGGCGCACTATCAATCGCGTCTTCAAGTGAAAATTCTTCAACCCATTCTTCAGGTGGGCGGGCGGTGTCATTTGGCCCAACCTGATCCAAGCCCCAATAAATCTCCAGCCAGTGGCCATCGGGATCTAAGAACTCAACCGCGATCTGCACGCCAGCCCGGCGGCGACCTTCAAATAGAATTGTGACATCGTGCTTTTTGAGATGTTCGCGGGCCCGCAACACTTCATCCAAACTATCAACTTCAAATGCCATGTGATGGAGTTCTTCATTTGGCGACGGCTTATCAATGCCGCCCACCAAGGCGACACCGTGGTGGTCATTGTTACAACGCATAAAGACCATCCGGCCGGGGATCATGGTTTCGGGATAAACATCGGTCACGCGAAAGCCCAAAACATCGGTATAAAATTTCACCGATCTTTCCATATCCGTGCAGCGCAAGACAACATGACCAATTTTGGTAATATTAAACGGCAAATCCTCTGGTGTTGTCTTATTCTTTAAAGCCTGCATTTCAGGGCTTTGGATGCCTTCAATATCGATTACGCCTCTGGGCATTTTTAATTCTCCTTTTGATCAGAAACGAAGACTGAACCTTCATAGAGCTTTCTGGCTGTCCGCAAAAAGCCCGAGCGCTTGAGGTTTATATCCTCGCCATTAATTTCAATTTCAATATCAACTTCCATACCGCCGCTGGGATGCTCAATCAGCAAACGCGTACCAGCGCCGCTGAGGTTTCCGGCAATGTCAGCCGCCGGCGTGCCGGGTATCAGGCAAGCTGTTGCGACCGAGACCGCCGCAAACACGCCGATCGTCGAATGGCAGCGATGTGGGATGAATGAGCGTGTCGAGATAACACCACCACTCCTTGGTTTGGAAAGGAGTGTCATTTTAGGCACCGTCTTATCCGTAACATCGCCCAAATTCATCAGCGGGCCAGCTTGCAAACGAATACTTTCAAGGCGGCTTTTAAGCTCTTCATTGGCTTCTAATTGCTCAACAGTCTCTGTGCCTTCAACGCCAAAGTCGGAGGCCCGCAATGCCACGACTGGCATGCCGTTATCGATACAAGTCAGTTTCACGCCATCAATCTCATCGACGATGTTCCCGCTCGGCAATAAGGCCCCGCAAATCGCGCCCGCGGTATCCAGAAAATTAAGCGGCACGGGGGCCGCCGTTCCAGGTACACCATCGATTGCGGCATCACCTTCGTAGGCAACTTCACCGCCTGGCGTCGCCACCGTGACAACCGCATTATCGCCGCTATTGACCATATGAACCGTGATATCCGTCGTTGGGTCGCCCGCCTCAACCAAGCCTTTTTCAATTGCGAATTGGCCAACGCCGGCCAAAATGTTTCCGCAATTCTGACCATAACCGACAACTGGTTCATCGACGACGACTTGGGCAAAAAGATAATCGATATCGACGCCCGCTTGATCGGATTTACTGATAATGGCGACTTTGCTGGTCAGCGGATTGGCGCCGCCGAGGCCGTCGATCTGGCGATCATCAGGTGAGCCCATCACTTCCAGTAAGACTTGATCGCGCGCCGTCTCATCAGCCGGCAGATCACTTTTAAGAAAATAGGCTCCTTTCGAGGTCCCGCCTCGCATCATCACACAAGGGATCGCTTTCTGCATCTTAGCTCTCGAACTCGTAAAGCCGGTGAGGGTTATCGACGAGAATTTTTTTCCGCTGCGTCTCATCGGGAGCCACTAAGCCCAACAAATTCACCAGCTCGCCATCATTGGGCATGTCGCCGTTGATATTGGGATGAGGAAAATCTGTGCCCCAAATAATCCGATCGGGGGCGACCTCGATAAGGCTTTGCGCAAAAGGAATGCCGTCATGGAATGGCGCACCGTCAACTGATATCCGCTCCAAACCACAGACTTTTACCCAATAATTTTCATTCTTCATAAAATCCAGCAAAGTCTGAAACGATGCCTGCTCGACCCCTTCGGCAACCTTCGGGCGACCCATATGATCGATGACAATACGAATACTTAACTCTTCAAGCAGGCTTTTATATTCCAGCAAATCCGCCGCATCAAAATGCAGAACGAGATGCCAATCAAGGCCGCGAATAACATCAACCGTACGGCGCAGAAAATCAATATCCGGCGCACCGCCCAGATGCTTCACAAAGTTAAAACGCACACCTCTAACGCCGCCGTCATGGAGATCGTGCAGATCTTTCTCCGTCGTGCTTTCATCGATGTGGCAAACACCGCGATACTTACCATTACTGTGGGCGATAGCATCCAGCATCGCCGTATTGTCGGGCCCGTGACAACTCGCCTGGACAATGACGGCACGCTCAAGGCCTAAAAAATCATGGAGGTTTTTTAACGTCTGGCGCGACGCATCCGGCGGCGTATAGGAGCGGCTTGGATGATACGGAAAAACATCACCAGGTCCAAAGACATGACAATGGGCGTCGCAAGCACCTGGTGGTAATTGGAACCCCGGCTTTACCGGATTGGGATCAGGCGGCTGGCAGGATTTGTAAGGCCCTGCCCCATTATCAGCGGGCGCCATGGCTAATCACGCACCGTGAACGCGGTCGAGGAACTCAACCGTCCGCTCCCGCGCTGACAAAGCTGCCGGTTCAACATAAAAATCTGGCCGGGCATCATTGGCAAAAGCGTGACCAGCGTCATAAACATGACATTCCGCAGCGGGAATGTTTTGCTTCAATTCAGCAATAATTTCCGGTGGAGAATGCTGATCGGTCTCGCCAAAGTGAAACTGAGCCGCGCAATTTGCACCATTGGCGGCATTGTTCGATAACGCAGTGCCATAGAAGGAAACAATTGAGGTTAAATCCAATATGCTGGCCATCCTGGCTGCCGCACCACCGCCCCAGCAAAAGCCCATCACGGAAACGCCTTTTCCGCCATCAACGGCAGCCGCAGCGGCACGAATATCGCTCACCACGCCATCCGGATCGAATTGCTTCATCATGCCTTGCGCGCTTTCCATATCATCAAAGGCGATAACAGTTTCCGGCTTAATCCGGTCATACATAGCGGGCAGGATGGTATCATAACCATCAGCAGCCCAGGCGCGGGTGATATTTTTAAGCTGCTCGGTCATGCCGAAAATTTCCTGCAAAACCACGAGACCGCCCTTGGACTCGCCATCCGGCGTTGCCCGAAAGGCATCAAACGTATGGCCGTCTTCAGCCGTGACTTTAATCATTTGTTCTGACATTTCTTATTTCCCCTGATTTATTACTGGTTTATTAATTGAATGGCCTGATCATCACCAATAATGCGGCAAAAGCAATAATTTAAGCATCTGAAAAAGTGTGATCAGAGAATTGTTTTCTAAGCGCCGTTTTCAAGAGCTTTCCGGTCGCGGTATGCGGCAATTCATCGACAAAAGCGACCTCATTGGGGATCCACCAATCGGCGACTTTGCCTTTATACATGGCCAACATATCTTCGGCGGCGACGTCCGCCCCCTCGGCTTTGACGCAGATCAGTAAGGGTCGTTCGTCCCATTTGGGATGCGACAAGCCAATTACCGCCGCCTCCGCAATCGCTTCATGGCCGACGGCGATATTCTCCAGATCGATGGAACTGATCCATTCACCGCCTGATTTAATAACATCTTTCGAGCGATCGACGATTTGCATAAAGCCGCGATCATCGATGGTGCAAACATCACCGGTCCTGAAGTAACCTTCTGCATCAAAGCTGCCGGCAGAAGCTTCATCATCTTCGAAATAGCCGCTGGTGATCCAGGGGCCGCGTACCAGAAGTTCGCCGAAATCCTGGCCGTTATGGGGCAATGCTTCATCGTCATCATTAACGATTTTCATCTCAACACCATAAACCGGGTGACCCTGCTTCACTTTGTAAGCCATGAGTTGCTCTGATGTCATATCTTTCATATCGCCTTTCATATGAAAAATCGTGCCAATCGGGCTCATCTCGGTCATGCCCCAGGCGTGCAGACATTTGCAGCCAAGATCTTGCTCAAAGGCTTCAATAATCGAGGCAGGCAGCGCGGCCCCACCAACAATGACGCGCTCAAGATGCGGCAATGTTTTATTCTCAGCTTGAAAATATTGCTGCAACAGCAGCCACACGGTAGGCACTCCTGCTGTCAGCGTTACGTCTTCCTGTTCCAGTAACTCAAATACTGAAGCGCCATCCATGCCCGCGCCCGGAAAAACCAGCTTGGCCCCAGACATCGCCGCAGCATAGGGGATGCCCCAAGCATTGACGTGAAACATTGGCACCACCGGCAAAACAGCATCCCGGCCCGATATCGCCATGGTATCGGCGGCACAAATACCCATCGCGTGCAGCACGGTCGAGCGGTGTGTATAGAGAACGCCTTTTGGATTGCCGGTCGTGCCCGAGCTGTAACAAAGCGAGGATGCCGTATTTTCCTCCAATTCCGGCCAATCATAGTGGTCTGGTTGGTCTGTAACGAGGTCTTCATAGCATTGCACATCGTCTAATTTACTTTCCGGCATATGGTCCGGATCGGTCATAATCACAAATTCCACATCGTCACCGATTTGGTCGACCACCCCTTCCAAGACCGGCACGAAACTTAGATCGACAAAAATCACTTTGTCCTGAGCGTGATTGATGATGTAAGAGATCTGATCGCCAAACAGGCGCGGATTGATCGTATGACAGACGGCACCCAAACCCGATATCGCAAAATAAAGCTCAAAGTGGCGATAGCTATTCCACGCCAATGTCGCGACCCGGTCGCCCGGCTGCACACCAAGCTCAACAAGCGCATGGGCTAATTTCTGAATGCGCTGGTAAGAGTCGGCATACGTGTAACGATGAATGGGTCCCTCAATTGTTCTGGAGACAATTTCCGTATCGCTATGAAATCTGGCCGCATGTTTGATCATCGACGTGATCGAAAGCGGCATATCCATCATTTTGCCAAGCATGTTTTTCTCCCCAATTTATTATTTTTTAGTGGTCGTGGTGATGATCCTTATGGTGTGGTGCATTCTCATAGTGTTGGCGAATAAGATCAACGCCATAATCATTGCCGTTCGGCGTTCTGACCAAGGTATGGACGTGAAAATTCATCGGTGTCGGATTGGTCAAGAACACCCCGGCATGATGATCAAACTCGATCAGCGTGACCGGACTTTGGATGCGATAATAAAACGCCTGATCTTCTTCCCGGCTGCCAATCCAGCAAAAATGGGTGTCAGCGAAATGGCGCTCGACGTCTTCCATTTTGGCGGCGAATGGTCCTGGCGGTAACGTGCCGAGATACTCAGCCACCAAATCCAGCAGATTGCGACGCTGGAGCTTGGTAAAATCAACGCCTTGCAAACCTTCATAAGGCACAATGCGATTATCACAATAGGCGCCGCCCAGATGAAGACCGTCATAATGCACCCGCCTCCCTTCTGGCAAATCGCCGCCGATCATCGAATTGGCGATCAACGCTTTGGCTTGCTGGTCCTCAGAAAAAGATCGCATGAGCTCCAACCCAAAGCGTTCCTCGTCGTCAAATATACTTAAACCCTTATGCGGACCTTCATCCGCCGAGCACGGCTCACCGCCCATAAAAGTTGGCGTGATCGTCATTTGATCGCCAATCATCAGACAGCTGAGACAAAGATGATGGCCGAAGATCTGCCATCCCCAAGGCTCAGAAGCGGATGGTGTGCCAAACAAGCTGAACAGATAGGTGAACTCGCCAAATATTTCAGGGCCGCCAACAAGGTCACCCAGAAAGCCATTAAGACGCATAACATTGCGGGATTTCTCATAGCCTTTGGCGCTCAAACTTGCCCGCATCACTGCCAAAATTGCGTCGCGCACAGCATCCGAAACTTCCGCCAAGCGCAGGCCAAAGTCTTCGAAATAAATCTCGGTATTTTGCCAATTGCGCCATTGCTTGGCATCGACGTCAAAGCTTGAGGATTTGAGTTGCTCAGGCGTCAGCTCGGAGATTAAATGATTGGCAGCAATTATGGCTTGCTCGATCGGCGCTTTTTCCGAGCGCAACTTAAACAGGCCCGGCATTACCGTTCCATCTGTCGTCATACCTGTATAGGGAGCGGCATACATCTCCTGCCAGCCAGCAAGAATGCCTTTAATTAACGGCACGTCCGCTAGATCTGCCGCGTGTTGACGCGCACTCTCGCCATGAACTTTGGAGGTTTCAGCGGTCGGGACATATTTTCGATAATCAATGCGAGACATCACACAAGTCTACGTTGGCCCACGCCAGAGGTGCAACGCAAAATTGAGATTAAGCGGCTTTATTGTCCAATTGGGCCAGAAGCTCATGCTCCCGATCTTTTGCCAGCGTGACTGAACGGTCCCGGATACGGCCAAAGCCGCGAATAACATCCGGGATTTTGGCGATCTCAACCGACAGATCATAATTCTCTGCCGATAAACCCTTGAGCAAAGCATCAATGCTTTGTTCATAGTCGTCGATCAATTGACGATCGCGCTTACGGTCTTTGGTATATTTAAATGGATCAATCAGGCTGCCGCGCAGGCCTTTGACCCCATTCAGCAGATTGAGAACGCTGATAAACCAGGAGCCAAATTTTTGCTTTTTAAGCCGATCGGTATTTCGATTTTCCGCCGCCACAAGGTTGCGGCCGATATGAAACTCCAGCTTCACATCGCCTTCGAACAGATCTTTGATCTTTTGCTCAAAATCGCCATCCGTATAAAGCCGCGCCACTTCATACTCATCTTTCACGGCGAGCAATTTATAATAATTATCAGCCACGGCTTTGCTAAGCGCCGCCGAATTTTGATCTTTATCTGCATCGCGCACTTTGGCGATTAAATCAGTGTAGCGCTTGGCGTAAGCGGTATTTTGATATTTCGCCAGATCATCGGTCCGTTCTGAGATTTTTTGCTCGAGCGAATACGGCGCTGTTTCTGCCAAACCGGCAAAGGCAGCAACAGCCTCCGCATCAACAGCATAGCGACGCCCCCACTCAAAGGCGGTTAAGTTTTCTTCAACCGCGCTGGCATTTAATTCGATCGCCTGATGAATGGAAGTGATATCGAGCGGGATCAGGCCCTTTTGAAAAGCAATCCCGAGCATCAAAATATTAGCAAAAATTTTATTGCCCATCAAAGACGAGGCCAGCTCGGTTGCATCAAGGGTCACCGAATTTTCTCCAACCCGGCTGGTGACTTTTTCGACCAAGGCATCAACATTGACCGAAAGCTCAGGATTTTCCGCCTGATCAGCGGTCGGCGCGATATAAGTGTTGAGAATGGCGGTGGTTTGTTCATCGCCGATGCGCGGCAAAACTTCCATACTGGCGGAGACCACAAGGTCGCTACCAAGCAAAGCCTTAGCGGCAAGATTTTCAATCCTGGACGCGTTGAGGTTTATCCCCGGCTCTCCCAACCGCACATGGGTTGTCACCGCACCGCCCATCCGGGCAATACCGGTATTATCCAAGACCGAGCATTCCTTGCCTTCAAGATGCGCCGCCATGCCGAGCAAATTTCCGATTGTGATAAGGCCGGTGCCACCCACGCCAGCGATCAATATGTCATAGCTTCCGGTCAGGGGCTTTTGCACCGGATCGGGTACAGTGATGTTTAAATCGGATCCAGCTTCCGGGACGGCTGGTTTGCGAAGCTCACCGCCCTCCACTGTTACCATCGCCGGGCAAAACCCCTCAAGGCAGAGCAAATCCATATTGCAGCCAGATTGATCGATTTGGCGCTTGATGCCAAGCGGCGTTGCCAGCGGTCGAATGGCCGCGCATTTTGATTGCGACGAGCAGTCACTGCAGCCCTCACACACCCGCTCATTGATGACGACGCGTTTTGTGGCAGGCGGCATCAGACCCCGCTTCCGGCGGCGGCGGCGTTCAGTCGCACAGACCTGATCATAAATCAGCACGGAAACACCCGGCCAGTCGCGACACGCCTTCATCACCGATGTCATTTCTTCACGGCCGTATAGCTCGATACCCGCCGGGAATTTATAATCCGGGCCGTAATCTTTATATTTTTTCAGGTCGTCCGCCACGACAGCGACCTTGCCAATGCCTTCGGCTTGCATCTGCTTGGCGATATCAAGAACACTGGCGTGGCCTTCTACCGGCTGGCCGCCCGTCATGGCGACGGCATCATTGTAGAGAATCTTATAAGTCATATTGCAGCCTGCCGCATGGGCCGCTCGAATAGCGAGCGAGCCTGAATGGGCATAGGTGCCATCGCCTATATTCTGGAACATGTGGTCGCGGTCAACGAAAGCCGATGCACCGATCCAGTTCGCGCCTTCAGCGCCCATATGGGTAAAGGTCACCGTATCATTGCCCGGCATCCACATCGCCAAGGAATGGCAGCCGATACCGGCCATCGCCGCGCTGCCTTCCGGTGTCGAGGTACCGCGATTGTGCGGACAGCCCGGACAAAAATGCGGCACGCGGAAATCGGAGCTCGGTTGCACGACAGCTTGTTGCGTGCGGGTATCACTTTCAGCCAGGTTTTTTGCTATCGCCGGATGATTGGTTATTTTTTGCAATCGGCGACCGATCACTTTGGCGAGCAGTGCCGCCGAAATAACCCCGGTCGATGGAATGAGGGGCTGGCCAATCTCATCAGCCTTGCCAAGAATGCGTGGCCGCAATCCCGCCTCCCAATTGTAGGCAAGCTCTTTGAGCTGGGTTTCCATAAAGGCGCGGCGTTCTTCGACAACAATCACTTCTTCGAGCCCGCGTGCAAAGGCTGTCATGCCTTCAGGCTCAATCGGCCAGATCAACCCTGGCTTATAAACCGTGAGGCCGATCTCAGCGGCGACTTCGTTAGTAATGCCGAGGTCATCCAAGGCTTGGCGCAGATCAAGATAGGGCTTGCCAGCAGCGACAATGCCGATCCGCGGTTTGGGCGACGAGACAACGACTTCATCGAAGCTGTTCGCGCGGGCAAAGGCGACAGCTGCGGGCAACCTCACCTCTTGCAGGCGGATATCCTGGCTAAAGCGGTCATCCGGCCAGCGCCCGATAACTTGTTCCCAAATGTCGCCGTGATTATCCGGCAGCTTAAATTCGGGCACGGCTCTACCGAGCTCAACCGAGGCCGAGGTTTCGGCAATATCCGAAATGGTTTTCAAGCCCACCCAATTGCCGGAATAGCGAGACAAACCATAGCCCAGCAAACCCATGCGCAAAATATCTTCAAGATTAGATGGATAGATCACCGGCATCATATAGGAGGCGAAGGTGTGCTCGCTTTGGCCCGCGACTGATGTGGACGACATCGCCGGGTCATCACCGCTGACCGCCAACACGCCACCATGCCTTGAGATGCCGTTCATATGGGCGTGCTTCATGGCATCGCCCGAACGATCCAGGCCCGGCAGCTTGCCGTACCACATACCAAAAACGCCATCGTATTTCTGAGAACCAAAGATATCGGTTTGCTGTGAGCCCCAGACAGCTGTCACTGCCAAGTCTTCATTGAGGCCGGGCTGAAAATGGATGTTGTCTTTTTTGAGGAAATCCTGCGCTTTCCAGAGCGCTAAATCGAAGCCCCCCAAAGGCGAGCCGCGATAGCCGGAGACAAAGCCGGCGGTCTTGAGGCCTGCTGCCTGATCCCGCCTGGCTTGTTCCAACAACAGACGGAGCAAGGTCTGCGTACCACTCATATAGGCCTTGCCCGAAGGAAGGCTATACCTGTCATCTAGCGAGACAGCGGGTTTTGTGACTTGCTCGTCCATTGCAATGTATTCCGGCAGTTAGATGATGAGGCCGCCTCCAGCCAGGACAATCTGACCGCTGATGTAATTTGATTCTGGAATGCAGAACAAATAGACAGCATCGGCTGCTTCTTCAGGTGTCGCACCACGGCCAAGTGGAATTATGCTTTCCATGCCTTTGGCCATATCGGGGTGAATGCCCATGGTAATTTCACGATCACCAATCTGCGCCTTGGTTTCAGGTGAGCCAAGTTCGCCGGTCATGCGGGTTTTAATAAAGCCAAAAGTCACACAATTTACATTGACGTTGTAACGCCCCCATTCTTTGCACATGGTCCGGGTCATACCGATCAGCGCAGCCTTGGCCGATGAATAAGCGATCTGACCAGGATTTCCGTAAAGTCCGGAAATGGAAGAGATATTGACGACTTTACGGTGGACCGGCGTACCGGCCTCATTTTCCGCCTTTGCAGCTGGGCGAATAACTTCGGAGGCCGCGCGCAATATTCTGAAAGGTGCCGTAACATGGACATCCATCATGGCTTGGAACTGTTCATCCGTCATCTTTTGGATGATCGCATCCCAGGCATAACCGGCATTATTAACAATGATATCAATGGTGCCAAAGCGGTCGACCGCGGCTTTGATAAAATTATCGCCGAAATCTGGCGCGGTCACATCACCGACCACGATCTCGCATTCGCGGCCCATATCTTCCACTAATTTCTTAGTTTCAAGCGCCGGCTCTTCGGTCAAATCATTGATCACCAAATTCGCGCCTTCACTGGCGAGCTTGCAGGCGATGGCTTGACCGATACCACGTCCGGCACCGGTTATTAGCGCGATCTTATTTTCTAGTTTGTTACTCATCGTAATTTCCTCTTTAAATTTAACTGGGAATAATGTTGGTTTGGCCTAACTGGTCCATATCTTCTTTTGAATAGCCGGCTTCACTTAATACTTTTTCGGTTTGCTCGCCATATTTAGGCGGGAAGGAGAGTTTCATTTGACCTTCCGGCTGATCGACCGCCATTGGCTGCATGCGAATGGTTTTGCCATCAAGCGAGGTTGTGGTTGTCAGCTTGCCATTAAGTTCTTCGCGCTCAATCACTTGTGGGATCGTGCAAATCGGAGCACAAGGAATCGTCGCACCGCGAAGATCTTTGGCGAGCTCAGACGTTTCAAAATTGGCCATAATATCGGCGATGTCTTTTTGTAGCTGTTCGCGATTTGCCAATCGGCCGTTATTCGTGAGGCGATCATCGCTTTCGAGCGAGGCAAATTTAGGAATGGCGATAAAGCGCTGCCACTGCACGTCACTGCCTTGCGCCATGAAGATAAAGCCGTCTTTGGATTTATAGGCATTGGTTGGGATGAACTTGCGGTGCTCGTTACCCGATCGCGTGATCTCGGAATAGTCACAGCCGAAATCAATCAGCGGCAAGGTCGTGATCAGCCACGAAGCGGCAGCCTGGAACATTGAGACATCGATGCGCTTGCCCTGGCCGGTCTCGGCGCGCTCTGCCAAAGCGAGACACACGCCGGCAAAAACCTCGTCACCGGCTTTGAGATCCACCAAGGGAATACCAGATAAGGTTGGATTGCCGTCAGGATCGCCGGTCAACTCCATGTAGCCCGCCAATGCCTGGATTACCGGATCATAGCCCGGCACATTTGGGAACTCTGGACCCAATGCCGAAATGCCAGCCCAGATCAGATCGGGCTTTACGGCTGAAAGCGTCTCGTAATCAATGCCGAGGCTTTCATAGCGGCTCGGTACCGTGTTGCAGCAGAAAATATCAACGTCGAGTTCCTTGATAATGCGCTTAAGGGCGTCCTGACCTTCTTGCTCTTTCAAATTGAGCGCGATGGCTTCTTTGCCAACATTCGGCGCGATGAAATAAGAGTGGCGATCTTCGTCGGCGACTTTGCTGCCGATATAGCGATTGGGATCGCCCGGATTTCCTTTGCCGGACGTCACCGCTTCAACGCGAATGACCCGCCAGCCGAGTTGGGCAAAACGCAACGTCGCTGAAGGGAGCGACAGCGCCTGCTCCATTGAGAGGACGGTGCGAGGTTTCACTCAGCCGCCTCCGCTTTGCCGCCATGCAGCGCGCGGACGATTTTCTCAGGTGTGATGGGTGGGTTATCAAAGCGCACACCGATCGCGTTATAGACCGCGTTAGCAATGGACGCGCCTGGAATGATACAGGGCAGTTCGGAGATGCCTTTCGCACCAAAGGGTCCGGTCTCCTCATCATCTTCAATAAAGTGACACTCGATCTCGGGCATCTCCGGCGCCGTGACAACTTTGTAGTCGCGGAAGTTCGGATTTTTGACAATGCCTTCTTCAATGATCAGTTCTTCCGACAGGCCATAGCCGATACCTTGCGCGATACCGCCCTCCATTTGACCTTCGATGCCAAGCTTGTTGATCACCTTGCCGACATCCTGGACGGCTGTAATTTTATGCAATTTTACGCCGCCGGTCAGCGTATCCACTTCAAGCTCCGTAATGTAGGCACCATGGGCATAAGCAGCAGAGATATCGCCGACGTGGTTTTTATCCTCTAGCTCGCTCGGCGGCTCGTAATATTCAGAGACCATGACAAGTTCCGCATCTTCACCGGCGAAATGCATCGCGCGGATCAAACGGTCTAGTTTGGTGACCGAAACGCCATTGTCTTTTTGCACAACATGGCCGCCCCGAAGTTCAAGCTTATCAGCGCTGACATTTGATTGACGCGCAGCGGCAGCAAGGATCTGCTGCTTGGCTTTAACCGCGGCGTTGCGTGCCGAATTACCAGCAATAAAGGTCGTCCGGCTGGCATGCACACCAACATCCCACGGGCCGATCGCGGAATCATCATTGGCAATGAGGACGTCAGAGGGTGGAATACCAAGCTCCTCGCTAACCAATTGCGTGATCACCGCATCAATACCTTGGCCAATTTCAGAAGCACCGGTGATCACTGTTGCCCGGCCATAATCATCCATCGTTAAGATCGTGCCGCAGCCATCACTTTTATGGATTTTGGCACCGCCTGCGTTGTGGACCGATGTCGCAATACCAATACCTTGGCGAATACGCCCCGGCGTCTTGCGGGCTTCGGTATACTCTGCATGCTTTTTCAAGAAATCAGTTTTCTCAGCAGAGATTTTGATGCAATCCGCCAAAGCAGCATTTTTCAGCAAGCTATTTTGCGGTGTGCGCTCACCTGGCTCTTGCGCATTTTTGAGCCGGAATTCGATCGGATCCATGCCCAACTCTTCGGCCATCTTATCCATCAAGGTCGCCGTCACATAGGTCGCCTGAACATTGCCATAGCCCCTAAAGGATCCGGCAAACGGGTTGTTGGTGTAAGGTGCTACCGAATGAAACTCAACATTTGGAATTCGGAAATGGCCGGTCATGGTCCGCATCATCACAGCAGGAATGGTCGCGCCCCAGGACGTATAACCACCATTGTTGAGGTAGACTTGAACGTCGCGGAAAGTGATCGTGCCGTCTTTTTTAGCACCTTGCTTGATATAGACCCGCGCCGGCTGACGTGTTGGTGAGGCGATGAACTCTTCTTCCCGCGAGAAAAACAATTTCACCGGACGGCGTGCTATTTTGGCTAAATAGACCGCGATCGGCTCAAACGGATAGACATCCAATTTAGAGCCAAAGGCCCCGCCGGTAGGCGGCTGAATAACCCGAATATCGCCCGCCGGTATATCGAGCGCCGGGGCCAGATCCATCTTGTAATTATAAGGATACTGCGTCTGGGTATAGATCGTCAGCTTGCCGTGGGTATCAAAATCGGCAATGACGCAGCCGGGGCCCATGCAAGTATGGGTGACGTAATGAAGTTCGTATTTTTCCTCGAGCACAACATCGGACTCGGCTTCAGCCTTTTTGACGTCGCCGTGCTCAAAATCAAAGGTCAGGCCGATATTGCCAGGCTTGTCCTCATGGATCAGAGGAGCGCCTTCTTTAAGCGCTTCTTCCGGATCAAACACAGTTGGCAAATCTTCATATTCTACTTTGATAAGCTCAAGCGCGCGGTTGACAGCTTCTTCGGTCTCACCAGCGACACCGGCGATCTCGTCCCGAATACAACGGACTTTATCGCCTTTGAGCGGTGGGTTGTCTTTTAAGACGCCGATCAGGCCTTTGGGCGAGTTTTCAGCCGTCGCAATGGCGACAATGCCCGGCACTTTTTCAGCTTCACTGATATCAACGCTCAGGATTTTAGCGTGCACCCGGTCGGTCCGCTTGATCTTGGCGACCAACATGCGTGGCAGCACCATATCGTTGATATAGGTTGTCTTACCGACGACTTTGTCCGGCGCGTCCGGTTTAGGAAAGGCCGCGCCAATAAGAGTGTCTGGTTTTTCGACTATTTGATCCATGTTCCGTCTCCGCTCAACTGCTTGCAACTTCGGTAACAGCATCGATTATTTTGCTGTAACCGGTGCAACGGCAAACATTGCCTTCTAAACCACGTTGGATTTCTTCCTTCGTTGGATTGGGGTTTTTATCAAGGGTGTGCTTCACCTGCATCACCATGCCCGGCGTGCAATAGCCGCATTGGACAGCGCCATAATCGACAAAAGCCTGTTGAATTGGATCAAGCCCTTCATCACTTTGCACCCCTTCGATGGTCTCAATTTTACGGCCATCAAAATCAACGGCGTAAGATAAGCACGAGCATACCGACACACCATCAACAATCACCGTGCAGGCGCCGCACTCACCCTCGCCGCAGGCTTCTTTGGCGCCTTTAAGATCAAGCTGATCGCGCAACATATCCAAAGCGGAAGCCGTCGCTGGAACAGTGACCTGCTTAACCGCACCATTGACGGTAAATTCAATATCAATTTTAGCCGACATCGTTCAAAATCTCCTCGGTCATAACACGGATGAGATGGCGGCGGTACCACGCGCTGGCCCGCACATCATCAATCGGCGTAACTTCTTCGCTGGCGGCTTCACCGGCAGCAGAAATGGTTTCTTCATTTAAGGTTTTGCCTTCAAGCAAGGCGGTCGTCTTAGCGCCCATCATCGGGGTTGGGCCAACCGCGCCAAAGGCAACACTGACATTGCTGATCACACCGTCTTTAACAACACCGCCGAGCGCCACCGAGGCCATGGCAATTTCAAGTGCCGGGCGGGGGCCAAATTTGCCGAAGCCGCCTTTAAAACCCGCTGCCGGTTTGGCAATCTCAATGGCCACCAACAATTCATTATCGGCTTTGACGGTTTTACCGGGGCCAGTGAAAAACTCGCTGAGGGCGACGTTGCGATTACCCTTAGCCGAGGCCAGAACAACGTCGGCGCCATACATCATCAGCGGCACAATGCCGTCACCAGCAGGTGACGCGTTACATATATTACCGCCAATCGTGCTCGCATTACGGATTTGGTCGCTGGCAAACTTATCAGCCATCTCAGCCACCACCGGCAGATGCTCGGCGATAATCGCGTCGGACTTAAGCTCGGTAATTGTCGTCAAAGCACCAATGCGGATTGTGTCTCCGTCAATCGAGACACCCTGCATTTCGGCAATCCGCCGCACATTCATCAAGGTCTTGGCGTAAGCGATTGCCCCCGACCCTGTTTGCAGCATGAGATCCGTGCCACCGGCAACAATCGTCACCGGCCCCGCCGCCAAGGCAGCCGCAGCTTCCTCGATACTTCCAGGGGCTATATAATTTTCAACAGTGTTCATCTTCTTTCCTCTTGCCGAGCCTAAAAACGGATCGGCTCTTCGTAGCGGCCATAAATTTCGACCATGGTGTCTGTCATTTCGCCGACTGTGGCGTAAACTTTGACGGCCTCGACCAAGGCGGGCATGACGTTTTTACCATCCTTGGCATCCGCCTTTAATTGAGCCAAACATTTGTCGACGGCCCCTTGATCGCGCGAGGCACGTATTTTTTTCAAGCTTTCATTCTGAAGTTCGGCATCCTTAGTATTGTATGAATGGAACTCAACTTCCCGCTCCTCTTCCTCATCAATACGGAAACAATTGACGCCGACTTTAGGGAATTCACCTGAATCAATGTTCAGTTGCATATCATAAGCCTGTTTCGAAACTTTTGCCTGGACCCGTCCGTCTCGAACCATTTCGACGATACCACCTTCAGCATCGACTTCCGCCATGAGCTCTTCCATCTTGGTGCGCATCTGGTTGGTCAGCGTCTCCATATAATAGGAGCCTGCCATCGGATCGACCGTTTCGCAGAGCCCCATTTCATGGGTTAGCATCTGCATGGTGCGGAGCGAAATACGCGCGGAATATTCGGTTGGGATCGTGTAGGCCTCATCGAAGGAACACAACGCCATCGTCTGAGTACCAGCCAGGGCACTGATTAAGGCATAATAAGCGCCACGGACAATATTCAATTCCGGCTGCTCATATGTCAGGCCACCACCGCCGCCGCCCGCGATCATGCGTAGCCACATCGATTTAGGGTCCTTGGCTTTCAAATCTTCTTTGACAATTTTAGCCCACAGGCCTCGGCCAGCACGATATTTAGCGACCTGCTCAAAAATATTTCCGAAACTATTAATGTTATAAGATAAACGCCCGGCGAATTCATCGACATCCAGGCCGCGTTTCATCACTTCATGGGCATAGGCTTTGGCAATACAGAACGCGTAAGCCATCTCTTCGGCAGGATTACAACCGGATTCCCGAATGTGATATCCGCAAACACTGACCGGCGAATATTTGGGTGCATGTTCTGCGCAATACTCAATCGTATCGCCAACCAGTTTGACCGAAGCGTCAACCGGGAAAATCCATGTGCCCCGACCAATAAACTCCTTCAGAATATCGTTTTGCGCCGTGCCACGTAGTTTTTTAATATCGTAGCCACGCTTCTCAGCCATGGCCAAATACATTGCAATCAATATGGCTGCTGAACCGTTGATGGTTAGCGAAACAGTGATTTTTTCCAAATCAATACCATCAAACGCGATTTCCATATCACGCATGCTGTCGATGGCCATACCGACCCGGCCCACTTCGCCTTCCGCCAAGACATTATCGGTGTCGAGCCCGGTTTGGGTTGGCAGATCGAAGGCGACGTTTAGTCCCGTGTTACCGGTCTCGATCAGAAATTTGAAACGCTTATTGGTATCAACTGGATTACCAAAGCCGGCATATTGCCGCATCGTCCAAGGGCGCTTGCGATACATCTCGCTATGGATACCTCGGGTGAACGGATATTCACCGGGTTCGCCAATAAATTCTATACCACCTGATTCTTCGACATCTTCCGGACCGTAAACTGGCTGAATTTCAATACCAGATTCATTGAAGACTTTTTTTGCGTCACCTGATGAGCCATCCATTACGCGTCCTCCTTCTTTGCAGCGTTTTCGTTAATGAAGTCAACGATGTCGCTCAACTTACTGCCATTCGGAAATATGCCATCGAGGCCAATTTTTTTCAGCTCGGCATGGTCCGGTTTCGGCACACAGCCACCAATTAGCCAGAGCTTTTCTTTGAGACCGTATTGATCAATCAGACCTTTGAGTTTCTTGCAAAATAGAATGTGTGAGCCTGCGAGGCTTGAAAGGCCAATGACATCAACATCTTCTTCCAAGGCCTGCTGAGCAATTTCGCTTGGGGTTTTTCTGAGCCCGGTATAAACCACCTCAAAGCCCGCATCCATGAGTGCGCGGACAACGACTTTAGCGCCGACATCGTGACCATCCAGGCCAGGTTTGCCGACCAAAATCTTGATTTTTTTCTCAGCCATATTGATCAATCCTCTAGTGAAAGCTCTTTGGCGATAACGAGTTTTAAGATGTCGCTGGTGCCGCCGCCAATCAGCGTAAAGCGGACATCGCGCAGGAACCGTTGAACGGGGTATTCCATGGCATAGCCGTAGGAGGCAAAAATGCGGGCCGCCTTGTCACAAATATCGGCGGCTGCCTCGGTCGCAAACATTTTCGCCATCGACGCTTCTTTGCGGTGTGGCTTGCCTTCATCCAGCAATCCAGCCGCGTAATAAACCAAATGGCGCGAGGCCTCTAAATCTGTCGCCATTTCGGCGAGCTTCATTTGAATGGCTTGGAAGCGGTTAATCGGCTTGCCGAATTGTTGCCGCTCAGCCGCATATTTTTTGGCTTCATCCAAGGCCGCCCGCGCAATGCCGAGACCCAGTGCACCGGTCATAATACGAATTTCAGATAGCAGTTTCTTGAGATGGTCTTCGCCGTCACCGACTTCGTGGCTCAGCATATGACTGTCCGGCACAAAGCATTCATCCAATGCGAGTTCGGAGGTCGGCAAAGCCCAGACGCCCATTTTCTCGATTGTTTTACCGACAGAAATACCTTTGAAGTCTTTTTCGACCAGGAAAATCGTCAGCTGTTTTTCATCACCCGCCCTAGCAAAGACGGTGAAGAAATCAGCGATAGGTGCTGCCGTCACCCAAATTTTGTTGCCGTTCAAGACCCAGCCGCCCTCGGTCTTGGTTGCTGATGTCGCGAGTCCGCCCAGATCACTGCCCGCATTGGGCTCAGTCATACAGATTGCACCAATTTTTTCGGCGGCCATGGCGGGCTGGAACAAACGCTCCTTGATATCGTCATTGCCCAGCATTTGCAGAAACTTGGTACCCATCAAAGATTGCATCGAAATACAGCCCGCCACTGACATCGAGCCCCGGGCGATCTCTTCAACGCAGAGACAGAAGGTCGTCAGATCAACGTCCGAGCCGCCATCCGCTTCCGGATAACGCATGCCGACGAAGCCTAGCTCGGCCAGCTGTTTGACGGTCTCACGCGGATATTCATGCGCTTCGTCGATCGCCTCGGCGTTTGGAATAATCTGCTCATCGGTGAAACGGGCGAAGGTATCACGGATGGCAATTTGCTCTTCTGTCAGGTTCACAGCCATCGTTTAAGTACCTAAGCCATAAATGTCGTTGGCCGCATCCGTAGAAATAATGCCGTCACGTACTTCGGCAGCGAGCTTCTCGCGGTCGCGTTTTTTTGGATCACCATAACCGCCGCCACCGCCCGCGAACTGATGATAGACGGTGCCTTTTGGCACGCCGGTCCAAAGATCTTTATTGTTCGGCGTTTTCTCAGTGCCGTCCGGGAAGGTCAGTACAATAGAATTTAGCGATGAGTCCTGGCCTTCAAACAAACCAAAGGCCGGGATAAAATCACCATCGCCGAAGGTCACAAACTGCGTATCATCAGAGCCGATTGTGTAGACCGTCTCAGTGCCAATACCGCCCCGCCACTCACCGGCACCTGCGGTATCGACGGCATATTCATGCAAATTCAGCACATGCGGCGTTTGCTGTTCAAACATCTCGTAATCTTGGGTCAGCACGCCACCCGACGCATCAATCATGCCGATATGGTCATAGCCATCAGTGCCCAGCATGCCGCCGGAGCCACCTTTCTGGCCGAGGAAGAATATATCGACATAGCGCTCACCTTTTTCATCATCCATACCGGAGGTGAGCGAGCACAATAGATGGTTCCAGCCCGCCGTGATGCGGTCCGGGATGGCAGGTGCCAGAGCTTTCATGATGGCATCAGCGTTTGGCGGGCAAATGTGATTACCAAACGTCGTCGCTTTTGGATAAGACGCGTTCAAGATCGTGCCTTCAGGAATGATGATCTCAATTGGCTTCACCATGCCTTCATTATGGGGAATGTCGGGGTTGACCATCTGCAGCAAAGTCAAAATGGCCGCAGACGCGCTAGAGGTAAACGTGCCGTTCACAAAACCATTGGTTTGGTCATCCGTCTCTGAATAATCAAAAGTGATCGATTTATCGCGCACTTCGATGGTGACTCGGATGGTGAACTCAGAGCCCAGATGATGGCCATCATAATAAACAAAGCCTTCGCCGGAATAGGTCCCGTTTGGAATTTTACCGATCTCGGCTTCCATCATTTTTTGAGTTGATTCAAAGAGCGCTGCTTTGTGAGCGTTATAGCTATCAGCACCGTATTTCTCGAGCAACGCGATAAGCCGACGCGCGCCAATAACCGTTGCGCCCGTTTGAGCCTGCATGTCGTGCTCAACAATATCCAAGCGAACATTGGCGAAAATCAGCTCCCAGACATCCTTGCGTAACACGCCTTTGTCATAAACTTTGACCGGCGGAATACGGATTGCTTCTTGCCAAACTTCTGTCGCGTTCGGATTATAGCCGCCTGCGACAGCGCCGCCGATATCGGCTTGATGGCCTTTAACGGCTGTCCAGGCGACGAGCTTGTCTTCATGGAAGATCGGCCTGAAGACCGCGACGTCGTTGTTTTGGTTGCCCATCGAGAATACGTCATTGTGGAAAATAACATCACCGTCATGAATATCATCGCCGTAATAGTCGATGATATATTTACAGACCGGGGCCAGTGAGAAAGCCAGAATGGGCAAATTTTCGGTCTGCTCCAGCATATTGCCTTCGCCGTCATAGAGACCGGTTACAAAGTCTTTCGCCTCACAAAGAATAGGCGAGCGCGCAGTTTTCTCTACCGAGATACTCATCTCATCTGTGATCGACTTAAACGTGCGGGCATAGACGGATAATAGGATGGGATCTATTTTGCTCATTATGCTGCTCCTTCCAAAGTCGCTTCGATCAGATCTTCCTGGCCTTTGGCATAGAGTACAAAGGAGCCTAATTTATCGACGATGCAATCAAACGAGGAGCTGACAAAAATAGCTGTCGTCACTTCCTCAATCATGGCGGGGCCGGGTATGCGGTGACCGTAGCTCAACTTATGTCCGTCATAGATCGGCACGGTTTCAAATTCTTGCGTCTCAGGGATATAAACCGAACGCTCTTCTTTTTTGGCCGCAGAAGGATCGGCATCGACCCGCTCATCTGTCTGCAAAACAGGCTTATCTGTTTCGCCGACCGCCTGAACGCGGACATTGATGATTTCAATCGGCGAGGCCTCTTCTTCCAAAGAGTACCCATAGAGCCGGTTGTGTTCAGCCTTAAACGCCTCGGAGATCGCGTCGCTATCATTGTTCTCAACCGCTTCGGTTGGCACAACGAAGGAGACCTCGTGATATTGTTTCTGGTAGCGGCAATCGAATTTCAGGTGGAACTCTTGTTCTTCCGGTGCGATGCCTTCTTCGGTCAGCATCTCGCCACCTTCGGCGCTCATCTCAGCGAAGACAGCTTTAAGCTTGTCCCAATCAACGGCCCGCAAAGGCGAGACAAAGGTTCGGACGAAGTCATGCTTAAGATCACCCATCAACATACCAACCGCGCAGAGGATCGAAGATTCTCGGGGCACAATCTGGAAGGGAATTTCAAGCTCATTACAGATCAGGCAGGAATGAAGCGGACCCGCGCCACCGGCGACAATCATCGGAAACTCGCGGGGATCAAAGCCACGCTTAATGGTAATCTCGCGCACGCCCTGCGCCATATTGTTGCAGGCGATGCGGTACATACCGGCGGCAGCTTCTTCAATGCTCATGCCAAGCGGCTTGGCGATATGCTCATCAATGGCAGCTCGCGCCGCATCCATATCAAGTTCGATCTTACCACCAGCAAAAAAGCCTGGATTGAGATAGCCCAACACCAAATTCGCATCTGTTGTCGCTGGCTTCACACCACCTTTTTGATAACACGCCGGTCCCGGATCAGCGCCGGCACTTTCCGGCCCCATACGGAGCAGCCCGCCATCATCGATCCAGCCGACCGAACCGCCGCCCGCACCGATGGTATGAATGCCCAGCATCGGCAGCGCGATGCGGTGGCGATCAATATCACCGTCATTGACCATGATTGGGCTGTCGACTGCCATAGAGGCTTCGAAACTGGTGCCGCCCATATCGACGGTCAGGCATTTGTTTTGGTTGTGCGCATTGGCATAAATCAGGCCTGCGCCAGGACCGCCAGCAGGGCCGGACAGTAAAGTTTGGGCTGGCTTTTTCTCAGCAATCTCCGGCGACATCACACCACCATTGGATTGCATAATCATCAGCACGCCGCCAAAGCCAATATCTTTAAGCCGGTTTTTGAGCTGACCGAGATAATGGCTCAGGATTGGGCCGACATAAGAGTTAAGCGCCGTCGTTGAAATGCGCTCATAAAAGCGAATCGACGGCAGCAGATCGGTCGAGACTGTCAAATAGGCATCCGGCAATTCTTTGCGCACAATTTCGGCGGCCGCTTGTTCGTGCTCAGGATTGGCGAAGGCGTTCATGAAGCAGATCGAGATCGCTTCAACTTTTTCTTTTTTAAACAACTCAATGGCATCCCGAATATCATCCGGGTTCAGTGCTTCGATCTCTTTGCCGTTGCGGTCGAGCCGACCTTCAACACCAACGCGCAAATAACGCTCCACCAGCGGCACAACATTGGTGTAGCGGTTGTTATATTGCTCTTCGCGTATACCGCGGCGCATTTCCAAAGCATCACGAAGACCTTTGGTTGTCAGCAGGGCTGATTTTGCACCGTTCCGGGTCAGCGTTGCATTGGTTGTCACCGTCGTACCATGAACAATGGTCTCCAGCGCGCCGGCAAAATCTTCAGGACTCATCGCCGGCTCCATCATGCCGGCTAAATCGTTCAAACCCGCAATCACGGCGATCGACGGATCTTCTGGGGTCGATAGCGTTTTGTGGATGCGCGGCGCTTCGCCATCCTTGACCAGGAAAAAGTCTGTAAATGTACCGCCTACATCAATGCCGATTTTCATACCGTCTATTCCTACCCTGTTTATTGGCCTTAGATAATTGCTATATCTGCCGTTCCAACCAAAATATTGTCGCCCTTTTGGTTCTCAACTGAAATATCGAGTTTCACTCGATTTTCATCATTCTCAATGGTTGTTTCGGTAATCACGCCTTTGCAGGTGATCGTGTCGCCCGGGAACGCCATCGAGACAAAGCGCGCATTCCAGCCGCGCAATTGATGCTGTGGCACCCAGTTTGTCAGAACTCGGCCCAATAGAGCCATCGACAACATGCCGTGCACAATGACGCCTGGCAGGCCGCCTTTTTTTGCTTCTTCGTCATCCAAATGAATGGGGTTGTGATCACCCGATGCCCCAGCAAAGAGCGCGAGTTGGCTGCGAGAAACGTTTGGTGTCACCAATTCCGGGATCGCATCACCGGCATTGAGCTCTGAAAAATTTATTTCTGACATATCTCAGCCCTCCGCCACTTGTCTACGGACAACTATTACAGACCGTAAATCGCATACATGAACATCGTTTTGATTGCGGAGTTCGATAACGGCTTCAATGAATTGAAGGGCCCCGCCTTTTTTCTCATAAATATCGGTAATCTTTTGACTGCCGGTAACCGTATCTCCGGCATAAATATGATCATAATAGGTAAAGCCCTGCTCACCATGCATTGCTGTTGTGACATCTATGCCCATATCTTCCAAAATATTGAAGGATTGGCCGGCTTCCATAGTGATGGTGAACGGAAAGGTTGGTGGTACTGGAATGCCTTTATAACCGGCGTTTTTGGCCGCTTCCTCGTCACTATAAATAGGATTTTCTTCACCGATCGCATTGGCGAACATTTTAACGCGCCCTTTTTCTACATCGACGCTAAATGACGGGTATTCTTTACCGATATAATCCGCATCTGCCATTACGGTTCATCCTTCCTGTATGTAAATATTCTACACCGGTATAACCCTTTTGGGTCATTTTTTATCCAATGCCTCATTTGTCTTGAATATAAGCTACCCAACATTCATTCAGATGTAAATGAAAAATTTTACAGTACTGTAAAATTGATTGAAAAACACACTGTTTACTGCTAACGTATTTAGGGTAACAACTAAGGCAAAGACTCTAAAATGGATCGCAGAACTGAAATTCTCAGACGTGCCGCCGAAATATTCGAGCGCAAAGGTGTCTCCAACACATCCGTTGAAGACATTGCTGGCGCGATCGGTGTGACACGCGAGGCGATCTATTATTATTTTAAAAGCCGCTATGACATTTTGCTGGAAATCCTCTTGCCGACCAGCAAGACTTTGCTCAACGGCTTGCGTCTCGTATGCCGGACGGATCTCAATGCGCGTGAAAAACTCAAAGCCGCATTAGAGAACCATCTCCAGGAATTCACGCCGGGCTATCTCGAAATGACCGTTGCCTTTCGTGAGCAGCATTTTTTCGCCGATACGGAAAAGGCTACTGAGCTCAGCGCCGTATGGGAAGAATATGGTGATCTTTGGGTTGAGATTGTTTCAGAAGGTCAAAAATCCGGTGAGTTTAATGCTGAGCTGAATACCAAAATGGTGACCTTTGGCATCCTCGGTATGTGCAATTGGATGTCACGCTGGTACGACCCGTCCAAAGACGTCTCGATCGATGAAATTGTCGATACTTTTTTCACCCTATCAGTGGATGGTCTCGCCGCCGCTCCGGCGATTAAGCTGCCAAAAGCCAGCTAACTCTTAAAATCTTCCCGCAACATGGCAAAGTGCGTATTGGGTCCGGCTTTCACCGGAAAAGCATTATAGTCTTCACGTAGACGATGGCGCACGTCTGTTTCCATTGAAGCGTTCAGCGCCTCG
>JABIHH010000034.1 GCA_018649725.1 Rhodospirillaceae bacterium | reverse complement strand
GTCAAAGAAATTGATCCGGATGGCAATCTTGTATGGGATTGGCGTATTTCGCGTGATGTCGAAATCGAGAAATACCCACTTTGCCCAATTGAGCACCGTAAAGAATTTGGCCACATCAATTCCATGCAGAAGCTGGAGAACGGGGACGTTCTCATCAGCTGCCGGAACAATCATCTGGTCGCCATCATCGACCACGAAACCAAAGATTTCTCCTGGTCAATGTGTGATATGAAGCTCGGCCATCAGCACGACGCAACGATGCTGGAGAACGGCAACATCCTGATTTTTGTAAATGGCGCGCATAGCGTTTATGGCGGACCAAATTTTGGCTCGCGCATCCATGAAATCGATCCGAAAACCAAAGAAGTCGTCTGGGAATACAAAGGGGCACCACCTTATACATTCCACAGTCCGTTCATCAGCGGCATGGAACGTCTGCCGAACGGCAACACGCTCATTTGTGAGGGCCAATGGGGCCGTTTGTTTGAAGTTACACCAGAGAGTGAAATTGTCTGGGATTACGTCTCACCTTATTTTAACGGCAAAGGGGTACCTTACGCAGATGGCAATTTTGTCTTCCGCTGTTATCGTTATGCGTCTAACTCGCCTGAAATCGCCGGCCGTCTACCAGCCGATGCAGGCTAGCGGGGCGCCTCTCCGATGATTTGGGCCTGGTCCTTTATTGGTGGTATCGTAGGTACGGTATTTATGGATTTTACCGTCGGCTGGCTCACCAAAGCTGGTATTTCCAGCGGTCTCGAGGGACTGCTCGGTCGCTGGGTTCTGGGATTTAGCCGCGGCCAATTTATCATCGATGGCCATCAGGAACGCCTCATTCCATCAACCGAGTTGGAGGACCGAGTAGCCAAAGTCTTTCACTTCCTGGTCGGCGGCGGTGGTGTCGCTCTTGGCTACCCCTTAGTCCTAGCAATTTCGCCCGGCCTAAATATAGGAAACCCATTTTTAGGCGGCTTCACCTATGGCGTCGCAACGCTCTTGGTTGCCTGGTTTATCCAATACCCGCCGTTCCATTTTGGTGTTTGCGGCTTTAAAGCGCCGGCAGGCTCGCGTCCTATTGCTGCCAGCGTTACAATGCATGTGGCATATGGTTTAGGCCTGGGTCTGGTATTACAGATAACAGCGCTTTAGCAAAAACTGGTCTACGTAAAACAACAGGATTGATTCTGCAGGATCTACTTTTTCGTCGATATAATTTTCAAAGAATTATTCGTAACCAACATCAATTAATTTTTTCGACACCTTCCTCAGGCCAATTCTTTCGAGTACATTTTCAGATTAAAAACCATCATTCAGAACGAAAGGTCTAATATGCCAATACGATTTTACAATCCACAGAATGTCTCAACCCGGCCCATTCCTTATAGCCATGGCGCGGAGGTCAAAGCCGGCTCCGATCTTATATTTATGTCAGGCCAAGTTGGTCGCACGCTCCCCGACGGAGACCTGTTACCGGATTTCGAAGGTCAAATTCGCCAAACCTATATCAATATTAAAGCGGTATTGGACGATGCCGGCATGAACCTGACAAATATTGTAAAAATGACGACATATATAACGGATCGGAATAACCTGGCAGCCATGCGCGAGATTAGAAAAGAAATTCTTGGGGATCATAAGCCCGCGCACACCCTCGTCATCGTTGCTGGGCTGGCCTTTGAAGAATATCTGATCGAAGTCGACTGTACCGCCGCCGCTTAGAGCTAGATTGGATTAGACGTAAGCATAGTCTGCGGTGACGTATTCGTTACTGCATTCGGCGGGATCGAATTGGCCGTGAAAGTTCGAGTTCGTTTCAACCTCTCTGCGTTCCGCAGTTGAGGCTCGTTATGTTCTATCGGAGTGTTGCGCCAAAAGACTAAAGTAGAAAATCCAAATGTCCGCTTTGGGTCATTAGCGGACATTTTACGCCTGAGCTAAAAGAGTCCGCTTTGGGTCAAAAGCAGACGAGGAAAACTTCTAATCGTGAACTTTCCCAAATTCAATCAACTCAACCCGCACGCCATCCGGCCCGTCGAAAAAAAGCTGGCGGGCATTTCTGGATTCCATGATGTTTGTCTCATAGCTAATGTTGTGCTTTTCCAAACGCGCCTTAGCGGCGTCGAAATCGGCCACTTGCAGGGCGACATGCGCCACGCCGTAGACACCCGTGACTGGATCATCGCGGCCACTGTTTGGCTGGAAGATGTGCAGTACCGGGTTATCGCTGGCATACATCCATTGCAGCGGGCCGCTAGAAGACGGCGTTGGGCCTTTTTTCAAGCCGACGATATCAGTGTAAAAAGTGAGGGTGCTCGGAAGATCTGCGGTCGCCAATGCTACGTGGTGCATGTTGATGACGTTCGGCATGTCTCGCTCTAGCCCGGATAAGGGCAACCTTCTTTGCCGCACGACGTCGTGCCTTTCGCCGGGACAAAATCGCCGCAGATTTCACACGCGACCATATCGACGGCATCTGGAATGACGGAATCCGTGTCATCGCCCGGCACCTCTGATTTAGAGGTGGATTGGGCCCGGTTAAAAAATTTAAAACCGTACCAAATCGCCGCGATGATCAGGGCGAGTACAATTAATTTCGGTAAACTAAATCCAAGCATGATTTGGTTGTAGAGGGAGAAGGCTGATCAGGTCAACCGTTTTAAATCAGGCGCTTTAGAGGCCAAACTTATTCCATAACCCGCGATCTTCAATGGCGACAAGAACATCGTCAACGATCGAGGAAATATTGCCACGAGGAGCAGACCAGCTTTTGGCTCCGGCACCAAAGCCAAGTTTGTTCTTGAGCCAGCCTTGGTGTTGCTCAACCGGGCGAAACACAACCTTATCGCCATAGCGTTCTTGCATAACCTCGGTAAGCTCGCCTAAGCCGTCAACCAAGCCCATCTCCAAAGCCCGGCGCCCCGTCCAAAAGGCACCGGTGAACAGCTCCTCATCCGGCGCCTTCAATTTATCTTTACGGCGGTCGCGCACCATCTCCGTGAAAGCGTCATGGACATCTTGTTGCAGCTCAATCAGGCGTTCCACATCTTCTGGCTTTTCGCGCAAAAACGGGTCGAGGGTCGATTTCATTTCACCGGCAGTATGAACGCGGCGCTCAACGCCTATTTTCTTAATCGCATTTTGAAATCCAAAGCCGGCAGAAATAACACCGATGGAACCAATGATTGATGACTCATCGGCATAAATTTCATCTGCGGCGCAGGCCAGCCAATAGCCGCCCGAAGCTGCGACATCCTCGGCAAAGGCAAATACCGGAATTTCTTTTTCTTCGGCCAAGGCTCTGATCCGCTTGCCGATCAGCGAAGATTGAACCGGCGAGCCGCCAGGCGAATTAATAGCAAGCGCCACGGCTTTCAAATGCGGCATGTCGAAAGCGCTTTCCAGAACTGTAACGAGGCCAGTAGATGACAGGCCTGAGCGACCCAAGCCAGAACGATCTGCGATGATGCCTGACAAGCGCACGACGGCGACAACCGGCTTAGGATTACGAAATCCCGGCACGCGCCATTTTTCTAAATATTTTCTAATCATCAAACTAAGGTAGGACGGCAATGACCTGCCCGCAAGGGCGCTTAGATTATTAGCCGTCCCGCTTCGCGCAAAACCGCGTGCGCCTCCGGCGTGTAGCCGTCCTCACCTGAGTGCAGCACCAAACCATCACGCGTTTCAGTTTCGCTGTGCTTGCCCTTGATCGCTTGAACCAATACCCGTTTAGCACCTTCGCCTTGAACCTTTGGCCAGAGCGGCAGCACCTTTACAGCCCCGCCCGGCTCCATTAATGCAACCAATTCGTCTCTCCGGTCCATGCGATGCACAAACGTGACCAAGCCGCCGTTTTTCACTACGCTAAAACAAAAAGCCACCCAATCGCTAAGCGCCGCGTCACCTTCAACATTGGCCGCCGCTTTTAGGGGATCGGGGGACGGGTTGCCACTGCCCTTTTTGTGATGCGGCGGATTGGCCATGACGTGCTCGAAACTATTGGGCAAACACTGAGGGGCCGAGTTTAGGATATTTTGAGTTTCAAAAGAAACCCGGTCCAATAGGCCATTCTGATCAGCTATCTCTGTTGCCAATTCTATCAGCGGCGATTGAATATCGATGCCGACGACATGCAGCTCTGGGACACGCGTCGCCAGACAAAGCGCCGCCGCTCCAGTGCCGCAGCCGACATCTAATACGCGCTCGCCAGGCACAGCCGGTACGGAAGCTGCCAGTAACACTGGATCAATCGCCGCCCGGTAACCACTTTCTGCCGAGCGCATATCAAGGCGACCGCCCAGCAGTTGGTAATCCCTATTCGGGGAATTCATAGGCCCCCACATTGCCATCCAGCTCCGCCACCGCCTCTTCGAAAAGGCGCTTGGCCTCATCAAAATCATCATCAATGACCATGACCCGTCGGCGTATCGCATTGGCGCTGCCTTCAAGAATACTGGTATGCGCATCGAAGACGATTATTTCAATTTCAGCTTCTCCCAACACCGCACTAAGCCATGATATTAAGACCGGATCGTTTGTCCGCAGGAGTTCTATCATCTCACACTCATCAAATTGTTACCTAGAAAGGCAGGATATCTGTATTTTCCACTATTCTGTCCGGCTCAAGCGGTCTTGACCAGGGGGGAGTTAGCAACCTATGCTGGCCCAGAAAATAAAAGCTTTAATATCAATATCTTTTGGCCATAGGAAAGCAAGCCCTTGGGAGTAGTTGTAAATTTAGAAAGCGGTTCAGAGCGTCAAAGCCCGTCGCTGGAGCCGCTGATTAATCTCACTGCCGATGACATCAAAGATGTTAACTCGCTGATCGTTCATGCAATGCACAGCCCGGTGGCTCTCATCCCTCAACTGGCTGGACATCTGGTCTCGGCTGGCGGCAAACGCTTGCGACCGATGATGACTTTGGCTTCTGCCCGCATGTGCGGCTATGAGGGTGAACGCCACAAAGGTCTTTCAGCCTGTGTTGAGTTTATCCACACCGCGACCTTGCTCCATGATGATGTCGTTGATGAAAGCTCACTTCGCCGTGGCCTGGAATCTGCCAATGCAGTTTGGGGCAATCAAGCCAGCGTTCTGGTCGGCGACTTCCTATTCTCGCGCGCCTTTGAACTCATGGTCGCAGACGGCTCTCTTGAAGTGCTGGCGGTACTGTCGAAAGCTTCTTCCGTGATTGCCGAGGGTGAAGTTCTACAGCTCACGACAACCAATGACACCGAGACCGGCGAAACCCAATATCTTGAGGTTATCCGCTCAAAGACGGCGCAGCTATTTTCTGCTGCCTGCCGCATCGGCGCCTTGGTCGCCGACCGTCCTAAAGTCGAAGAAGATGCGCTTGAAACATTTGGTATGAATCTCGGCATTACTTTCCAGCTGATCGATGACATGCTGGACTACTCCGCCAAGCAGGCTGAGCTCGGCAAAGCCGTCGGTGATGATTTTAAAGAGGGTAAGATTACCCTCCCCGTCATCTTGGCGTTTCGCCGAGGCGATGACGAAGAGCGTGTTTTCTGGCGCCGTACGCTGGAAGACCTTGATCAAAAAGACGGCGATCTCGACCATGCAATTGAGTTGATGACCAAACACGGTGCGCTTGAAGACACTGTGGAACGCGCCCGCCACTACGGTGCGATTGCCCGAGACGCTATGGGTATTTTTGAAAATGGTCCGGAAAAAGCGGCACTCATTGACGCTATTGATTTCTGTATTCATCGGGCTTATTAGCCGAGCATACTAAATTACTCTCTTAAGCCCCGCAGTAAAATATAAGCAGAAGATTTGTATTCCGTATGAAGAAACGCATTCTTGCTATAGATGATGAAAAAATCACCCATGAAATTATATCTTTAGTTTTAGGGGATAGTTCTGACATTTCATCCGCCCTCTCGGGTAGAGAAGCATTGGAACTCATCGACCAAGGCCAAGAGTTCGATCTCATATTATTGGATGTGATTATGCCGGATTTAAATGGCTATGACATTATCCAACAACTTAAACGAAAACCAAATACGAAGGATACGCCGGTCATCTTCCTAACCGGTCGCACAAATCAAGAAGATGAGGAAAAAGGCTTTAGTCTCGGAGCCGTAGATTATATCGCCAAGCCTATATCTCCCCCGGTGCTGACAGCGCGGGTGCAAAATCAGCTGGCCTTAAAGGAAATTCGCGATAACCTGAAATATCAAAATGAAATATTAGAATCGAGCCTGGAGCATATGGATCAGGGGATATCCATGGTCGATAGTGATCTCGTTTTTATTGCGCTCAACTCAAACTTCAAGAAACTCTTCGAACTACCAGATAGTTTCGATGTCGGAAATACGATGGAAGACTTCTTTCGCTGCAATGTCCAAAGTGGATTTTATGGAGATGTCGATGTTGAAGAAACTGTCCAGGAGTTAGCCAATCCTGAGCGCCATTTTACTACGCGCCAACTTGAGCGAACCCGTCCAGATGGAACTATCATTGAAATTCGCATCGTTCCCGTTGAGTCCGGCGGACAGGTTTCCACCTATACCGACATCACCGCCAGGCGACGGGCTGAGACCAATCAAGCCAGACAACGGGAAATTATCGAGGCTACCCTAGAGAATGTTGATCATGGGATTGTTATGGCAGACGCCCACGGAAAAATTGTTGTTCACAATAAATTATTTGAGGAAATGTTTAGCCAGGCGGTCGAGAATCACGCAAGCTTTGCGGATTACACAAGATCCTATCTTAAATCGATCGGTGCCGATGAAAGCTCGATTGAAGAATCCATCAGGCTTTTAGATGAAAATGTCGTTGGACAATGGGAGCGCCCGCTGCCAGATGGCCGCACCATCGAAATTGCTCATATTGCTTTGGCCGATGGCGGCTATGTGCGAACCTATAATGACATCACCGAGCGTAAAAAATCAGAGGAAAACCTCAAAGACCAGATGAAGGAATTAGAGGTCTTTAATCATGTCGCGGTCGGCAGAGAGCTCAAAATGATTGAGCTAAAAAGGGAAATTAACGAGCTTGCCGAACAACTTGGTGAGCCGGAGAAATATGAAATAATCAGCTAGTCTGGTTAGTGTTTTCATTTTTTTCCGGACGTTCCATTTCGCCGGATCGGTTGTGAAGCCGTAGTATATTGGCGAAAGCCAGCCAGACGATCAAACATAACCCCGCCCCAACGCCAACAGCGACGCTAATGCCAAACAACGAAGCTGCCCAGCCTTGAATAAGCGCGCCTAAAGCCGGGACACCCCTGAAAGTAACGCCCAGCAATCCCATCACGCGGGCCCGCATATGGCCAGCCACCAAATGCTGGATCAATGTCTGGCTGCAAATTGATACCGCGGTCGAGCTAAAGCCAAAGACAGCCACGATGACAATGGCGAGCCAAAAATTGTCAGTAGCGGTAAAGGCGATTAATGAGGCTGCCCCAATGAAGAGATTTATAGAAAACACTCGGGACAATCCTGCGGTTTCGCCGCGCATGGCGATCCATAGTGCCGAGGCGAGTGAGCCGATACCGAAAATGGCCAGCAACCACGCCAAACCATCAGCACCCCGGCCAAACACAACATCGGCAAATCCTGGCATCAGCTCGATCGCTGGGCGGAGCAACAGCGATGTAATCGCGGTGTAAACAATCAGCGTCCGGATGGGGAAATTTCCGACAGCGTAGCGAAGTCCATCCGCAAAATCCCCGGTCAGACTTTTGGCTGAGCTGCTCAGCTTCTCAGGCTCAATGGTTCTGAGCGTAAATAAAATAATGGTGAAGAATATTAGGCCGATGGCAACGAGAGCGAATACTAGACCTGTGCTGTAATGCTGGGGCTCCAAGCCGGTATCATAGTGCTGGAGTATCAACCCAGCCAAAGCAGGACCGATAAAGCGACCACTTTGAACGGTGCCCGATTGTAGGGCGATCGCTGGCGATAAATCTGCGGGCGGCACCAATTTCGCTACCAGAGACAGATGTGCCGGATTACTTACACCCGTGATACAGCCCTGTAATACAGCAAAAATTAGCAAAATTTCTTTGGTCGCCTCGCCGCTCAATGTCACGGCTGCCAACGATGCAACGGCGAGCGCCCAGGCCGCCTGAGCCAACCGCCCAACCCGCAAGACCCCTTTGCGGTCAACATACGCACCGGCAATCGGGCCAATGATAACCATCGGCACCATTTCGGTGAAAGCGACCAGGCCCAGCCATACCGGTGATTTAGTCAGCTCCCAAACCAGCCAACCCAGCGCAACTCGATACGCCCAGATGCCCGTCGTCGCGACCAGCATGCCGTACCAATAGCGGCGAAAATAACGATGTGACAAGGCGCGACCGATGCCACCAAAAGATTGAATACTCGCCATCAATTGACTCTAAAATAAAATTATACCGAGAAAGGAAACTCTGCTTATCTCAATCGCTAAGCAAGCAAAATCACACCCCTAGCTCCGCCAGAAGCCCTCTTTGTCAATGGTATGGAGCGCATCGAGTTCTTCTTTACTGGGCGATGGTGTTTCCTCGAGATCGGGCACGGTTTTTAGATCCCAGCCGGTGTTCTCTTTGATCTCTTCTTCTGTATGGCCCGGATGAACTGAGGCGAGATGGAGCTCGTTTTCAGGTCCATAGGGCCGCAAGATCGCGCGGTCGGTGATCACCACTGACGGTCCACCGCCGGGTAAACCAGCTTCTTTACGCGCATCGCCGCCGGTCAAAAATCCAGGGGAGGTAATATAATCAACCTTCTCGACCAGCCGATGTTTTTGGTGATTGATGATGATAATCAGCCGTTCAGCCATTGCCGCAATATCGGGTGCGCCGCCGGAGCCCGGCAGCTTGGTCGTTGGGTTTTCATAATCGCCAATGTAAGACGTGTTGATATTTGCGAAGCGATCGATTTCCGCACCGCCGACAAAGCCCGCATGAACCCGCCCGCCGCTGAGCAAACCCATTATTTGAATGAGCCCGGTCGTCCAGGCGGCACCCAACTGATTGGGGCCGTCACACATTGTGTAGAGCATGTCTTCGGCCGGCTCATAGCGAGACACGCCGCTTTCAAACAGGCCAACGGCATTTGGCGCATGGGTTAATCGGGCCACGCCATAGGCCGTGATTGGCAGGCGCATGCCAACAAAAATCCGCTCGCCGTCATTGATCTGGCGAGCCGCTGCGATAATCATAAGTTCCTGGGTCGAATAATCGTGCATGGTTCTCTCCCCTATTCGACCGCGTAATTTGCAGGGGCTGACAGAGCTTCGCCTTCAATACGAAGCTCCTCAAGTTCCCCGCCAAGTTTTGTGCGATAAGCTTCGTGGTCGGGCAAATCCAGCACCCATTCCTTCAGCCAACGCTGAAAGTTTTCAGGCTCACGCGTTTCTTTGTGGTAGTGATGGAAAAAGGCATTGTCTCGTTTCCATTTGCCGATCAGCGGCGACGGATGATTGGCCGCCGGAATATGACAGACGGCATTAACGCCGAAGCCTGGGATCAATACCCGACTCGGGTCAGACGAAATAACTTCGGGCTCAACAACTTCATCGGCGATAACAATAATTCGATTGGCCGCGATTGAGGCTTCCTGGGTCAGGCCGGTCGAGCCCCAGATATGGGAATTACCGAACCGGTCGGCGCGCTGTACCACCAAAAAGGCGACATCAGGTTTAAGTGCTGGCACCAAAGCAACCGGGTCTGGGCCATCTGAAAACGGGTTATTCGCCATTTTGATCCGCGGGTTGGATTTAATAATATCAGAGCCCAGGATTGATTTTAGCGGCACATAAGGCAGGCCATAAGCGCCTGCAAAGAAGGCCATGCCGATCGAGAAATTGGAATAGTCGTGGACCTTAATCTGATGCGGCTCACCTTTTTCGGTCGCGCGTCTGAAATTGTGCCCCATGCCGCCGGAGACATTGCCAACCCAGGCACCTGTAACCTCAGTGACGCAGCCCGCACCAATCATCATATCGGTTGAGATATCGGAAATTGGTGCGATCATATTAAGATTGCGTTTGCCTTGGCGGATCAGCTCATGCGTGGCGGCAAAAGGGATCGCGTTTTCAAGCGCCGCCCCGAGCACAATGCTGGAGCCATCCGGCACCAAATCACGGATCGCATCCGCAAGGCTACATAATTTATCGCCGTTAATCGTCTTATCCCCCAGGGTGAGCATATTATGAGTGAATTTGATTTTTGTTTTGAGAACAATTAGCAAATTCCCTCTCGCAAGACAAATTAATTGCACGCGGGGGGAAATCTAGGAATAGGCGCTTCTCAAATCTGCTTTCAGAACTTTACCGAGGGCGCTTTTGGGTAGGGCGTCGACAAAAGCATAGCGCCGGGGGATTTTGTAGCCGCCGATGAGATCCCGGCAATGAGCGATGAGGTCGTCTTCAAAAACGTCACTTTCCGGTTTTAGAACAACAACGCCGAACAAAGCTTCGCCGAGACGATCATCGGGCAGTCCGATGACAGCGGCTTCACTTACCAAAGGATGGCGATGGAGGGCCGCTTCGACTTCAGATGAGTACACATTTTCACCGCCGGTAATCACCAAATCCTTTAATCGATCCAGTAAATAGACATAGCCCTCAGAATCAATCCGCGCCATATCACCGGTATGCAACCAACCATCACTTATCGCACCCTCTGTTTCGTCAGGTAAATTGAGGTAACCTGTCATGATATTCGGGCCGCGTGCCCAAAGCTCACCAACTTCTCCCGGGGCAACTTCTTTGCCGTCTGCGCCCATAACCCGCAAATCAACCAACACATTGGGCTTGCCGACCGAAGTCACCGTCCCTTCCCGGTCACCACTCTCAATGGCGCCACGAAACTCCTCTGCGCCGAAAATCGTTAAATCCGGTGCCGTTTCCGTCAGTCCATAGCAATTCAGGAAATTCGCCTCTGGAAACGCATTGGCCACCCGCTCGGTCCATTCAAAAGCCATTGGCGAGGCACCGTAAATAAGTGTCCGCAGTGAAGAGACATCGAACTCCGACATATCCAATCCGCCGACCACAGCCATAAGCATCGCCGGGACTGTCACCGTCGCGCTCACCCGATGCTCGGCGATCGTTTGTAAAAATCCAGCCGGCGAGAAGGCCGGCATATAACAATGCGCGGCTCCATTGAGAAACCAAGCAGTCGCAAGTAAATCTGCCGAATGGAACATCGGCGCGACATGGAGATAGACATCGTCAGACCGCGCGCCAACTGTGAGACCAAATGCCATGCCACAGGAAACAATGTTCCAATGGCTCAGCCGCACACCCTTGCTGCGCCCGGTTGTCCCACCGGTATAAAACAGCATCGCATCAGCGTCGGGATCGATTTCAGCCATTTCAATGGGCGTGGCGCGATCAATATGGCCGTCCAATTCTGAGCCGATTTGGTGCAAGCCTTCTTGCCATTGGCTGAGTTGGCGGGCTTCAAAAACAGCTTTAAACTCTTCTTCGATAAAGATTATCTCTGAGCCCGAGTCTTTCAGCACATGCTCGATCTCTGGCGGTGCCAAGCGCCAATTGACCGCAACCGGAACAATGCCACTAATAAAGCCCGCCCAGCGCAGTTCCTCATAGGCACTCCCATTCTTGGCATAAACCGCGAAACGGTCTCCTTGAACCAGTCCAAGATCATTCAGATGTGCCGCCAATCTAGTAACTCGGGCACCAAATTCCTGATAAGTCCAGCTGGCGCCTGTCTCAATGACCGCCAATCTCGTGCCGTGATGAGTGATATTGTTTTTTAAAACCTGGCCAAGTGTACGCTTATCCATCGCCCCCTCCCCCTGCTTTATATTATTTGCGCAGTTTACTTGCCCAGTAATCATTGGGCCGTAACCTGCCGCCAAAGCCGAGTTTGATATCCAACCATAAGGCCAGTTTCCTAAAGGGGGATGCCGCCAGTTTTAACCAGAATTTGTGATAGAATTGAACGAGGCGGCTGGCAGGGTCTTTGTTATAAGGACAATCACGCATACAGACACCGCATTCAGTTCCCTGATTAACCCAAAACTGAAAACATTTCTCAGCATCAACCGTCCATTTTCGAATACCGACAATATTCGATTGGTTGATGATCTCTTCTTGCGGCGGACCGTCCGGGATTGCGCTTGGCGGGCAGCCATCCGAACAGCGACGGCACACCTCGCAAAATTCTTTTACGCCAAAACTGATTGGCTTGTCGTGGTTCATCGGTAGGTCCGTATGGATGCGGCCAATCCGCATGCGGGGGCCAAACTCGGGATGGATCAACAAACCGCTCCGGCCATATTCACCCAATCCAGCTTGAATGGCGTAGGGAATGCCTTGTGACGTATCATTTACTGTCGCAACGGCGCGGTAGCCCATATTTTGAATATAGGTGGCGATCGACAATGTCATCGCACAATCATGCGAATATCCACTGCCGGTCGCAAAACCAGCGGTCGCCGAGGGGTAAGTGCGAATGGCGTCATGGTCCATCTCGGTCAACACGACAATCACGTTCGGCAAATCTTCTGGGATGCCGTAATCTTTCTCCGCCAAAGTTTTAGCGGAGAAATTCTTGGTATAATGCCAGCGTGGATCATAAGCCGTAATACCGACATCACTGGCGCCAAATGTACGGCAGGCATGTTTAACCTCTGCTGTCATCTGCTCGATGGAGTCGATTTCCATTTTTTGTTCAGCAGGCGGGCAAAATTCCTGGATGTAGTCAAGGAAACCGTCCGTTCTATCAGCGCGGCGATTGCGCTGAATTATTAGATTTGTCGCCATCCAGCCGGCATTCTTCAAGGCAAAATCGCGCGCCGAATAGCCTTCGCTTTTTTTCACACCGATACCCGGCGTAAACATGCCCTTAAACCAATTGAGGACCTTCTCCGACCGTATCCGGGAATCCCATTGACCCCGCGTGTAGATATCATTGGCCTGATTAAAGCGTTCAAAATTTTCGAGAATATCAAATCCGCAGATCTCATCGTCTTCGCGATGGGCATCACCAATATCAGCAAAACGGCCTTCCTGACTTGGCTGATTTTCAAGCGTTAAACGGATTGGTTCATTTACGGGGTAATTGCTCAAATAATCCTCCACTCTCTGACTTGGATCTCTTTCGTTCTTCAATAGGTCTATTGAAAACAACTAATTATAGGCGCGGATAAAGCGCCTTGGCAACCAGACCTTCACCCGCCGCCAGCATTGACCCCGTTAACAAGTTCGGGCTTATTGCACCGATGAATATGGTAACGCGCCAGCGCCTGATTAATTGGACTTTGATGGTCGTCGTCCTGGTTCTTTGTTTCGCTGCAATGGAATGGATATTTAGAGCCTCCCCGCTCAGCGACCGGCTGGGCTGGGCGAGCGTCAAATCGGTTGCGGAGCGCGTGCGCCAAACGCCTAAGAAGTCCACGGGGACTTTACGAATATTAGGCCTCGGCGATTCCTATACGATTTATCGCGATGGCCAGGGAAAAAATTATCTCAGGGTTATGGAAAAAATGGCCAATCAGGCCAGCCAAGCCGTTGAAGTTGTAAATCTTAGCCGACCCGGGGTCGACTTAGGTTTTTATGAAGGTGTTGCCCGGCAATATATTGATGTCCTCAAACCCGATTTGATAACGGTCGGGCTTTATCTTGGTAATGACATACCCTCCAAGGTGCTGCCGCCACTAAATAAAGTTGGCGTAGGTTTTGATATCGGATTGAAAGAAGGGATCAAAAAACGCTCTAGATTGCTGAACTATAGTTTCCGGCTTCTAAAAGGCTATATCCCGGCGCTGCGCAGCGGCCAATACCACCATGCATTGGCGATAACACAGAAGAAATATCATATTTCCGACCAAACTCTGGCCGCACGCCTCAAGAAAACCGATGCTGAAATAATTAAATTAGCCGAAAGCGATGCGATCAATCCGTGGGATTTGGTCAATGGCTTGATCCAGCCGAACCGCTATCGAGATTTGATATTGCAAAATCCAGCGAGTTCCGCTGGCGCTCATGTTGATGCGCTGTTTATTATGCTCAAGCGCCTGGATGAGTTTGCCAAAAAGCGCGGCATCCCAATCGTCTTTATCACCATTCCTATTCGTCTTCAGGTCTCGGCTGCAGATCAGAAATACTTTGACAGATTGGGTGTCAAAACCGGATCGGATTTGATTGGCGAAACGGCTTTGCAGAAAAAAATATCGGGTATGATGCGCGCTAACGGATTGCGGCATTTTGATATACTGCCGGCCCTCATGTCGGCAAAGCGAGACTTATTTATTCCGCTGGATACTCATTTAAACAATGACGGGCAGGTTGTCGCAGGCAGACATTTGTATCAATATCTCAAAAAACAAAATATGCTAAAAAAATAAAAATATTAATTGTGCTATCACGGGGAGTTAAATGCGCGGTTTTATCGGCGGCTTGGTTATTGGCTTGGTTATAGGTGTTGTTCTGGCGGTAACAGCGCCAGGTTCCAATACGCCTGCCCGTAACGGCCAGTCGGCAGCGGCTTTGACGAAGGGCCAAATTGGCAAACCGGTCTCCTGGCAATTGGCGAGCGCTTATCCAAGCGAAATGCCGTTCAGTGGCAGCCTTGGCCCAACCATGATTGATCGGCTTAAGAAAATCAGCAATGGCAATATCACCATCGACTTCCACGAGCCGGGCGCGCTTGTACCAGCGCTCGACTTATTTGAGGCGGTGGCATCCGGAACTGTGGATACCGCCCTCGCAAGCTCACAATTTTGGGGCAGCAAATCGCCAGCATTTGAGCTATTTGGCTCGGTGCCCTTCGGTCCCGACATTGCGTCTTACCTCGCTTGGTTTCGCCAGCACGATGGTCAAAAACTTTATGAGGACCTCTATCGGCGCCACAATATCCACGCCATGGTTTGTGGCGTAACAGGCGCCGCCGGTGCCGGCTGGTTCGAGCATGCGATCAATGAAGTAAAGGATCTAAAGGAGCTTAAAATTGCGGCTTCAGGCCTCGCTTCCAGAGTCTATAAGCATCTCGGGGCAACCACCGTTCAGCTGGCACCTGCCGATCTACAAAATGCGCTAAAAATGAAAAAGGTCGATGCGGTTGCTTTCTCGACGCCTGCTGCTGATCAATATCTGGGTCTGACCGAGTTTTCCAAGCATTACTACTTCCCAGGCTGGTTTCAACAAGCCGGCTTTATTGATCTGATGATCAATCTGGAGAAATGGAACGACCTCAGCAAAAACCAGAAAAAAATGGTCGAAACGGCGTGTATGGCTAATATGGAATATTCTCTTGCCGCTGGGGAAGCCGGGCAGTTTGAAGCCTTAAAGAACATCGTGATCCGGGGCGTCGATGTTAAAAAATTTCCGCCCAAGCTGACCAAAGCCCTCAAACGTGCTTGGCTTTCCATCGCCAGGTCGCGCGCTGCATCGGATAAAGATTTCCGCCGCGTGCTAAAGTCTTTACGCAAATTTCGGGAAGATTATTCGATTTGGCAGGAGCTTGGCAAAATCTAAGCGTTATGAGTTAAATCGGCCGGCAATTCGTGCATCTTGGCCAACAGATATTCCAAATCATCGGATTCCATATCGACGCCCAAATCATCAAATTGCGTTAAGATGCGCTCGATCATGCGGCGCGCGAATCGCTCTTTGTCCCGCTCGCCGCCATCATATTCAATCTCACGCTCAACCTCGACGGCGGCTTGAATGGCGGGAAAGAAGGTGTCTGGTAGATGGGCTTTGGAAAACAAGCTTTTGAGCCCCAATTCGCCTGAATCTTTAATCAGCGCACGGGCATTTTTAACGGGAATGCCCACCAACTCCGCCAAGGCACATTCAAGGAACATTATGTTCCCCATGCAGGCCGCCCGGAGCACAATCGAGGGCGTTAACCGGTCATTGGCCATGAGATGTTGAACAAGTTTCAAAACAGACACTTCGCCAAATTCTGCAGACAGTCCGACAACCGCTTTTTCCAAACTCTGGGTCAATATGCCATCGGCCATATCCGCCGACATGTCGGCCCTGTTGGAGAGCTGTTCTTTGAAGTTATCAGAGACCACGGTCATCAGTCGTTCGATCACGGTGACCGGAAGCTCACCCCGATTGACCATGGCGCCCTGCACTTTTTCGCTGTCACCTAAGGTCTCGATGACGGTCTCGAAAGAAGCATCGGAAATCTTGGCACCGTCGTTTTCCACCAACTCGGCGACAACATTTTCGTTTTTGGTCTGAACCAGGGCCTCAGAGACCTCTTCTGACACCGAGGCTCTTCCTGCGATAGCGAGCTGTTTTTCGACACCTTGGCTATTAATAATTTCCGTTAGATCCTGATCGCTTAGCACTTCGGAAAACTGCAAAACCGGCAGTGCCACTTGGTCAACATCGCGCGCCAAGGACAACGCAACCTCATGCGGCACATTTGGATTTTCTTTGAGATTGTCGGCAAGCGCCTCACGCACCCTGATTTCGGCATCTTTCATCATAATCAGGAATATATCTTCGGCGAGTTGTCTTTCCTCTACCGAAAGCCCGTCTGGATCAAAGGAGGCCGCAATTTTAGCCGCCGTCACAGCACGTTGGTCACCGGAAGGATTGGTCAGAAGGTTTTTAACGTCGTCTTCCGTCAGTTTTAGGGTACTCATTGATCTCTTTCATCATTAATCAGCCGAATATTACGCACTAGCCAGCGTTCCGAATTACTTTGGTAATTCGTGATGTCTCTAAATATGGGGAGGAAATTGCTTTTTTTAAGGGGTTTGCCTTAATATTTACAAAATTACCGGCTAAACCCAACTTCATGGCTAACTTCAGTTAAGGAAAGGATAGAACGGATCACGTTAATTTCACTTAAATAACCTCTAATTTGTGACATCTTTGGCTTGTCATCTAGAATGTGCAGATTATAGTACGCGCCAATCAACACCAGAGATCAATACTGAGTTCTTTGGACAAAGTTTTAAAACTGGCTATTTCAACTCGAAGTGAGTCGATTGAAAGTTAACCAGTAAAATTTGGAGTTTAATCTATGTTTCTTCGTGGTTTCTTGGCCTTTGGCCTCATTCTCTCAACCGCCCTTTTCGCAACCGGTGCCTCCGCTGCCGGCGACGCTAAAAAAGGCAAAAAAGTTTTCAACAAATGCAAAGCTTGCCACACAGTTAAAGCCGGCAAGCACAAAGTTGGCCCTTCTTTGGCTGGTGTTGTTGGCCGGGAAGCTGGTAAAGCACCTGGATTTAAAAAGTACAAAGGCCTTAAGGGCGCTGACTGGAAATGGGACGAAGCATCTCTCGATACTTATTTGAAAAACCCAAAGAAGTACCTTAAAACCAAAACCGGCAAGAAATCTTCCATGGTTTTCAAGCTTAAAAAAGCTGGCCAACGTGCTGATGTGATCGCTTATTTGAAAGCTTCAAAATAGCGCTGCTCTATATGAATTAAAAAACGCCGTCTTCTGCAAAGAAGACGGCGTTTTTGTTTGCGCGGAATACTCTTAAGCCCGAACCACCATCACCGAACAATTGGCATGGCGCACAACGCGGGCTGCATTGGGACCTAAAAGATAATCACTAAGTTCCGGGCGGTGCGAGGCCATGACAATGACATCCGTATTGGTCTCTTCGGCAACACGCAGGATCTCCTTATAGATTGAGCCCGAGGCGATATGTATCTGAGGTTTTAGATCATCCGGAAATTGAGTATTAGCGAAATCCGCTATCAGGGCGGCAGCGCTTTTGGCCATCTCTTCTTCATAGTTTTCCGGAAAATATTCCTCAACCAGCGGCATTCCCATATCCGGCACGACGGTTAGCAAATGCAAGTTAGCGCCAAAGGCTTTGCACATCTCAACGGCCGTTGGAGCCGCCTTAACCCAGGACCCGTCATCACTAAGATCAACGGTCAGCAAAATATTCTTATACATTTTCCACCCCTCCTTTCTTGCGTCTGTTCCATTGCATGAGCAATACGCCTCCTAAGATGATCAGTGCAATCGGATAGACAAGTTCTTTAGCCGGTCGATCGATTTGCTCGACCTCAACAGAAGTCACATAATCACCGAAATCCATTTTAACTTTCTCAGCCTTACCACTCGGCGCCAGATCAGCAACCGATAGGCGGCCATCCTTCTCTTTTTCCAGTTTCAAGCCAAAAGCGCCCTGCCCTGCTTTACCGCCCGGTGCGCGCAAGACATAGAGCTTAAAGCGCTCACCATAATCGGTTTCCCGTACTGAATGCAGACGGACTTTACGATCCTTTGGTGCTTGGACCTGATTGGTAACAAACTTATTAATGTCCATCTCGGTATATTCCGGATAGATCTGATTTAAAAAGAAATCGGGCCGAAACAGTGCGAACATCACCACCAGCAAAATCACCCGCTCAGCCACGGTTGTTTTTATAATAAGCCAGCCTTGTGTTGCTGAGGAAAAACTAAAGATCGCAATCAGCGAGACAACAAAAATCATTATGCCGTGCCACACACTCGTAACACCGATCAGCAAAAGCTCCGGATTGAAAATGAAGACAAAAGGCAAAATCGCTGTTCGCATATCATAAGTAAACGCCTGAACGCCGGTCTTGAGCGGATCAGCACGGGATATCGCTGAAGCCGCAAAGGCGGCTAGGCAAACCGGTGGCGTAGAATCCGCCATCAAGCCGAAATAGAATACAAACAGATGAACAGCAATGAGTGGCAGCTCCAAACCTGCAGCCGTGCCAAGTTCAACCAAAACGCCAGCCAGCAAAGAAGCAACAACCAGATAATTTGCCGTCGTTGGCAAACCCATGCCAAGCACCAAAGAAAGCACAGCGGTTAGTATCAGTAAAATGTAGACATTGCCGCCCGAAAGCGCCTCAACGACGCCGACCATGGCATTATTTAATCCGGTCGATGAGACGGCACCGACGATAATACCGGCTGTAGCGACGGCGACAGCTATGCCGACCATATTCCTCGCACCAGCAATCAGCCCGCCATAAATATCTATAATGGATGCTTTAAGGCCATCAACAACATCGCCTTCTTTACTGCTTCTCATCAGACCAAGAGCAACCACGATCATGACAGCCGCACCCAATCCCCAAAACAGCGAAGGCTGCGCTTTTTCACCGGAAATACGAAAGGCAACCGAAATGGCAATCGGAATTATATAAAGCACAACCATTGCCGCCCGGCTGAGATTGCTGGGCGAAATCCGGGTCGCAAACATGATCAGGAACATCACCATGATGGTGTAGAAAACGGCACTGCTCGCCGTCCAACGCTCGACCATCAACAGATAGACCAGCACCACAATCGGCACAATGAAATGGACACCGCTGAAAAAAACCTTCCGAAGCACAGGAATATCTTCTTTTGCCATGCCGGAGAGGCCCAGCTTCAAAGCTTCGAGATGCGAAATATAAAGCAAACCGATATAGCTGATAATCGCCGGAATGAAGGCGGCAACGATGACATCAAAATAAGTAATGCCGATCAGCTCAGCGATAATGAACGCAGCCGCACCCATAATTGGCGGCATGATCTGACCATTGGTCGAGGCAGCGACTTCGATGGCGCCTGCCTTCACCGCAGGAAAGCCCGTCTTTCGCATCACCGGAATGGTGAAGACGCCCGTCGTCACGACATTTGCGATCGAGGAGCCTGATATGAGGCCCGTCATACCAGATGCAAGGATAGCCGCTTTGGCAGGACCTCCCCGATATTTGCCGACCATGGCAAAAGCGAGATCAAGAAAATATTTACCGGCGCCGGCCCGATCGAGCAGCGCACCAAACAACACGAACAAGAAAACAAAGCTCACCGAGACATCTATCGGAATACCAAAGATCGCCTCACCACCAATCCAGTGATAGCCGATCAATCGCGTCACCGAAACGCCGCGGTGGGACAAAATCTCCGGCATGGATTGGCCAAAAATGGAATAGAGTAAAAAGATCGAGGCAACGATAACCAGCGGCAAGCCGATCGCCCGACGGGTAGATTCGAGCAGCAACAAAATACCGCAGCCGCCGAGTACCGCCTCGATGGGAAAATTGGAGCCGAACAGATCAATGCTCAATAATTGGCCTAAGCGGCGGGTGATACCTTCCTGGTCGATAAAAACCCAGAGCGCGCAGAAACAAGCCAGCAAGGCAAAGGCAATATCAAGGTAGGAAATGCGCCGATGGGCCATCGATTTGGCGGCGGGAAACATTAAAAACACCAACAAAAAGGCAAAAGCCAGATGAATGCCGCGCGCCGGTACACCAACGATAATACCGAAATCGAATAAAAACGGCAGCGGTGAGGCAATCCACAATTGGAACAGTGACCAAACGGCCCCGATGATGCCAATGATCATCCCTAAAGTTGGGCCGGTCTTGCGACCTGTATACTCAACCTCTTCAATTTTCTTTTGAATTTCTTCCTGCGAAATTCCGTCGCTCGGATTTAACTCTGACCCTGCCTCAGCCATATCATCCCCCTGTGTGAGAGGTTTCTTTAATTAGAATGAGGGAACCAGTTCCAATCAAATGGAGCTGGTTCCCAAATCCATGAGACCGTCTTACATCAAGCCTTTTTCTTTGTAGTACTTAACCGCACCTTTATGCAGAGGTGCAGACAAGCCGTCTTTGATCATAGTTTTTGGATCAAGATTTCTGAACGCAGGATGAAGTTTACGGAAATCCGCGATGTTTTCAAAAACTGCGCGGACCAATTCATAAACGACGTTCTCAGGAACATCAGCAGAAGTCACGAAAGAAGCTTTCACGCCCCATGTCGTCACATCGCTGGTCGTTGTTTTGTAAGTTCCTTTTGGAATGGTCGCCCACGCATAGTAAGGCTTCTTAGAGGTTACATTGGCTTTAGCCAGCGCATTGTTGAAGTTAACGATCTTCGCACCACAACCATCTGTCGCGATGGACACACCAGCGTTTGGCACACCGACGGTGTAGACGTAAGCATCGATTTTGCCATCGCAAAGCGCTTTAGATTGCTCAGTTGAGGTCAACTCAGCCGCCAGTTTGAAGGATTTTTTAGTCCAACCCGCTTGCTTCATCAAAAGCTCCATCGTGCCGCGTTGGCCCGAACCTGGATTACCAATGTTAACTTTCTTGCCTTTCAAATCGTCCCAGCCATTGATGCCGGAATCGCCACGCGCGATGATTTGAATGGGCTCAGGATGAACGGAGAAGACAGCCCGGACTTTTTTGAAGGCTTTGCCTTTCCATGGTCCACCGGAGCCGTTATATGCATGATACTGCCAGTCAGACTGAGCAACACCGAACTCCAACTCACCGTCTTTGATCTGCTGGATATTGTAGTTAGAACCGCCGGTTGAAGGCGCGGAGCAACGGATACCATGTTTGCGGCCCTTTTTGCGGCCCTCAGCAGCCTCTTTGTGGACGAGCCGGCAAATCGCATTACCTGTCGCAAAATAAACGCCAGTAGGTCCACCTGTACCAATCGCAATAAATTGACGTTTACTAGCGGCATCAACACCCGATGCGCTGAGCATAAAGGCACCGGCTGCCAGGCCGAACGCCACTGTTGTGAAGGATAATTTCTTTAACATAATAATCTCCCTAATAATTAGTTGATCTTTTTATAGGTCCTTGTTGTCGACGCGGATTAACCTTTTCCGCCTCGCATTAGTGAATACCCTAGCCCAAGCAGGCTTTGGGCCTCAAGTTATTCTTTTGAAAGAACAGAATTAATAGCACCATCTAATATGCCGACGATGTTATCTATATCGTTTTTTGTCGCAATAAACGGCGGCGCGAGCAGAACGTGATCGCCGTTCTCACCGTCAATCGTGCCGCCCATCGGATAGCAAATCATGCCATTCTCAAAGGCCGCTTTTTTAATTTTTACGTTCATTTTAAGCGCCGGATCGAAGGGTTCCTTGGTTTCCCGATCTTTAACGATCTCGATACCACGGAAAAGACCGCGCCCACGAAGATCACCAATATGAGGATGCTGGCCAAAAATCTCGACAAGTTTGGCTTCCAAATAATCACCCATTTCTCGCACATTGTCCAAAAGCCCGCGCTCGAAGATTGCGTTCATAACAGCCAGGGCGGCCGCACAGGCGATCGGGTGACCCATATAGGTGTGGCTGTGCTGGAAAAACCCGGACCCTTCGCAAATCACATTGTAGATATCATCGGTACATAGCAACGCACCAATTGGCTGATAGCCGCCACCCAGCCCTTTTGCGACGGTGATCATGTCGGGTACGATGTCTTCTTGCTCAAAAGCAAAAAAGGACCCGGTCCGCCCAAGCCCGCACATCACCTCATCTAATATCAACAACACGCCATATTGATCGCATATTTCCCGGATGCGTTTGAAATATCCCTTTACCGGCGGCACCACCCCCGCAGTGGCACCAACCACTGTCTCGGCAACAAAAGCGGCGACGCTGTCTTCACCCAGGCGTAATATTTCAGCCTCCAACTCATTGGCAACACGTAAGCCATATGCCTCTTCCGCCTCCCCTTCTTGTTGGTCACGATAGGCAAAGCACGGCGCGATATGAGAGACATCGATCAACAATGGCTCAAACTGTCTCCGCCGCCACTCATTGCCGCCAACTGCCAATACGCCCAGAGTATTGCCATGAAAACTCTGACGCCGAGCGATAATATGGCGCCGTTGGGATTGGCCTTTCTCGAGATGATATTGGCAGGCAAGCTTCAACGCTGACTCGACCGCTTCCGAGCCACCCGACACGTAGAAGACTTTGCCAAACTCTTCAGGCGCATGTTCGATCAGAATATTCGCAAGCTCTTCTGCCGGCTCACTGGAGAGAAAGCCGGTATGGGCAAAGGCCAATTTCTCGGCTTGATCCTGGATTGCTTTTATAATTTCAGGATCACCATGGCCGAGACAGGAAACCGCTGCCCCACCTGACGCATCGATATATTCTTTACCGGCCTCATCAACAAGATACATACCCTTTCCGCCGACGGCGATGGGCGGTTGGTTATGAGGCGTGCGGTGAAAAACGTTGGTCATGACAAATCTCTATCGTTACACTAACACTTGAAAATTAATCGAGACTAAGGGCGACTAGAAAAACCATGGATATCAAAGATCACATTCGCGGCATACCAGATTTTCCAAAACCGGGTATTTTATTTTATGACATTTCTACTCTGCTTGCTAATGCAGATGCATGGCAGGTGGCGATGGGACGCATGGCCAAAGAGGTTAGCCGCCATCAGCCGGATATCCTAGCAGGCATAGAATCGCGCGGCTTTCTTATTGCCGCACCCCTGGCCCTCAAACTCGGCCTCGGCTTCACCATGGTTCGAAAACAAGGCAAACTTCCTGGGCCCTGTATTCCATACGAATACGAATTAGAATACGGCACCGATGTCCTGGAAATTCAAAACGACGCAATTGAACCCGGGCAAAAAGTCGTGTTGCTAGACGACTTGCTGGCAACCGGCGGCACCATGGTCGCAGCAATTGAACTTCTCCGCCAAGTTGGGGCCGACGTTGTCGGCAGTGCTTGTATTATTGAGCTAAATTTCCTGAAGGGCCGGGAAAAGCTGGATATCCCTTGCTCAACACTGGTCTCCTACGACGATTAGATTTGCTTCAGGCGGCTTGATCCAGAAGACGTTTAGCGGGGAACCAGAACTGAACCGTCGTGCCCTCCCCCACTTCACTGGCGATATCCATCTCTCCCCCATGATGCTCGATTAGTAACTTTGTCAGGGGCAGTCCAAGGCCGGTTCCTTCAATCGACTTGGTCTCAGCATTCTCCACCCGCGAAAATTCTTCGAGGATGGTTGGCAGTTGATCGGCTGGAATGCCAATACCGGTATCTTTGACATAGATAACCATCCTGCCCATCTGGTCGACCTGAATACCGACCGTAACCTCGCCGTCGATTGGCGTAAACTTCACGGCGTTGGAGAGCAAATTCAACAGAATCTGCTTAAATCGCCTTTCATCAGCACACAGCAACGGTAGATTCTCTGCGATATCTACGTTGATGGTTAGTTCTTTCTTTTCTGCCAAGGGCTCAATTATTCGAAGCGCCGACATAACCGATTCTTCAATATTAAAAGCCTCTTCATAAAGCTCCAACTTGCCTGCCTCGGCTTTGGAAATATCCAAAATATCGTTAATCAAAGCTAATAAATGTTGCCCACTGCTTTCAATATCGCCGGCGTAAATTTTATATTGATCATTACCCATCGGCCCAACGATCTCGGATTTAATGACATCGGCAAATCCGATGATCGCATTTAAAGGTGTGCGCAACTCATGGCTCATTTTTGCCAGGAAAGAAGATTTTTCTTCATTTGCCCGCTCGGCCATAATCTTTGAATGGAGAAGTTCCTGCTCTTTTTCTGCCAAAGCATGAAAGTCATTGGCGATCCGCTCTGCCATCTGATTAAAGGCCTTAATCACATCGCCGAGTTCATCTTCATTGCAATCGGCGATTTTGTAGTGATCTGGATTTGTCGGATCATTGCCGGCGGCCAGTAGATTCTCACGCAATGCTAGAACGGGCTTTAACACCATCGAGCCCAAAATAATTGACGTCACACTGGTGACAAAAAAAGCGATCAGAAAAACCAGCCCAATGATCCGACCGATAAAGGCGATGAGTTCGATCCCGATCCAAGAAGAATCGAGCCGGGCAATCATGTGATAAGGATGACCAATATTTTCAGCCGTCCAACTAATCTCATAACGCTGGCCGGATTCGACCTCCTCCATTTGCATGGTGGAGTTGGCCGCAAGAGACTGAGGCGACAGGGTTTCCTCACCGAATGAGCCCAAGAATTTACCGTCCCTGTCAAACAGCGCGCCACCGCGAAGTTTCGAGTTCTCCATCTGCCTGGCAGCGGCCTTCAATAGATCTGCCGGCTGGGCATCTTTGGCCGCTAATCTAAAGACGGATTGAACTGTTTGAAAACCTTCCAACTCAAGGCGCTTCAATAGATCACGCTCAAAGTTTACAACGGACGGAATCAAAATTGCGCCTTCTATAAAAAGAATGGCGACAAAAACGGCAAAAGCAATACGACGGCAAAGTTTACATGCAGAGAGCGCCGCAAAATTTTCGGCGACATTCAATTTTTTAATCAATTCCCTCACCACAATTAATATTAACTGAATAAGGAATGTGAACTAATTTAAGGAAAAGATTAAGTAACGTTTACTCAACTCTCGGTGATCACCTTTAATAATAACCATTCAATTTAGGGTTTATCAGATACTTGGTCGCATTTTTCCAGGGTTTACCTTGAACGCGACTGAAACGCTTGCCTTCCGAGCTCTAAAAACGATTAAACAGCGTCATCTCAAATTAATCAAAACTGGCCGGGAATAGACTTATGGATGCTGATGCAAAAAAGACGGAGATACGAACAGCGGCGAAGCCTATCACAGCGGCACCAATGGCTCGCCGACTATTGATTCTGCGCCAGCCAGTGTTGAGTGCACTGTCGCGGAAATCATTGAACGCGGCGACCATCACATTGTAATTGGCGAAGTGATCGAAGCTAATGTCGCTCAAGAGCCAGAAGGCCGCGCCGATAAAGCGATCCTTGAGATGAAAGAGCTTGGCGACACCGTTTTTTACGGCGGCTAGTATTATCTCTAGATTTTAAAAAAAGGCCTCGTAAAATTTTGCGGGGCCTTTTCTACTGACGCATATGTGATCGCAAAAACTATCTCTCCGCCTGTATCACCCGGCCTTTTATTCTATATCTCTAATAGAGAAAAAAATTAAAACCGGAGTCAAGAAATGTCTAAGGAATATGATCTGATTGTTTTGGGTGCGGGCAATGCGGGCTTTGCGCCGGCGGGCATGGCCAAGGAGGCGGGGCAGTCCGTCTTGGTTATTGAAGGTCAGGATTTTGGAGGTGTTTGTGCCATTCGCGGCTGCGTGCCGAAGAAAGTGCTGGTCGCGGCCAGCGAAACGCTCCAGCACATTGCCTCAGCCAGTGAACATAAAATCGACGCCCAGTTTAATGGCCTCGATTGGGCAGCTCTGATTGAGCGTAAAGAGACCTTTATCGAAGGCGTGCCGGATATGATGGAAGGCAGCCTCAAAAACCGTGACATCGACACCATTGCCGGACGGGCAAAATTTAGCGGTCCCGATGAGGTTGAAGTAAACGGCGAGACCTATGTCGGCAAAAAATTTGTCATTGCCACCGGCTCCACCAATCGGGAGCTTCCGATCCCAGGCTTTCAGCATTGCATCACCAGCGATGATATTTTGAACCTGCCAGAGCGGCCGGGTTCAATCGTCTTTATCGGCGCCGGTGTCATTGCGCTTGAGTTCGGCCACGTTTTCGTCCGGGCAGGCTCCGAGGTGACCCTTTTGGAAGTCGCCCCTCAGCCCTTGCCGATGCTGGATGAAGATGCCGTTGCCGCTTTGACCAAAGAGAGCCAGCGCATCGGTATTGATATTCGAACCGCTGTCTCGACAAAGCTGATTGAGAAGACAGCAGATGGCTATGCGGTGACATTTGAAGAGAACGGCAAAGACGTCACCATAACGGCAGAGGTTGTTGCCAATGGCGCCGGCCGTATTGCGGATGTCGCTGATTTAAATCTAGAGACAGCCGGCATTGATCACGACCGCCACGTCATTGCCATCGATGAAAACCTCCGCAGCGTATCGAACCCGAACATCTATGTGGCGGGCGATGCCAATGCTGCCAGCGGGCCACAGCTCTCGCCGGTTGCGACCTATGAAGGCCGCATTGTCGGGCACAACCTGCTAAATGAAGGGGCTGAGCAAAAAACCGCTGATTACTCAAAAATGCCCAACTGTGTCTTCACCACACCGCAACTGGCAAGCGTCGGCCTCAAAGAAGATCAAGCCGAAGCAGCTGGCATAAAGTTCAGCGTGAAGTCTAACGACATGATCGAGTGGCGCTCGGCAAAAACCTATGTTGAGAACGCAGCCTTCGCCAAGGTTCTGGTTGAAGACGATACCGGTAAAATCTTAGGCGCGCATTTGCTCGGTCACGGTGCACCGGAGACCATCCACCTCTTCGCCTTCGCCATGACCTACGGCGTCACAGCAGAACAGCTCAGCACCACGGTCTATGCCTATCCGACCTTTATGTCTGATATTAAATTCCTGGTGTGACGATTTTTTTACTGATGGTGTAGGACTTGGCCAATAAAACTCTGCGCGCGTTCTGAGGCAGGATTATCGAAAAAGGCACCAGGGGTGTTTTCCTCTATTATTTGACCTTCGTCCATAAAAATTACTCGATTAGCGACAGTGCGGGCGAAACCCATTTCATGGGTGACCACCAGCATCGTCATGCCTTCCTCGGCAAGATCGACCATGACGTCCAAAACTTCTTTGACCATTTCAGGATCGAGTGCTGAGGTGACTTCATCAAACAACATAATTTTGGGCTTCATGCAGAGCGAGCGGGCGATCGCCACGCGCTGTTGTTGGCCGCCGGAAAGTTGGCCAGGATGTTTATTGGCTTGATCAGCAATTTTGACCCTCTCCAAATATGTCATAGCAACTTCCTCGGCCTCTCCTTTGGGCAGACGTCGCACGAGGTGCTGACCGATAACGAGATTATCTAACACCGTCATATGGGGGAACAGGTTGAAAGACTGAAATACCATGCCGACTTCTGAACGAATAGAGTCAATATTCTTGATATCGTCGGTTAACTCAATGCCATCGACAATTATGGTGCCTTGTTGGTGTTCTTCAAGGCGGTTAATGCAGCGGATCATTGTTGATTTACCGGAACCGGATGGTCCGCAAATAACGATCCTCTCACCCTTGGCAACAGCAAGATCAATGTCGCGCAGGACATGAAAGTCACCAAACCACTTGTTCACTTTGTCGAATAAAATTACCGGCTCTTCTGACATCGTTGTTCCTAACGGCTATTAATGATCAACATTAGTGCGGTTTTCCAGCCGCAAAGAATATTTCGACATGCCGAACGTAAATGAAAAATAGATAAGAGCTGCAAAGACATAGGCCGAACTAAAAATATGCGGCGGGCCGAGCCATTTTGGATCTTCAAGCGATAATTGGATAATACCAAGGAAATCACTGAACCCAATCAGCAGCACGATTGTGGTTTCTTTAAAAATACTAATACAAGTGTTGACCAACGCAGGCACCGAATTTCGAATTGCCTGTGGCAAAATGATATAGCCCATCATTTTCCAGTAGGAGAGACCAATGGCTTTCGATGCTTCGAACTGTCCGGCTGGAATTGACTGCAGACCGCCGCGGAACACCTCAGCCATATAGGCCGAATTAAAAGCTGCAAAGGCGATCAAGGCGCGTACAACAATGTCGATCTTATTGCCATCTGGAATAAAAATTGGCAGCAACGCGACAAACATTACGATCACCGCGATATGAGGGACACCACGCCAAAATTCAATATAATAGGCGCAAACCTTGCTGATGACTTTTAATTCTGAGGTACGGCCAAGCATTAGAATGAGGCCCAATGGAATGGAGGCAAAAATTCCCACGGCGGCAATAACCACGGTCAGCAACAATCCACCAAAATCCTCCGGGGTGACATACTTCAAGCCAACCATTCCGCCCACTAAGAGGATATAGGCTGCAATTGGAAAGCCAATGAACATAGTTAGGCGAAGTCTCTTGGTGATCGGGCCAAAGGAAAAAACAAAAGCAGCAATTGTTAAGGCACCCAAACCATAAAAAACATCGACCCGCCATCGGAGCTCACTCGGGTAAAGCCCATAGACAAATAAACGCCAACGGTCCGTAACAAAGGCCCAACAAGCGCCGTGAACATTGGGACAGGCTTTAGCTGATTCGCCGAACCAAACGGCATCGATAAATCCCCAATTGATGACAAAACTGCCGATTTGATAGATGACCCATAAAAGGCCAATCGTCATCAGCGAATTTATCCAGGTGGAAAAAAAATTTGATCTCAGCCAAACCACGAAACCGGATGATTGCAGTGGCGGCGCTTGCTGCTCTTTGAAAGGTTTGAGTATGGGTTCCATCATCTCTCTATTTTTCCGGGATTCGGGTTGCACGGCTGTAGATGGCCATAATGGCAGCAATGAACAGACTAATACCGAGATAGCCAAATAAAGTGATGGCTTGAAGTTCGAGCACTTGTCCGGTTTGGGACGAAATGGCGCCACTGAGGGCCCAGAAAAAATCGGGATAACCAAGTGCAGCTGCGAGCGCTGTTGATTTTGTTAGGTTCAAATATTGATTGGTTAAAGGCGGAATGATCAGGCGCATCGCCTGCGGGACAACTATCTGCGAGTAAATCTGCATTTGGGTGAAGCCGATGGAATTTGCGGCTTCCCGTTGGCCTTTATGAACGGACAAAATGCCGGCGCGGATAATCTCGCCGATAAAGGCTGCGTTATAAAGCGTAAGGCCAAACAGCATTGCGGTAAATTCCGGCTGAAGGGCGATGCCGCCTTCAAAATTAAATCGGCCAAACTTTGGAATTTCCCAGCTGATCGGGAAATCCTGAAGCCAGGCCACAATTAATGGAATTAAGACAACGAGGCCCAAACCAACAAAGAAGGACGGAAATGGCTCGCCGGTTCTAATTTGTCGATTTTTCGCCCAGCGCCAAATGCCGACAGCCAGCGCCAAAGAAATAACAACAGCCCATAAGATTGAGTTCGCGTCATCTTCAAACACCGGTGCGGGGACGACAAAGCCTTCAATGTTAAGAAAAGCGACATCGAACAGATTTATCGATTCTCGTTTGGCTGGCAGTAGTTTTAAAGCGGCGAAATACCAGAAAAAAAGTTGGAGTAAGAGAGGGATATTTCGGAACATTTCGACATAAAAACTACCGATTTTTCGCAGCAGTAAATTATCTGAAAGTCTAGAAATAGCGATAAAAAATCCTAGAAAGGTGGCGAGAAAAATCGCAATCACCGACAACACGATTGTATTTGTAAATGTGACAAGTATCGCATCAATATAAGTCGATTGAGCGGAGTAAGGAAAAAGAGTCTGGCTTATTTGAAATCCAGCTTCGTCGTCGAGAAACCCAAAGCCTGTATTTATACCAAGCCGATCTAGATTGGTGCTCGCCGTATCAAATACCCAAAAAAGGGCGAGGAGGATCGCAACAACCAGTCCCCATTGGTAAATAAGGGAGCGGACGCTTCCTTTGCGCCAAAGGCTAAGCAGGTTTTCCATGAGCGTTTGCTGTTATAAAAAGTATCAGGTGCCCTAAGATACCACTAAGGACACCTGACATAATTTGATTCTGGCTGTCTATTCGGCTTAACGGAAGGGTGGAGAGATTAAGAGGCCACCATTGGTGTAAAGCTCGTTTTTACCACGTGGCATGCCAAGGCCATGTTTGCCGAGGTGGTTTTCCCAAATTTCACCATAATTTCCGACAGCTTTAATGGCTCTATAGGCCCAATCTTTGCCCAGACCAATTTTTCCACCGAATTTACCGGTTTTTCCAAGCACACGTTGGATAAACGGATTTGTCGAAGAGCTGCGCATTTTGTCAATATTTTTACTGGTAATGCCATACTCTTCAGCGGTGATGAGTGAGTTGAGCGTCCAAACAACGATATCTCTCCACACCTGGTCGCCATGAGGAACCATTGGAGATATCGGCTCGTTCGAAATGGTTTCTGGTAAAATGATGTGATCACCAGGATTGGTCATCGCTAGACGACGGGCACCAAGACCAAATTTATCGGTGACAAACACATCACAGCGGCCTTGGTCGTAGGCCTTTTGAGCTTCGCCCATGCTACCGAACGTTACCTGCTTAAACTTCATGCCATGGGTACGGAAAAAATCAGATACGTTTGATTCAGTCGTTGCACCGGTGGTCAGGCAAAAAGTTGCACCATTCAGTTCCTTACCTGATTTAACGCCAAGCTTTTTACGCACCATAAAGCCTTGTCCGTCAAAAACCATAACACGGGTAAAGTCGAGGCCTTGGCCAACGTCACGGCCAAAAGTCCAGGTAAAGCGGTGGGTCACAACATCAACCGTGCCGGCTTTCATGGCATTAAAGGCGACCGGCAATTTCATTTTAGTGGTTCTGATTTTATTTGCATCGCCCAATACTGCTGCGGCGATCGCGCGGCAAAGGTCAACGTCAAAGCCAACCATTTTGCCTTCCTTATTTGGAAACGCATAACCAGGAACACCGGGCACAACGCCACAGTGCAGAATGCCGGCTTTTTTAACATCAGCCAGACGGTCAGCCTGTGCATTGCTGGTGACAATGCCAAAAGACAGAACGGCAAGCGACGCGGTTAAGACGTGTTTAATTTTAAAACCAAATATATTCATGTCATACCTCCCAGTATGGATTTCAAAGAGTTTCAATTATTGTACTATTTTCCTTAGTAGCATCTTGGATGACATTTGAGATTGTCACAAGAGCTATTATAATCTAAATATGTATCATTACATCATATTAGAGGCCTTAGGGTCAAATTTTGGGGAAGAATATGAATATTCAAGCGACTAAATCGCCAAATATCTATGTATCAGATGACTATCCAACAACCCTCATCAGGGCGATTTACGTCCGTAATTACACCGTTATGAAGGAAATTTTGAGACCATTTGGTATTACGCCGGTGCAATGGCGCGTGTTGGCTAATTTGCAAGAATTTGACGGGCAAAATGTAAATGCTTTGGCTGAGCGCAGTTATACGGACCGAACCAATCTCAGCCGCGCAGTGGCGGTGCTGGAAGCAGATGGCATGGTAGAGCGGCGCCGTGAAGAGCGCGATCAACGCAATGTCTTGGTATTTATAACCGAGTTGGGGCGGTTAAAATTCGGCGAAGCCCGCCCGGTTGTTTTGCAGGATGACGATTTTGTCATTGAAGGATTATCGAGTTCCGAAATGGCAATGCTGATGGAATTGCTCAACAAAGTGAAACACAATACCTATCGGACACGTCGCCCCTCCCACATAGAAATATCGGAGACAATAAATGCCTAATCAAACTAAAACAGGTGGGCAAGTTTTGGTCGACCATCTTATTGCCAATGGTATAGACCGCGTGTTCTCGGTGCCGGGTGAGAGTTTCTTAGGTGCGATGGATGCTTTTTATGAACGTGGTAACGAAATCCAATTTGTAAATTGCCGCCAAGAAGGCGGCGCCGCTTTTATGGCGGCGGCATATGGTGGGATGACCGGCAATCCCGGTATTTGTTTCGTGACACGCGGACCGGGCGCGACCAATGCCAGTATCGGCGTTCATGTCGCCAAACAAGACTCCGTGCCAATGATTTTATTTGTCGGCCAAGTGTCGGTTAGTTCTACTGGTCGCGATGCCTTCCAAGAAATCGATATCCCGGCAATGTTTAAACCTTTGGCGAAATGGGCAGTGCAGATAGACGAAGCCGAACGGTTACCGGAACTTTTAGCGCGGGCATTTAAGGTGGCAACGTCTGGTCGACCCGGTCCTGTCGTGATCAGTTTGCCGGAAGATGTACAACGCGAGCTTATTGAAGCACCCGAAAGGGTAATTAATGTGCCAATTGTTCCGAGCCCGTCGCCGGCTCAAATCGATCAGTTAGGAGAACTCATCTCAAAGGCCAAGCAGCCAGCAATACTTTTGGGAGCCTCAACCTGGACTGCCGAAGCCTGCGATCAAATGGCTGATTTCGCCCAGCGCCATGATATACCCGTTGTAGCCAGTTTCAGATGTCAGGATAAAATCGATAACGATCACCCGAATTATGTCGGCGTCTTAGGTGTCGGCACACCGCCGTTCATTTCCAAGCTGATCGATGATGCCGACTTGTTGATCGTTTTGGGTGTTGAGCTCAGTGAAATTGTCACCGAAGGCTTTACCAAATTCAGCCATCCAAAAATGAGCCAAGGTCTGGTTCATGTGCACCCGGATGAAGAGGAACTTGGCCGGATTTATCAAGCTGATCTTGCCATTCATTCTGGCATGGCGGCGTTTGCTTCCTTAGTTGCCGAAAGAACTTTTGACATTAAAGTTGGACACGCTTTAAAAACCACCGACCTGCGAGAAAAATTCGAAGAATTTACGACGCCAACCACGTGTCCCGGCGAGGTGCATATTGGCGAGATATTAGCCTGGCTTGATACTCGGCTTCCTGCCGATTCATTTTTGTCCTGCGGGGCGGGCAACTATACGCATTGGGTTTTGCGGTTCTTAAAACACCGAAAATTTGGCACCCAGTTAGCACCGTTGGGAGCCGTGATGGGGTATGGCGTGCCCGCAGCAATTGCCGCTTCGCTGCAATATCCAGATCGAATGGCTGTCGCCTTTGCGGGAGATGGGTGTTTTTTGATGAATGCACAAGATTTGGCGACAGCCAAGAAATATGGCGCTAGCCCGATCTTCATTGTGATCAATAACGGGATTTATGGCTCAATTCGCATGCATCAGGAACGCGCCTTTCCAACGCGTTCCATCGGCACCGATCTCGATAACCCGGATTTTGTTGCCTTTGCCGAGGCCTTTGGCGTTAACGGGTTTAGGGTTACAAAAACTGCAGAGTTCGAAAATATATTCGAAGAAGCGGTGGCTAAACCCGGGCCATGTTTGATTGAGTTGGTGGTTTCTGAAGAAGCAATTTCACCGGCCTTTACGCTCAGCGAATTGATTGAACGCTCCCTCAAAGCCCAGGCGGAGAAATAAGATGAGCCACGACCCAATTGATCCAAAGCTGCTTTTTCGCGAAGAGATTTCTAAACTACCCGCCTTCAAGCTTGGAGTGAAATATGATGCGTTTGAAAAAGAAAACCCTGATCTTGAAATTTTACGGTTGGGCAGCAATGAAAACCTTTATGGCCCAAGCCCTAAAGTGTTCGAGGCAATCCAAAACGCCTTAGTCGATGTGAATTTTTATCCTGACAATACCTGCTCGGAGATCGCCGAAGAAATGGCAGCGCTCCTGGAGATCGATCCGGGTCGTCTGATTTTTGAATGTGGTGCAGAAAATATTATGTATTCGCTGACCAAATTATGCCTGAGAAGTGGGGATAAAATTGTCAGCCTGCAGCCAAGTTTTCCGGCGATTAACGTTTTTTCAGCATCTGCGGGCGCGGAAGTCATAGGTGTGCCACATGAAGATGATCTTTCATTTTCTGCTGATAAATTCTGCGCAGCGCTTAGCGATGATATTCGGATGGTTTATCTCTGTATGCCCAACAATCCGACCGGCAGTTATTTTACGGCGTCGCAATTCGAGCAAATTGTTGGCGCCACAAACCCTGAAACACTTTTTGTTTTGGACGAGGCCTATGTCGAATTTGCCGGTGATAAATCAGATTATCCAGATACTTTGGCAATTTTGGAAGCCGCTAACCAGCCTTATATTGCGCTTCGTACCATGTCGAAGGCCTATGCGCTGGCGGGGATGAGAATTGGCTATGGCATTTGTTATCACGCCGATTTTGCCGCCTTGTTCAAAGCCTCAAACACCGTTTTTAATGTGGGCGTACTGACCCTGAAGGCGGCCTCTGCCGCTCTAGCAGATCGGGATCATTTGGCAAAATATCTTGCCGCTGTCTCGAGCGAGAAAAAACGCGTCGAGGAAGCATTGAGATCGCTGGGACTTCGCTTGTTTAATTCCGCCGGCAACTTTGTATGTGTTTCACTGCAGAGCCTGGGCCAGGCGCAGCAGATAGCCTCGGATATGCAAAGCGCTGGCGTTTTCATCAAGCCGCAAAAAGGACGTGGTTCTGAAGGCGTGCTACGGATTACCATTGGCAAACCAGCAGATAATGACCGAATGCTGGCTGAATTGTCGGCATTAACTTAAATACTTTCCGAGGACATGTTAGAAAACCTAGGGCGCGGTGGAGTATATTTACGATGCCCTTAACTAAGCACTTCCTTTAATGCCGCCAAACAAGTGGCATTGTCCGCCTGGGTGCCAACTGTAATCCGAATGTAGTTTTCATATCCCGGATCAGCCCAGGCGTTGATTTGCACACCTTTGTCGAGCATGGCTTTCATGCAATCGCGACCGTTCATCGAAACCGGCGTTGAGACAAAATTGGTGACCGAGGGAAATGGCTTGAGACCGAGCTTTACCAATCCGTCATAAAGTTGATCCCGGCCTGCCGCGATCTCAGTCAATATGAAATCGAGATACTCAAGATCCAATAAAGCTGCTTCTCCGGCGTGTTGAGCCAGGATCGGCACATTAAAAACACATGTAGTCTTTTGCAGAGCCTGGGCTAATTCCGGGTCGCTGCAAATGGCATAGCCAATCCGCATACCCGCCATAGCATAAGCTTTGGAGAAGGTGAAAACCGTGATCCAAGGCCCCCTTCGCGTCTTCAATATATCCAAGACGTTAGGGCCGCCGGCATGAAGACCAAAATCGTAATAAGCCTCATCGACACACAGCAAGATGTCTTCCGGCACACCTTTGACAATTTTCTCTAATCCCTCTTGATCAATCATTCGGCCACTTGGATTGTTGGGGGTAATCAAGAAAACAATTTTAGTGTCTTCGTGAATTGCCGCCAGAACACCGTCTATATCGGTTTGCCCATCGGCAAGATTTTCAACCTCCGCCACATTCGCCTCAAACGCGGCAATCATGGATTTATAGCCCCAGAAAGTCGGCACCGGCAGAACAACGCCTTGGCCCGGCGAAAGCGATAAATCGACCGCGCCTTTGAGCAGCTCTTCACTGCCATTGCCCCAGACAATACGATCCCTTTCTATGCCCGTGCGCTCGGTAATAATATCGGTAAGATGGGGGCATTGAGCATCAGGGTAGAGATTTACCGCGCTCAAATTCTGCTGCATCGCCTCAATCACTTTAGGTGACGGCGGGTAGCAACATTCGTTCAATCCCAGATTAAGAATCTTTGACGTATCCAAGCCCTGATAGCGCAGCACCCCATCGGTTGGCGGATCAACTTTATTGGGAGCCTCTTTCAAAGCTTGGCGGATATAAGGTGAAGAATTTCGAACGCCATCCATGGCTGTTTACTCCCAGGTCCAGTGACAAATTGAGATAGGCATTTACGCATTATAGACACTCAGACCAATTAGCCAAACCGGCTCTAGGGCCGGGCCAAAGCCATCACGCCATGAGATTTATCATTCCACGCTTAGGTTGGTATTATTTTCACCTTAATCTTGTCTGCTTTTAACAGCTACATCCCATTTGACATTTAGATCATAAAAAATGATCATATTCATAATCATTATACGTAATGACGTCAGCTCTTGCGGCTGTGTCCTGTCAATTTTTTAAAGGCTTTTAGAGCGAATTTATGACCAAAAATCACAATAAAACTTGGGGAAGTGACGTGCTCGCATCAGCCTTGCGGGAAACAGGTGTACCTTATTTGGTTATCAATCCCGGCGGCAGTTATCGCGGCCTCCACGATAGCGTGGTGAATTATCTCGGCAATCAATCACCGCAACTGATTATGTGCCTCCATGAAGAATATGCTGCCTCCATCGCCCATGGTTATGCCATGGTGACAGGCGAGCCACTTGCCGTTGCGGTGCACAGCAATGTCGGTATCATGCATGCCTCAATGGCTGTCTTTAACGCCTGGTGCGGCCGCATACCGCTTATTCTGATCAGCGCAAATGGGCCGGTTGATGCTGCCGAGAGACGTCCCTGGATCGACTGGATTCATACCTCAGCCGATCATGGCGCAATGGTGCGAAATTATACAAAGTGGGATGACCAGCCAGCCTCTATTCCGGCAGCAATTGAAGCCATCCGGCGGGCTGCCATTGTCACTCGAACTCAGCCAACCGCACCGGTTATGATCAACTTTGATACCTCTTTGCAAGAGAACGAAATTGACGCCGCACCTGAATTGCCGGCGCCCAGCCGATACGCCGTGCCTGCACCAACAATACCTTCTACCGCTGATATTCGGTCTCTTGTCTCAATGATAGAACAAGCCAAAGCGCCCGTTATTTTATCTGGCCGGCTTTCCCGAACGGACACGTCCTGGCAAAATCGCATCGACTTTGCCGAGCGAATTGGCGCTCGCGTCTTCACATCGGTAGGAGTTGGTGCCAGTTTTCCGACCAATCATGCTCTCCATGCAGATGAAATCGGCTTCGCCTTTTCTGAAAGCACGCGCCCGATCATTGAAGCGGCCGACCTGATCATTGGATTAGAATGGCGCGATCTTGGCGGCACGCTAAAAACAGAATGGCCGACGGGAGAAAATCTCCCTCAGGTAATCAACTGCTCTATGGACCACCAAATAGCGAATGGCTGGAGTATGGATTATTACAGTCTCGCCCCCGCTGATATTCATGTCGCGACCACAGCCGATACGCTGGTTGAAGCACTTTTAGAAAAGCTCCCTGAAACGGGAGAAAGCACGAAAGAAGGCTACGAGCTTAGCTCGCAATCTGGCATAGCGACCGGGTTGGAAGAGGGTCCATTGCGCATGGCGAACATTGTTTCCTGTTTCAATCAAATCGCTGAGGACTATAAAACCTGTTTGATTAACCGGCCCATTCGTTGGCCGACCAACAGCAATAACTTTGATCACCCGCTTTCCTATTTGGGCGACAATGGCGGCGGCGGATTAGGTGCCGGACCGGGCATCGCTGTCGGCGCGGCTTTGGCCTTGCGCGATCATTTTCCCGAGCGGCTTCCGATTGCGATTTTAGGCGATGGTGATTTTATGATGGCGTCTAACGCCTTGTGGACAGCTGCAAAATATGACCTTCCCTTACTGATCTTGATTGCGAACAACCACACTTATTTTGCCGATGAGGTGTTGCAGGAAAAAGTCGCGGAACAACGCGGCAGGCCGGTCGAAAACAAAACCATCGGCATTAGCATCGACGAGCCTCAGCCTGATATTGTGAATTTGGCCCGCTCACTCGGCTTTGACGCAGAAGGCCCCCTGATGGATCACAATTCGCTTGAACAATCCTTCCAGCAGGCGGCAAAGTCTGTTTCTGAAGGCAAGCGTGTGCTGCTGGACGTAAGCATTGAACAGGAAAATTTTGATATTTTTCCTGAACGCGTGACTAATAAAAAATAGAAAAATGGGGAATAAATGATCGATTTTGACCAAGCAATGGACGACTTCTGGCAGGCACGACAAGGCGGAGATTTTCCCGTTCAATGGAAAGAGACGCTTGATATGCCGACAGCCCATCAAATTTGCCTCAAGCTGATTGACCGACATACAGAACACGGTGATCCACAACTTGGCTGGAAAGTTGGGCTGACGGCGAAAGCCATTCGGGAACAAGTGGGCGCGAAAAGCCCTGCCTTCGCGGTCTTGTTTTCAAAGGGAAAATGGCCAAGCGGCGTCTCCTATCCTTATCAAGATTTGATACGCCCTGGATGGGAAAACGAACTGTGTCTGACAATGGGAAAAACCATCAGTGGCCCGAATGTAAGCGAAGAAGAAGCGCGGGAAGCTGTCGCAACAATCGCCCCGGCTTTTGAAATTATTGAGCATCGTCCACCTCCCGGAAATGGAACGCCTCCCCTGTCAGCGGCCGACAATGGCCAGCAAAAGGCTTTCGTTGTTGGTGAAGAAACAGTTTACGATCCAGCTATTCATGACCTCGCAACGACATCTTGCGACCTTTATGTGAACGGTGAATTTAAAGAGCAGGCTTTCGGTGTCGAAGTCATGGAATCAAGCCCGATTGCCTCGCTGACTTGGTTGGCGGGAAAATTATCGGAATTTGATTTAACACTGGAAGCCGGCATGTCGGTGATGACAGGCTCATTTACAAAACAATACCGTTTTGAGGCACCGATAGAAATTGAAGCCCGTTTTGAACCCTTTGGCACAGTAAAGGCCAGCTTTACTTAAACCGTATCCGGTCCACCCAACACACTGGTCACTTGAATGGAGAGCGTGCCGCCATTACCATGGGCGATAGCGATATTTGCGTTTGCGACCTGGCGATCACCGGCGGCACCTCTTAGCTGCTCGACGGCCTCGATAATCGTGAAAATGCCATACATCCCTGGATGCATGCAGGAGAGGCCACCGCCGTTGGTATTTACCGGCAGGTCGCCACCGGGTGCAATTCTGCCGCCAGATAGAAAGGGTCCGCCTTCCCCTTTTTTACAAAATCCAAGATCTTCCAGGAACAGCAAGGTGTTAATCGTGAAAGCATCATAGAGTTCCAGAACATCCACATCCTTTGGCGAAATCCCCGCCATTTCAAAAGCGCGTGGTCCAGACCGAGCCGCCGCTGTCACCGTCAGATCAGCCATCTGAGCAATTTGTTGGTGGGAATGCTCAGCCGCAACACCTAATAGATAAGTCGGTTGTTGGGGCAAATTTATTGCGCGCTCGGCAGAGACCATGATCACCGCCCCGGCGCCATCCGTGATTAAGCAACAATCGTTTAAGCCAAGCGGGTCCGAAATCATGCGGGCCGAAAGCGCATCTTCGATGGTGAGCGGATCTTGCACAAAAGCTTTCGGGTTTTTCTGCGCCCAGCCGCGCGCCGCGACAGCGACTTCCGCCAGATGTTCCCGGGTCGTGCCGTATTCATGCATGTGCCGCGCCGCCGCCAAGGCGTATGACGTCACCAGCCTGGCACCATATTCAGTTTCGTAAGGAATTGCGGCAAACCCGCCGGGCCGCACCTTGCTACTTCGGGCGTTGCTGCCATAGGTAATCAGCGCCACTTCGCAAAGCCCGGCAGTGATTGATAGAGCAGCCCATTGCAGAAAGTTTACAAAGGAAGAACCGCCGAGCATGGTGCCTTCCATTACTTTGGGCTGGAGTCTGAGATACTCGCAAACAGCAGGAACCGGCAAAGAAGTGGGTTCGATCATTGCGAACACCCCATCAATGTCGGATTTTTTAAGGCCACAGTCATCAAGGGCGCGAACTACCGACTGCGCCATCAGTTCCAAATGGCTCCAACCTGCGACTTCACCAAACTCGGACAGGCCAATTCCGGCGATCGCCGTTTGTGCGCGCAACGACTCACCCATGATCCGCACCTTCCATTGGATCGAAGACCAAGCGATAACCTTCCTCTTCACCGCCTGAAATCCGGGCCTGAACTTTCATGCCGATTTCAACACGGTCAGGCTCAATGTTTTCAACATGGCTAAGCAGGCGCGGACCTTCAGAAAGCTCGACCAGTGAGATATTAAAATCTCCGCCGCGATCCGGACGTCGGCGGGTAGTCGTTGTTGAATAAACTTCTCCGTGGCCCGAAATAGTTTGCCATTCCAAGTCAGTCGAGCCGCAGTCAGGACATAAAACCCGGGGATAAAAAATGGTGGCGTGGCAATTATCGCAACGCTGTAATTTGATATCGCCCTCAGCGAGATGGGCTTGATATTGTTCTTCCGGTCCCATGGTTAGACTCCTCCTCTTCTTGGGCGCCGAACACCCATAGCCTGCCAGGATGGCAATTCACCGACCGGCACCTCTATCAACACAGGTTCCTCACGGTCTATCCCTGCTTTGATCGCCGTTTCAAGCTCCTGTGGCCCGTTTGCTATGCAGGAAAACATACCAAAGCTGTCGGCTAGCTTTTGAAAATCCGGTTGATGTAAATCTGAGGCGATAAAATTTCCGCCTGTCCGTCGTCATAGTAATTGGAACAATCAACGGCCTGATCTAAAGGAGGATCTGGCTCATCTGGTTCAATATATTAAGCGGCGTATTTGCGGTATTGCAAGCGCCGGGTCTCCATTGTCTTCAGTTTGATCCTTTCGC
>JABIHH010000024.1 GCA_018649725.1 Rhodospirillaceae bacterium | reverse complement strand
AACCGACTTGTCGGTGCACTCACAGGCGCACTTAAACAAGGTGGCCCGGCAACTCAATGAGCGGCCCCGTAAGACATTGGAATTTGCAACGCCGGCAGAGAAATTTAACGAATGTGTTGCGTTGACCGGTTGAGATAGCAGTCAAAAGCGGACTCTTTTGCCCTATCCCGTTCGTGCCCGCTTTCGGGGACAAAGCCGACATGGCAGTTCATATTGAAACCACGGGGATTCCATAGAATGGAAAATATTTTCTAGCTTGCCGCAATCGGTTCGTAATAGGCAGCGCTAAAGCCGGCAAGTTCGCGGGCTTCTGTCGCAAAAGGCGGCTTGAGTTGGCCTTTGAAATGCTTTTTGACCAGGGCTTGATAGGTTTTAGTCGGCTCGATGTTTTGCTCGGTGCAGAGATATTCAAACCAGCGCACACCGGCTGCGACATGAGCGATTTCTTCCGCTGCGATGGTTTGCAATATGTCGGCAGCCTGCTCGTCTCCGGCTTGGCGTAGTTTTTTGATCGTCGGTGGTGTGGCATCCAGCCCGCGTGCTTCGAGCACCAATGGGACAATTGCGAGCCGGGCAAGAAGGTCGTGGGCTGTATCTTCGGCCGCTTCCCACAAGCCGTCATGCGCAGGCAGATCACCATAGGCGGCGTCATGTTCTGACAAATAATCGGCAAGCAGGCCAAAGTGGCGCGCTTCATCGACAGCAACGCCGATCCAGTCGTCATAGAATTCGCGCGGTAGATCGAGTGCCGTGAAGCGAGCAATAATATCCCAAGCGAGATCAATCGCATTTAATTCGATATGGGCTATGGCATGCATGAGGGCGAGGCGCCCCTTGGTGCCTTTGGCTTTACGCGTCGGCACATCGTGGGGGTCGAGAAGCTCAGGCTTACCGGGCCGGGCCGGGCGGTTGGCTGGCAGCGTCGTGCCGATCTCTTTGATAAGGCCTGTGTGCCAATTTTCCGCAACTTCATTGGTAAGGCGAACCTTATCTGTAGGCGAGGGTTCACCCAGTACTTGGCAGGCTGCTTGGCTTAATGAGAGCATTTCTGTGTTTGTCACCTGGACATCCTGTAGATCTATCTTAAACTCGTGCTCTCATATGGGAAGATTGGCTGAACGTCTAGATGAATTTAGGGGGAAGTTACAATGAACGATGAAGCACGGCTCATCCAGGTTGCTGATGAGCATGAAATTGACAACGTGTTGACTGAATGGGCATTTGCCCGAGATTGCGGCGATTGGGATATTCTCTCAAACTGCTTTCAGCCCGATGCGACGATTAATATCTCCTGGTTTTCCGGCTTGGCGAGCGAGTTTGTTCATCTCTCCAAAGGCATGTTGGCTGATTTTAAACCGGGTGAGCACGGCAAGCATCAAATTGGTCGAGGCCGCATTCGCGTCAACGGCAATCGGGCAACCAGTGAATGTCATGTTGAGTTGCTGAGGCGGGTTATTGGCGATCCATTTGATTTTGACGCCATTACTTGGGGCCGCTTTCTTGATTTGTTCGAGAAGCGCGAGGACGGTGTTTGGCGCATCCAACGCCGCACCATGGTCTACGAGAAAGACCGGCTCGACCCGGTGAACCCAGCGGATGTGCAGGACGGATTTTTTGAGAATATGGATTTGTCGGCTTATCCACCGGCCTGTCAGATTCTTTGCTTCCGGCTTGGTTTGGTTGGCCGCGCCCCGATGGACAATATTGTTCAAGCGGGCAGTGACGCCGAAGCTCAGTTGAAGCAGGAAGCGGAAGAGTGGCTAAGCTGAGGGTGCGCCGACAATCTTGTTGAAAATTTTGAAAGCACCTTCTGCCTTTGCCTGCATGAGGTCTTTAAGCGCATCGATATCTTCACACTCGCCCGCCGTCGCCAGTGCTTGAGTCAAAGCGGCTGGAATTTCATCTTCGCGATCTGGCCTAAAATAACCCTCAATCGTAAGCCGCAACATACCCTGCACGGTTTGCCACAAATTTAGCGCGTCCAGCAAAGCGGCCGCGTCCTGTTCATCCAACAGACTTTTTTCGGCAAGGTTATTTAGGGCCTCAGATGTGTTCGCCGCTAAAAGGTCCGGATGTTCTTGGGCATGTTTGAGCTGTAAATATTGAGTTGTAAACTCGATATCGACCAGACCGCCCCGCATATATTTCACCTCCCAGATGAAATTGGAATGGTGCTCTTTGTCGATGCGCTGCCGCATTTCCTGAACGTCTTTCAGGAGGGTTTCGGGGTCGCGCACTTTGGTTAGTGTCTCACATATGACCTCCTCAATATCTTTGATTAGCGCAGGCGCGCCGGTGACGCAGCGGGCCCGGGATAACGCCATATGTTCCCAGGTCCAGGACTTCTCCTGATGATACTGAACAAAGGCGGAAAAGTGCGACGCGATCGGCCCCGCATTGCCAGAAGGACGTAGCCGCATATCAACTTCATAAAGCGTGCCCTCAGTCGTCGGCGCGGTAATGGCATTGATGAGGCGTTGGCTGAGCCGGGCAAAATACTGGCTGGGGGCGAGAGGACGCTCGCCATCCGATAGCTCGGCATCTTCATCGTGGCGATAGACAAAAATGAGATCGAGATCTGAGGACGGTGTCATTTCCTGTCCGCCCGCTTTGCCGAGCGCCAGTACTGCCCCTTCGCCGCCTTTTACCTGACCATGTTGAACAGCAAATTCCCGCCCGACATGTTTGAGCAAGTGCTGGATCGAGATATCCGCAATTGTCGTCAACGCCATACCGATATCCTGCCAGTTCGAACGGTGCCGAAGCGCCTGAATACCAATTTGCAGTCGCCGATCATTGGCCCATCGCCTGACGATGTCGAGAGTGTCTTCAATGTTTACTGAGCCAGCCAGGCGTTGGCTAAGCTCTTCATCTAACTGGTCGCTACCCGGTAGATGATCGAAGAAATCCTGTTGCAGAACGCTGTCCAGCACACCCGGGTTGCGCCCGAGATGTTCGGCCAGTCTTGGGGCAGATCCCATGATCTCGGCAACCAGATTGAGCAACTCAGGATGGGCATGAAACATTGAAAAAAGCTGAATGCCGGCAGGCAGGCCAGATAAGAAATCATCGAATTTGTGAAAGGCGACGTCGGGTTCGGTGGACTCGCCAAAGGCCTTCAAGATGACAGGGATCAACTCGGTCAAGGTTTGGCGGGCCCGTGTGCTGCTGGTTGCCCGATGGCGGCCATGATGCCAGGAGCGCACCGTCTCCGCGATGCTCGATGGTGTTAAAAATCCAAGTGCTTCGATGGTTTTAAGGGTGTCTGGATCATCATCCGCACCGGTGAAGATCAGATTGCCTTTAATATCGTCGGTGCCGTCAAGGCTCGGCGCTTCTTCAAATAATTCAGCGTAATGCGCCTCGACGCAGTTCAAATGGCTAAGCAGTTCTGCTCGGAAGGTCTCGCTGTTATCGAAGCCTAAGAAAAGCGCGATGTGCTCAATACCTTCGGCGTCGGTCGGCAGGTCGTGAGTTTGCTGATCGTCAATCATTTGCAGATGATGTTCAACCCGGCGGAGGAACCAATAGGATGTGATTAGCTCATCTGCCGTTGCCTGAGATATTTGACCTGCTTTGGCGAGCGCATTAAGCGATTCGCAAGTTGGAGCCGTTCTGAGTTCCGGCAGACGTCCGCCCCAGATCAATTGTTGGGTTTGAGCAAAGAACTCGATCTCGCGAATGCCGCCCCGACCAAGTTTGACATTATGGCCTTCGACGGCGACGACCGAGCTGCCGCGATGGGCATTGATCTGACGCTTGATCGAGTGAACATCCTGGATGGTGGCGAAATCGAGATATTTGCGCCAGATAAACGGGTGGAGCCGTTCAAGGAAAGTCTCAGCCGCTTTGAAATCGCCCGCGATGGGCCGGGCTTTGATCATGGCAGCGCGTTCCCAGTTTTGGCCAATACTTTCGTAATAAGTTTCAGCCGCCAGCACTGATATAGCAGGAGGCGTCGAACCGGGATCGGGCCGCAATCGAAGATCGGTTCTGAAAACATAGCCATCGGCCGTACGTTCGGACAATATTTTAACGAGACCGCGGGCAAGCCGGATAAAGCCTTTTTGCAAATTCTCCGGCACATCGGTCTGAATAACTTCAGGATCAAAAAACAAGATGAGGTCAATGTCGCTCGAATAATTCAGCTCATGGCCGCCGAGCTTGCCCATGCCGAGTACAATGAGACCTGAGCCATCGCCGGGTCGGCTCTCATCGGGCAAAGTAAGGAACGCCTTCTCTGCCATATTGTTCAACAAAAAATCAACGGCATAGCCAACGCTCAAATCGCTAAATCGGCTAAGTGCCTGTGTTACTTCGGCGCCAGACCATAGATTCGCGATATCTGCACTTGCTATGGTCAGGGCAGCGCGTTTTCGCATAATCCTCAGAAACTTCATAACTGCGGGTTCGCTAAGGTTTTCCGAGGAATTATTCGGCTTTTTTACAAGTTCTTGCTCAATTTTTTTGAAACTTGCCTCTGGACCCTCCATAATCAGTTGAGAAAAGAAATGAGGGTCGGTAACAGCGCATTGGCTTAGGAAGGTGCTATTGCCGAATAAAGCCTCTAAAAATTTGCGATCAACGATGTTTGTTGTATGATTCTTAATGTCTGAAATAAGGCTGGCATCGCCAGTTTCTTCGGAAACTTCGATGAGCCTGTCGATGCCTGTCTCTGCTTTGTCGTGCGAGGCCGGCTGAGGCAAATTTTGCGGCAGATTGATCGCATCGGATAAAAAAGTCATTTGGTGCATTTCAAATTGCTTCCAGATAGAGCAGACTGCGATAAGAGGGAGAAGTGGTCAAGTTGTTGCCAATAAATGTTAAAAGAAAGCAGCTGAAAGATCACACATGGAGATGATTAATTGATTAGGCGGACGTTCCGCAATGTTGTTCAACTAGTTGGAATTATGGGGCTGGGCTTTGCTGTCTTCGTCGGCGTTCTTGTATGGCGATTGACGACCGGCCCAATATCTCTAGCTTTCTTAACGCCTTATTTTGAATCAGCACTTAAAACAAGCGACTCTCAGGTTGATATCAAGCTTGAAGATACCATTCTCACCTGGGCGGGATGGGATCAGAGCCTGGATATTCGCCTGCGTGGCGCCAAAGCTGTCGCGCGCGATGGCAAAGTTATTGCCGAAATTCCAGAACTCGCTGTCACACTGAGTGCCGCCGCCTTGATGAAAGGGGAACTGGCACCCAGGAGCTTGTCGATATTTGGCCCCATTCTCAATGTAGTTCGAACGGAAGTCGGTAAATTAGAACTGGGGCTAGTGCAAGCTGGCAAGCGCATTGGCGCTGAGGCAGATCTAGCCGGAAAAATTATCGCGGAGTTGCTTTCTCCACCCGATATGAAGCGCCCGCTTGGATATTTGCGTCGGATCAACATCATCGGCGGCAATGTCACGGTTGATGATCGCCAACTGGCTGTGAAATGGAACGCACCGGAGACCGATATCGCTTTGATTCGAGAAGGTGAAAAGGTCGCGGTCAAGGCGGAGCTCATTTTGAAGGCCGGTGATCAAGGTCTCGATAAAACGGCGGCGTTTACACTCTTGGGTAATTACGATCTCGGTAAGAAAGAAGCAAAAATGACCCTGGGGTTTGCCGATTTAAACCCTGTTATCTTTGCGCCACTTTCTGAAAAGTTAAAAAGTTTGGCGAGTTTTAATCTGCCCTTGAGCGGCACAGTTGACGCGATTGTCCTCGCCGATGGCGAAATCCGAAAATTTGAATTTAATCTGACCAGTACCAAGGGGCAGATAGCTCTGCAAGATCCTCTTGAGCTTGATATAGCAATTCAATCTTCAAATTTACGGGGTGATTACGATCAAAAGTCAGGACGTTTAAACATTCAGGACCTGACTTTGGATTTGGGTAAAAATGGCAAGTTAAAACTACCGGCTCCGGTCAATCATGAATGGCCCATGCAGAAAATTATGCTAGCCGGGACTTATGATTCTGATTTTGATCGCCTGGAGGTTGAGAATCTAAGCCTGATTACCGGTGGCCCAGCCTTGAAAGCATCCGCAACCGTGCAAGAAATTGGCGGAGATATTTCCTTCGAATTGGGCGGTGAGGCGACTAACCTGAATATCGACGAGGCTGACAAATTGTGGCCTAAAGGTTGGGGCGATACGGTCCGTGATTGGATCCTTCAAAATTTATCTGATGGCAGCGCGCCGATCGCTCATGCGCGCGTAACCGGACGGTATAATAAATCAAAGGGTGTCGAGATCATTTCTCTGCTTGGCGATATGGATATCAGAAACCTCACGGTTGATTATCTCGCACCGATGCCCAAAGCGACAAATGGCACGGGCCGGGCAAAATTTGATCGCAAAAGATTTGATATTGAAATTACCGGTGGTCGATCTGGAGAATTGATGCTGCGAAAGGGCCGGGTCACATTCACCGGCCTCGACAAAGTTGATCAGTACCTTGATGCCAAGCTCGAAATTGACGGCCCTCTTGGGGAGGCATTGACCGTTGTTGATAGCAAACCCCTGGAATTTGCAAAATCGATTGGCTTTTCTGCAATCGATGCCAAAGGGGATGTACGCTCGAAAATCGCGCTTAACTTTCTGCTTGAGAGAAAAATGACAGCTGACACCGTGAAAGCCACAACCGAAGCAGTTCTAAAAAACGTCGACATATCAAAAATTGCGATTGGCCTCGATCTTAGCAAAGCAGATCTCATTTTATCGGCTGACACTAAAGGAATGACCATCAAAGGGGATGGTTTGCTTGGTGGCGTGAAGACTAAAATTCTCTGGCACGAAAATTTTACCGATTTGGGCACCTACCAGCGCAAATATGAGCTTCAGGCGAATATTGACGACCGGTCGTGGCGCGAAAAGCTGAACCTAAATTTTATCCCCTTTAGCAAAAGCTATATGACGGGGGTAATCGGCGCTGATGTTGTCACCACAATGAAAGCGGACGGATCTGGTAATCTTTCCGCCAAGCTTGATCTCAAAGACACGGTGATGGCTTTGCCCAAACTGGGTTGGTTTAAATCGGCCAAGGTTGCTGCAAAGGCCGTGGTGAACGCAAAGTATTCCAAAGCAGGGTTCACAGCCGTCCCGAAAGTTACCATGAGTGGCGGCGGCATGGAGATGGCGGCGAAAGTCTCTTTTAGCCAGCCAGGAGAATTTAGCAAAGCTGAGATCGGTCGCTTAAGGTTTGGTCAGACCGATGTTCAAGCCGACATCTATCCCAGAAAGCCAGAAGGTTGGCGTATTGATTTAAGTGGCACCCAATTGGATCTCAAGGAGTGGATTGCACAAGAAGACGACAGCGTTGTGTTGGTGAAAACTGATCCGCTGGATTTAAAATTAGATGTGAAATTAATGCATCTCTATCCGAACAAAAGTCTTCAGCATGTTGCGGGTGAGATGGCTTTCGATGGTTGGGTTTGGCATCAGGTAAATGTCAAAAGTAGTTTAGGTGAAAATAAGAACCTCGCCATTCATATGACTCCAAAAGGAAAGGGAAGGGATCTCAGGGTCACTTCCAACGATGCCGGAGCGGCACTTCAGATGTTTGATTATTATGATAATTTACTCAACGGCCGATTAACACTGACGGGAACCTATGCCGGAATGCTGCCCAATAGTCGTTTTAAAGGTCGTGCGATAGTCGATGATTTTCGGGTGGTTAAGGCACCCGTTTTGGCGGAGCTTTTAAACGTCGCTTCGATTACCGGGATTTTGGAAAATCTAACTGGCTTGGGTATCGCCTTTAATAAAATGGATGTACCGTTTGAAAATGATAATGGTGAGATTAAAATCAAAAATGCATCCGTTTCCGGCTTGTCACTCGGGTTGACTGCGGAAGGGACGCTAAATACTGATGTCGAGACGATCGATGTTAAAGGCACCATCGTACCCGCTTATGCGCTAAATAATGCGCTAACCAACATTCCGCTCATCGGCGGGTTGTTGTCAGGGGGTGAAAAAGATGGTGGTGTGTTTGCGGCGAATTATACGATGAAGGGAACGGTGAAGGACCCGAAAATATCGACCAATCCCCTATCGATATTAGCTCCAGGTTTTCTTCGAAATTTATTTAAAATTTTCGATCGCCCGGCAGATAATGCGACACAAAAAAAATAACTGAAGTTTAGACCAGAAACTAATCTGCAGCCTTGATGAGGATGTGGCGCTTTTTGCCAGCCGATAGTTTAATCACGCCCTCGGCATTATTGTCGGCGAGCGAGATCACCTGAGTCTCATCTGCGATCACCTGGTCATTGAGACGCGCACCATTGCCTTTGATAAGACGCCGGGATTCACCGTTTGAGTTTGCCAGACCCGCCTGACGGAACAGATCGAAGGCCGCAATACCGGCTTGCAAATCACTTTGCGGTAGTTCTATCGTGGGCAGATCGGCACTGATGCCGGCGCCTTCAAAAGTCTCTTGCGCCGTCTTTGCAGCTATTTCCGCAGCTTCTTCACCGTGACATAATTTGGTTACTTCGTTGGCGAGGATTTTCTTCGCTTCATTGATCTCTGCATCCTCCAGCTTCTCAAGTCGGGCAATTTCATCCAAGGGAAGTTCTGTAAAGAGGCGCATAAAGCGGCCAACATCGGCGTCTTCGGTATTGCGCCAATATTGCCAGAAATCATAAGCCGAAAGCTGTTCGGCATCGAGCCAGACGGCACCGGCGGCTGTTTTGCCCATCTTTGCACCGGAAGATGTCGTCATCAGCGGCGTCGTCAGACCAAATAGTTGAGTGCTGTCGACCCGCCGGCCAAGCTCAACGCCGTTAATGATATTGCCCCATTGATCCGAGCCGCCCATCTGCATGGCGCAATTGGCGCGTCTCGAGAGCTCGAGGAAATCGTAAGCCTGAAGAATCATGTAATTGAATTCCAGGAAGGTCAGGGGGTGTTCCCGCTCCAAGCGTAATTTTACGCTTTCAAAAGTCAGCATTCGATTGATGGTGAAGTGAGGGCCGTAGGTTCGCAAGAAATCGATATATTGGAGATTATCCAGCCAGTCGGCATTGTTCATCATAACGGCATCGGTCGGACCGTCACCAAAGGTCAAATATTTCGAAAATACGGTTTTAATACCATCCATATTCTCGTTGATTTTCTCTTCGGTTAAGAGCTGGCGGCTTTCATCTTTACCGGATGGGTCGCCAACTTTCGTTGTGCCGCCGCCCATCAGGACAATCGGCTTATGACCCGTTTTTTGCAGCCATCTGAGTAACATGACAGGCAGCAACGAGCCAACATGGAGGCTGGGTGCGGTGCAATCAAATCCGATATAAGCCGGGATCACCTCTGATATGGCGCGCTCATCCAAGGCTTCAATGTCGGTGCATTGGTGGAGGAAGCCGCGTTCTGTGATCGCATTCAGGAAATCAGATTTGTAGCTGGTCATGGTTTAGTTGTTTCTCATTCGGCAATGTCTGCAATAGAATTTTAAGAGTTAGATGCGTATCTTAAGCGGTCGTTTAGCACAATCATTCTATCGGTACAACGGAGCCAGAACTAAAAGCAATGAGTGACGCAAAAATATATACCGCCCTCGGGCTGATGAGCGGAACATCGCTGGATGGTATTGACGCGGCCATTGTGAAAACCGACGGCAAAACGATCGCTTCTTTTGGACCTTTTGAGAGTAAGCAGTATGAGCCGGATTTTCGCAATCGGTTGCGCGCCGAGCTCGGCGCTAAATCGGCATCTCCCGAGCTGGAAGAGGCACTGACGGGGCTTCATGCTGACCTTATCGCTGAACTGCTGGCTAAACACAGTCTCACAAACTTAGACATTGATGTGATCGGCTTCCACGGTCAGACCCTTCATCATGAGCCGGAGAATCATTTTACCTTGCAGCTCGGAGATGGTGCGCTTTTGGCAAAGCTAGTCGGCTGCGATGTAGTTAATAATTTCAGAGGTGCCGATGTGGCAGCCGGTGGTGAGGGCGCGCCTTTTGCACCGGTCTACCACCAAGCGCTTAGCCAAAATTTTGAGGGGCCCATTGTCATCGTAAATATCGGCGGCGTCGCGAATGTCAGTTTTATCGATACCGATCATTTGATTGCCTTTGATACCGGGCCCGGCAATGCGGCCATCGATGATGTTGTGCGGACCCGCAGTGAGGCTGTTTTCGATGAAGATGGTAATTTGGCGCGCCAAGGACGCGTTGATACGGGAGTTTTAGCGGGCCTTCTAGATCATCCTTATTTTGATCTCGTGCCGCCAAAATCGCTCGATCGCAATGCGTTTAATTTCTCGGCGGTCGATCAATTGTCGCTCGAAGATGCTGCCGCGACGCTGGTGGCTTTTACGATTGAGACGATTGCCCGCGCCTCACAGCATTTTCCATTGGCAGCAAAGCGCTGGCTGGTAACCGGCGGCGGGCGTCACAATTCCTTTATGATGGAAGAATTGGCAAAGAAAATTGGCCAAGAGGTTCAGCCTGTCGAGCGCGTTGGCTGGAACGGAGATGCGATTGAAGCCCAGGCTTTCGCCTTTATGGCGGTGCGCTCTTTGCTTGATTTGCCGCTAAGTTTTCCGAGCACGACCGGTGTCGCCCAGGCATTATCCGGCGGCGATCTTTATCGAGCATGAAGGCCGGCGTTATTTTTTCTTCTTAGACGCTGCTTTTTTGGCTGGCTTTGCTTCTTCGGGAGCCAAAGATTCATCGAGATAGCGGCAGATTTCTGTGTTCAACAATTCGATTTTGTCTTTGTAGAAATGATCGGCTCCTTTGATTGAGGAAAATTCAACCTCAATGTTTTTCTGGGCACCCAGCTTTGACGCAAGTTTTGAAACCGTATCAATCGGAATGGAATCATCCGCGTCACCATGCGTAATAAGGCCAGATGACGGGCAAGGTGCCAGGAATGAGAAATCTTCTGTATTGGCAGGTGGAGAAATTGAGATAAATCCTTCAATCTCTGGACGCCGCATCATGAGCTGCATGGAGATTAACGCGCCAAAGGAATAACCGCCGATCCAGCAGAACGGACTGTTTTTGTTAAATTGCTGCATCCAGTCAAACGCATAAGCTGCATCGCTTAGCTCGCCGATACCGCTATCGAACACACCTTGCGAGCGGCCAACACCACGAAAATTAAAGCGTAAGACGGAGAAGCCTCGGTCTACAAATGCGTTATACATCGTGTAGACAATTCGATTGTTCATATTGCCGCCGTGAAGAGGGTGCGGGTGTAGAACAATGGCGATTGGCGCGTCAGCTTTCTTGCTTTGATGGTAGCGACCTTCGAGTCGTCCATCAGGTCCATTAAATATTACGTCCGGCATGGTTTGATGATTTTGCCTATTTTCTGGTGGGTTAGAATGCGATATATGAGTAAATTAGTGTGATAATATCAGCTTTGTTCTATGGCTTACGCTTAAATACTTGACTGATTTGGTCAGGTTACCTATATTCACCTTATACAATTGCGGGTTCGACGTCAAAAAACCAGTAGTTATCGAGGTTTTTAGCGGGGACCCGTTTTTAATACGTTACGCAAATAAATGCACGGATTTTAATGCAATGACACATACTTTTTTTGCGCGTCTCAAGGAAGATATTGATTCTTTCATGTCCCGTGATCCAGCAGCTCGCTCGCGAGTTGAGGTAATGCTGTGCTATCCGGGCTATCACGCGATTTTATTTTATCGATTTTCCAACGCTGCCTGGCGTCGTAACTGGCATTTGCTCGGGCGGATGATTTCAAATTTTGGCCGCTTTATGACGGGTATCGAAATTCACCCAGGCGCTAAAATCGGTCGTCGGTTTTTTATCGATCACGGTATGGGCGTCGTTGTCGGTGAAACGTCGGAAGTGGGCGATGATGTGACGCTTTATCAAGGTGTCACACTCGGCGGCACCTCCTTGGAAAAAGGCAAACGCCATCCGACATTGGGCGATGGCGTGATTGTCGGATCTGGTGCGCAAGTATTGGGTCCGCTAAATGTCGGTGATGCCGCTCGGATTGGAGCCAACGCTGTGGTGCTGCAAGATGTGCCGCAAGGTGCGACCATGGTCGGCATTCCAGCCAAGATCGTGATGGGCCGAGATAAAACCCTCGATGATGAATTTATCGCTTACGGCACGCCGGCTGACGGCCTGCCTGACCCAGTAGCGCGCAGCTTCGAGAGCTTACGCAATCAATTAAACACACTCGGCGAACGCATTATTCAGCTCGAGCAGGAACTAGAAGTAAAAAAAGCGGATGAGGATGAAAATACCTCATCTAATTCCGGGGCCTCAACAGGCACCTAAAGAATTTAAGAAATAATTTTAATTGGGAACATTAAAATAGGAGAAGATCCGTGAAATTAAGTACCAAAGGAAGATATGCGGTAATGGCAATGGTTGATTTGGCACGCCAAAGTAAAGGCGGTCCGGTGGCGCTTGCCGATATTGCCCTACGCCAAGATATTTCGCTTTCATATTTGGAGCAGTTATTTGGTAAGTTGCGCAAAGGCTCGCAAGTTAAATCTGTGCGGGGTCCAGGCGGTGGCTATCTGCTGGCGCGCGGGGCGGATGAAATGAAGATTTCGGACATTATTATGGCCGTCGATGAGCCTATTCAGACAACCCGTTGCACGCCCGGCTCACCAACCGGGTGCCGGACGGATAACTCCCGCTGTCTTACCCATGATTTATGGTCAGAGCTCGGTAATCAAATTTTCTTGTATTTAAGCTCGGTGTCTTTGGCTGATGTGGTCGATAACCGCGTTCTTGGAACCAGCGGCAGTAATTTATTTCCGAGCGCTGCAATTGCCGATCAGGAAGTTTCAATAAATCTGGAACATGAATTGAGGGTCGTCGAATAACGTCGAAAAAGCCCCCCCTATGACAACTATGACACGCATGACTCAAATCGTTTATCTAGATCACAATGCGACCTCTCCGGTTCGGGCAGGTGTTGTGGATGCTGTTGCCGATGCACTCACGGTCAGCGGTAATGCATCCTCCGTGCATCAAGCCGGTCGGCAAGCTCGCCAACTGGTTGATCAAGCACGTGACCATGTGGCCCGGCTTGTCGGCGTGAGCCCAGCAGAGATTGTGTTCACAAGCGGTGGCACGGAAGCCAATAATCTCGTGCTCAGGGGTGTTGATGTCGATCATATATTGGTCTCGACGGTTGAGCATCCCTCCGTGTTGGAAGCGGCAGATAACATTGAGCAAATCCCCGTCGATAAAAACGGTTTGGTTGATCTCGCTATCCTTGAAGCGCGCTTGAGCGAACTTGACGGCCGGATTTTGGTGTCGGTCATGCAGGCTAACAATGAAACTGGCGTAATTGAGCCGATCGCTGAAATCGTCCAGATCGCCAAAAAATATGATGCCTTGGTTCATACCGACGCAATCCAGGCTTTAGGGAAAATTGCCGTTGAGAGGGATGCCTTAGGTGTCGATTTCATCAGCCTGTCCAGTCACAAAATCGGCGGACCGCAGGGTGTTGGAGCTTTGGTGATTAATGAAGAGGTGCCATTGCGCGCGCTCAATCGCGGTGGTGGCCAGGAGCGCAACCGTCGCGGCGGCACGGAAAATGTGCCGGGCATTGTCGGCTTTGGTGCGGCAGCGGAGCAGGCGGCTGAGGAGTTGAGCCAGGCTGTAGAAATCGAAGCTCTACGTGATCAATTGGAAGCGGCGATTAAATCAATTGCGCCGGGCACCGTGATTCATGGCGAAAATGTTGACCGGTTGCCCAACACCACGTGTCTCTCAATGCCGAACGTTGTTAGTGAAACCCAGGTGATGAAGTTTGATTTGGCCGGCTTTATGATCAGTGCAGGGGCCGCCTGTTCATCGGGTAAAGTTCAAGCCTCCCACGTTTTGCTGGCCATGGGCGTTGAAGATGAAGAAGCGTCGACGGCAATCCGCATTAGCCTCGGCCATACCAATAACGCGTCTGACGTTGAAGCATTTGTTGAGCAGTGGCGTGAGATGTACGCCCGCGCCAACCGAGATGCTTTGAAAGGGGCTGCGTGATGAACGAAGTTATTAAAAAACGCCAGCCGATCTATCTCGACAATCACGCGACAACGCCGACGGATCCCCGCGTGGTTGAGGCGATGCTGCCTTATTTCACCGAGAAGTTCGGCAATCCGCATTCCGGCAGTCATTATTATGGCTGGGAAGCCGCCGAAGCAGTTGAAGTGGCTCGCGCTCAGGTCGCTGCCGCCATTGGTGCCGCGCCAGAAGAAATTTACTTCACCTCAGGCGCGACAGAAGCCAACAATCTGGCGCTCAAGGGTGTTACCCGTTTCTACCGCGACAAGAAAAACCACATCATCACTTGCGTCTCAGAGCATCCCTGCATTTTGGACTCGGCCCTTGATCTCGAAAGCGAAGGCACAGATTTTACTTATCTGACGGTCGGCTCAGATGGATTGATTGATATCAATGACCTAAAGGCTGCAATCACCGAAGATACATTATTGGTTTCCATTATGACCGTGCAAAATGAGATCGGAACGATACAGCCAATGGCTGAGATCGGCGCCCTCTGTCATGAACATAAAGTTTATCTGCATACCGATGCCGCCCAGGCATTGGGCAAAATACCCTTGGATGTGAAGGCAATGAACATCGATTTGATGAGCCTGACTGGCCATAAAGCTTATGGGCCAATGGGCTGTGGTGCGCTTTATGTCACCAATAAGCCGAAGGCGCGCTTGAAGCCATTATTCAGTGGCGGCGGGCAGGAAAAAGGCATTCGGCCTGGTACCTTACCGGCTCCGCTTTGTGTTGGCTTGGGTAAAGCTTGTGAGTTGGCTCAGGCAGAAGTCGTTCAAGAATCTGAAGTACTTAGAGGCATGCGGGATGGCTTGCTGAGCGCATTGACGGATGCCCTTTCCGGTCTACATATCAATGGCGGTATGGACGCGCGGGTGGCAGGAAATTTGAACATTAGTGTTGAAAATGTTAATGCGGAAAGTTTGATGGCCGCTTTGCCGGATCTGGCTTTCTCGACGGGGTCAGCCTGTTCTTCGGCTTCGGCAGTTTCGTCTTATGTGTTGAACGCCATCGGACTCCCCGGAGAATTGGCGGAAAGCAGTCTCAGGATCGGGCTTGGGCGTTTTACCACAGCAGAAGAAGTTGATTACGCCGCCATGCGGCTGATCGAAGAAATTAATAACATTCGCGAAAACCGGCAGGTTTTGTCCGGCGACGCGGCAGAATAATGGATAGAGTAGAGTAAATGGCAGCAGTTACAGAGACGGTTGATCAAGTTCAATCTGTCGAAAAATATAAATACGGATTTGTGACCGATATCGAGGCCGATCAGGCACCGAAGGGCTTGAACGAAGATATCATTCGCTTTATCTCAGCCAAAAAGGAGGAGCCGGAATGGCTGCTCGAGTGGCGGCTCAAAGCTTATGCCCATTGGTTAACGATGGAAGAACCCGATTGGCCAAAGGTGAACTATCCACCGATTGATTATCAGGATTCTTATTATTATTCGGCACCGAAATCGGCTGAGGATGGGCCGGACAGTCTGGATGATGTAGATCCGGAATTGTTGGAGACGTATAAAAAGCTCGGCATACCTTTGCACGAGCAAGAAGTCTTAGCCGGCGTGAAGAACGTCGCTGTCGATGCGGTCTTTGATAGTGTTTCTGTGGCAACGACGTTTAAGGATGCGTTGGCCAAAGAAGGCGTGATTTTCTGTCCGATCTCTGAGGCCGTCAAAGACCATCCGGATTTGGTGAAGCAATATCTGGGCTCGGTCGTACCTTATTCGGATAATTATTTCGCGACGCTGAATTCAGCCGTCTTCACCGATGGCTCCTTTGTCTATATTCCGAAGGGCGTCGATTGCCCGATGGAGCTCTCAACCTATTTCCGCATCAATGCCTCTAACACGGGTCAGTTTGAGCGCACCCTTATCATCGCTGATGAGGGCTCTCATGTGAGCTATCTTGAAGGTTGCACGGCACCGATGCGGGATGAAAATCAACTTCATGCCGCGGTTGTTGAATTGGTTGCTCTAGACGATGCAGATATCAAATATTCGACTGTGCAGAACTGGTATCCAGGCGATGAAAACGGCGTTGGCGGTATTTATAATTTTGTTACCAAACGCGCGGCATGCCGGGGTAAAAATTCGAAAGTGTCCTGGACGCAAGTAGAGACCGGCTCGGCGATCACCTGGAAATATCCAAGCTGCATTTTGCAGGGTGATAATTCAGTCGGTGAGTTTTATTCGGTCGCCATCACCAATAATTATCAGCAAGCCGATACCGGCACCAAGATGATTCATTTAGGTAAGAACACCAGCTCGAAGATTATCGCCAAAGGTATCTCGGCTGGTAAGTCACAGAGCACCTATCGGGGCCTCGTCAAGATGATGCCTAAGGCCGAGGGCGCGCGTAACTATACCCAATGCGATTCGCTGCTGATTGGCAAAGAATGCGGGGCGCATACCGTGCCTTATATCGAAAGCCGCAATAAATCAGCCAAGGTTGAGCATGAGGCGACAACCTCAAAAATCGCCGATGATCAATTATTTTACTGCCGTCAGCGAGGTATCTCTGAAGAAGATGCCGTGGCGCTGATTGTTAATGGTTTCTGCCGCGACGTGATGCAGGAACTGCCCATGGAATTCGCCGTCGAAGCGCAAAAGCTCGTCGGTATTAGTTTGGAAGGAAGCGTCGGTTAGACGCTTAAAGTGAGAAGAAAAATAAATGTTAGAAATTAAAAATCTCCACGCTAAAGTTGGCGATACAGAAATCCTCAAAGGTCTTGATTTGACGATCAACGCCGGTGAAGTTCATGCCATCATGGGACCGAACGGTGCCGGTAAGTCGACGCTATCATATGTGCTCTCTGGCCGGGAAGGTTATGAGGTCACCGAAGGTACGGTCAGCTATCAAGGTAAAAACCTGCTCGACATGGAGCCGGAAGTTCGTGCCGGTGAAGGCGTCTTCCTGGCGTTTCAATATCCGGTCGAAATTCCAGGCGTCTCGACAATGAATTTCTTGAAGGCGGCAGTGAATTCGGTGCGAAAATATCGCGGCGAGAGCGAGTTTGATGCGATGGATTTTCTCAAATTCGTGCGTGAGCAAACCAAAATTCTCAACATTGGTGACGATATGCTAAAGCGCGCGGTTAATGTTGGCTTTTCTGGCGGCGAGAAAAAACGCGCTGAAGTTCTGCAGATGGCGGTGCTGGCTCCAACACTGGCGCTATTAGATGAAACCGATAGTGGCTTGGATGTCGATGCGCTCCGCATTGTTGGCGAAGGCGTGACGGCTTTGCGTTCGCCCGAGCGCTCCATGCTGGTGATCACCCATTATCAGCGCCTGCTCGATTATATCGTGCCGGATGTCGTGCATGTCTTGGCCGACGGTAAGATCGTCGATACCGGCGATAAAAACCTGGCTATCGAGTTAGAGAAAAATGGCTATGCGAATTATAGCGAGGCGGCGGCATAACAATGAGTAATTTGTCTCCCATAAGTCAGGCATTTGTAGATCAGCAAGGCGCGGTCGCATTTTCGGCGAGCGCACCCTGGCTCGATCAACTGCGAAAAGCGGGGCTTGAAAGCTTCTCTGCCGATGGCTTGCCGACACCGAAACTTGAGGACTGGAAATATACCAACCTCAACGTGTTGGAGAAAATTGATGCCGGTCAGCGGGGCGATGCTGCTATCGATTCCACCCAGCTCACTTGGTTGCCGACGGAGCTCGCAACCCACAAGTTGGTCTTCGTAAATGGCCGCTTCCAATCAGAATTATCTGCAATAGGTGATTTACCCAAGGGTGTCAAAGTGCTGGCTCTATCAGAAGCGTTGGCGTCTGAGCCCGGCTTGGTCGAAGAGCATCTCGGTCAAATCGGCGGGTTTGAGAAAGCACCCGTGTTAGCGCTCAACACCGCATTCATCGAAGATGGCTATGTCGTGATGGTGGACAAGGCTGAGCTCGCTACGCCGATTGAAATCGTTTTTGTCTCTCAGGCTAAGAACGAGGCGGCGCATCATCCCCGCAATCTGATCGTTGCGAAGAACAATGCCCGGGTAACCATCTTGGAGCGTCATATCGGTATCGGTGAGGGTGGCTATCTCGCTAACAGTGCTTTTGAGGTGCTGGTTGAAGATGGCGCGCATGTTCAGCATTACCGGCTGTTGGAAGACAGCGCCGACGGGATCAATCTATCATCTGTTAAAGCAAAGCTCGGCAAAGATGCGACCTATGACAGTTTTGTACTTTCGATGAGCGGCCAGTTGAGTCGGAACGAAATTCACGTCTCGTGTGAAGCAGGCGGCGCGCATACCAATCTAAATGGTGTTTATGTCGGACGCGGCGACCAGCATATTGATAACACGACGTTGATTGATCATGTGGTGCCGAACACTTCATCCAAGGAAACCTATAAAGGCGCCTTGGATGGTAAATCCCGTGGTGTTTTTCAAGGCGCGATCATCGTTGCCGATGGTGCCGATGGTACCGATGGACGCATGAGCAATAAGACCTTGCTGCTATCGGACGATGCCGAGATTGATGCCAAACCTCAGCTCGAGATTTATGCCGACGATGTACAATGCGCGCACGGCTTTACCGCCGGTGAGTTGGATGAGAACTCGCTGTTTTATTTGCGTTCACGCGGTATCCCGGAGGCGATAGCGCGTTCCATGTTAGTTGAAGGTTTTCTGGACGAAGTGGTTGAAGAAGGTGTCGCCGAGGACTATCAGGACATTTTTAAGACCAGAATTGCAGATTGGATGAACTCGGGATGACGGCAACAACTACAATATTGAAGTCGGATACGGGTGCCGCCTATGACGTTGCGGCGATCCGGGCTGATTTTCCGGCCCTAAGTCTGGAGATCAACGGTCATCCGTTGGCGTTCCTGGATAGTGGCGCCTCGGCCCAAAAGCCTGCGCAAGTATTAGAGCGGATGGATCAGGCCTACCGTACTGAATATGCCAATGTCCACCGCGGTGCCTATACGTTGAGCCAACTCGCGACCGACAATTATGAAAATGCGCGGACGACCGTGGCTAAATTTATGAACGCTAAGACGCCGGATGAAATTATATTCACCCGCAACGTAACGGCAGCGATCAATCTGGTTGCCTATTCCTATGGCCGCGAGTTCTTGCAGGCCGGTGATGAGATCATTATCAGCCATATGGAACACCACGCCAATATCGTACCATGGCAATTGTTGCGTGACGCCATCGGTATCGAGATCAAAGTTGCGCCGATTGATGATGCGGGTAATTTTTTACTCGATGAATTTAAAAGCCTACTCAGCGCCAAGACCAAGTTTGTCGCTGTGACGCAAATCTCGAATGTGCTTGGCACCATCGTGCCGATCAAAGAGGTTGTCCGCTTGGCCCATGAGGCGGGCGCACATGTCTTGATCGACGGTGCGCAAGGCATTGTTCATGAAGGCGTTGATGTGCAGGATTTGGACGCTGAGTTCTATGCTTTTACGGGTCACAAACTCTATGGTCCCTCCGGCATTGGCGTGCTCTGGGGCAAGCTTGATCTGCTAAACAAAATGCCACCTTATCAGGGCGGCGGCGACATGATCGAGAATGTGACGTTTGAGAAAACCACCTACCGCGACGCACCGGCGCGCTTTGAAGCCGGTACTCCGCCGATTATTGAAGCAGTTGGTCTGGCCTCGGCGATTGATTATGTCTCAAATATTGGTCTCACAAATATTGCAGCTCATGAGCAAGGCTTATTGGCGTATGCGACAGACGAGCTCTTAAAGATCGACGGCCTCCAGATCATCGGCCAGGCTGACAATAAAGCCGGCATTATTTCGTTCGAGCTCGACGGCGCGCATCCGCATGATGTCGGCACGATCATCGATAGCAAAGGCGTGGCCGTCAGGGCAGGGCATCACTGTGCACAGCCTTTGATGGATCGCTATGGCGTTGCGGCTACGGCCCGGGCGTCTTTTGGCATGTACAACAATACGGGCGATGTCGACCAATTGGTCGGCGCGCTTAATTACGTGAAGGAAATATTCGGCTAATGGAAGACGATATTCGCGAGCTTTATCAGGAAGTCATTTTGGATCACGGCAAGAACCCTCGTAATTTCCGCCATCCCGAAGATGCGACCTGTGAGGCCAATGGTAATAACCCGCTTTGCGGCGATAAATTGACGGTCTTTGTCAAAGTCGGTGCTGATGAAAATATTGAAGATGCGGCCTTTGAAGGGCGCGGCTGTGCCATTTCGGTTGCCTCGGCCTCAATGATGACCAACATCGTAACCGGTAAAAAAGTTTCCGAGGTTGATGCTCTGTTCGATATTTTTCACAAGATGTGTATGGGCGAGGATATCGGCGAGACGCCGGAAGAATTTGAAGATGATATTGATAAATTAATGGTGCTGTCTGGCGTGAAGCAATTCCCGATGCGGGTTAAATGCGCAACGCTCGCCTGGCACACAATGAACGCGGCAGTGCATGGCGACGCAGCTACCACAACGGAATAAGTATACCGAATAACAACAAAAGAGAACGAGACTAAGATTATGGATGAAGATAATATGCCTCCGAGCTACACCCCCGGAATTGGTCCACATGGCCCAACCGGCTCCCCTGGATTTGGCGCCCCCATGGGACCCGAGCTCGACCCCGATATATTGGAAAATGGCGGCCTCGTCGGTAAAGCCGGTGAGCCCAAAGAGGAGGGCAAGGCTGTGCCATCTGATGAAGCCATTATTGATGCGCTCAGAACGGTCTATGACCCTGAGATCCCCGTCAATATTTATGAGCTTGGCCTGATCTATGAAATGAAGGTTGCCGAGAACGGCGATGTCAAAATTGACATGACACTGACCGCGCCCGGTTGTCCGGTCGCCGGTATATTGCCACAACAAGTGGCCGATGCAGCGTCCTCGATCGATGGTACGGGTGAAGTCGAGGTATATCTCGTCTGGGAGCCGGCCTGGGATATGGATAAAATGTCCGAAGACGCCAAACTCGCGCTCGGTTTCTTTTAAGTCGTTTATTTGAGAGGTAGGAATCACTAATGAACGCAGAAAGTCAGAATAAAAACCAAATCACGCTCACCGATGCGGCCCTTAAGCGCGTTAAGTCGCTGATGGCAAAAGCCGATAAACCTGTGCTCGGTTTGCGCGTTGGGGTGACGACGATGGGCTGCAATGGCCACAGCTATGTCGTTGAATATGCAGAAGCGAAAAAACCGCTGGAAGATGAGATTCACCAGGACGGCGTGACGATTTTCATTGATCCCCTGGCGATGATGTATATTTTTGGCTCTACCATGGATTATGTTGAGGATAATATGCAGTCGAGTTTCGTGTTTGATAATCCCAATGAGACCGGGCGTTGCGGCTGCGGTGAATCCTTTAGCGTCGGATAGATTTAGAACCAATATGACTAAAATTACTTTTGTAGATCCCAACGGGAAGTCTCAAGACGTCGATGCCCCGCTTGGAAAATCCGTGTTAGATATTGCTCAAGCCAATGGATTTGATGTCGAAGGCGCCTGTGAAGGCTCGCTCGCCTGTTCAACCTGCCACGTGATCATTGATCCGGCCTGGTATGACAAGCTCAAGCCCGCCCAGGAAGAGGAAGAAGACATGCTCGACCTCGCTTATGGCCTGACCCGGACATCCAGGCTCTGCTGTCAGATACTCATGACCGAGGAACTAGACGGCCTGGTGGTGAACCTGCCGGCAGAAACGCATAATTTGATGATTTAGGCTAGTGAACCACAGAGGACACAGATAATCCGTCATTCTGGCGAAGGCCAGAATCCAGAATATCTAGAAGCGACGACAGCAATGGTTTGATGAAAAACTGGACCCTGGATCAAGTCCAGGGTGACGCCTAAGTGGTAGATACATAGTTAGAAAAAATGACAAACTCTCTTGGCTTAGATAAAGACCCGAAAGACACCCGCGTGGTGGTCGCGATGTCGGGCGGTGTTGATAGCTCGGTGACAGCGGCCTTGCTACACGAGCAGGGCTATGACGTCATCGGCATTACATTGCAGCTTTTTGATTACGGCGATGCGGTAGCGCGGCCCGGCACGTGTTGTGCGGGCCAGGATATCTATGATGCCCGCCGTGTTGCCGATGCCAGAGGCTTTCCGCATTATGTTTTGGATTACGAAGACCGCTTTCGCGAAGACGTCATGGAAGATTTCGCCGACACCTATTTAGCGGGCGAAACGCCGATCCCTTGCGTGCGCTGCAATCAGACGGTGAAATTCCGCGATCTCGTCCAACGCGCCAAGGAGCTTGAGGCCGATGTCCTGGCGACCGGTCACTATGTTCAAAATATCGCGGGCGACAAAAAAATGGAGCTCCACCGGGGTGCCAATGATCTCAAAGATCAGAGCTATTTCCTCTTCGCCACGACCCAAGATCAGCTCGACTTCCTGCGCTTTCCCCTAGGCGGCATGACCAAGGACGAAACCCGGGCCGAGGCCGAGCGCTTAGGCCTCGCCGTCGCAGATAAACCCGACAGCCAGGATATCTGCTTTGTGCCTGATGGTGATTATGCTGCGGTCGTTGAGAAAATGCGCCCCGGTGCGGTGGAGCCGGGCGAGATCGTTGACCAGGGCGGCAACGTGCTTGGCCCGCATGACGGCATTATCAATTACACCATCGGCCAACGCCGGGGCCTCAATATCGGTGGTGGTGATCCACTTTATGTCGTGCGGCTGGAACCTGAGAGCAAGCGCGTTGTCGTTGGCCCGAAAGAGGCATTGCTGCAAGAAACCGTCTCAATCAATGAAGTCAATTGGCTGGGTGATGAGCCGCTCGGCAAAGAACCTTTGGATGTGACGGTAAAAATCCGCTCGATGACACCATTGCTGCCGGCCACTGTTCGGGCGACGGGCGCGGGGCAGGCTGAAGTCGCGCTCCACACACCCTATGCCGGTGTGGCCCCCGGTCAGGCTTGCGTATTTTATGACCAGGACCGTATGCTAGGCGGCGGCTGGATCATCCGACAGTAGGTCAGAGCGCAGCGCGATCGATTGTGCCGGTATTCAGCCAAAATACCGTATAAGTCCTTGACTTCACGAGGCCAAAAAAATATACACCTGTTTCCTGCTCGCAATGGGCTGGAATGTCACAGATAGCCTGCATTTTTGCGCATGGCATTCACCCTGGGGCGGAGTAGCTCAGCTGGTTAGAGCAGTGGAATCATAATCCACGTGTCGGGGGTTCGAGTCCCTCCTCCGCTACCAACTTTCTTCAATATTATTAATGAGTTATCTGAAATTCGCCATTTGTTTCGAAGTTGTTTTTTCATCTTGGGTAATGGAGGAGAAGACGGCAAAGCTGAATTGAAACAGAGCAAAAAATATCGGTTGGAGCCAGGAATGGCAGGTATATTTAAGGCCCATGAAGTTCATTCCATTCATTTTCCCGACGACACGCGTTTTATCCGCGTCACCGGAACCGACCTCTCAAAACTCAATACCAAACGGTATGATCAAAAGACCGGGACGGTGACGGTTATCGAGCCTAATGACACAGGTGACGTGTCGGGTGCGGCATCCGTAAAGAATTAATGAAAAGGCATAAATAAATGAGCGAACAACAAGATGAAACTTGGGCTAAGCGCGCCGAGCATTGGCGCCAAGCTGCGCCCAAGGGCGCATCAAACCATGACGCACCAAACCAAATTCTTATAAAATATGCCGATATTGGCGAGGGGAAAAAATGTTTGGACCTAGCATCCGGCGCAGGCGAGCCTGCTATCAGTATTGCACTTGCAGTGGGTGAGGCCGGTTCTGTCGTAGCGACTGATGCCAGTGCAGAAATGCTCGAAGGAGCGAGGGAGAGAGCGGCAAATATGGGCATTAAGAATATATCCTTCGAAAATACTGTGATGGAGGACCTGCCGTTTGAGGACAATACGTTCGATGCCGTTACTTGCCGGTTTGGATTGATGCATGCGAGCGATCCGTTAACCGGGCTGAAAGAAGCAAATCGTGTTTTAAAATCTGGCGGAAAGGCCGCCTTCATGGTGCATGGTCCAGCAGATAAGAATAACCAATGGACATCTATGCATAAATGCGTTCAATCATTTCTTGAGGTTGATGATCAAGCACGATTTCATAAGCATTATAGATTTAGCGCGGACGGAGAACTAATTGCAATGCTCCAAGAAGCAGGCTTCACAAACGTTTTGGATGAATTGACGGTGACCACGATCACTCAAGAAATTGGCAAGATATTTTGGGAAGCGAATTTAATGCGATCCCTCGGAAGCCGTGTGGAGGGACTAGACGAAGCCAAAATGTCTGCATTGAACGAAGCCATTGCCGAATCATTAGCGCCCTTTAAGAAAAACGGAGCGTATGAATTACTATCCTCAAATCGAATGGCATACGGTACGGTTTAATCCATACTAGCCGTTAAAAGAAACAAATAGCAGCGTCACTTTTTTGCCGGCATGTCCGCTATTGGCTATAAGCGGACTCTTTGACCCCCTGAATTAAATGTCCGCTTTCGGGGGGTGGTCTCAACTGATCGACGCAACACTTTATCTTAATTGGAAAGATGGAGTGTTTAAAATGAGTAATAGAAGTCGTATTTATTTT
>JABIHH010000025.1 GCA_018649725.1 Rhodospirillaceae bacterium | reverse complement strand
TGCGGAGGGAAGGAATAACCATCCAATTTCACAAAGATTTCGTTCGCCCGGTTCTGAGCGTCTTTGTCTGGATACCTATCGATGTTTTTCCAAATCGTGGAGGTTTCAGGCCAAACCAGCATTTGAATGCGTTGGAGTAAGCCATCGTCACCCGTGCCACCATTTAATGCGCTGTTGATATAAGACGACAATTTACCCGGTTGGATCGAACCAATTACTGACAGGGTCAAAGCATCAATATGTTTTGTGCCTCGACCAATCCGGTCATAGGTATAGGAACCTGTCCCATTCCATGCTTCTAGATAAAATTCTCGGTCACCTTCTCGGCCTTGTTTATCGAGGCTTCGAAGCCAGCCACAAAGCTCGTCTCTATGGAGAAGTAACCCGCTCGGATTTTCATTGAGGAGTTCTCCAAGTTTCTCAGTTGTGGAATCAGAGACAGCATAGCGCTTCTCCGTCTCTATACCTTCATTTTGCTCAAGGTTTAACTGTGTTAGGGCAGCTTCAATTTCCTTCAACGTTTGAGCATCACCTTTTTTTGCGGCGGCTTTCCCCCTGTCTTCCAATGCTTTCTTGTGGAAGCTGGCCATTTGCGCAGAAGCCTCGTTGGCCGCAGCAACTAACTTGTAATCTTCCTGAGCCTTAGTAGCCAGACGTTGGAGAGGCTTTAGAGCCTCCGAAATCGCTGGTGACTTTTGATGCCCGGGGCGACCTACAATTGCTCCCCATAGATTTGGCACCACAAGCCAATCATCCTTTCTCTTGGGTTTAATTCCAACATTACGTCCAATAAGACTAGATAGAGAAACGATAGCCGGGATGGCAACAAATTCTAGTGGGATTTGGATGCGCTCAGCGGCATCAATTAGCCAAGATTGCAAGGGTTCGGGTATATTACCTGGTGACAGTGTGGGGGCCAATGGCGAAGCCGTTGGAAGAGTGCCTATAGGTCCCCAATCAAAATCCTTACCCCCAACTGGTTTCCCGGCGTCCCAAGCAGTTTCAAGATTAGGCTGCATGGCGCACCTCACTTTCCAACCTGATTTCAGGTATTTCGAGACTGAACGTTGAATTAATTTTTTTAGCCAAATGCACATCCTGGGTGAGAATGCGAGAGACCCCCGACAACCAAAATGGAATGTTTGAACGCCAGTCTAGGATCACTATCCCGTCCCGGTGAGCAGCCAACCATTGGTAAGGAGTTCTATGAACAGAGAGGGGTAGTTCAAAATGAACCGCTCGTTCAATAGCTTCTGGGTTCAGTATCGGGGCGATACCTCGCCTCAACCACCACCGAATGGGTTTGTTTGGTAACCAAGCAACTAGGTCGGAAACTTCTCGGTCTACGGAGACAATCCAAGCCTTCTTGCCGTCCTCTACTGGCTGGTATGTGCCATCGGAATATGTCTCAATATACCCTATACCGCCGCGCCAATTGTTTGTTTTCATTGCGCCACCTCCCAGATGCTCTTAGAGGGGCGTCTTTCTATCGACCAGATATTCTCGGCAAAAGCGGTGAAGCGGTCTGCAATTCTAGCCCTAGAGCCAATACGTGATATTTGTTCAGACAGGCTGCCCAAACAACGAAGTGTTTCCTTGTCACCACCCTCTACAAGTATCCTGTCTAAAATAAGTCTAGTGACATTGATCATCTCCATGTTTATCTGGGAGATATTTTGTTGTCCCGACAACTTAGCAAGGTGTTGCTGGAATGCCGGAATGTTCACGGCGTGGCTGTTTTGTTTATGAATTTCGAGTAATGTCGTCATGATTTTGTTCTTTCACTATTAAAAGATTAGTGCTCTCACGAGCAGATACAGCGCCCCGGTTGCACGGGGCGTTTTTCTTTGTTCAGGTGGTTTGCTGAGAAGGGTAGTCTGGCAAGGAGACTAAAAATTGCCTAAGGTCTTCATCGGTAATAATTGTTCGGTTACCTAGTTTCTTAGCCTTGAGAGACCCAGAGTTAAGCGCATTGTAGATAGCGTTAACGCCTATGTGGGCAGCAGCAGCAGCACTTCGAGGAGAATGTGCAACCTTGGTAATTTGGGCTTCGTTGTTTCGCATGGTGGGTGTTGCTCCGTTTGTTTGGTCCATCACCATTCGCAATGGAATAAACACACAGAAACATTTTTAAAATTGGCAGTCTAAATGGGCATAATCGGCGGAAGAAGAAAGTCGCCGATTATTCTGCCCAATTAAGTTTTGGGCGGTTTTCCGCGTTTTCTGCGAAGATTGGGGGGGAGCATTTTATATAGATCACGGCCTCTATCCCGGCTTATTCCTTTATCCATCGCCCATTTTTCAGCTTCATCGCGGTTTATTGGGCGTCCTAGTTTTTGCTTTTCCTCCTTCGCCCAAAGATTAAAATTCTCTTCAATTTCTATTTTGGACTTGGGCCTTACACCTTTATCGTCAACTTCTGGGATATCCATATTAACCTGCATTTGGCTAGGACTAGCCTCCCACAACTCGCGTACCTTATTCCCGTCCACCTCCATGCGTTCAATGCGTGAAGGTGCATTTGGGGTAAGTCGAAATCGTTTATCATTAAACCAAAGTGTGTCGTTCTCCGGATCATCCCAACTCAATATAGACAACCAATTCCCATTCAACTCACCCAGCACTCCGTCGCACACCCCCCTTGCCGACAACACCTTGTCTATAATCGCCTGCTTGACCTGGGGCCATGCCTCCTCTTCGCCAATTATATTTGAGGCGTGGCTTAAGGCATCGGTAAGACTGATCCAGGTTGATTTAAATTCTGACAAAATACACTCTCCTACTGAGTAATATCCTACAGACGAATGACACGGCGGGCCGGTGTAGGAGCCGGCTTTTCAGGTGCTACCCTAGCCGCGCCAATCTCACTTCTTTTGCTTCCGCAACGGCACCACATCACCCGATGCTTCTCGCCTATTACAATATTTAGCCCACTCAATCATAAGTCGGCTACGTTTCTCAAATAGATCACCGCGCCGGTATGCGGCCTCTACAGCATCGGGAATAACGTGCGCCAATGCGCTCTCGGCAACCTCACGAGGATAGTTTGTCTGTTCGGAACACCAATCTCTAAAGCTAGATCGAAAGCCGTGTACCGTAATATCATCGCGGTTCATACGTTTTAGGAGCTGCAACATCGCCATATTAGATATGTGTTTCCCTTTTCGCGATCCAGGGAATACATAATCTGAAATCTTAACCTCTTTTAATTCGTTAAGAATGAGAATAGCCTCTTTGGACAATGGCACTTTATGTTCACGTGACACCTTCATGCGTTCCGCAGGGATGATCCAAACTGATTTTTTTATATCAATTTCATTCCACGTTGCCCCTATCGCCTCATTCGTGCGAGCCGCCGTTAAAATGGTAAATTCCAAAGCTTTCGCTGCTATCCCTTCCCGCGCACGAACATCGGCGACAAACGCCCCAATTTCGATGTATGGCAGTGCTGGCATATGCTTCACCGTGGAGACCTGCTTACCAAGTGCGGTTTTAACGATGGCAAGACGTGCTGGGTTATCCCCCTTGCGGTGCTTCAAGTGAGTCTCCCGCTCAAGAACAGCCTCTATATAGCTTCTCACGCGCCTCGATGTTTCTAACTTCTCATGCCAAATAGGATTTAGTATCTGGCGAATATGCTCATCTTCAATACTTCCAACTGACAGGCTCCCAATTGTCGAATAGGCGTAATTCTCCATCAATGAGCGCCATTGCTTTTCGTGTTTATCAGTTTTCCAAGAATTACGGTTTGCCTTGATGTACTCTTCAACAGCATTTTTAAAAGTTGATGTTTTCGCAGCGTCTAATCTAGCTACAACGCGCCCTTCTCGACGCCTATTAATTGGGTCTATACCTGACTTAATTAGTGCCCTGGCATCCATTGCCAGCCCTCGGGCCTGTGCCAAACTAAAGGTATGCGTCGGGCCCAATCCCATATCGCGGGTATTACCTGTAACAGGAGAAACAAATCTTAGCAGCCAAGAACGCCCCCTCTCGGTGACTTGAAGGTATAGTCCGGCACCATCCAGGTGCATACCTGCCTTCTTTCGAGACACGTCCAATGCATTGAGGCGATTAGTGATCTTTTTAGGCGCCATTTGAAAGGCCCCCTATTTTCTTACCCATGTTCCTACCCATGTTAAGAATTCCAACTATAAGGGACACTATAGGACAGTAAAAGACAGGATGAAAGAAAAACATCGTTATTACAACTAGTTATGAAAACACTAGGGGGCAGTAAAAAACGGCAGCAATACGTAGTTAGTCTCCCTCCTCCCGAGCCAATAAAAACAATGGGTTAGATGTTTTATCATCTAGCCCATTTTTTATTTAGGTACCCTATAGGTACCACAAATGTATGATTTCGGCTTGGTTTTGCCCGATTCGGCCTGTCCGGGATATAGCGGAATTTGGTGGGATAAAACCTTACTTCTGAATTGCACGCACAGTTGAGGTGATTCCATATGTCACCAGGAAGATCGCCAGTGGTGGACCAATAAATATTGCTGACCAAGTTAGCCAACCAAACAAATCTACCGGCATAGGTGGAGGCCATGCAAAACGAGTGTCCAGCCAGACGAACGCATATAGCCCGATAAACCACACGGCAATTCCACCAATCCAAATCAGAACCATCTCATCTCACCTCAACTTTCTATGGTTTTATATCATGGATTTATTCGAAAAGTATTAATGCACCAATTGGCGCAGTTGGTGCACAACAGGGTTCGCTATGCTCCCCAAGTATCGGGATGCTCCGGTAAAATTGCGGACAGGATAGTCCCCTCAACGTGCAGAAGAAACTAAGCGACTCATTCAAGCGCTTGAGGTCAACGAATCTGATATGTATCCTATTTTTCAGGTCAACCAACTTAAATGGATGCTCTTGAACGACAATGATGTTTTTAAATATTGACTCCAGGGCGCGTGAGCGCTGGAGAGAGTCTCGTGCCCGGATTGAAAAAGAAAATACAAAGAACCGAAAGCGCGATTCAATTTACGGTACTAAATCCCGGCCGAGGCCGATTATTTTTAACGTTGTTAGTTTTATCCTGCGATTATCGGGGCTCTACAACAGAGGACTGCGAAACGCGCGTGAGTTTATAATATCCTATATAGATTTGGGTTTCCCGGACCTGCCCGCAAGTTTTGATAATTATAAAATATTACATTTATCCGATCTTCATATTGGGTGCATTGACGATTTCCCGGAAATGATTAGCAATCGTTTCTCAGAACTCAATCCAGACTTAGTTATTATGACCGGAGATTTTCAGACGCACGGAACTCCGTCTGGAAGGGATACGGCGGATATGATGAGACATCTTAAGGCGAACGTACAAAGTGGTGATGGTTGGCTTGCGGTGCTTGGGAATCATGATAGTTACGATATGCTTGATGCCCTTGAAGCCATTGATGTGCGTGTTTTGGTTAACGAATCTGTGAGCATTTCTCGTGGTGAGGACACCTTGCACTTTGTTGGTACCGATGACGTACATGCATTTAACACGCCTGACTCCGTTGCGGCTCTTGAGAAATTCCAGGACGGCTTCCGCATAGCTCTTGTTCATACTGTCGACTTGGCTACGATAGCCAATAGATTAAGATACAAACTATATTTGTCAGGCCATACGCATGGTGGACAATTGTGTTTGCCCGGCGGCAGGCCGTTGGTAACTAGACTGGACAGCCACCGTCAATTGGCTTCTGGGAAATGGAAAATAGGTAATATGCTGGGATACACAAGCCGCGGGCTCGGTCATGGCATATCTCCTTTTCGTTTCAATTGTCCGGGTGAAGCCACAATTATACGCCTGATTAAAGAGTGAGCCACTTTGCCCAAATTATACCATCTCTATTTTGTTTTATTTTGATTTTAACCTATAGCAGATGGCTGTTAACCACCTTGTCGGGGATTCGAATCCCTCCTCCCGAGCTAATAAAATCAAAGGGTTAGATGTTTTTTCATCTAGCCCATTTTTTATTTAGGAGCCAGATAGGTACCAACATTGTGTGATTTCGGCCTGTTTTGCCCGATTAGGCTGATCCGGGATATACCGCGATTTAGCGGGATTTGCTGGGATATTTTCAAATATGCCTGGTCACCGTACTGACAAAACTAACAAAAGTCCGTTTGCAATTATTCCCCCACTAACCGAAAATAAGATATGTCTAATCCTACTGATACTTTTGAACTTGATTGCTCGGTCCCCTCTTTTCACCAGGAACGCCAAGCTACATCCTACACTGGTTGTGACATCCCCCATGATCCAGAGCTTGTTGCTCAAGGATGGCAATTCCGCTGCAATACAGACCATAGCCGCCTCGATGATGTTGTAGATACTTATCAGGAGCTTGGCTTCGAGGTCCACCTGGAGGCGGTAGACCTATCTGGTCTAAGTTCAGACTGCGGCGGTTGCTCGACAATGCTTGAAGCATTTAGCGCCGTTTATACCAAGAAATAGAAGCCGCCAACCCATCAGCGTATTTTGACCAACAGATCGGCGGCAATGATAGCCGTGACAGCCATCACTGAATAAGTGGGGATGATTTATCGCTGACTCAATATTTATACGCGTGCAGTTAGGTCACGATTCGCATCGACGTCCGCTCCACTTCTGAAAGCAGACATTAATTTCAAGACACGAAGAGTCCGCTATTAGCCAAAAGCGGACCTAAACAGTTGATCTTTCAAAATTCGTAGCAAGAAAATTGTATCTATTTGTCGTAAATGGGGCTCTTGCTACGTTTTGCGACACATAAGCATTTCAATGACAAACTTCTGCGACACTATGCGCGTTTAATGTCCTTTGTATTCGGAAGCTACTAGGCAAATTTCAATCAAATCCGACAAGGAGATTATTTATGATCGTTCGCATTCTTACTCTCGCCAGTTTTATGTTAATTTTCTTTGCGACGGTGCCCCCGGCTTCGGCTGCAGACAGTCGAGAACTCGTAAACTTACCCCCAAAAGTTAAAGATGCTTTCCTCACCGAAATGCGCGGGAATGTTATAAAACTGGAAAATATTTTAGCCGCCATTGCAGAAGGCAACTTTAAGGAAGCCGCTGATATTGCAGATATTAAAATGGGCTTCGGACATTCCCAACTGGAAGGCATGGCGAAGCAAGGCATGAGCACAGAAGAAATTCTCGCAAGAAAACAAAAAATGCAAAGAATGGGTCATGGAAAAGGCATGGGTCAAGGCCAAGGTATGGGCCGTTACATGCCTGAAAGTTTCCGTGCTTTAGGCCAAAACTTTCATCAAGCTTCTGAAAATTTAGCATCCAAAGCGCGATCTGTTGGTGCTAACCCTACGGTAAAAGACTTTCGCTCGGTTATTGGTGCGGTAGAAGAAGTTACCAGTGCTTGTGCAAGTTGCCATCAGGCCTTTCGTGTCAGATAGACCAAGCCTGGCGGGCTTGGGCAACTGTTGGCTCTCAATTGAGAGATAAGGTGTTGGCTTGAAGCAAAACGGGATATGCGTGGAAAAGCTGCCTGAAGAGTGTAATTCCATTAGCTTGATACAGGTCATGGATTTTATAATTACCATGCCTTACTGATTGCGCACTTTGCCATTCTAAAGAGGCTATATGGAGGGAGCTATGGGTGTGACTAAGAAGTGGCTTTGGCGGTTTTGGATTATACCTCCTGTAGCAATTGGATTGGCCGCCATATTTCTAGCGCCAATGGTTAAGAATCCTCCCCAAAAATCTAAAGTAGTTGAACGTGCGGTTTCAGTTAGAACCATCACAGTAAAGAAGTTGAAGGTTTTTCCCCGCACCATCGGTTTTGGCAGAACACAACCAGGAAGGACTTGGCAGGCTGTAACTGAAGTGGCCGGCCAAATAATTTGGGTTTCAGAGAAATTAAAGAATGGACATTTTACCAATGCTGGCGATGAACTTCTACGAGTAGACGACGCAAGCTACCGACTGTCGCTCGCTCAAATTGAGGCGCAACTCAATGCTTCTCACGTTAAGGACCGAACCACCCAAACGAGTTTGGTTATCGCCAAGAAAAACCTCGCTTTACTCAATGCTGATTTGGGCCGTAAACAGACGCTCGTGAGTAAGGGGTCTACTTCCAAAGCTGCATTAGAAACCACTCAACGTGCTGTTCTAAGCGGTGAGGCAACAGTTCAAAATCTAATTAATTCTTTGGCCATCAATCGAGCTGAGCGGAAGGTGCTTCTAACCCAGAAAGCCGGTGCCGAGCTTGATCTTAGCCATACGGTCATAAAAGCACCGTTCAATGTTCGCCTTACAGATGTTCGGGTCAACAGAGCGCAATTCGTCAATAAGGGCCAAATTCTATTTTTGGCTGACGGTATGGAAGTCGCGGAAGTCGCGGCCCAATTTCCGATTGGTAAGCTTCGTCCTTTGATCGGAGGTAATAAAGGACTTGCCGGATTAACCGCAGGTGCAAAGGTTCCAGGCGCTCTTGGCTTAGAGGCAGTGTTTAAATTACACTCGGGAACGCATACCGTTAAATGGAAGGCGCGCGTCGACCGGGTATCAGGAACTATTGACCCGCAAACCCAAACCCTTGGTGTCGTCGTTGCCGTAGACAAACCCTATTTGAAAGCCGCTCCCGGCAAGCGTCCGCCTTTGGTTAGAAATAGTTTTGTTGAGGTCGAATTGCTTGGCAGACCCATGCTGGATCAAATCGTGATACCTGTCTCGGCGATTCACGAAGGTAAAGTTTTTGTTCTCGATTCCGAGAACCGATTGGTAATCCGTACGGCCCGAATTAAATTTTCCCAAGGTGGATTTGCCGTACTTTCCAGCGGCGTTAAACCCCAAGAACGAGTGGTTGTTTCCGACTTGATTCCGGCTGTCGAAGGAATGCTCTTAAAACCTAAAGAGGATATGCGGGCTAAAAAGAAATTGATCCGGGAAGCCACCGGGAAGGACGGATCAAAGTGATCAAATATTTTGCTCAGCACCCAACTGCAGCAAATATGCTGATGGCTGCGATCATCATCGTTGGGATCGCTACGCTACCGAAACTGCAACGCGACACCTTTCCGGTTATTCCACCGACCGAGGTGGAGATTAGAGTTATCTATCCAGGCGCTACACCAGCTGAAGTAGAGGATACTATCTGCCAACGGATTGAAGATGTGCTCGATGGTGTTTCAGAGCTGAACGAGGTACGTTGTGATGCACGCGAAAATTTGGCCATAGCCGTTGCCCAAATGCACGAAAGCGCAGATATGGGTGAGTTCTATGATGATATAAAATCGCAAATTGAAACGATCTCGACCTTTCCTGAAAAGGTAGAGGCCCCCACTATTGTTAAGCTGGAACGTACAGCGCAGGTGGCCAGCGTCGCCATTACCGGTAATATGACGCCACTCAACCTCAAAGCTTTTGCCGAAAAAGTTAAAGAGCGCATAAAACGGGACAAGCGCATCGCCCAAGTCCGAGTACTGGGGTTTTCTGATCAAGATATTGCCATCGAAATTAGGTCTGAAGCCCTGCGCCGCTATGGCCTCGGCATGAGTGATGTTGCCGCCGCCTTAGAACGCCAGAGCCTCGATTTACCAGCTGGGATCATGGAGACCAAGGATGGCGATCTAATTGTCCGTTTTTCTGGCCAGCGGCGCACTCCATTAGAATTTAAAAACGTAATTGTATTATCAGGACGGACTGGAGGACAGGTCTTGCTTGGCGATATTGCCACAATACATAAGATTTTTGACCGTCCGGAAAATAAAATTTTATTCAACGGCCAAAGAGCCGCAATACTCGATATTTCAAAAACCGCTAACCAAGATTCCTTATTGGTCATGGAGGCAATAAAGCAAAACCTCGAACGAGAGCGCAAATTAGCACCCAAGGGTGTAGCTTTTGAAATTAGCCAAGATGTCACCTCTAACATTCGTGATCGGCTTCGTATATTGCTGGTAAATGGTGGGCAGGGATTGGTTTTGGTGTTCCTCTCCATGTTGGTATTTTTTGGATTTCGATTTAGTTTCTGGGTTACCATGGGTCTGCCGGTCTCGTTTCTCGGCGCCGTCTTCGCCATGCATACACTCGGCTACACGATCAATATGATGACCATGGTAGGACTACTGGTCGCAACGGGTTTGCTGATGGACGATGCCATCGTTATCTCGGAGAATGTTGCCGCCAACATCCGCAAAGGTAAAAATGCACTAGCGGCTGCGGTGGATGGCACTCTCCAAGTGATGCCAGGAGTGCTGTCATCATTTGCCACTACAATTATGATTGTTGGCCCTCTGGCGTTCTTATCGGGCCGAATAGGAGCCGTACTTAAATTTTTACCGGCGGTTCTTCTGATCACGTTGGTGATTAGTCTTATTGAGGCGTTTCTCATTCTCCCGGCGCATTTACGTCATTCATTTGATCATATGGAAAAAACCGAACGCTCGCGGTTCCACAAATGGTTTGATGACCGGTTCGAGTATTTTAAGGAAAACGTGTTTGGCCCTTTGGTTGATCGCGTCGTTCGTGCCCCGTATTTGATTGTCGGTATTTTATTAGCCATCGCGATGATTTCCTTCTCGGCAATACCATCGGGATTTTTGAAATTTAGAGCCTTTCCTGCCCTTGAAAGTGATGTAATCCAAGCTCGTATTCTGCTGCCGCAGGGAACACCGCTGGCTCGCACCGAAGAAGTGGTTAACAGGGTAAGCAGCGCACTTAAGAAGCTGAATAAGGAATTTTCAGTTCGTCAGGAAGGCGGCAGAAATCTCGTGAAAAATGTTTCTGTGCTTTTCAATACCAACGTTGATGCCTTTGAAAGTGGCTCCCATCTCGCCACCATTAGTGCGGACTTATTGAGAGCAGAAGAACGGTCAGGTACCGTGGACGAAATGTTGAATCGATGGCGTGAATTGGTTGGTGATGTCCCCGATGTCTTATCCTTAAAGTTCACCGACAAGGAACGTGGCGTAGCTGGAAAAGCGATCGATATTCGATTGCATGGCAGTCAGTTAAAGCAGCTTAAAAATGCGTCATTTGAACTCCAGAATTGGCTTAAAAGCTTTAAGGGCGTGCAGGATGTTTCTGACGACTTGCGACCGGGCAAACCGGAATTGCAAATTAGTCTACGTGCTGGTGCCGGGTCTATGGGAATTACCGCTCGAGCAATTGCCAATGAGGTACGCGGTGCCCTACAAGGGTCAACAAATATTGATGTCCAGTTAGGTAAGGAAGCTTTAGATGTTACGGTGCGCTTAGCAGAGACCGACAGAAATAGTTTAGAAGATTTACGTTACCTCACGGTCCGATCAGCAGAAGGGCGACTGGTTCCTTTATCAGCGGTCGCAGACATTTCTCAGACCAGAGGATTTGCGAGGATCAATCGAATTAACGGCGCACGAACAGTTACCGTTCAAGGTAAATTGGACACGGAAATTGCCAATGCTCGCGAGTTGATGGGTATTACGAAAAAGAAGTTCCTGCCAAAGTTAAAGAAAAAATATCCGGGTTTGCGGTTTTCGTTTCAAGGTCAGGGGAAGGAAAGCTCTAAAACAGGTGGTTCTTTAACGACCAACATTATGATCGGCATAATCGGCATATTTCTTATTTTGAGTTTCCAGTTTCGAAGTTACGTTCAACCCATTGCCGTCATGCTGGCAATTCCTATGGGTTTCATTGGCGTTGTTTTTGGACATCTGGCAATGGGGCTCGATCTCACGATGCCAAGCTTGGTAGGTTTCGCCACCCTTGCCGGCGTGGTGGTCAACGACAACATTCTGTTGGTTAATTTTATCAAAGGACGATTGAGCGAAGGGTTGGCAGTAGTCGAAGCAGCGCGTCTCGCCGCACGTGAGCGATTGCGAGCAATCCTTCTAACTTCACTCACAAGCATCGCTGGCTTATTGCCACTACTCAGTGAAACCAGTACGCAAGCTCAGTTCCTGATCCCCTTGGTGGCTAGCCTAGCCTTCGGATTACTGACCGCTACGGTGTTGGCATTAGTCTTTGTCCCGGCATTCTTTGTCATTTTAGATGACGTGGGACTATTGAAAATTGAGGCCAGGACAGAAGTTTCTGCCACTCCAGAAACAACCGGTTAATAATTTAAATCTGGCGCGCTAAAAGAAGAAGTTAAATTTCTAAATACGACGGAACTAACGCCCCAATACGTTTAATTACTAGTGTCTTTAGTGATGAAAGAAAGCATCAAATTATGCCGAAGAATAATAAAATCGCTACTATCTGTATCGGCTTAACGGCTGCAATATTAACGGGGTGCGCAACACAGAATGATGTTCTTAGTTCTAAGATATTAGGATCGTCTCGTGGTAGTCATTCTCAACATACGACATATCAATATGCGGCTGGTAACCGCGATTTGAAAACTACGATTATTGGGAATCCGTTTAACATGTCGAAGTCTGATTTTGGCCGCCAGGTCACGCAGCTAATGCAAGGAAACGATCGAGGCATAAATGCAAACTTTGTAACTAAACCCGGGTCCAGTGCCAAAGTAGGGTATCACGCTGTAATGTTGTTTAACCCATCATTGGGTGTATCCTTAAGTCGTGTGTGCAGCGCACCAGAGAATGAAAGATCCTCTGGCGGTACTGACACTCTGAGTGCTTTGTTAGTTTTTTGTGGCCCGACCCCAATCTCAGCTGGCCTAGCCTCTGCCAATTCAGTGTCGTCGATTTCAGATCCTAAATTTAGCAAGATAATTGAAGGTGTGACTTTCTTCATGACCCCTATTGAACCACCTGAGTTTGATAGTTGGTGATGGTTTTAGAAGAGCAACGATGAATGTGACTGCGCGAGCTCGAAATCGAGTGCATCTATTTATTGCTGTGATCGCTGCCTCGGCAATGATCGGTGCAAGCTACGCCGTTCTTCTAGACGTTGTAATTCGCTCAGAGTTTACACCGAGTTCTCTCACCCGAGGCGCCATACGCGGGACCATTATTGGCCTTATCATGTGGTCCTTCGAAATGTTTCTTAGCTATGGCCAGATGGGGGCGCGTCTACGCCGGTCCTCATTTGCGACATCACTAATTTTGCGTACGATTGCCTCAACCGCAATTTTAATGACCGCCATTATTGTTTCTCGGGCAATTGTCAGCAGTCGCGGTCACTCCACCGAAATGTATCTCGCCATTGGTTTTTTGCGAGATACAGGTGTTGCACTTTTTATCGTCTTCGGAATCCATTTTGTCCTTCAAGTGAAGCAAATTATTGGTGGGCGGGTTCTCGCAAACTTCATACTTGGTCGTTACCATCGGCCTGTGGAAGAGGAGCGTATTTTCCTGTTCTTAGATATTGCTGGCTCAACAAAGATTGCCCAGCGTCTAGGGGACAAGGGTGCGCATTCTCTCGTCACGCGGTTCTTCTTCGATATAGCCGATCCCATACTCGGGTTTGGCGGTGAAACCCATCGATATATCGGTGACGAGGTAGTGGTAACTTGGCCCATATTGGGTGATGGAGATAACGCCCGCTGCTTAGAATGTTATGTTGCCATTTGTGATAAGATTGCCGCTGTCGGGCCGTCCTACCAAAAAGATTTTGGCATCATACCCGAGTTCAGAGTTGGACTTCACGGCGGCCCTGTTGTTGCCGGCGAATGTGGGGATGACAAACGGGATATTGTCTACTTTGGAGATACCGTAAACACCGCGAAACGCGTCGAAGAGGCTTGCCGAGAATTTGATCGACCAATGCTAATATCTGGTGATCTTTTGGCTCGCATTAATCTGCCGGATAACTTTAAAATTGAATGCGTAGGTAAGGCCGTACTTCGTGGCCGTGAAAATGAACTGGAACTATTCAGCCTTGAGGCACAGTGAAGCAACTCTACAGTTTTCGGCGAAGAGCCATTTCCTTGAATGTCCGCT
>JABIHH010000084.1 GCA_018649725.1 Rhodospirillaceae bacterium | reverse complement strand
TCAGCGGAAGAAGGATGGATGCCGGTCGTGGCATCAAACTGTGCTTTGGTGGCACCGCATTTCAGGGCAATCGCCACACCTTGAATAATCTCCGGCGCATCAATGCCCATCATGTGACAGCCGACGACTTTGTCGGATTTGGGATCAACGATCAGTTTCATAACCGAGCGTTCGTCCCGACCGGACAACGTATGCACCAGGGGCTTGAAGTTAGAATCATAGACATCGACTTTGCCATATTCGGCGCGGGCCTCGTCTTCGGTCAGACCAACTGTCGCGATCGGCGGCGTCGAGAAGACGGCGGACGGCACATTTGAATAATCGGTCGTCCGGGTGTCTTTGTTAAACAGCATATCGGCCAAAGCATGACCTTCCTGGATCGCGACCGGTGTCAGCTGAATGCGGTCGGTGACATCACCCACCGCATAAATGTGAGGTTGCGAGGTGCGGTTGAGCTCATCAACTTTGATCGAGCCATTGTCTTGCATCTCAACTCCCGCGGCCTCCAACCCTAAGCCTTTGGTGTTGGCAGCCCGCCCCGTCGCATACATCACGCAATCGGTTTCCAGGATTTCTTCATCACCCAAACGCAGACTAAAGACATCGCCTTGTTTTTCGATGCTCTCAACGACAGTTTCGGTGAGGATCTTAATGCCGCGCTTTTCCATCTCTTCGAACAGCGAGACCCGCATGTCGGAATCGAAGCCGCGGAGAATATTATCAGCGCGGATAATCTCGGTCACTTCGACACCGAGACTGGCGAAAATGCCGGCGAACTCAACAGCGATATAACCGCCGCCGACAATCACCATACGCTTTGGCAATTCTTTAAGCTCCAGGGCTTCATTGGAGCTAATAACATGCTCAATGCCTGGGATATTTGGCATTGATGGCCAGCCGCCAACCGCAATGAGAATGTTCTCGGCCGTGAGGCGTTCGCCGCCCACTTCGACGGTATGATCATCGACCAACACGCCCCGGCCCTCTTTGAGATCAACATTATTGTCACGCAGGATGCGAAGATAAATGCCGTTCAAGCGATCAAGCTCGGTGTTTTTATTGTCGATCAGCTTACCCCAATCATGGCTCGCCCCTTCGATGGTCCAACCATAATTGACCGCGTCTTCCATATAATCGGCATAATGGGCGCCATAGATCAGCAGCTTTTTCGGGATACAGCCTCTAAGTACACAGGTGCCGCCAACGCGGTCTTCTTCACAGACGGCAACCCGGGCGCCATAGCCGCCAGACAAGCGAGACGCACGAACACCGCCGGACCCGGCGCCAATTGTGATCAGATCGTAATCATAATTCGACATGATTTTTGGAAATCCTATTTCATTTCATATGTAATTTGCGCGGAGTATAGCGGGTGATTTTGGGTCTGGCACGCCCTTGATGCCCCTCCTGACGTCAAATTTATTTGAACTACATCGCAGCTATTTTCCCGAGTTTATCGACACTGGACCTTCTCTGTACTATGTAAGGGAGACGCGCTGTAACATTGGATATGAATTATCATGACCGACTATATCCTGACCTACGAGGCAACACTTCGGCTCAGTATTTTTATCGGAATCCTGGCCGTCATGGTTCTATGGGAAGTACTGGCACCTTGCCGTAATAATCAGTTTTCCCGCTGGCAACGGTGGCCCAGCAATTTTGGCATCGTTGTCGTCAACACGCTTCTCGTGCGTCTGATCTTTCCAACCGCAGCCGTTGGCTTGGCAGTGGTGGCCGAGGAGCGTGGCTGGGGCATATTTAACCTTATCGATCTGCCAGTTTGGGCGGAAATTCTGATCGCTGTCATCGTGCTTGATCTGATTATTTATTTGCAACATGTCATGGTTCACGCTGTGCCTGTTCTTTGGCGCTTGCACCGGATGCATCACGCTGATCTCGACTATGATGTGACGACCGGAGCGCGGTTTCATCCCCTTGAGATCATCCTCTCGATGATCATAAAATTTGCTGCCGTTGTTTTGCTTGGCGCGCCTGCTGTTGCCGTTATTATTTTTGAAGTTCTGCTGAACGCGACGGCAATGTTCAATCACGGCAATATTAAATTACCGATCGCGCTCGACCGCGTTCTTCGGCTGTTTGTCGTCACCCCGGACATGCACCGGGTGCACCATTCAACGCTACCCGAAGAAACCAACAGCAATTTCGGCTTTAGCATTCCGTGGTGGGATCGCTTGCTTGGCACTTACCGCGCGCAACCAAAAGCCGGACATCAAGACATGATTATCGGTATCAAACAATTTCGGGAGGCGAAATATCTCCGGCTCGACTGGCTGATGATCCAACCCTTCCTAGGCGGGATCGGCAATTACTCGGTCTCGGGAAGAACCGAAGAGTCAGAAGATTAAGTCGATTTGACCTTCCAGTTACTGGAAGGGCTATTGTCCAGATCGATTTAGAAAGTAAAAATTACTGATGGCTTTATCAAAAATACAACTTCTCCTATTAGGGTGCGTGATTATTGGGGTCGCAATTGCCGGCTACTTTATGATGCGTCCGACAGATAGCCTCCAGGGTCAGGCTGATGCCGACAATCTTGAGCAGGTCGCAATGGGTCAAAAAATATACGCCGAGAACTGCGCCTCCTGTCATGGCGTTAAGCTCGAAGGTCAAAAGAACTGGCGACGGCAATTGCCGGGAGGCGGACTGCCCGCCCCGCCACATGATCAATCCGGCCACACTTGGCATCACCCTGACAAATTGCTGTTCAACTATACCAAGCAAGGCGGTCAGGCGCTTGCCCCTAAAGGCTTTAAAAGCAACATGCCGGGATATGGCGAAACACTGAGCGATGGTCAAATTTGGGCGGTGCTGGCTTTTATTAAAAGCAAATGGCCCGATAAAATTCGCCGCCGTCAGGCCCGTCTGAGCGAGCAGTCTCAAAGAAAATAAAAAAAGCTATGTTTTCTACTAAATATTTTAGTATAATAGCAATTAACGAAATTTGAGAGGCCCCAATCATGTTTATCAAAACTTCCTTATTTAAACAATTTTCGCTCATTGTACTGACCTTTTCTTTTCTTATCGGCGTGGCGCTGAGTCCCGCTCTAGCAGAAAAAATCCCGCAACCGACCCGAGGTGATGACGGCCTCTATCATCATGATTGGTTCTTGGATTCCTTCCTGGATCTCAAAGAGGATTTTGAAACGGCAAAAAAGAACGGCAAACGCCTGGTTATTTTCATTGAGCAGAAAGGCTGCATCTACTGCAAAAAGGTTCAAACCGAGATCCTGGTTGACCCTAAAGTCAACGCCTATGTTCGCAAACATTTTGAAATTATCCAAATCGATATGTGGGGTCTAAAAGAAGTCACGGATTTTGATGGCGAAGAGACGAACGAGAAAAACCTAGCGCGTAAATGGGGTTCCATATTCACCCCGACAATTTATTTTTACCCTGACACATGGGAAAAAATGAAGGGCAAGAATGGCAAAGACGCTGCTGTTGCGGTTATGCCGGGTGCCTTTGGCAAAGGCACGTTTTTGGCGCTGTTCGAATGGATCCAGAAAAAACGCTATGAGACCGGCGAACATTTCCAAAAATACGTCAATGACCGGTACTGGAAATCGCGCGGTGGGCGACCTGCAAACGAAGTCCTGAAATAACCTACTCCGCCGCCAATACTTCACCTGTTTCTTTGGCGATCATACGCTCGATAGCGCGTCTGGCGGGAAGCCGGGCGCTGTCGTGTTTTATGTCAACGAACCCTTTGTCCATCGTTTCCGCCATGCAGGCTTGCTGCTGCTCAAGGAAATCGAGATCCTCGTTAAAGGTGAAAGCGATCTCGCCGTGCAAAATTTTAGTGGCCTCTTCGTCCTTGGGTTTATAGCCGTTGAGCGGCGTCCAGAAATAATAGCAGCTGCTTTCGGTGCGCGGCGTGACGCCATGATAAAGCCGGAGATTGAAGCCGCCTTCCTGCTCCCGGCTTTCCTTGGCACCGCGCCCTTCTTCCAAAGCCCCCGTCCATTGAACGACGGTTGACGGCACGACATATTCAAACTCCTGCCAACGATCCACCAACTGGCCATCTTTAAATCCAGCCCCTTTGACATAAGTCGGCGGCGGCATAATGCTTTCCATCCAGCGAATATAATGCACGCCAGTTTCCTTGGGTGTCACTTCCATCGTGGCATTGACCTGACCTTTTTGATCACCGCCACCGATGGTGTTGCGATGGATATAGGGGATATGGGTGAGATCCATGAGGTTGTCGATCAGCAGCATGTAATTACATTCAATCTCATACATATCGTGGATATGCGGCCAGTTTTCATGATCGTCGTTCCAGGGAAAATCAACCAGCAGCTCGGACGGATCAGCCAAAGCAGGATCGCCCATCCAGATCCAGACAATCTCCTGACGCTCGAAAATTGGGAAGCCGCGCACTTTGGCATAAGGCGGAATTTTCTCCTGGCCGGGTATAAACACGCAATCGCCTGCCCCATTAAATGTCATGCCGTGATAGCCGCATTGCACACCACCCTCAACGACGTCGCCTAAACTGAGCGGTGTTGCCCGGTGGCAGCAGCGATCTTCAACGGCGCAAGCCTTGCCATCTTTATCTCGAAATAAAGCGACATTTTCGTTTAGAAGTGTGCGGGCCAAAGGTTTTTCACCTTCAACTTCGTGGCTCCATGCGGCTTGGTACCACGCGTTTAACGGCCATTGCTGATCGGTTTCTAGAAACATTGACGCTCTCCCTGATGACTTAAAAGAAAATATCGCGGGTTTTTCCGCTTATGTCTTTTTCTCCACAAAAAATTTGACAGAAATAGGGGCTCCGGTCAATTGATGGCTGGGTTTCCAGAAGGTTGCCAAGGTTGCATGCACCATCCGTGGGCGGCATAGTCATCACTGCAAAATGGAGCGGCCCACTATGGCGACATATGAATTCGACCGAAAACCCATCATTGTTCAATTTGAAGATAAATCTTCTTTCACAGAAACCTATGGGTTTGTCGGCTCCCAAGGCTACGTCTTTTTGGAAGGGCAATTGATGGTTCCGAAAGACGTTGAGTCGGACACTTTATTCGTCTTTATGCACCCGGCCACGACGCTCAATCTTATGCCTTTTCCGGCGGGCCTTGCCCGGGCGGGCCATCACGTGATGTGCTGCGGTAGTCGCTATGCCAAAAACGATACGGCCCTAATTATGGAGAAAGTCGTTGTCGATTTGGCAGAATATATTCGCTATGCCAAAGAGACCTTGGGCTATACGAGAATTATTCTGATGGGTTGGAGCGGCGGCGGGTCCTTGACGCTGCTCTATCAGGCCGAGGCCCTAAATCCCACGATCACTGAAACACCAGCGGGCGACCCGGCTGATCTCACCCAAGCAGCGCTGATCCCCGCTGATCTGGTGGTCTTTATCGCCGCCCATATCGGCCGCGCTCGGATTTTGTCTGAATGGATTGATCCATCGGTCAACGACGAGGCCAATCCCGATGACCGCACTGTCGAGCTTGATCTCTATGATCCAGCTAATCCGAACCAGCCGCCTTATAGCGAAGACTATGTCGCCGAATTTCGGGAAGCTCAGCGCGCCCGAATCAAGCGCATCACCGCTTTTGCCGATCAATCTTTGGCGGATCTTGAAGCCAAAGATGGCGCCGAAATGGAGCGGCCATTTATCGTGCACCGTACCATGGCCGACCCCCGCTTTCTGGATACCAATATCGAGCCCAATGGCCGCAAGGAAAACTGGTGTTATCTCGGTAATCCGGAAACCGTCAATGTCGGCCCGGTTGGCATCGGTCGCTTCTCCACCCTTAGGGCCTGGTTGTCACAATGGTCGGAGCGATCAAACGCCGATGGCATCGCCTGCGCCAAACGCATCGACACCCCCTTACTACTCGTCGAAAATCAAGCCGATGAAGCAACACCGCCCAGCCACACCCGCCAAATATTCGCGGCTTCCGCGAGCCCGGACAAAGTTATGCACCAGATTGAAGGCGCGACCCATTATTATAAGGATCAGCCGGACAAGCTCATCGAAGCGGTCGATATCGTCATCAATTGGGTTCGGGAGCGGACTGGTTAGCCAAAATTATAGGATGGATACGCCAACAATGATTCATAGGAGAATTCTGCGCTTTTTCTGGTTGGAGGAATTGGCTGCAAGAGCTATTTTCTTCAGAATCACCGTTAGAAGTTCATTTTAGGGAAAGGACGCAATAAAGGTTTGCCCCCCAGAATGGAGGGGTTGTTAACAGCGCCCATGAAAGGAACTTATGGACGATTGTATCCGTAACCATCCTTCTTCGAGAGCCGCGCTTCTGGTCGAAAACGGAATCCACATTCAGCGAACAGGCTGTTGCCAGTTGCCTCAGACTTTCACTGTTAAATGCCGTCTGATGGGTTAGGTCGCCAAATTGGTAATTTGTTCCCCAAGGGGAAGATGCGTTCGGTACTCTGACAACGATCTTCCCTTGAACGCTTAAGGACTTTTTAATCAAAGAAAGTAATCGAAACCCCTCATCTGGAGAAAAATGCTCGAGAACATCAAGCAACACAATTCGATCAAATTCGTCATCTTTAGATTTCTCGAGATACTGCCATACATCAATGCATTCAAATCGTGGAGAAACCTCAGGTATCTGAACTTCTTTCAAGGCAATGTCTTGGTCAATCCCGTGGAAATTCACAAGCCCCTTACCTGCCAGATACGCAAGAAACTCGCCGGTTCCGGAGCCAATCTCTAGACAGGTCATATCCACAGAAAATTCCGCAGGTTTCCATATCTCGGCATCGAACCGCGCAATATCTTTGCTAGCCAACGAAGGGGAGCGATAATTCTTGTATGCGGAGTAGCTGGCAAAAAAATCCGTAGACATTGTTTCTTTTCTATAGTCAACAGGTTGGCAACAACTAGCTCCTTTGCACAACAAAGGCAATTGGCCATTTTTAAAAAGATGAGAATAGTGCCCGCCATCAGGGGTAAAGCAGACATCCTCATCAGATTGCCCTCTTTGGAAACTACTCCACCGTGACCGATTTAGCGAGATTGCGGGGCTGATCGACATCGGTGCCTTTGGCGACCGCTGTGTGATAGGCCAGCAATTGAACCGGGATGGCGTGCAGGAT
>JABIHH010000053.1 GCA_018649725.1 Rhodospirillaceae bacterium | reverse complement strand
GGTAGACATCATCTGCCTTGCCGTGATGACGTATGTTGAAGTCGATTTTCTTCTGACAGTGTCTCACCGACGCTCGATGAAATAGCAACCACCACAGACGAGTGAAGCGCGCTTAGTTCTTATCAAAAAATGACGAGACACGCTTGATTGAGTCCGGGTTTTGCACGAGTTCCAGGCTGACATCAATTTCCATTTCAAAGCCGTCGCTGTTCGGGTCTTGGGCGGCGGCGATGCATTTTTTGGCTCCTAAGAGAGCGTCGGTGGATACGTCACCGCAGTTAGCAATAATTTCGAGCGCTTTACCGGCGAGTTCGTCTCGCGGTACCGCCCATTGCACCATACCGAGCTCATGTGCTGTTTTGCCATCAACAATCTCGCAGGCCAGCACAATCCGGTTGGCCGTGCTGGGACCGCAAAGCTTGGTGATCCGCTGGGTACCACCAGCGCCCGGGATCAGTCCCAGCCGACCTTCCGGTAGGCCAAGTTTTGCTTCATTAGCCGCCACCCTAAGATCGCACGATAGCGCCAGCTCGAAGCCGCCACCGAGGGCCGCACCACCGATTTCGGCGATGCTCAGCTTGGCGAGACTTTCGAGCCGACCAAACAGGCGGTGGAAGTTCATGAGATATTTTTTGTATTCTGCCGGATCTTCATTGTTCTCCATGCGCAGGCGGTATTCATTGAGATCGGCGCCGGCGCAGAATATTTTCTGATTACTTCTAAGGTGAAGAATGTTGGTCACTTTATTGCCTTCGAGCTGATCCAGGATGGTGTCAAATTCCTCCAACCAGGCATGACTGATCACATTCGCCGGTGGTCGGGAGAGCGTCAAAGTGGAAACGGTGCCTTGGTGCGATAAATCAAACATCAGTGGTCCTTTTATAAAGTTATGATCGAAATCAGAAAATTCCAGCATTCTATCGCCAAAATAGCGGATAGGTTGCAGCCTTCCAGGCCTTCTTATCGATGATTGTCATAGAAGTTTACCAATTTTGCCTTGATCAAAGTCATGTTTGTATACCCTGGCGGATTGTATAAATAGGCTGCTGCTGATTTGGAACTCTACTGAGTTGCTTGAATTTCTGTTTTTGAAGAAAACGGCTGCGCTCAGTGGTTTTTCTGTTTTGACAAATAACCTAATTTTGAATTAGTGGAGGGCGTAGTGAGCACAGTTCAAGTTGTGGGATCATCAGATCATCCGGAATTGGTATTTTCGGATAACTTTAATGTCGCCCAACCGTTCATCGATCGGCATCTCGACGAAGGCCGGGCTGATAAAGTTGTGATCTATACGATCGATGAAAAAGTGACCTATCGGCAATTGGCGGAAAACGTCAATAAATGGGGCAATGCGTTGCTCGGTATGGGCTTGGCACCGGGGGAGCGGATGCTGATGGTGGTCAAAGACTGTCCGGAATTCTTTTATCTTTTCTGGGGTGCAATTAAAGCTGGCATTATTCCAGTGCCGCTTAATACGCTCCTACGGGCCAAAGATTTTGCCTTTATTCTCAAAGATTCAAAGTGTAGTGCGGTGCTCTATTCGCCGGAATTTTCTGCCGAAGTTGAATCCGCGCTGGACGATGTGGCAACCAAGCCCAGCCATATTTTAAAAGTCGAAGAGGTCGCAGAACTGGCCATCCCCGCCAGCGCTGATTTGACCGCCATTGATGCGACCGCAATGTCTGAATGTTTTTGGCTTTATTCATCGGGCACGACCGGTGAGCCAAAAGGAGTCGTCCATGTCCACCGCGATATCATCGCAACCTGTGAGCTCTATGCCGTGCGCGTTCTGGGTGAGACCGAGGATGATATTTGGTTCTCGATACCGAAGCTGTTTTTTGCATATGGTCTCGGCTGCGCCATGACCTTTCCGCTCTGGGTCGGCGGTGCTGTTGTGCTGGACCTGAGACGACCGACGCCGGATACCGCCACCGAGATGGTCCGCCGCTTTAAGCCAACCATATTGGCTGCCGTGCCGACGTTCTATGCGGCCTGGCTGGCGCATGATGATTTCAATAAAGCCGATACCGCTTCTTTTGTGCGCTGTGTTTCCGGCGGTGAAGCGCTGCCGGCCGATCTGCAAACCCAATGGGGTAAGATTTGTGATGCGCCGATTTGCGACGGCATTGGCTCAACCGAGGCGCTGCACATTTATATCTCAAACAAAATTGATGATATCCGCCCGCTTTCCAGTGGCAAGGTCGTGCCGGGTTACGAGCTGAGAATTGCCGATGATGGCGGCAATGATATGCCGGTTGGCGAGCAGGGGCGTTTACTGCTTAAAGGCCCGTCCGTGACCGAAAATTATTGGAATAATCCGGCCAAGACCGCCCAAACTATTGTTGATGGTTGGCTTGATACTGGTGATACCTATTACCGCGATGAAGACAATTATTTCTATTACAGCGGTCGCAACGACGATATGCTGAAGGTGGGTGGCATTTGGGTCTCACCGTTTGAGATCGAATCGGCACTGATCGAACACCCGAAGGTTCTTGAAGCAGCCGTCGTCGGCCGCGATGACGATGCCGGTCTGGTTAAGCCGGAAGCTTGGGTGGTCTTAGTAAACGGTGACGAGCGCTCGGATGTACTCGCAGATGAAATTCAGGAACAATGTAAGAATAATCTTGCCCCCTACAAATATCCCCGCTGGATCAACTTTACCGATGATTTGCCAAAAACGGCTACCGGTAAGATTCAGCGTTTTAAATTGCGCTGAGAGTTAATTTCAGCGGCTCGCTCCTACTAACAAATATCGAGGTTATTAAGCTATGTCAGATACTGCCTACCGTTGGGAAATGACTGCCCCGGACAAACCGATGAAGAAAGTTGAATTTAATCCCTTTCCACCGGGTGATGGTGAAGTTGTCGTTGAGGTGGAAGGGTGCGGCGTTTGCCACACTGATCTTGGCTATTATTATGATGGTGTCAGAACCAATGCCGAACTGCCTTTGACGCTTGGCCATGAAATCAGTGGCCGGGTGGTTGCCGGTGGCAAAGGCTATGAAGATTGGGTTGGCAAAGCCGTGCTCATACCAGCGGTTATTCCTTGCGGTAAATGTGATCTCTGCCAACGTGGTAAAGAAACCATCTGCCGCCAGCAAAATGTCCCGGGCTGCGACACCCATGGCGGGTTCGCCAGTCATATTAAAATTCCAGGCTTTGGTCTGTGTGAAATAGACGAGGCTAAATTGGCCGCTGCCGGTCTTGATTTGGCGGATGTCTCGGTTGTCGCTGATGCTTTGACGACCCCCTATCAGGCGGTCTCCCAAGCCGGCGCAACAGAAGGTGATCTGGTGATTGTTATTGGCGTTGGCGGGGTCGGCGGCTATTGCGTACAAGTAGCAGCCGCAATGGGCGCGACGGTGATTGCGGTCGATGTTGATCAGGCAAAATTGAATTTAATTGGTGACGCCGGTGCGACGGCGACGTTTAACCCCAAAGACTATCCGGGCCGCGAGCTTAAAAAAGCCGCGTTTGCTTTTGCCAAGGAGCAAGGCCTCCGGGCGACCGAATGGATTATTATGGAATGCTCGGGCTCAGCCCCTGGGCAGCAAACCGCTTATGGTTTACTGGTCCATGGCGCGACCCTTTGCGTGGTTGGCTTTACCATGGACAAAGTCGAGATCCGGCTCTCCAATTTGATGGCTTTTCACGCCCGCGCCCTTGGCAATTGGGGCTGCACCACCAGCAATTACCCAGCTGCGCTAGATTTGGTGCTGGATGGCAAGGTCAACGTAAAATCCTTCATTGAGCATCACCCGCTAGATAATATTAACGAGGTTTTCGAACTTGTGCATGCCCATAAGAATAAAGGGCGGGCCATCTTGATGCCCAAGATGAGTTCTTAAAGATCAATTAGAAATATTTAAATTCACTGTATTAGAGGAATAAAATAATGGTTAAAGACACCGCAACAATCGTCAAAGAGACAACCCTGCAAAATCCCGTCAACCACAATTTGGTTGAGAATTGGTCCTTTCCTGGATTGAAATATGAAAAACGTCCGGCAACAGACGAAAACGGTAATCAAGTCGACGGCATCTATAATGCCTGGATCACGCTCGATAACGAAAAACAGTATAATTCCTACAGCACCGAAATGGTTAAAGGCATGATCTTGGCGTTTCGCGATGCAGCGAATTCCCGAGATGTCAACGCCGTGGTCCTAACCGGCGCTGGTCATAAAGCCTTTTGTACCGGCGGCAATACCAAAGAATACGCCGAATATTATTCTGGCCAAGACCAGGAATACCGCCAATATATGCGCCTCTTTAACGATATGGTAACAGCGATGCTGCTCTGCGATAAGCCAACCATTTGCCGCGTCAACGGCATGCGCATTGGTGGTGGCCAGGAAATGGGTATGGCGTGTGATTTTTCAATTGCGCAGGATATGGCTAATTTCGGCCAAGCTGGCCCCAAACACGGCTCGGCAGCCATTGGTGGCGCGACAGATTTCTTGCCAGTCTTGATCGGTGTCGAGCAATCCATGGTCTCGGCCGTGTTGTGCCAGCCTTTGTCAGCTCATAAAGCGGCTCGGCTTGGTATTATTATGGATACGGTGCCCGGCTTGAAAGTCGATGGTAAGTTCGTGCCAAACCCCTTGGTCGTCACCGAATTGGTTACCGATGATTGGGGCCGCCCAATGCACGGCGAATTCAAGGAAGGCGAAGAAAAAGCCAAAGGCCGTGAAATTATTGCTTCCGGCGAAATGGATTTGTCATTGCTGGATGCGAAAGTTGAAGACCTCTGCACGAAGCTGCTGCATACTTTCCCAGAATGCACTACCAAATCCGTCGAGCAACTTCGCAAACCAAAACTCGAAGTATGGAACTTGCGTAAAGAGGATGCTCGCTCCTGGCTCGGCTTAAACATGCTGGCCGAAGCCAGAACCGGTTTCCGCGCCTTTAATGAAGGCAATAAGGAAATCGGTCGTGAAATCGATTTTATCGCGCTTCGTAAAGCCCGCGCCGCCGGTGCACCTTGGTCGGATGAATTAATCGAAAGCCTGATGCCGGGGGCCTAAAACTCCCGGACTACTTCTCACCGAGCGAGATTTTGTCGATCAGATCGAGATGTTCGTCGGTTTTGTGGGCCATCGCCTGAAAGGCGGCTGACATCTCAAGCAAGGTATCCAGGCGCGTGTGCATGCCTTCACGCATCAGTTTTTTCGAAAGCCTGACAATACGGGGCGGATTTTTGACAATCCGTTCCGCCATTGCCCGGGCTTCTGCCATTAAATCATCAGGTGCCACACATTTTGAAACCAGTCCGCATTCGAGGGCTTCCCGGGCAGTGATGCTATCGCCGGTGAACGCCATCTCATAGGCCTTCGAAAGCCCAACCGCGCGTTGCAGCAACCACGCCCCGCCATCGCCTGGGATAATGCCGAGTTGGACAAAGCTTTCAGCAAACTTGGCTTTTTCCGATGCGATGCGAATGTCACACATGAGTGTCAGGTCGCAACCGGCACCGATTGCCGGGCCATTAACAGCAGCAATTGTCGGCGCTTCTAAATTATACAGTGCCAGCGGAATTTTCTGAATGCCGTGGCGGTAATTGGAGCTAATGGTCAATGGATCACCATCAAATGCGCCTTTTTTCTCTTTCATATCCTTGACGTTACCGCCAGCGCAAAAACACGATCCCGCGCCAGTTAAGATAACCGCACCAACACTGCTATCATGGTTGATCTGCTCACAAGCTGCGACGATTGCTTGATAGTCTTCCTGATTGGAAAGTGCGTTGCGGGTCTCTGGGCTGTTGAGGGTGAGCGTAACGATGCTGCCTTGTTGATCGTAGATTAAAAAATCACTCATCGAGATTTCCTTTAGCTATTTAATTAACGGGCAGTTAAATCCGCCCACAGATTGTCACTGCCGCGCTCGATGGTTAAACGGCCGAGCTTTTCTGCCCAGTAGCTGGCGCTACCAAATTCCGTTCGCCATGACCAAATGCGGCGCGAGGCAAAATTTAGACTGTGTTCGCGGGTAAAGCCGATGGCACCTAGCACTTGATGCGCCGTCGAAGCAACCAAGCCGCCTGCCTCACCAGCCCTAATTTTAGCCGCCGCAATCGAGGCCTCGGCCGGTCCTTTGCTTGCGGCATAAAAAGCCATTTCAGCAGCCGTGCCAACCGCTGCTGTCTCGCAAGCCATTTGAGCTAGATTTTGCTGAATGGCTTGGAACTTTGACAGCGGGCTACCAAATTGCACCCGGACATTGGCGTAAGCAATAGCTTCTTCGAGCGCCCTCTCGGCAGCGCCAGCGATTTGAGCAGCGCGGATCATTGCGCCATAAAGTGCACTGGCATTCTTACCTAAGCGATCAGGGGCCAGGGCGGCTTGAACGACTTGCCGGCTGAGAGTTATTTTATCGCGTGGTTCTCCCGCGACATTATGACCTGTTTCAATGCTGCTCCCCGCCAAAGGTATTGTGACAATCATCTGCTGGCCGGCAAAATCCGCTGACACAACACACTGTTTGACGTGATTGCCCCAGGCGACGCGGGCGAGACTGCCGTCGAGGCGCCAATTATCTTGGTCATCTTGGAATAGCGTGCCGGTGAAATTGCCGGCCAAGCCAAGTGGGCCATCCGGCACTTTCAATCTAGACTCGGAGAGCAGCCAGCCGGCGGTGATGGTTTCAGCCAAGGGAATCGGTGCCTGATAATAGCCGACCGCCCGAATTATCGTATAAATATCCGACCAAGTTGCGCCGACGCCACCCTGCGCTGCCGGGATTAAGGGTTGGGTGAGACCGTTCTCGGTCAAAGCGTGCCACAATTCATCCGGCCACTGCCCCGCTTCAGCGGCGGCAATGACCTGCGTTGTCGCCAAATCACCAAATAGTCGGGTCACGGTCTGCGCCAATAAAATTTTCATTTCATTTGTCATCTGAGACCGAGCCCCCGGGCGATAATGCCGCGTAAGATTTCTCTCGTGCCGCCTCTCAATGAAAAGGATGGTGCTGCTTGAATAAGAAAAGCCTGAACCTGCTGAATATCAGTGGCACCGCCGGGGTCTGGCTCTAATTCGATCAGTAATTGTGCAATGTCAGGTAGTGATTGCTCGAATCCAGTACCCAGATCTTTCACCACCGCAGCTTCCAGGGCAGGGTTCTCGCCGGCATCCAACATAGCCGCCAAAGACAGCGACATTGTTCTAAGCGTCATCATATTCGCCATCAACTCACCGATAATGACCGCTGCCCGCTCGCGGGGATCTTCTTTTAAGCAATCAATTAAGGCCAGCAGCGTATGAATAGAGCTGAGATAACGCTCCGGCCCCGAGCGTTCATAGGCAAGTTCAGCCGTCACTTGGTCCCAGCCTTCACCCTCGCTGCCGATCAGACAATCATTTGATAACTCGACATCATTAAATACCACTTCATTGAAATGCTTGCGACCGACCAGATCGACGATTGGATTGACGGTAATGCCCGAGGTCTTCATGTCGATCATAAATTGCGACAGTCCGCCGCGCCGGTTGTCGTCGTTGGAACCGGTACGAAAAAGGCCGATCATGTAATCGGCTTTGTGAGCATTGGTGGTCCAGACTTTGGTGCCGTTTAATATCCAACCGTTCGCTGATCGTTTCGCCGGGCTTCTGAGCGATGCTAAGTCTGAGCCCGAATCGGGCTCGCTCATGCCGATACAAAAAACCAATTCTCCTTTGGCGATGCCGGGTAGGGCAAGCTCGCGCTGTGCTTCGCTGCCAAAGCGGAGCAATAATGGCCCGCTTTGACGATCGGCAATCCAGTGAGCCGAAACTGGGGCACCTGCGACCAGCGCTTCCTCTAGGACAACGTAGCGTTCCAATGCTGATCGCTCATGGCCGCCATAGCGTTTCGGCCAGGTCATGCCGATCCAGCCCTGTTCGGCCATTTTCTGAGAGAAATCCCGATCAAAGCCATCCCAGGTGGCGGCGCGCTCAAGCGGTGTCAGAGCAGCTAATTCCGTGGAAAAAAAGCGACGCAATTCGAGCCGAAGGGTCTCAACCGCAGCCGGTAGCTCGCAAATATCAAACTGAAAGGTGCTCATGATGAGTTCGGGTTAATTCCTTTGAAAGAAAAATTCGAAAATTGAATTTTGTTGACAATGCCGAGTAACCATATTCCAATTGTGATTATTGCAATTAAAATGGAGAAGTGAAAGTCAGGAAAAACTAACTTTCAATTTATCGTAAAATATCAGGATCAAACGCTCAGGAAAAAATCGTGGCCATTCGAGAAGTATCTCAGGAAGCAATAAAAAAACCGGTTCATGCTGCTAACCTAGCTGGTGACAATGATATCGTTGGCCGCGGTGTCCGGGAGGGCGCCGATCTTTTCCGCAGTTGGTTTAATGAATTGAGCACGGTTGCGGAAAACGGCGGCGGAGCGGCTTATGTTTTTGTGCTCGGCAGCATGAACGAAGTTTTAAAAACCTTTGATATGCCCGTTAGCTTTCCTGAAGTAAACGCCTTGCAAACGGCGATCCGGCGCGTTTCACGAGATTATCTGAACGAGGCCGAGGATTACGGTTTTTCACCGGACATTTGCGGTTACGTCAAAGCCGATGTCGCAATGCAGCTGGCCGGCGGCAAACATCCGATGGGCACCATTCCTAAACCGAGCATTGCGGTGCTCACCAATGCCTGCAACACCTATATCAAATGGGCCGAGATTTGGGAGCGCCTTCATAAGGTGCCGACCTTCACGATGGATATTCCGGGTACCCGCTGTTTCGCCGATAAAAGCCAGCCCGGCAGCGACGATTTTAAATTTGAAGCTAAATATGTGCTTGGTCAGGTCAAGGAATTAATCGAGCTTTGCGAGCAGGTCAATGGCTTCAAATTTGATATTGATAAATTCCGCGAAATACTCGGCTACGCCAATCGTATGAGTGATCGGTGGGACAAAATTATTAGGTTAAACGCCAATAATCCCGCTATGTTCAACGCCTTGACCGATGGCACGGTTTACCTCGGGATGGCAAATGGATTTAGAGGTTCCAAGGAAGGCGCTGAATATTTTGATCGCCTTTATGAGGAGATGCTTTACCGCGCCGAAAACGATGTTGGCATTCGGCTTAAGGGCGAAAATGGCCCGGTGGAAATGGATCAGCAATTCCGCTTGGCCTTCGTTGGTGTGCCATGCTACCCAATTTTTTCAGGCTTCAACAAAATGTTTACCGATTGGGGTGGGGTTTTCGTAACCTCATCCTATTTGTGGTTTGCCTCCGGTGGCACGTGTTCCGGCTTCCAATATGATTTGAATAACCCGCTGGAAAGTTTTGCCGAGGGCCAGCTGTTAATGGTTCGCGAAGCCATGGACAGCATGTTCAATCAGGCTTTTGCCATGGAGCAAGCGGTCGAGGATTTTGCCCTCGATGGCGTGGTCTACCACCCAATTAAAAGCTGCCGGACGGTTTCCACCGGACTGGCTGATCAGCGGCGTTATGTCGTGGAGAAATTGGGCCTGTCGACTTTGTTTTTCGAATCAGATTTAATCGACCCCCAGGTCGTGTCGGAAGCGCAAATGAAAAATCGTGCTGACGCCTTTTTTGAAGGGCTCATATCGCGCCGGCAGCAGGCCGGGGTTTAATTCATATGGTATTATTGAGAGCATGATCATGACCGATAAGGTGCGGTATTTCACCGACTGGGAGGGTAAATCTCTCGAACAGATTTTTCATCTGGCGCGGGACTTGGTGGAAGACCCGAGCTACCCGACGGTGGCTAAATGGCGGGAAAATGGCGGCACGGTACTGGGCCATTTCCAGGTTTATTTTCCCGAAGAAATAGCGCATGCGGCGGGCATGCTGCCGGTTAAGATCAGAGGGGCCCAATCGGATGGCGCCGAGTCAGAATCCCGGTTTGGGTCATACCTGTGCTCAATTATTAAAACCTCGCTCGATATTGCGCTTACCAAAGATATCGAATTGGATCTGTTCGTAACCCATCCGATTTGCGATGCCGCCCGTAATCTCGGCGCGATCTGGGATCGAAATTTTGATTATAAAGGCCAGATATTATATTTGCCGCAAAATCCCAATTCAAAATTTGCCCAGGAGTATCTCGGTCACGAATATCACCGCATGATGCGTGATATCGAGGCAACTAGCGGCAACTCAATCAGCAAGGAAGCGGTCAAAAACTCGATTACGCTTTACAACAAATCCCGGGCCTTGATGCGGGAATTGTATGACATTCGCAACCAAACTCCTTGGCTGATCGGGGCCGATGATTCTCTCGTGCTGATGTCATTGGCCGGGTTCCTGCCACGTGAGGAATTTAATGAATTCCTCGAAACCGTTTTAGAGATGATCCGCGCCCGGCCGGTCAAAAAGCAGGACAAAATGCGCGTCGTCTTTGAAGGCGGCTTTTGTGAGACACCGCCGATCGATCTTTTGCAGACCGTTGCCCGGTCTTGCTATGTCGTCGATGATGATCTGTTTATTGGCCTTAGATACATCCTGGGTGATGTGCCAGTCGAAGGTGATCCGATCGACAGTTTAGCCCACGCCTATCTTGAGAACTCGACCTATAGCCCGGTCCAGCATGACCTCAGGAAGCCTAAAGAAAAGATGCTGTTGGAACGCATCAAAAATGCCAAAGCCGAAGCGGTCATTCTGGCTTGCGCTAAAATGTGTGAGCCCGGTCTAGAGGAACAAGTCGCCTATTCGAAAGAGCTCGATGAAGAACATATTCCCTATTTCATCAGTGAGTTTGAGGAAAACCAAACGACCTTTGACCATTTATCGATCCAATTGGAAACCTTCGTCGAAAACATCATGTTCGACTGATACTTTAACGATGACCCGATGAAACTGGAGCAAACCAAATGAAATACACTGCAGGCGTTGATGTTGGGTCAACCCAAACCAAGGCTGTCGTTATCGATACGGATAAAAATATTGTTGGCCGGGCCCTGATCGATACCGGCGCCAACGTTGTCAAAGCTGCTGAGATGTCTTATCAGATGGCGCTCGATGAAATGGGCGTTGCCGATGATGATGTTGGTTACGTTATCGGCACGGGCTATGGCCGCTACAAAGTGACTTTCGGCGACCGTCAGGTGACCGAGATCAGTTGTCATGGTCGGGGGGCTGTGCATATGTTTCCGGATACTCAGACCGTGCTCGATATGGGCGGCCAGGATAGTAAAGCTATTGCTGTTGAGCCGACTGGAGAGATCAAGGATTTCTGCATGAACGACAAATGTGCGGCCGGTACCGGTCGGTTTCTGGGCGCAGCCTCAATGGCGCTTGATATTCCTTTGGGCGAGCTCGGCCCGGTGGCGCTGAACTCAGAGCGGCCGGTGCGCATCAGTACGACCTGCACGGTGTTTGCCGAAGCCGAGGTGCTAGCTTGGCTGGGTAAAGGCAAAACCGTCGAAGATATTCTCTGGGGGGTGCATCAGTCGATTGCCACCCGGACCTTTGGTCTGCTGCGCCGGGTTGGCATCAATGATGAGCTCACGTTTACTGGGGGGGTGGCCAAGAACATCGGTATGATCAAAGCGATGGAAGATAAACTTGAAATTAAAATGAACGTTAGCGACGATTCCCATTATATGGGGGCGTTGGGGGCCGCCTTGTTTGCCCGCGATAGCCTGCTGGCCGGTGAAGCCCGTAAAGTCCAGAAGGAGATGGCATAATCATGGCATATACAATCGGCTTGGATATCGGCTCGACCTATACCAAGGGGCTGATCTTGGATAGTGACAAAAATATTGTCGGTCGTGCGATGAAGGCAACGGGAGCGAAGCTGAAAGAAGCGGCGGATACCGTTATTGGCATGACGCTTGAAGCAGCTGGGATAAAAAAAGGCGATATCGACTATTGCATCACCACTGGGTATGGTCGCCATTTGTACGATGAGCGCGATTTGCAAGTGACCGATTTGACAGCGACGGCGCGGGGTTGCTGTTTTCTTTTTCCGGCGACTCGAACAATTTTGGATATCGGCGGCCAGACAATGAAAGCCAGCAAAATTGATGAGCTTAAAAAAGTTCAGACTTTCCGGCTAAATGACAAATGCGCCTCCGGTACCGGTATGTTTTTGGAAAAGACAGTGCGCTATATGGGTTACGAGACCGAAGATATTGGCGGGCTCCTTGATACTGCTACCGAGGCTGTGCCGATTTCAGGTGTCTGCACGGTGTTCGCCGAATCGGAGGTGATAAATCACCTATCCAATGGCGTGCCACCCGAAGACATCATGTTTGGTGCTTCAATGTCGCTGACCAAGCGCTCGGTACAATTGCTCAAGCGGGTGAAGCCCGAAGCAGAAGTCACCGTGGTAGGTGGTATTTTGCGCTGGCCGTCGATGGTCAAGGCGATTGCTGAGGAACTAAAATTGGCAGTCAATGTCGCCGAAGATGATTTGCCGCAATTTACCGCCGCGCTAGGCTGCGCGATCCTCGGCCATATCCGGCTTGATCGCAAAAAAGCCGATGGACCAAATAATAAAGACCGGGTGGAAAATAACGCCGGCCAACGCAACGCTGCTTAACTCTTATTTGAGAAAGAGAAAATGGCTGAAAATTTTGATCCGTTAGAACTCGAAGGCTGTGCCGTACCGATGCATCAGCAGCGCCTGATTAAATCTTATACTGGTTGCGATATTCCGCATGATCCCGAATTGGTCGCCCAGGGCTGGGAGTTTCGCTGTAATACTGATCATAGTCGCCTCAATGATGTGGTTGATACCTATCAGGAGCTCGGCTTTGAAATTCATCTGGAAGCAGTAAATTTATCTGGTTTGAGCTCGGATTGTGGCGGCTGTGCGACAATGCTTGAAAGTTTCAGCGCGGTTTATACCAAGAAGTAGATGGTAACGATTATTTAGATGTCTTTGGCATTTGAAGTGATTGTAAATTGATGAATGCAACGAAGTGAATTTTTGCAAACTTCAAATTCGTCTGACTGCACCTTAGCAACTACTAATTCTACATCGATCGGTCATTTGTAAAGAGGAGCAAATTAAGATAGTTGCGGGCCACCGCAACCAACCTTTTCATGCCAATGAGATGACATTCTCTGAATTAAAATCAAATAGAAACGAATGTCCGCTATGGGTCATTTTCTGCCGGAATCAGCATCAGGCGATTTCGTCTGCTTTCGGGGGTAAAACTGCCATCATTTCGACGCTTGCCGATGGCAGCTAATAGCCAATAGCCGACATTAACTACTTAAAATTTGGGTAATTAAAACCTCCGGGGTCCTTGTTAGAACCCCGGAGGTCCAAGATCGTGTTGTGGTGCAACAACAACCCTGTAGCGGAGACACCAAAGTGCTCCGTTTGGAATCATGGCGGGCTTTATTGGAGTGGTCAAATAATAAACAAAATTAAAAGGCTAAATAATAGGCATAAAAATTATTTGACTAATATTTAATCAGTTTAAATATTATCTTGTCGGATAGATTAACTGGTTTATTTCCACTAATAGACCGTAAGCTATTGAAATAATGTATTAATATTTATTTTTTCTCCCGTTCTGCAAAGCTGGCACGGCCTATGCAACGTAAGGATCGGTGCAACAACAACCTTATAGTGGAGATAACTTATGACTAACAAATTACGTACATTAGCAGGTGCTAGTGTCATTGCCCTTTCAGCAATGTTTACCAGCGCTGACCATAATATTGTTTTGGCCGCCGATACAATTAAAGTCGGTGTGCTGCATTCCCTGTCTGGCACGATGGCGATCAGTGAAACCACACTGAAAGACACCATGCTCATGCTTGTGGATGAGCAGAATAAAAAAGGCGGACTTCTCGGTAAGAAACTTGAAGCTGTCGTCGTCGATCCGGCCTCCAACTGGCCGCTCTTTGCTGAAAAAGCGAAAGAGCTTTTACAAAAACATAAGGTAGACGTTGTATTCGGTAACTGGACATCGGTTTCCCGTAAATCGGTTCTACCAGTTTTTGAAGAATTGAACGGCATGCTGTTCTATCCTGTTCAGTACGAAGGTGAGGAAAGCTCTCGCAACGTATTCTACACCGGCGCAGCGCCAAACCAACAAGCCATTCCAGCTGTTGAATATCTCATGAGCGAGGACGGCGGTGGAGCTAAGCGTTG
>JABIHH010000028.1 GCA_018649725.1 Rhodospirillaceae bacterium | reverse complement strand
CGACAAGAGAGTATCTTGCCCGACTGGCTGAAAGCCAATTACATCGCGCCGAGGTCAGATCGGGCTGCGTGGGCTGAGTTTGTTCGGCGGGTAGTTGCGGGTGATGCAGTACAGAGATTCGTTTTTTAAAAGCCGCTAAAATTACTTCCAGTGCTTCCCCCATGCTTCCCCAAATAAAAATTACCTAACGGATAATTCTACTAAGTTATTGAAAAGATTGGTGCACCCGACAAGATTCGAACTTGTGACCTCTGCCTTCGGAGGGCAGCGCTCTATCCAGCTGAGCTACGGGTGCTGATGGGGAGTGGATAGGGTCGGCACCATACTGCACGCTATGGAAATCGTAAAGAACTATGCAGGTACGGTGCGACCTATCGCAACAATTTATCGTCTAGGCGGCTCGGGCGTTATTGTTTCGGTTGCCCCGGTGGTTTTTAGCCCGCCGTGGTTTGGTGTTGGACGTGTTGCCGCCACCGTTATTTCCGCGCCGTTTCTTATTTGAATTTCCGCCGTTGGAATTCGCATGACGCTTGCCGCCATTTGACCGGCGTCCGCCACCGCGCTCATTTTTAGGTCGCGCGACAGATTTCTCAGCGTCCTCAATTTCTTGGGCATGGAACGGGTGATCGACTTCAACATCAACCAACTGACGAATGGTCTTTTCGATATCGAATAGATATTCCCGCTCTTCCTGATCACAGAAAGAAATTGCCTGACCTTCAGCACCGGCACGGGCCGTGCGGCCAATACGGTGGACATAGGTTTCAGGATCATTGGGCAGATCAAAGTTGATCACGTGTGTCACACCATCAACGTCAATACCGCGCGCCGCAATGTCGGTCGCGACCAAGATGCGCAATTTGCCGTCTTTGAAGCCTTGGAGGGCCTCTTGGCGCGCGTTTTGCGACTTGTTGCCGTGGATCACGCCGGAACGAATATTGTTTTGTTCCAAATGCTTAGCAACCCGATTGGCACCGTGTTTGGTGCGGGTGAAAACCAGCGCCCGGGAGATGTCGCCATCTTCCAGAACATTGGTAAGAAGGTCGCGCTTTTGCGATTTCTCAACAAACAACACCCGTTGATCAATGCGGTCAGCTGTCGTGGATTGCACCGCAACCTCGACTTTGACCGGATCGGTAAGCAGGCCATGGGCAAGTTTTGCCACGGCTGCCGGCATGGTCGCCGAGAACAAAAGTGTCTGGCGCTGATCCGGCACTTTGGCGGTAATTTTGCGCACATCGTGGATGAAGCCCATATCGAGCATACGGTCGGCTTCGTCGAGCACATAAATGCTGACTTGGTCGAGGTGGAGTTTGCCCTGGTTCATCAGGTCGAGCAGACGACCAGGTGTGGCAACAACAATGTCGACACCGCGGGTCAGCGCTGCAACTTGCTTGCCTTGGGAGACGCCACCGAAAATGGTCGTCGAGTTAATGTTTAAGAATTGTCCGTAAATCTGGATGCTGTCGCCAATTTGGATCGCCAGCTCGCGGGTCGGCGCTAAAATCAGTGCGCGTGGTCGACCAGCTTCGGGACGGCCATTTGAAGTCGCGCTTAGGCTTTGCAACATCGGCAGCACAAAAGCCGCCGTTTTGCCAGTTCCGGTCTGCGCAACGCCAAGTAGATCACGGCCCGCCATTAAATGCGGAATGGATTGGGCCTGGATCGGCGTGGGTGCCGCATAGCCCTCAGCGGTTAAAGCCCGCTGCAAGGGCTCGATCAAGTCGAGCCCGGAAAAATCAGTCATGTATATATTTTCTCTTTTCGTGAACCGCTCTAATAGCGGTTTCAGTTGGGTAAAGGAATTATCTCTACGATACCCGGCAACGTCCCTATTTAAAGAGAGGGACGTCTAGGGGAGCATTACCTTAAAGGCTCGCTCCCCAAAGAAATAAGAGGGTTGCCCCTCTCACGTCTTGTGACTAGTCCCGAAGCTGAATATTTTCAGCCGCTTCTTTGCCATCACGACCGGCTACCAATTCATAGGTAACTTTCTGGCCGTCGCTCAGCGTAGCAATACCTGCACGCTCAACAGCAGAGATGTGAACGAAAGCGTCTTTGCCGCCGTCTTCTGGTTCAATAAAGCCGAAGCCTTTAGTGGCGTTAAACCACTTAACTGTACCGTCAACCATAGTTTTGTATTTCCTTTACATTTACAATTTGTGTGGCCCAGCAATATGCCGGATCACAGTTCAAACGTTCACAATGTCAGGAAAGCAACTGGTCGATAGCGTGTTCGCGTAATCAAACAGGGCGCACACAAGACGTCTGTGTAACGTAGTAACCGGCCTGATATAAACCTTTTGGAAACAAAGTCAAGAATATCTCGCAACTATTTTCGCGCTAAGATTGAATATAGTCACTTCTCATCTATCCAAGAAACGATGTCTTGCCACACTTTTTGAGCTTGCAGGTCGCGCAGCAGCATATGATAGCCGTCTTTATAACGGATTAGTTCATGGCTCGGTTTTGCTGATTTTGGCAAATTTGCCAGCATCATCTCAGTCGGCTTTTTTTTGATTACTTCATCATGGTCGCCATAAAGGATCAAGGATTTGGCGTTGAGCTTGGGGGCGGCGGCCAAGGCATCATCCATTAAATTGACCAGACCCCAGATTGTATCGACCCGGGTTGCTTTAATAATGAGCGGATCGCGACCGAGGTCGCGCAGCATCGCAATATTGTCGCTGGGTTTAATGTCTAGGCCTTTGCCGGTCAGGGTCAGCCAGGGAACGGTATGAGATAACAGACCGAGCGCCCAGCGTTCATAAAAACGCATGCTGGCCCGCCCCCAAACCGCCGGCGCGGCCAAGATCAGGCCATCGGATTTAAGTTGGCTGTCACGGGTTGCCGCCGTCATGATGATTGCCCCGCCCATACTGGCCCCCATATGATAAAGTCTGACATCGGGGTGTTTTTGCCGCAGTAATTTAGTTGTGGTCACCAGATCATCAGCCAGCGCTGTTCGGCCCGGCCATTGACCAAAATGCGGTGCAGCGCCAAAGCCCCGTTGGTCATAGGCGTAAACCTGAAAACCTTGGGCAGCAAAAAATTGCGCCCCTTCTTTCACAAACAGGCCGTAATCGTTAAAGCCATGCTGAGCGAGGATGATGGCTTTTGGCGGCTGTTTGGGTGTCCATCGATGGAGCGGCAGCTTAGCACCATCCGCCATGATGAGCGCGGTCTCGGTAATCTTTGGGGCGGTTACTTTTGGTCCAGGCAGGACTAGTTGAGGGGCGCAGGCTGAAAGGCCAAGGCTAAGCAGAAGCAAGAAGGTAATAACAGGGCCTTTACGAATTTCTTGCATTCAATAGTAACTCGCTAGTCGGGTTTGCCGAGGCTCACACCATCTTCGGCACCTCGGGTCATCATCAAGAAGATATCTTCAAGATCGCTTTCCTTGGTGGTAAGATCGACAATGCCAAGACCCGCCTTGCGGATGGCATCCATGACAGCTTCGACCGGCACTTCATTGGGCGGCACGCGAAAGACCAGTTTGTGCGAGTTGTTGAGCTCGACATTGAATTGCCTGAGACCTTCCGGAATATCAGTGAGTGCCTTATCGACAGTCACGATGAGTTCTTTGGAATCTAGCGTCCGCAACAGGTCTTCGGTTTTCTGGCTCGTCACCAGGCGGCCATGATTGATGATGGCTATCTGATCACAAAGCTCTTCAGCTTCTTCCAAGTAATGGGTGGTCAGCAAGATTGTCGTACCATGGGCGCGCAATTCACGGATATAGGACCAAAGTTGCTGGCGCAGTTCGACATCAACACCGGCGGTCGGCTCATCGAGGACCAGCACGGGCGGTGAATGCACCATGGCTTTGGCGACCAACATGCGTCGCCGCATGCCGCCTGACAGCGATCTTGCATAGGCATCGGCTTTATCACCAAGCCGGACGGCGGCCAGAATTTCTTCAGTCCGGCGCTCTGATTTTGGCACACCATAGAGACCAGCCTGGGTTTCTAAGACTTCTCTTGGTGTAAAAAAGGGGTCAATGTTGAGCTCTTGCGGGACAATGCCAATTGAAGAGCGCGCTTGGCGCATTTCTTTCTCGATATCGTAATCCCACACTTTGACATCGCCAGAGCTTTTGATGACCAGCCCTGCCATAATATTAATGATGGTCGATTTGCCGGCACCGTTTGGTCCGAGCAGGCCAAAGAAGGAGCCTCTTGGAATTTTCAAATTAATGTCGGTCAGCGCTTCATTAGAGGGCTGGATGGAATTTCCGGCATAAGTCTTATTGAGACCTGTTATTTCAATTGCATAATCGGGCAATGTGTCAGGTTTTGCAGTGCTCATTTTTTATTATTTTCCTATATATATTTTGGCTATATTTTTTAGTGAGCGATATACGTCAATGTTTGGCCAATGAATAAATGTGGGGTATCATCCGCCATGCAGGTGGTCAATAATGATCTGCGAACGTGCATTAAAACCCCACTGGTATTGGGGCAATATTTAAATAAAAACGGAACGATATAATGGACACCACTGAAATTGAACAACCGATCACCGTCGAAACCTCTTCCGTCAGCTGTGATGGCGGCAGCGGTGCGGCAGGCCATCCAAATGTCTATTTAAATATTGGCAAAGAGAGGCAGGTTGTGTGTCCCTATTGCAGCCGGCAGTTTGTTCTGGCTGAAGGTGCATCTGGTGGGTCGGGTCACTGAGCGGAAATCCTAAAGAAATGAAACATGTTTTCCTGATCGATGGATCCGGCTTTTTGTTTCGCGCCTTTTTTGGCGTGAAGGCCCAGATGAACCGCCCCGACGGCACGCCGACCAATGCGGTCTATGGCTTCACCCAAATGCTGATGAAGTTGGTCGATGACACCAATGCCGACCATATTGCGGTGATCTTTGACCGTGCGCGCAAAACCTTCCGCAGCGATATTTACAAAGAATATAAAGCCCATCGGCCGCCGCCGCCGGATGATTTAATTCCGCAGTTCGAGCTTGTCCGCGAAGCAACACGCGCCATGAACATTCCAGCTGTCGACATGGAAGGCTATGAAGCCGATGATCTGATCGCGACCTATGCCCGCCAGGCCGTTGAAGCGGGCGCTGACGTCACGGTTGTTTCGACCGATAAAGATCTCATGCAATGTGTCGGCGCAAAGGTCAAAATGTTTGATGCGATGAAAAATCGTGAAATCGGGCCAGATCAAGTTGTCGAGAAATTCGGTGTTGGCCCGGAACGCGTGATTGATGTTCAGGCCCTGGCAGGGGATTCTGCGGATAATGTGCCGGGCGTTGCCGGTATCGGTGTGAAGACGGCGGCTCTATTGATCAATGAATATGGCGACCTCGATGGTGTGTTGGCGAATGCTGAAAATGTAAAACAAAACAAGCGCCGTGAATCTCTGATCGAACATGCTGACCTTGCCCGCATTTCTCGTGATCTCGTGACGCTAAAAAATGATGTGCCGGTCGAGGTGCCGCTCGAAGATTTTGCGGTCAAAGATATTGAGCCCGATATATTTTTAAGCTTTCTGCAAGAGCAGGCGTTTAAATCCTTGGTCACGCGGATGGAAAGTAAGTTCGGCCAGAAAGCGCCGGATGCAGAACCCTCGACTGAGGCATCAAAGCCTACGTCTAAGCAACCCTCTTCGGGCGACGCGCCGGATCCGGCAGCCTTTCATGTTGCCGCCGCTTTCCCGGAGAAAACCGAATACGAGCTGGTACAGGACAAAAAGCGCCTCCAAGCCTGGATCGACGAGGCCGTTGCGGTCGGCACGGTGGCGGTTGATACCGAGACAACTTCGCTTGATGCAATGACGGCTGAGCTGGTGGGGATTTCAATGTCGATCCATCCCGGCAAAGCATGCTACATCCCGGTTGCGCATACAGCGCCTGCAGAGCAGACGACACTTGATTTAGGGCTCGATGATGGGCCAGATAAGAAAAACGGCGGTCAGATTAAGCAGATTTCCCGCGATGAGGCGATAAAGCTAATCAAGCCGTTGCTGGAAAATCCATCGGTACTCAAAATCGGCCAGAATATGAAATATGATGCCGAGATTTTTGCCCGCTACGATATTGATATTGCGCCGGTCGATGACACCATGCTGATTTCCTATGTATTGGAAGGTGGGCTTCATGGTCACGGCATGGATGATCTGGCTGAGCTTCATCTCGATCACAAATGCATCAGTTTCAAGGAAGTTGCTGGCACCGGGAAATCGCAAGTGACGTTTGATAAAGTGGCGCTAGATGCGGCGCTCGATTATGCGGCGGAAGATGCCGATGTCACATTACGCCTGCACAAACTCTTAAAACCCCGGCTGGCTCTTGAACATATGGTCTCGATCTACGAGACCATGGAGCGGCCCCTCATAGCCGTGCTCACCGATATGGAGCGCACCGGCATTCGGGTCGATGCGAAAGTTTTGAAAGGCCTCAGCGCTGATTTTGCTAAACGTCTGGGTGAATTAGAGACCGAAATTTACGAACTTGTCGGCCATGAGTTTAATATTAATTCGCCCAAACAACTGGGTGAAATACTGTTCGACGAGATGGGTATTGAAGGCGCTAAGAAAACCAAGACCGGTGCCTATCAAACGGGCGCCGATATTTTGGAAGGTTTGGCCGCTGAAGGACACGAGCTGCCGGTAAAGATTTTGGAGTTTCGCCAACTTGCCAAATTGAAGAGTACCTACACCGATGCTTTGATCGAGCAGATCAATCCTGAAACCGGGCGGGTGCATACAAATTACGGCCAAGCGATTGCCTCGACTGGACGATTGAGCTCGAACGATCCAAATTTGCAGAACATTCCGATCCGCAGTGAGGAAGGCCGTAAGATCAGAACCGCCTTCGTTCCTGCCAAAGGCAATGTTCTGTTGTCGGCGGATTACTCTCAGATCGAGTTGCGTTTGCTGGCTCATGTCGCCGGCATTGATGTTTTAAAAGAAGCGTTCCATGACGGCGTTGATATTCATGCGTTGACCGCGGCCCAGGTCTTTAACGTGGCGGTCGACGGCATGGATCCGATGGTGAGGCGTCAAGCCAAGGCGATTAATTTTGGCATCATCTACGGTATTTCGGCCTTTGGTTTGGCGCGGCAATTGGATATTTCGAGATCGGACGCGGCTAAATACATCGCCGCCTATTTCGATCGCTATCCCGGCATTCATGATTATATGGAGCGCACCAAGGAAAGTGCTGCCGAGCTTGGCTATGTGACAACGCTTTATGGTCGGCGCTGTTATGTGCCCGGCATCAAAGACAGCAATGGCGCGCGGCGTAGTTTTGCCGAGCGGGCGGCCATTAACGCACCGATCCAAGGCGGTGCGGCTGATATCATTAAACGCGCCATGTTGCTTTTACCGGGCGCGATGGTAGAAGCTGATCTCAATGCCAAAATGCTTCTCCAGGTACATGATGAATTAATCTTCGATGTGCCAGAAAAGGAGTTGGAGAAGACAACTGCATTGGCCAAGTCGGTTATGGAATCGGTGGCGCATTTGGATGTGCCCTTGGTTGTTGATACTGGCCATGGCAAAAATTGGGATGAAGCTCATTAATTGTATTTTACGCAAAAAAATTATATATCGGATATGGAGGTAAAGAATAGTGCCGACAGAATTACGCCGTCTGATTTTTACTGAAGAAGAGTTGCAAGCCGCATTGGTGAACTATGCGCTGCGCAGCAACCTGCACATGCCCAATGCAAGCATTCAAAGCCTCCTTGTTGAAAAAAAAGAAGGCCTCAGCGTTACGTTGCATTTTGCCGCGACTGAAGATGGCGATTCGCGCGATGTTGAGTTTTCAGAGCCTCATGTGGCGGCGGCGATTATTCTTTTTTGCCGGGTGCAGGAAATTCTGGTGCCGCGCGATGCCGTCAAAGTTTTGAGCCATGAAAAAAATACCATCGCCATGATGATGCAGCTTCATCATGGCGATCAACCCAAGGTCGCCCCAGAAGCAGCCAAAGAAACCGTCGAAGATGCAAAGTCTGAATCTGCGGCGGCTGAAGCCAGCGATCGAATTGAGCCGGATTAATAGCTTTTTTAAAGCAGCCCTCACGCTGATTTTATCGATATATTTTTTACTAACATTGGAATAATGCCCTAGAATGGGCATTTGTTATTTTAGGGTCGAATTACCGCTAAGGAGAAAGAGTGATGCTCATAAAGCATAAGAAGGCATCCGATGTTAAATCATCAGAAATTACTTCGAAAACTGCCTTTCTAAATCGGCGTCAGTTTATCCAAGCTGCAGCCATTGCCAGTGGCGCCTCTCTCTTGCCGCCATTTTTAAACCCGAGCTTTGCAGCCACCCGGATAAAATATCCAAATGTTAAAAAAATGGCCTTTGGCGAAGCGGAAAAACCGACCACCTATGACGGCATCACCACCTATAATAATTTTTATGAGTTTGGCACCGGGAAATCTGATCCGGCGCGCAATGCCCATACCTTAAAGCCTGAGCCCTGGACCGTCGAAATTGCCGGTCACGCCGCAAAGACAGGCAAGTTCAGCTTCGACGATCTCATCAAGCCACATCAATTGGAAGAACGCATCTATCGTCTGCGCTGCGTTGAAGCATGGTCGATGGTGATTCCCTGGGTCGGCATTCCTTTGGCTGACATCATCAAACGATTTGAGCCGACCTCGAAGGCAAAATACGTCGCCTTTGAAACTTTGGTTGATCCCAAGCAGATGCCGGGTCAGCAACGCAAAGCGCTCGACTGGCCTTATGTTGAAGGCTTGCGTATGGATGAAGCAATGAACCCGCTATCGCTTTTGGCCGTTGGTGTTTATGGCGAGCATATGCCCAATCAAAACGGCGCGCCAATCCGCTTGGTGGTGCCGTGGAAGTATGGCTTCAAAAGCATTAAGTCGATCGTCAAAATAAATTTTGTCGAAAAAGAGCCGGCTGCGACGTGGAACGTGCAGGCACCGAGTGAATATGGTTTTTATTCAAACGTGAACCCTAATATTGATCACCCTCGTTGGAGCCAAAAGAAAGAACGGCGCATTACCGGCGAAGGTGGTTTGGGCGCTTTGTTCACACCAAAAATCGAAACTAAATTTATGAACGGCTATGGCGAAGAAGTTGCCGACCTTTATAAAGGTATGGATCTTAAAAAGTTCTTTTAATCAGTATGGCTATTAAGTCTTCCCGTAAAATATTTAAGCCGCTGGTTTTTGCCGCGTGTTTAATGCCGCTCGCATGGCTCGCTTATGCGCTTTATTCCGATACCGTGCTGGGCACCAAACTAATGACGGCAGACCCCATCCAGAAATTGGATCGCGAGTTGGGCGATTGGGCATTGATTCTCATTGTACTTTCTCTCACTGTCCGGCCGCTGGCTGAAATTTTTAAAAAAGGCGAGCTGGTTGGCTATCGCCGGATGATTGGCTTGTTTGCTTTTTTCTATGTCTGCCTGCATCTGTCATCCTACATCGTACTTAATCTGCAGCTAGATTTCGACGAGTTCATCAAAGATGTGACCAAGCGAAATTTTATCACCATCGGTATCATTGCCTTTACGTTGTTGACGCCGCTCGCAATCACTTCGACCAAAGGTATGATCAAGCGCCTTGGCGGCAAGCGTTGGCAGAAGTTGCACATGCTGATTTATGCCATCGTGCTGCTGGGCGTGTTTCATTTCTTCATGATGATCCGGGCGGATTTTACCCGGCCCTCGATCTATCTTGGTATTATTTTGGTGCTGCTCGGTTATCGCTATTGGGCGAAGTGGCGAAAATCCCGGCCGCGCAAAGCGGTAGCAACCTAATCACATAAATCTCGATGAATCTGGAGGAGCGCCGGGATGGTCGCGGGATCGCGTCGACCGAAGCCGCATTCGGTGGCAATATCAAACTCGCTGACAAATTTCTCAGCCGCTGCGATGCGAGTTTGACTATCATCCACGCCGCCCGTGTGATGAACGAGGCCCAGCACTAAATTTGTCTCAGGCGCCAGCGCCAGATTTTTAAGCGGCTCGAAATAAGCTTCGTCCGAGCGTTCTTTCGGCACCGGCATATGCATAAAATTAACGAGCCGTGATGTCGCATCGGTGATGCCATTGGCAAAGGCAACGGAAGTGGCAAGATCTTTTGGCTCAACCACATGTTTGTGGCCCGGATCACCGTAACAAAGATGGATCCCAAATTCCGCCCGGGCGTCAATCTCATCGCCCAATTCGCCGACTCGTCTGACCGATTGGTTTAGGCCATCCTCGAACGGCAATTTAACCGCACCCTCATAGCCGAGGACCTCCATGCAGACATCAAATTGGATGGCAAGCTGGTCGGCGGGAATGGCACCCTGTATTTTTTTCAGATCTCGCTTGGTGGCTTGCACAATGGCAGGCTCAAGGGCGAGTTGAGAAGCGGGGGACACAAAACTGAGAATTAAGGCGAGCGGCGTCGGTATTGAAACTTGAAAACGCACATCAGCGTTTATCGTGCCACTTGCCTTCAACGCCGCAAAGGTAGCGTAAGATTCGATCGCTTCATCCGCGTAGCCAAGCTCGCCGAGATCAAGCTTGGCTGGATCAACACCTGCTTTGATGGCAAAGAGCGGGCGTTCCAATTTGTCCTTATAGCCCTCGACAGTTTCTCTGACGATTTCAAGTTCCAGATCGTCGCATTTCTCAAAGGTAGAAATTTGCCAGCGCACCCAATAGCCTCGCTCGCCGGTTTCGCCATCAGGAATGCGCGTGCAACAGGGGCCGAGGATTTCAGCGACCGAACTCATCGCCGCTGCAGCGGTTTCCAGACCAAGGCTACCAACAAAATGGGCTTTGCGTGCCATGCGCTTTCTCCGTTTAAAAAGCTAACTGTTGATGCGCCAAACCTCAGGGGCTGCGTCGAGGCGTTGACCGAAGGCCTGCCGCTGATTTTCCATTTCCGCTGGCAGGCGATCTTCGAAAGTTTCGAAATAGCCTTTAAGCTCCTCGACTTCCTTTTTGCCGGCTTCGCGGTCGATGTCCATAATTTCTTCGAAGGTATCAGAAGCAAAATCTTCCAAGCCGTCCCAGTTGATGTCCTGGTATTTCGGCATAAATCCAAACGGACTTTCAGCCGCCTCTTCCTTGCCGTTGACCCGGTCAACAATCCAATTGAGCACCCGCATGTTTTCGCCAAAGCCCGGCCAGGCGAAACCGCCATCGCTGTCTTTACGAAACCAATTCACGCGGAAAATCTTTGGTGGGTTTTTGAGCGACTTGCCAAGCTTCAACCAATGGGACCAGTAATCCGCCATGTTGTAGCCGCAGAACGGCAGCATCGCCATGGGATCGCGCCGAATGGCCGCTTGATTGACGGCAGCGGCGGTTGCCTCCGAGCCCATTGTCGCCGCCATATAAACACCGTGCTCCCAATCAAGCGATTGATAGACCAGCGGGAAAGTATGGCTGAGACGACCGCCAAAAATAAACGCGCTGATCGGTACACCTGCGGGATCATCCCAGGCCGGATCGGCCGTCGGGCATTGATGGGTTGCGCAGGTGAAGCGCGCATTCGGGTGGGCAGCTGGATCATCGCTTCCTGGTGTCCAGTCATTACCTTTCCAATCGATCAAGTGATCCGGGGCGGGATCGTCGTGACCCTCCCACCAGACGTCGCCGTCATCGGTCAGTGCAACATTGGTAAAGATGGTGTCGCTTTTCATCATGGTCATGGCGCTTGGATTGGTCTTCATCGAGGTGCCGGGAACAACGCCAAAATAGCCAGCTTCAGGATTAATCGCATAAAGCCGGCCATCATCGCCCGGTTTGATCCAGGCGATGTCGTCACCAATTGTCCGTACTTTCCAGCCCTCAAAGCCTTCCGGCGGGATCAACATGGCGAGATTGGTTTTACCGCAGGCACTTGGGAAAGCGGCGGCGACATAAGTCTTCTCACCTTGGGGCGATTCCAAGCCCAAGATCAGCATATGTTCTGCGAGCCAGCCTTCATCGCGGGCCATGACCGAAGCGATTCTCAACGAGAAGCATTTTTTACCCAACAGTGCATTGCCGCCATAGCCACTGCCATAGGACCAGATCGAGCGTTCTTCGGGATACTGCACGATATATTTGGTTTTATTGTTAGGCCACGGCACATCTTGCTCACCTTCGGCCAAGGGTGCGCCAACGGTGTGCATGCAGGGTACGAACTCTCCTTCATCGCCAAGCACATCCAGGGCGGCTTGTCCCATCCGGGTCATCACCCGCATGCTCGCTGCAACATAGGGGCTATCGGTCAATTGCACGCCGATATGCGCGATGTGGGAGCCGAGCGGTCCCATACTGAACGGAATGACATACATATTACGGCCAGCCATCGAGCCATCGAACAGGCCGTTCATGGTCTCTTTCATTTCGACCGGGTCGGTCCAGTTGTTGGTCGGGCCGGCATCTTTTTCGAGTGTCGAGCAAACAAATGTGCGGTCTTCAACACGGGCAACATCGTCGGGATCAGAATTCGCGAGAAAGGAGCCGGGGCGTTTTTCAGGATTAAGCGGCGTTAGAGTTCCAGCTTCAACCATCTCGGCGCAGAGCCGGTCATATTCTTCTTTCGAACCATCACACCAGACAATGTTGTCCGGCTTGGTCAATCCCGCCATCTCATCGATCCAGGCGACTAATTTATGATTGTTGGTTCGATTGGTTTCAGCTGTTGCCATTTGACGCTCCCTAAGCCTTTTTCAGACTCTAAATTGGCATAGTAATTCATCGTATTTAGGGGGAACTCTAGACCTCGAATTTGCAGGGTGCAACCGATCTTGTTCGGGAATCGAACAAAATTTAAAAGTTTTTTTTCGGGCTTTTTATGGAGCGATCGTTGCTAGAAAAATCGGCTCGGTTGGTTGGGCTTAACCGTCGGTGCCGGTTGCTTTTTTACGCATTGAATCTAAAGAATTAATTTGTTTGGCGACCTCTTTCAGCGAGGCGGTAATAGCAAGCTCTTTGCCGGCGCTATGTTGTTGCGACATTTTCACCGATTCCATCTCATCGGCAAGATCTTGAAAAGCGATGCCGATTTTCTTGTGTTTCGCTTCCATTTCTCGCATATCGGCCAGAAGATTGGTGAATCGTTCGTCGATGTAATTCTTATTGGACGTCATCAATCGGCGGGTCATCTCAGCGACAAACCACAGCACGCCAATTGAAACAAATAAACTTACAAAAGAAAAAGTAACTATAAGTTCAGACATAATTAAACCCGCTTATAAAACCTAAAAAACTAAATAGAGCACAGTATAGTTAAGAATAGTTTTATAAATTTACTACTACATTGTGTTGTTTTATACCTTGAACATAATATATATAGTATGAATATCGGGTTAAGCAATATTTTTTAATTGATCAAAAATTAGCTAAAATTTGAAGTATTTTTTTTGGCTGTTAGGATTTCTTTGCCTGAGCGACGAGATCTACCAGAGTTTTGCGGATTTCAGCAGAAGTTGTATTGAGTTTATCGAAATTCAGGCGGTGAATGTTTTGGCCGCATTTTAAATCGCAGCCCTCTGGATCAATGCCGATCATCAGCCAATGCTTGCCGCGTTTGCCTAATAGATTCGTGCCGTAAAGTCGCAACGCATCGCCATGATCGGCGTTCATATGATCAATAATGCCTTGTTCATTGTCGGCGATCTCGGACCAATCAGATTTTGCAAGCAGGGCTTTGCGTTTATTGATCCAGACGGCGCGGGCAAAGCCGCCGACAAAATGAAATTTCTCGACCGTCATTTTGTAGAAATTAAAGTCGCCAAACCCGGCATAAAGCCGAGCCCCCGGATGGCGATTGAGAAAGCGGGCATGCAATTTTTTGTCGTTGGTTTTCTTGAGCCGGCCGACAACGCTGACCCGAGGCCCTTCTTGCGGATTGGCAAGTCCAGCTGTGCCGTCAAACATCAAAGCAGAGCGATTATCAGCTTGAATATTTTGCGCATGATAGGCGATATCGGATAACATCAAAACGGGTGAGCCGTCCCAATGGGTAACCGCCGTCACCATCGAGGTCGATGGCCAACCGGCAAGGGCTGCATCATTCGGATTGGCAAGGGTGTTTAAAAATGCTTTTCGGGCAGACCGGACAATGTGCCTAGACGTTTGGTCTGCGGATAGGATTTTTGGTCTTTTTTTAACGCTCATGCTGGGAATACCTATTGTTTTAAATTGCCTTAATTGAACTATATTTTTGACACAATTGCCCACTCAAATTACCCTGGCAATCAAGCCTGTGTTTAACATTATAACGAATAGGTGCATATGTGTCTCAGTCTATAGCTCTCGTTGACGATGATCGAAATATTCTAACCTCTATTTCCATGGCGCTCGAGGCCGAAGGTTTTAATGTGGATACCTATGTCGACGGCTCCGACGCACTGCGCGGCATCAACCAAAAGCCCGTCGATTTGGCCGTGCTGGATATCAAGATGCCCAGAATGGATGGTATGGAACTGCTTGGCAAAATTCGCGAGAAAAGTGGTGTGCCGGTTATTTTTCTGACCTCCAAGGATGATGAGATTGATGAAGTCTTGGGCCTCCGCATGGGCGCTGACGATTATATCAAAAAGCCTTTTTCCCAACGCCTGCTGATCGAGCGTATTCGGGCCCTTTTGCGGCGGCGCGAGTTGGATACCGGCGGCGGGCCGGATGGCGCCAGTGAAGAAGTCATCCGCCGTGGTGATCTGATCATGGACCCGAGCCGCCATCAATGCAGTTGGAAAGGCGCTCCGGTCAATTTAACAGTGACAGAGTTTTTATTGCTGAAATCACTGGCTACGCGTCCCGGTCATGTTAAAAACCGTGATCAGCTGATTGACGCGGCTTACGGCGAACATATTTATGTCGATGACCGGACGATTGACAGTCACGTTAAACGCCTGCGGAAAAAATTCAAAGCGCTTGATGATGATTTCAGCGAGATTGAAACACTCTATGGCGTCGGCTATCGCTATCAGGAAAGCGCGCCTACCAGTAACTGACCAAGCCAATAAGTATAATCAGAGGATGGCGACAGGGGATTTTGGACACGGGGGAAGACATAGCGGTTAAAACACCCGATGAGGCCGATGGATCCAACAAAACCGGTTCCAGGCGGAAGGGTATGTCTCCCATCATGCGCCGGATCCTGGCAATCAATGTATTGGCTATGGCGGTCTTGGTTGTTGGCCTGCTCTATGTCGGACAATATCGCCAAGGTCTGATCGATAACGAAATCGCCGCACTCAATATCCAAGCAGAACTGTTTGCCGCCGCAATTGGTGAAGCTGCTGTTGGCAATAGCGGCACCAGACAAAAATTGGTCGCCGAGCGTGCCCGCCAAATTGTCCGTCGCATGTCACTAACCACGGGAACTTTTGCCCAGCTAATTTTGGCCGATGGCAAAGTGTTGACTGATAGCCGATTACTGGGCGGACGAGGTCGGGCGGTTCAGGTCGAAAATTTGCCGCCGCCAAAAACTGACAGCGAATTTACAGATCAAATGTCAGACCGTTTTGAAAGCCTGCTGCGGCGTCTTTTGGGCGATACCAATCATTCGACCGATTTATCAGTGGCAACAAAAATCGCGCTCAATGGTGATCATGGAAGGGCGATACGCTCGCAGCCAAATGGCACATTGAGTTTAAGTGTTGCAGTGCCGGTTCAACGCTACAAGAAAGTACTGGCAGCACTTACTTTGACCAAAGATTCGCGTAAAATTGATGAAGCCGTGTTTCAAGTGCGCCTCGATATTCTAAAAGTATTTGGCGTTGCGTTATTGGTGACGGTGTTGCTGTCAATTTATCTTGCCAGCACGATTGCCCGGCCCCTCAGGCGTTTGGCGATCGCCACTGAAGAAATTCGGAAAGGCAGCTCACGGCATTATGCTGTTCCGGATCTTATCGCCCGCAAGGATGAAATTGGTGAACTTGGCTCCATGCTAAATGATATGACCGAAGCACTGTGGCAGCGAATGGACGCGATCGAGCGCTTCGCCGCCGATGTTGCCCATGAGATTAAGAATCCGCTGACCTCTCTCAGGAGTGCTGTTGAGACAGTCGCGCGCCTCGAAGACCCCGAGCAGCAGAAAAAACTTATGGCTATTATATTGGATGATATTCAGCGCCTGGATCGTCTGATTTCGGATATCTCGGATGCCTCCAGGCTGGATGCAGAGCTGTCCCGTGCCAAAATGGCGCCGGTAAATCTCGACGGGTTGTTTAAGACGCTCGTCGATCTGCACGATGTGACACTTGATGCGCATGGCATCAAGCTCAATCTCATTCGCGACTATTCTGCCGAGCCGATCGTGCCGGGGATAGAAGATCGTATTGTTCAGGTGTTCCGAAATCTCATCGGCAATGCTGTCAGTTTCAGCCCGGACAACGCGTCTATCACCTTGCGGGTTCGCATTGATGACACCCAGGCGGTTATCACGGTAGAAGATGAAGGGCCGGGATTGCCGCCCGGCACGGAAGAGAGCATCTTCAATCGGTTTTATCAGGAACGTCCCGAAAGCGAGAAATTCGGCACTCATTCAGGCCTCGGCCTCAGCATTTCCCAGCAGATCGTCGAGGCTCATGGCGGCTCGATCCGGGCGGAAAACTTGGTTGATGAGGCGGGGGACGTGTTGGGTGCCTGTTTTATTGTGAGTTTGCCCCAAACGGAGTAACCTTTCGGACATGACGCAGCTCCACGCAACTGCCGTCGCCCTGGATGGCATCGGTGTCTTGATCAGAGGCCCGTCCGGTAGCGGGAAATCCGATCTCGCCTTGCGCCTCATCGATGATGGGGCAGACTTAATTGCCGATGATCGCGTCGAGCTCGATACTGTCGATGGCAAGCTGCATCTCACCGCACCGGTTACAATTCGCGGCCTAATTGAGGTGCGCGGCATTGGCCTGGTAAATATTGGCGCCGTCCAAGACGTGCCGCTTGCCCTCATTGTCGAGTTAAAACCTCGAGATAAAACTGAACGCTTGCCCGAGGTCAAAGAAGAGTTGATCGACGGTATCACCATTCCGGTAATCGACATTGATGCGTTTGAGATATCGGCACCGGCGAAAATAAAAATGGCATTGCACATTCAGGACGGAAAGGCCAGTTTAATAGAATGAGTTCTGATGAAATCCCAAATAGTAACCCAGATAATATCCCAGACAATATCCAGGCAGTGATTGTGACCGGCATGTCGGGTGCCGGGAAATCTTCGGCGCTCAAAGCGCTGGAGGATATGAACTTTGAAGCCATCGATAATGTCCCCCTGACTTTGTTGGAGGCCATTTTAACCGGCGGGCCGCAGCAATTTGAAGCCCCCGGTTTTGATCGACCCGTTGCCCTCGGCGTTGATATTCGAACCCGCGATTTTGCCGTCGATGATTTTCTAAACCACTTTGATGAGATTACCGCCGCCAACAATATCAACGCCCAAATTCTATTTGTAGATTGTGATGACGAAGTTCTGCATCGCCGCTATGAAGAAACCCGCCACCGCCACCCCCTCGCGATGGACCGCCCGGTGACAGACGGTATTCAACGGGAACGTAAACTCGTAACGCCGTTGCGCGAACGCGCTGATATGGTGGTCGATACAACAGCCATTGGACCGGGTGAGCTTAAAACAATTCTGCAGGCGCAGTTCGGCTCGGACGCCAAGCAGGAGCTCACCGTCTTCGTGACCTCTTTTTCCTATCGCAAGGGATTGCCCCGGGAAGCCGATCTTGTCTTGGATGTCAGATTTCTGCGCAATCCTCATTATGAAGGCGCGCTCAGGGAAATGAGCGGCAAGGATGAGGCGGTTGGCACTTATATAAAAGCCGATGAAGCCTTTGATGGTTTCTTTGCCAATCTCACCCAAATGCTGACACCTTTAATGCCGCGCTTTGAGGCCGAAGGTAAAAGCTATCTAACCATCGCTTTTGGCTGCACCGGTGGGCGACATCGCTCGGTTTACGTTGCCGAACAGCTTGCGAAGTGGTTTGACAAAGAAGGACTTCGGGCGCAAATAAATCACCGAGATATGAGTTGAGAATATAGCTAAGGTTTGAAGAGAAGATGATCGGTTTGGTTCTTGTTACCCACGGCCATTTGGCAGATGAGCTCATCGCCGCCATGGAGCATGTCGTTGGCCCACAGGAAAATGTTGCTACCATTTGCATCGGACCGGATGATGATATGGAACAGCGCCGCGCTGACATTTTAAATGCGGTCAATCAGGTAAACTCAGATAACGGCGTTGTGTTGTTAACCGACATGTTCGGCGGCACGCCGTCCAATCTAGCCATTTCAGTGATGGACCGAGCCAACGCCGAAGTGATTGCCGGGGTTAATCTGCCCATGCTGGTCAAATTTGCCAGTTGCCGGGATAAATGCGATCTCGAAGAATGCGTGACCAAAGCGCAGGAGGCCGGCAAGAAGTATATCAATGTCGCCTCGCAACTTCTCGCCAAAGACAAAAGTTAAAGTAAACCGGATTTTATAGTGAGCGACGTCACCCTAACAATTCGAAACCAACGCGGCCTTCATGCCCGGGCCGCAGCCAAATTCGTTAAACTCGTTGGAGAGTTTGAGGCAGAAGTTATGGTTGCCAAAGACGGCCAGGAAGTCTCAGGCCTTTCAATCATGGGACTGCTGATGTTGGCCGCTGCGCCAGGCGATACAATTTTGGTGAGTGTTGCGGGCGCTGATGAACAGGCCGCCCGCCAAGCCATCACCGAATTGGTTGAAAACAAGTTTGAGGAAAACTAATTTTCAGAAAATCAACTCTTTTACTTGAATTTGTATCGATACACCTTAGTTCTTGAATAGAACGTGTAGGCCTGATACCACCGCCAACAATTAATTGAAATTCACCTCCCCTTTTAGGAGACGACCAAATGTCTGATTATAAAATTGCTGATATTTCCCTGGCCGAGTGGGGCCGGAAAGAAATTACCATTGCCGAAACCGAAATGCCGGGCCTGATGGCCTTGCGTGAAGAACATGCCGGCAAAAACCCGCTCAAAGGCGCCCGCATTGTTGGCTGTCTTCATATGACAATTCAGACGGCTGTTTTGATGGAAACGCTGATTGATCTCGGCGCCGAGCTGCGCTGGTCGTCTTGTAATATTTTCTCGACCCAGGATCATGCGGCGGCGGCTATGGCTGAAGCTGGTATTCCGACCTTCGCCTGGAAGGGCGAGACCGATGAGGAGTTCTGGTGGTGCATCGAGCAAACCATTAAGGGTCCGGACGGTTGGCTGCCAAATATGATCTTGGATGATGGCGGTGATCTCACCCTCATGATGCATGAAAAGACACCTGAGCTTTTGGATGCCGTTAAAGGTCTTTCAGAAGAAACCACGACCGGCGTGCACCGTCTCTATGAAATGGAAAAGGCCGGCACTTTGAAAGTCCCTGCCTTTAACGTCAACGATTCAGTGACAAAATCGAAATTCGACAATCTCTATGGCTGCCGCGAAAGCTTGGTGGACGGCATTAAGCGCGCCACTGACGTGATGGTGGCTGGTAAATGTGCCGTCGTCGCCGGCTATGGTGACGTTGGTAAAGGCTCAGCCGCTTCGCTCCGAAATCAAGGTGCGCGCGTGTTGATTACCGAGATTGATCCGATCTGTGCCCTGCAAGCCTCAATGGAAGGCTACGAAGTTGTCACCATGGATGAAGCCGCTTCAATCGGTGATATCTTTGTCACGACAACCGGCAATATCGACATCATTACCATCGATCATATGCGCGATATGAAAGACCGGGCGATTGTCTCCAATATCGGTCACTTCGATTCTGAGATCCAGGTCGAAGCTCTGCGCAATCTCAAATGGCATAACGTGAAGCCTCAGGTGGATGAAATTGAATTCCCCGATGGCAAGCGCATCATCTTGCTGGCTGAAGGTCGCCTCGTGAACCTCGGCTGTGCCACGGGCCACCCAAGTTTCGTGATGTCGGCTTCTTTCACCAACCAAGTCTTAGCGCAAATCGAGCTTTGGGAAAATTCCCAATCTTATGAGAACAAAGTCTATGTTCTGCCAAAGAATTTGGACGAAAAAGTCGCCCACCTGCATCTCGCAAAACTCAATGTGCGACTGACCGAGCTAACCAAAGAGCAAGCTGACTACATCAGCGTCTCCCAAGCTGGTCCCTACAAGCCGGATCACTACCGCTACTAAAGCCGGGTTAAATAAATTTAGGAAGGGGCGTGTCTTTGACATGCCCCTTTTTTAATGCCCCCCACCGCCTCAAAGGGGGGTCCTTCCTTGCTGTAATTGGCAGACGATATTATGATTTCTAAATGGTAAGCCCCGATCAAAAGAACATCGTCTCAACGCTCATAAACGCGCTGCCGATTGCTGTGGCGGTGGTGGATAAAGACGGCTGTCTAAGTTCTGGCAACGAAGCCTTTCAAAACCTGTGGCATTTGGAAAAAGGCTATCTCGATGCCCAGCCGACATTTGTGTCTTTTCTAGATCGGTTGAGAGAGCAACGGTTGTTGCCGGAGCAAACGGATTTCGCCAAGTTTCGGAGCGGGGTAGTCAAAAAGGCCCAAGCTGAAAAAGAAACGCAGGATGAGTGGCATTTGCCGGATGGCCTTTCTCTTTCAATCAAATTTGTCCCGTTGGGTGAAAGCGGCGCGCTCTTTATCATTGAAGACCTCTCGCCAGAGCTCAATGCCAAACGCGGCTTTAACGCTTTGAACATGACCCATCAGGCGACCCTTGATCATTTGCGAGAAGGCTTGGCGGTTTTTGGCGGTGATGGTTTGTTGAAGTTGCACAATCCGGCTTTTGCCGAGATGTGGCAACTGCCGAAAGACGCGCTTTCGCACAGTTTTCATATGACGGACTTCTTAGATGCGACGCGTAAACGCCTGCCCGTGCTGGAGAATTGGCCAGCGCGCCGGACAAAGCTTTCCGGTCGTCTCTTGGGGCGCAAAGCGGGCGTCGATCAGATCCACTGCAATTCGGGCCAAATTTTAGAGGCAGCGCATATCCCGCTGCCGGATGGCGCCGTGCTGCTGCGTTATGCCGATATCAGCGACCGTGTGAAGTTGGCCGAGACGCTGACCGCCCGGGCCGAAGAAATGGCAGAGCGTGCCGAATTGATGGCCGCCGCAGATCGCTTGAAATCAGAATTCCTCGCCAATCTCAGTCATGAGATTCGCACGCCTTTGACGGCGATCAGCGGCTTTGCCGAGTTGTTGGCGGGCGATTATTTTGGCGATCTCAACAAGCGCCAGCAAGAATATGCCGATGGCATTGTCAGCGCGTCTCAAGCCGTGTCGGGCTTGGTCGGCGATATTCTGGATCTTGCCTCGGTTGAAGCGGGCTTGTTGGAACTTGATATGGCGAGCCTCGATCTGCATATCTGCCTCGCTGAGACGATGCAATTGGTCGGCGAGCGGGCGCGTCACAAAAAGCTTAAACTGCAGTTCGACTGTCCGCTTGATATCGGTTGGATCGAAGCGGATGAAAGGCGTCTCAAACAATGCCTGCTTCATGTGCTCGGCAATGCCATCACCTTCAGCAGTTCCGGTGGCATTCTACAGATATCGGCCACGCGTAACACTTCGGGTGTTAAAATTGATATCAGCGATACCGGCATCGGTATTCCAAAAGTGGATATCGAACGGGTCTTCAAGGGATTTGAGCGCGGCGATGGAGCTGATTCGCTGAAACCTGGGGCCGGGCTCGGCCTAACGCTGGTCAGGGCTTTTATGGAACTCCAAGGTGGCCGAGTTGAGATTGCCTCAAAACCCAATCAGGGCACCACTGTCAGCTTGATATTGCCGGATGAAAAAACGCCCGATGCGCCGCTTTAATAAGTCTCTTTCCGAGTAGGGTCAGGATGCGTAAAAATAAGCCATGAGCGAAGAACAAACACCATATCAATTCACCCTCAAAAATGAGGCGGCGACCGATATGCTGGCGGCAAAGTTGGCCGGGCTGGCGGAAGTCGGTGACATGATTGCTTTGGTCGGTGATCTCGGCGCCGGTAAGACGGCCTTTGCCCGTGCCTTTATTTCTGCTCGGGGCGGCGACGGTGAAGTGCCAAGCCCGACCTTTACCCTGGTGCAGCTCTATGAATTTCCGGATGGTGATATCTATCATTTTGATCTCTATCGCATCGAAGAAGCGGAAGAGATTTTCGAGCTCGGCATCGAGGATGCCATGAGCGATGGCATCTCGTTGATCGAATGGCCGGACCGCATGGGCGCTTATCTGCCCTTCGAGCGGCTCGATCTTATTCTCTCGATCGGTGAGGATGAGGGCAGCCGCGAAGTGGATCTCATCGGCCGGGGTGAGAGCTGGACCGAGCGCCTACAAAAAGCGTTCCCCCAATGAGCGAGCGCCAAAAGCAAATAGATGTTTTTTTAAATAATGCCGGCTGGGCAGGGGCAACGCGCCGCCCGCTTGCTGGCGATGCCTCCTTTAGGCGTTATGAGCGGGTTGAGCGAGGCGGCGAGATCGCCGTGCTGATGGATGCCCCGCCGCCCGAAGAGGATGTCCGCCCCTTTGTCAACATAACCCGGCATCTTTTGAGCCTCGGCTATTCCGCGCCCAGCCTAATGGCTGAGGATATTGACGCTGGTTTTTTACTGCTGGAGGATTTGGGCGATGCCACTTTTACCAATGCACTGGCAGCGGGTGTCGATGAAACCCAGCTCTATCAAGCTGCAGTTGACGTGCTGGTCGATCTGCATGGCCGTGATGTAAGTCAATCCATCCCAGACCATATTGAGCCTTATGACGAGGAGAAACTGCTCGCCGAGGCAAGCCTGCTGACCGATTGGTATTTGCCGGGTGTCTCGGGCGGCGACGTTTCCGACGAGACGATCGAGAGCTACCTCGCGGTCTGGCGTGACCTGGTCAGAGATATAGCTGGCGCGCGCGAAACTTTGGTGCTCAGAGATTTTCATGCCGACAATCTGATGTGGTTGCCGGAAAGAGACGGCGTCGCCAAATGCGGTTTGCTCGACTACCAGGATGCCTTGGTCGGTTCCCGGGCCTATGATTTAATGTCTTTGCTGGAGGATGCTCGGCGGGATATTGATCCGCATTTGTCGGTGCAGCTCATGAACAGCTATCTTCAGGCTTTTCCCGATATTGATAAGCCAGCGTTTAAGGCGGCTTTTATTGTCTTGGCGGCTCAGCGTCATTGCAAAGTCATTGGCATATTCACCAGACTTGCCATGCGTGACGGGAAGGTTGACTATTTGGCGCATATCCCAAGGGTCTGGCGATTGCTGGAACGCGCCTGCCGGGCCCCGGAATTGGCGACTTTAAAAGACTGGCTGGATACCAACATAGCAGAGAATTTGAGAGCTTAGATTGAATGAGCAAGAAACCTAAAAGCGCTGCAAAGAACGCCCCCAAGAATGCCATGGTTTTGGCTGCTGGGCTCGGTTTGCGGCTGCGTCCGATCACCAATAAAACGCCAAAGCCTCTGGTTAAAGTCGCCGATCGTACGTTGCTGGACCATACGTTGGACCGACTGGTTGCCGTCGGTGTTGAGCGCGCCGTGGTGAACATCCATCATTTGGCGGATCAAGTTGAACAGCATCTCGGCAATCGCAAGGATCTTGAAATCATTATCTCGTCGGAAGCCGATGATCTGCTGGAGACCGGCGGCGGTGTCAAAAAAGCGTTGGAACATTTTGGTGATGAGCCGTTTTATATCTCGAACGCCGACGTATTGTGGTTGAACGGGCCGACACCGGCCTTGGGCCGTATGATTGAGCGTTGGAATGATGACGAAATGGATGTGCTGCTGATGTTGCATTCCACGGTCGAAGCCTATGGCTATACCGGCAATGGAGATTTTGAGGCTGAGCCAAACGGCAAGTTGTCACGGAAATTAGAGGGCGAAATAACACCCTATCTATTTACCGGTGTGCAGATTATTCATCCGCGGATTTTTGAAGCGACGCCCGATGGCGCTTTTTCGCTCAACGTCATTTATGACAAAGCCATTGAAGCCGAGCGGCTCTATGGTGTCGTCCATGACGGGGAGTGGTTTCACATCGGCACACCAGATGGTCTTGCCCAGGCCGAAGTTTATATGGGCCAACGCTTTTCGGGTATGCGACACCGCTGAACAATTACAATGAAGGGGGAAGAGGCTGGAATGGCAGCCCAGGGAAAGGAATTGGGATCACCCTTGAAAGTATTTAACATTCCGTCCGAGCTGCCTTTTGTCGATGCCCTGGCAGTGGGTCTGACCGAGCGCGCGGCGACGGGCCCATTTGATTTAGCCGATTACGTTATTCTTTTGCCAACGCGCCGGGCTGTGCGCTCTCTGCGTGAGGCGTTCTTGCGCTTGAGCGATGGCAAGCCGCTGCTACTGCCGCGCATGATGCCGCTCGGCGATCTTGATGAAGAAGAGCTGGCGATTGCCGGTTGGGAAGAGTTGCCAAGCTTTCAAGATTCTAAAGATATAACCGATTTGCCGGAAGCCATCTCCTCGGTCCACCGTCACCTCATGCTGACCAAACATATCCAGGTTATGGAAGCGGGACGGGTGAGCATCGATCAGGCCGCCCGCTTGGCGAGTGAGCTGGCGAGGTTGCTCGATCAGGTGCAAACCGAACAACTGGATTTTACCAAGCTCAAAAATTTGGTGCCCGATGATTACGCCCAGCATTGGCAAATGACCCTTGAGTTTTTGGAAATTCTCACCAAGTTCTGGCCTGAAATTCTCCAAGACAAAGGTTTGGTGGATCCTGCCGAGCGCCGCAATTTGGTGATGCGGGCGCAACTCGCTCATTGGCAAAAGCATCCGCCCGAGACCCCGGTTATCGCCGCTGGTTCCACGGGTAGTATTCCAGCAACGGCTGATTTGCTCACTTTGATCGCTGCCTTGCCCGAAGGCGCTGTTGTCTTGCCGGGCCTGGATGATGCGCTGGACCCGGCTGCCCTGCATGACATCGAAACCCATCCCCAGCATGGCTTGTTTCGTTTACTGGCAAAAATGGATTTGACGGCAGGAGAGGTTCAAAACTGGCTGGATGGGGAAAGCCAGACCAACATAACGAGCGCGTCCCCAGCCCGCCGTGAACTCATATTCAATGTCATGCGTCCGGCCAGCAAAGTTGATGAGTGGCGTTCGTTGGAGCCGCCGATGGCAGCCGCTTTGGCAGGCGTTGAAAACATCACCTGCCCGGGCCCGGATGAAGAAGCCGGCGTGATTGCCTTGAAATTGCGCGAAGCTTTGGAGACGCCGGAAAAAACGGCAGCTCTTGTGACACCTGACCGCCGGCTCGCGCGCCGGGTCGCCTCCGAGCTTGGTCGCTGGGGGATTGATATTGATGATTCAGCCGGCTTGCCTTTGGACCAAACGGCTCCCGGATCATATTTGCGCCTGACCGCCGAGTTGGTCGCCCATTATTTCCTGCCGCTTGATTTTCTAGCCCTTGGTAAACATCCCTTGGCAGCGGGTGGCGTCATCCCAGCAAGTTTTCGGCAATTGGTGCGTGATTTTGAAGTTGCCGCCTTGCGGGGTCCGCGCCCGGCACCCGGTATAAAGGGGCTAATCGATTTGCTGGAATTGCTGCCAAAAACGCGCCCCGACTTAAACACCCTGCTTGAGAATATTCAAACCATGAGCGCTGAATTTTCACATAGCTTGGCGCAGCCCAAAATATCTTTGGGCGAAATAATAAAGACCCATATTGGCTTTGCCGAGGCCCTGGCCGCCAGTGATGAGCAAGCTGGATTAGAGCGTCTATGGTCGGGCGAGGACGGCGAAGCGGCGGCAAGTTTTATTGCCGAACTTATGGAAGTCGGCGACGCTTTGGATGAGATCGAAGGTGTCTCTTATCCGGCGTTATTAGAGGTCTTGATGCTGGGCCGGGCGGTCCGGCCAAATTATGGCAGCCATCCGAGGCTGGCCATTTGGGGTCTGCTCGAAGCCCGGCTGCAACATGCGGATTTGGTGATTTTGGGCGGGCTCAATGAAGGTACCTGGCCACCCGATGTCGGCTCGGATCCCTGGATGAGCCGCCCGATGCGAAAAGAGTTTGGTCTACCCTCGCCAGAGCGCCGCATCGGTTTGACGGCGCATGATTTTCAGCAGGCATTTTCAGCACCGGAAATTGTGATGACCCGATCCGCGCGGGTTGATGGCACACCGACGGTGCCGTCGCGCTGGCTCATGCGGCTCCAAAAATTGTTGCAAGGTCTTGATCCCTCCCTTGCCGATGAATTGTTTATGCCGAGCCATTGGCTGGATTGGCAGGCGAGGCTTGATCGCCCCGAAGACGTCCAGCCGATTGAACCGCCCGCTCCCAAGCCACCCGTTGCAGCCAGACCACGCAAATTATCGGTCACTCAGATCGAGACGTGGATGCGCGATCCTTATGCAATTTATGCCCGCCATATTTTGGGCCTAAGAGCTTTGCCGCCGCTGGATTCCGCACCCGATGCGGCAGATTATGGGACGCTCATCCATGATGCGATGGATGAATTTTCCCGCCAGTTCCCAGCGGCTTTGCCAGCTGATGCGTTCGATCAGCTGGTCAAAATCGGCGAAGAACAGTTCCGGCCGCTGTTGAAACATCCGGGCGTTTGGGCGTTTTGGTGGCCAAGATTTTTGCGCATCGCAACCTGGTTTGTTGATTTAGAAGCCGAACGTCGGGACGAAATTTCAGCTCTTCATAGTGAAGTAGAGGGTGTTTATGAAACTACCGGCCCGGCCGGACCTTTTAAACTAACAGCCAAAGCGGACCGGGTTGATGAGCTTAAAGCAGGCGGACTTAGAATTATTGACTACAAGACCGGTGCCCCGCCCAGCAAAAAAGAGGTCGCCGCTGGTTTCGCGCCGCAGCTTCCGCTCGAAGCCGTAATTGCCGAAGAAGGTGGCTTTGCCAAGGTTGCAGCCCAGCCGGTCACGCAGCTTGATTATTGGCGCTTGCGGGGCAGTAATCCGGCTGGCGAAGTGTCATCGGCGGGTGATGACCCGGCTGAGCTTGCCGCCGAAGCGAGGGAAGGTCTGGCGGCACTTATCCGGCTGTTTGATGAAGCGGAGACGCCCTACGAAGCCCGGCCCCGACCAGATGCCGCGCCGAAATATTCTGATTATGAACATTTGGCCAGGGTTAAAGAATGGTCATCCTCTGAAGGCGAGGAGGGCTGATGAGCACCATAGAGCACCTCTCGGTCAATCCCAATATACAGCAGCGCCAAGCCGCCAGCCCGGAGGCCTCGGTCTGGGTTTCGGCGTCGGCCGGCACCGGCAAGACCAAAGTGCTGACCGACCGGGTGCTGAGTTTGCTGCTCACCGGCACCAAACCACAGCGCATCCTGTGTCTGACCTTTACCCGCGCCGCGGCGGCAGAAATGGAATCCCGCATCGCTGATCAATTGGGCAAATGGACAATGGCGGCGGAGTCTGATCTCAGGGCGGCACTTGAAGATTTATTGGGAGAGGCGCCGGATGAAACCAGGGTCCAGCGCGCCCGCCAGCTTTTTGCCCTGGTGCTCGATACGCCGGGCGGTATGAACATTCAGACCATTCATGCCTTTTGCCAATCCTTGCTCGGTCGGTTTCCGCTCGAAGCTGGTGTGCCGCCGCATTTTGCCTTGATGGATGAACGCGATGCGGAAGAAATGTTGATCGCCGCCCGAGAGGAGCTGCTGAACCGCGCGCGCAATGGCGCCGATGAGAATCTGGCCGGTGCCTTGGCTGAGGTGACAGCGCATATTCACGAAACACAATTTCCGGACCTTCTGGCCGAGCTTACCTATGCCAGAGGTCGTTTGCGCCGCCTGATTGAGAGCCACGGCTCTATCGATGCGGTGATCAAAAATCTCCATCAGCTTTTAGTGGTTGCGCCGGATGAAACACCTACCGGCGTTATTGCCGCCGCCTCTGAAAATGCTGCTCTTGATGAAATGGGATTGCGCCTGGCGATTGCTGCGCTGAGCGAAGGCAATGAGAATGACGATGCTCGCGGACAGCGGATCCAAAATTGGATCGATAATCCATCTCGCAGCAGCGACGCATTTTTTGACTATGCCTCGATATTTCTAACCGATTTCACTAAGGGCAGCTTTAATGTCCGTAAAACGCTGATCACCAAAAAACCATCGGAAGCATCGCCGGGTGTCAAAGAAATTTTGCAACAGGAAGGCGAACGGTTGGAGCGCGCCATTATGCATTGGCGTTCAGTAAGTGTGGCGAAGAGCACATCGGCTTTGCTGATCTTGGGCGATGCCTTGCTGGCAACCTATCAAGCGCAGAAAGAAGCAAAAGCGCTGCTTGATTATGAAGATCTTATTTTAATGGCCGGCGAATTGCTGCATCAGCCCGATGTGGCGCCTTGGGTGTTGTTTAAGCTTGATGGCGGCATCGATCATGTGCTGGTTGATGAGGCGCAAGATACCAGCCCGGATCAATGGCGGGTCATTGAAGCTTTGGCTGACGAGTTCTTTGTCGGGCTTTCTCAACATGAGACCCCACCAACCATATTCGCCGTCGGCGATGTTAAACAATCGATCTATTCCTTCCAGGGCGCAGACCCCATCACGTTCGGCGCAATGCGTAATTTATTTGCAACGCGGGCGAAGGATGCTCAACAAGTTTGGCGACCGGTTGATTTGACGGTGTCTTTCAGATCAACTCAAGCCGTGCTTCAGGCGGTTGATGCGGTGTTCGCCTTACCAGAGGCCGCTGATGGCGTAACACTTGATGAAGAGGCCATTCATCACGAAGCCTGGCGTGCCCCGGAAGGCGGCTTGGTTGAGCTTTGGCCACCAGTTGAGCCTCGTGAAGCGGATGCGCCTTCGGCCTGGAAGCCGCCGGTTGAACGCATTCGGGGCGATGCGCCGCAAACCCGGCTGGCTGAGCTGGTTGCCGGTCGGATCGCCAAAATGATCAATGATAAAGAGATGCTGGAATCTCAAGGCCGGCGGATTGAGCCGGGTGACGTGATGGTATTGGTGCGCCGACGCAGTGGCTTTGTCGAAGATCTCGTCCGCGCCTTGAAGGAGCTGGAGATCAATGTCGCCGGTGTTGATCGGATGGTGCTGACCGAACAAATGGCGGTGATGGATCTGCTCGCGCTCGGCCAGTTTTTATTGTTGCCGGAAGATGACCTAACCCTGGCCTGTTTGCTCAAATCACCCTTGATTGGTTTAAGCGAAGAGCAGTTGTTTCAACTCGCCCATAAGCGGGAAGGCTCGCTCTGGCACGCGCTTGGCCAACAGGTGAAAAGCGATCCTGATTTTGCTCTGGCACATGAAGAATTGTCGTCGCTGTTGGCGCGGGTCGATTTTGCCCCGCCGTTTGAGCTGTATAGCGAGGTTTTGGGCACCCATAACGGACGGCTCAAACTGGTGTCCCGGCTGGGCCCGGATGCGTTGGATCCGATCGCCGAATTTCTTAATCTGGCGCTGGTTTATGAAAAATCTCATGTTCCGTCATTGGAAGGTTTTCTCCACTGGGTCTCGGCCGGTGAGGTCGAGATCAAGCGAGATCTCGAGCAAGCGACGCAAAATTCTGTCCGAGTTATGACGGTCCATGGTGCCAAAGGTCTGCAAGCCCCCATCGTTTTTCTACCAGATACCCTGCAAGTGCCGATGCAGGGCTCATCTCTGTTCTGGCCCGAAGATGAAGATGGCTTGGATCAGACTTTGTTGTGGCCACCTCGGCGTGGGCTTTATGAAAATATCGCCGAAGCTGAACGGGGCGCGGTCAGCAAACGCCGTGATCAGGAATATCGCCGCTTGCTCTATGTCGCCATGACCCGCGCGGAAGACCGGCTTTATATCTGCGGCCGGCACACTAAAAACAAAGCACCAGAACATTGTTGGTATAATTTGATTGAGGCCGGCCTGGGCGGTAAAGGCGAGGAGATTGAAGACGACTATTTGGCGACGGCAGGTGAGACGGCAAGCTCAAAGGTTTTACGACTGACCTCACCGCAAACTGCCACTATTGATGAAGCTCAACAATCACCGGAGCAAAAGTATGACGATTTGCCCGATTGGGCGTTTGAGCCACCGGCGGAAGATCCGCTCCCACCCGCTCCGCTGACACCGTCTCGCCCGGACGGCGAAGAGCCTGTTGTCTTGTCGCCGCTTGAAAGCGATGATGGCGCGCGGTTCAAGCGGGGACGAATTATTCATGCACTGTTGCAGACACTTCCTGATTTAACCTTGGCGAAGCGCGAGGATGCATTGCGGGCTTATCTTAGCCAGGAGGCGCATAATCTGTCTGGCAATCAGCAACAAGACATTGCCAAGGAAATAATGACGGTGCTGGAGGATGCAACATTTGCGCCTATATTTGGCCCGGGGTCACGCGCTGAAGTGCCGCTGATTGGCGAAATTGCGGGCCAGATTATGTCGGCTCAACTGGATCGTTTATTGGTCAACGCGCAGGAGATTCTGGTGGTTGATTTTAAGACCAATCGTCCACCGCCGACCGATCCGGCCAAAGTCGCCGATATTTATCTGCGCCAAATGGCGGCCTATCGGATGGCCTTGGCAGAGATATATCCGGGCCGGGAAATTAGATGCGCTTTGCTGTGGACGGTCGGGCCGCATTTTATGCCGCTTGGCGCAGAGCAGTTAGCGCCCCACGAACCGAAAGGGGTGTAGCGAACTGTACTTTACGTCTCTTGACGGGGCCTCATGGCAGACCTAGATTAGCTTTATATTATTTTAATGTTCCGGCGCGTAGAATAATCGGCTCCGGATAAGATACATAGGATCCAAGCATGTCTAAACAAGTAACCGATGATTCATTTGATGCCGATGTTATTTCGGCGGCAGAGCCTGTGCTCGTAGATTTCTGGGCAGAATGGTGTGGTCCGTGCAAACAAATTGCGCCTGCTTTAGATGAAATCAGTGATGAGCTTGGTGATCGATTGACGATTGCCAAGGTTAATATCGATGATAATCCAGAGACACCGTCTAAATATGGTGTTCGCGGTATTCCGACGTTGATTTTATTCAAAGGCGGCGAAGTTGCCGCAACCAAGGTTGGGGCGCTGCCAAAAAGCAAACTTAAGGAATGGGTCGAATCCGTTATTTAGGTTGGCCTAGCGCATAGCTGAAATAGGACCCCGCTCACCTAGCGGGGTTTTGTTTTTTTAAAAACGTTTTAAGAAGGGTCTTCTATGAGTTCAGGTTTTGACATTGATACACCTTATACCTGGGGGTATTACAATGAACTTAGCCCGATTTATCTAAATTTTGTCTGCGCCCTCAATGGTCATCATCCGATCCCACTTGATGACGGATTTAGCTATTGCGAACTTGGTTGTGGTTACGGTGTTACGACAAATGGTCTCGCTGAATTATTTCCGCAAGGGGATTTTATCGGCATTGATTACAATGATGATCACATCGATGCCGCAAATGAAATGGCCGAGGAAATCGGCAGCTTAAATGTTGATTTTAAATCCCTCGATTTCAATGAAATTTCTAAGGCGGATCTTCCGCAATTTGATTTTATTGTTTTGCACGGGGTTTATTCCTGGGTCGATCCCAATACCCGTGAAGCCATTCGAAAATTTATCGCCGCCCATTTAAAAGAAGATGGGATTGCTTATGTGAGCTATGATTGCATGCCGGGTTGGGCAGCAATTGCACCTTTGCGCGATATAGTTTTGACCCATACCGCAGGCATGACGACGAGCTCCCAGATGAAAGCGCAGGCTGGCCTCGATTATCTTGATTTTATGGCGAATAATAATGCGAGCTTTTTTGTCGACAATCCACCGGCGAAGGAATTTCTCAACGAAATCAAGGGTCGGGACATTGACTACGTCACGCACGAATTGCTGGTCGATTTTGCTAAGCCCTATTATTTTCATCAGGTAGCAGCCGAAATGCGAAGTGCGGGCCTAAGTTATTCAGGCAGTGCGATATTGAATTTAAACCTGATCGATCTAGCGGTTCCGGCAGAGTTCCATGAAATTCTGCAAAATGCTTCTTCACGGAATGAATTTGAAAGCCGGGGCGATTTCATCCGCAATCAGCGTTTCCGAAAGGACGTTTTTAAGAATAGCCGCAAAACCATGGATGTGGAGGAACAACTGGAGGTTCTCTCGCATGTCGTGTTTGGCGTGACCTGTGCGGTTCCAGAGTTTAAGACATCCGTCGCCTTTGGCGATGTTTCGTTAAATTATGCCGGCGATGTTTTTTCTAGTTTAATAGACGTCTTATCTGTTTCCGCAAAATCTGCTGCCAGTCTTTCTGAAATGGATCAATTCAAAGAATATCCTCTCGAACTCATTGTTGATGCGTTGAAGTTCTTATCGGCAGGCAAGCAGGTCGTGCCGATGCGGGCCGATGCCGAAGGTCGAACGGATCTGGATTTGGATGCAGATCGTTACACCATTCCGGCGGCATTCAATATCCAATTTTTAAAAAGGCGACTGTTGAAGCAGAGTGAAATGGTTCTTCTTGCCCCACGCGCCGGAGTTGGCATTGAAATGTCGATGGCAGATGCGCTTTTTGCGCTGTGTATGGTTGAGGCCACGCGAGATGAAGTTGCGCCGTGGGTTTTTCAAAGATTGGTCGAGGCCAAGCAGGAAATTATTTTTGCTGGCGGCACGGAACAAGAGGCCATCGCTGAAGCAGTTGAAAAATTCCGCGAAACCCGGCTGCCTAAATTCCTTGAGCTTGGCATCTTAGAGCCGGCCCAGGATTAATTATTTTTCCTAATACCCCAAATCCTTGTCGGTCTGCTGAAGCAATGGCTCGCCAGCTTCAAAACGCCTAATATTTTCAATAAACTGTGGTGCGATTTGGCCGACCGGTGGGCGTCTGGCGACATGCGGCAGGATTGTAATGGCGGGATGATCCCATAGCGGGCTGTCTTCCGGCAACGGCTCGGGTTCAGTAACATCCAAAGTTGCGCTGGAAAGCTGCCCGCTATCAAGCGCGGCAACAAGGTCGTCACTGACGATATGTCCACCTCGACCGAGATTAATGATCGACGCCCCCTTAGGCATTTTGGCAAACACCCCGGCATCCAGGATCCCATTGGTTTCCGGTGTGAAAGGCAGCAAACAGACAGCGATATCTGTTCGGCTAAGAAAATCATCAAAACCTTCGGGACCGGTAAATATATCAATCGGGGCATCTGGCTTGGGTGTGCGCGCCCAGGCAGCAACATCGAAATTCATGCCAAGCAGCACATCAACGATGGGCTTCGACATCGTGCCATAGCCCAACATGCCAACGCGCCGCTCGCTTGCGCTTATTTGCTCAATCGGTTGCCAGAGATGTTGGCGCTGCTGTTCTTGATAGGTCGGCAAATTGCGGTGATGGCGCAGCACATGGGTGACGCCATATTCAGTCAATGACGGATCACCGCTTGTCGGCTCACCTTTGACCAAGGGAATGCCCTCAGGGCAGGCTGGATTGTTGTAAATCCCTTCGACACCCGCCAACATGGTCAGCATAAGCTTCAAATTCGGCAAGGGCGGCAATTCCTGTAAGCTTGGGCGACCAATGACAAGATAGTCGATATCTTCCGGATTGCCGATCTCCGGCCACTCACGAATTTCAAGCTCCGGATAGGCGGCATTGATAAAAACTGACCAATCTTCGAGTTTGCCACGCAAGCTATTGAACATTAACAGTGCCATGAAGGATTTCCCCTAATTGTTATCTTTTAAAATTATGCCCGCTAAATAGAGCGATCCGCAAATCAAAATTCTTGCTGGTACTTTTTCTTCAGCCCTAATTTGGTCAATGGCGTCCGAAACCAATTGTGCTGGGCGCGCCGCAAAGCCAAGTTCTCCCGCAATCTTACTCAGATCTTCTGCTGAAATGCTGGCCTCTTCACCGGGGATTGTCACGGTGGTCAAAGTCTCTGCGTGATCTTTAAACGGTGCCAGATAACCGGACGGGTCTTTGGTGTTAATTAGCCCGGTGATGAGATGCAGCGGTTTTTCGATCGCATCGCCGGGCCAGTTTTTTAAAGTTGCCGCGATGGCTTTGCCGGCCGCCGGGTTGTGACCGCCATCCAGCCAAAGCTCCCAATTATCCGGTAGTTTTTCAATCAAAGGCCCCCGGGTCAGTTTTTGTAGCCGCGCGGGCCACTCGACATTGCTCATGCCCTTTGCGACGGCTTGCCGGGTAATGCGATCATCGCCAAGCGCTGCCATCGCAACAATGGCAAGGCCAGCATTTTGTAATTGGTGGGGGCCGGGAAGTGCTGGTAAGGGAGGCTCAATTTCACCTTCCGGCGTCATCACCGTGAGTTGCTCCCCTTTTATGGCGACCCACCAATTTTCATCCTCAACGATCAAAGGCGCATCGACGTCCTCGGCAAACCCTCGAATGACATCAAGGACGATCGGATCTTGCTTGGTGGTGACGCAAGCAACGCCCGGCTTCATAATCGCTGCTTTTTCAAAAGCGATGCCGGCCAGATCATCGCCCAAAAATCCGGCATGATCATGACTGATCGGGGTGAGAGCTGTAACGGCCGGGCGCTGAATAACATTGGTCGCATCCAACCTGCCGCCAAGACCGGTTTCCAGCAGCACCAGATCCGCGGGTGTTCGCGAGAAGGCCAGCAGAGCAATCGCCGTGGTAATCTCAAAAAACGTAATCGGCTCATCGCCCCCGTGATCAGCAATGACGGTTTCAACTTCATCAATCAAATCCAGCAAGGCTTGGTCACTGATGATCTCGCCGGCGATGCGAATGCGCTCGTTAAACGTCACCAAATGGGGAGAGGTGTAGGCATGGACTTTGAGGTCGGCGGCCTCCGCAATGGCACGCATGAAGGCGAGTGACGAGCCCTTGCCATTGGTGCCGGCGATATGGATGACGGGGGGGAGCTGGTCTTCAGGATTTCCCAGGCGCTCAAGCAAGCGCTCAATGCGCTCTAGAGAAAGATCGATGACTTTCGGGTGGTGTTGATTGAGGCGTTGGACGACGTCCATATCACTCACAAATTAGGTTAGGCCACTGGAAATCTCGCGCACGAGGTCTAATACGGCATCGGCACAACTATCTTTAGCGGTGCCATCCTCGTTAAGATTTTCGGCAACTTTATTGACGAAGGCTGAGCCAACAGCAATCGCTTCCGCATGTTTACCGATCTCGGCGGCTTGTTCAGCGGTCCTGATACCAAAGCCGACGGTAATCGGCAGGTCACTATGGCGGCGCAAGCGCGCAAGGGCGGTTTCAATGTCAGCCGTCGCCGCCGAACTGGTGCCCGTGACGCCAGTAACTGAGACGTAATAAATAAAACCGCTGGCATGTTCGACCACAGTTGGCAGACGCTCATCATCGGTCGTAGGGGTCGCCAGGTAAATAAAGCTGAGCCCGGCATTCTCAACCGGCTCCCGCATTTCAGATTCTTCCGGCGGTAGATCAACGATGATAAAGCCATCAACACCAGCCTCTGCGGCATCGGCAACGAACTTCTCGACACCGTAAACATAAACCGGATTGAAATAGCCCATCAGGATGATTGGTGTCACACTATCGCCCTGGCGAAAAATGCGGACCATATCCAAGGTTTTGATCATCGATGCACCATTATCCAACGCGCGTTGGCTGGAGGCCTGAACGGCAGGGCCGTCGGCCATCGGATCAGAAAATGGCATGCCGAGCTCGATGATGTCAGCCCCGGCGTCGGGTAATTGTTTTAAGATCGCGCTAGAAGTTTTGATATCAGGATCGCCTGCCGTAATAAAAGCCGCAAGACCGGCCCGGCCTTCTGCTTTAAGATCGGCAAAGCGTTTGGCAATACGTGCGCTGCCTATTAATTCGGCGCTCATGAATTTCGTTCCAAATAGGCCGAGATCGAATCCATATCCTTATCGCCGCGCCCGCTCATATTGAGGACCATGACGTGATCTTTAGCCAGACTTCCAGCAATCTTAATAGTGTGCGCGATGGCATGGGCGGATTCCAGCGCGGGGATAATGCCTTCCAATCGCGTGCAAACTTGGAAAGCATCGATCGCTTCTTTATCGGTGATCGAAACATATTCAGCCCGGCCGATATCGTGTAGCCAGGCATGCTCGGGACCGATGCCGGGATAATCGAGGCCGGCAGAGACCGAATGGGCATCGATGATCTGGCCGTCTTCGTTTTGCAGCAAGAAGGTGCGGTTGCCGTGCAGCACACCGGGTGCACCGGCATTGAGCGAGGCCGCATGTTTGCCAGTCTCAATGCCTTCACCCGAAGCCTCAACGGCAATAATCCGAACTTCATCGTCCAAAAAGGGGTAGAACAATCCCATAGCGTTGGAGCCGCCGCCGATGCAGGCAATAACACTATCAGGCAAGCGGCCTTCGTGTTCCATAATCTGAGCCCGGGTTTCTTCGCCAATCACCGCTTGAAAATCTCTGACCATAGCCGGATAGGGATGCGGTCCGGCGACCGTGCCGATCAGGTAGTAGGTGGTCTCGACATTGGCGACCCAATCCCTGAGCGCATCGTTCATGGCATCTTTAAGCGTGCCGGTACCAGAGGTAACAGGCACGATCTCCGCGCCCAGCATTTTCATGCGCGAGACATTCGGCGATTGGCGGTCAATGTCCGTGGTGCCCATATAGATGGTGCACGGAATATCAAACAGCGCGCAGACGGTCGCGGTGGCAACGCCGTGCATGCCCGCTCCAGTTTCTGCTATCACCCGCTTTTTACCCATCTTGCGGGCGAGCAATATCTGGCCCATGCAATTGTTTACTTTATGCGCGCCGGTATGGTTGAGGTCCTCGCGCTTAAAATAAACTTTCGCGCCGCCTAACTTATTAGTGAGACGTTCGGCAAAATAAAGCGGTGATGGACGACCAACATAATTTTTAAGATAGCCCTTGAGCTCAGCCTGAAAAGCCTCATCCGTTTTGGCCTCATTATAGGCGCGCTCAACCTCTAAGATGAGCGGCATCAGGGTCTCGGCGACATAACGTCCGCCAAAAATCCCAAAATGGCCATCTTCATCCGGCCCGTCCATATATGTATTGAGTTGGTTCATAATGCAGATGGTTTTACCTGATTAGCGCGGAAAAGCAATTAACCTTTAGCAGCGCTGAGAAAGTCTTTAATAAGCTTGAGGTCCTTAATGCCGGGCGCACTTTCGACGCCGGAGGAGACGTCGAGTTCAGATGCCCCGCTGATTGAGACTGCTTCTGCGAGGTTTTCAGCATCGAGGCCACCGGCCAGCATCCAGGGTAGGGGGATGTCGGCATCCCGCAACAGCTCCCAGTCGAAAGCGAGGGCATTGCCGCCGGGCAAGGCATTTTTCATATCGGCGGGTGCTTTGGCATCAAACAATAGGCGGTCGGCGACATCATAATATGCGGCGGCGGATGCTAAATCTTCGGGACCAGCGAGCTTGATGACTTTCATGATGGAAAGGTTGGTCAACTGTTTGATCTCGGTAACCCGGGCTGGCGTCTCAGAGCCATGCAATTGAACGAGGTCGAGCGAGGAAAGTGCCAGGACAGCATTTATAAGGTCATCTGTTGGATCGACGAACAATCCGACCCGGCTCACATTTTCCGGCACGCGGGCAATTAAAGGAGCGGCGGCTTCCGGTGATAAATTACGGGGCGAGGGGGGGTAGAAGACAAAGCCGACATAGGCCGCGCCATTTTGGACAGCTGCATCGACGCTGTCAGCTCGGTCGAGTCCACATATTTTAACCGCGACCGACATTACTCCCCCGCTACCCTAATGCTTCATCAATTTCGGCAGCGATTTTGCGGGCCGCCTCAGCCGGGTCATCGGCGCCATAGATTGGCCTGCCAATAACGAGGTAATCGGCACCGCGTTTGATCGCTTCGCCGGGGGTCACAATGCGCTTTTGATCACCGGCGGCGGCCCAGCTTGGCCGGATGCCGGGGGTGAGGAGCTTAAACTCAGCACCGCAAATTTTTCGCAAAGCTTCGATTTCGGCTGCCGAGCAGACAACGCCGTCGAGGCCACATTCCTGGGCGAGAGCAGCCAGACGCTTGACGTGGTCGAGTGTGTTGTCGCTGACGCCGATATCGTTCAAATCCTGATCATCCAGCGAGGTCAGGACGGTGACGCCCAGGATAAGGGGGACAGCGACGCCGATTTTAGCGGCTTCTTCGGCTGCCGCCTCACAGGCCGCGATCATCATGGCGCGCCCGCCTTGGGCGTGGATGTTAAGAATGCTGGGTTTTAGATGAACGGCAGAGCGGACAGCACCCGCGACAGTGTTGGGGATATCGTGAAATTTCAGATCGGCAAAGAGCGGCATGCCGAGCTCGGTCACCCGGGCAACGCCTTCGGGGCCAAGGGCAGTGAAAAATTCTTTACCGATTTTAACGCCGCCGACCAAACCTTTGAGGCTGGAGGCAATTTCTAGCGCGCGCTCAAGGTCCGGGGTGTCGAGGGGGATAAAAATGCGTTCAAAGGGCTGTTGCTGGGAAGTCATAATTGAACATCTCTCCTGAAGTTTGCCTCTTATACAGGGCTCGCCAGAAGATCACCAGAAAAGAAAAAGCTTTAAGACTTTGCCAGTTTCCGTTTTTCGTCGAGCTCGTCAATTTTGCTTTGCAAGATGGTGAGGTCTTTTTCCAGGCTGGAGGCTCGGCGGTTGGCTTTGCGCGCTTTGCTGCGGGTGCCGCCGGCGGAAAACCAGGCGATGAGGCCGCCAAACAAAAATCCCAAAAACCCTGCGACCAATACCGGTATATAGATCGGCACGTCTTGCAAGAAAGGCAGGGGCCAAAAATCAAGCGTCACCGGGCTGCGGTTTGAAATTGAAAATAAAATCACAACACCGCCAACGATGAGCATGGCGAGCCAGGATAAGAGACGTTTCAAGATGGGTTACTCCAATTGGCGGGCGTAAAATTTATCCTGCCAAAGAATAGCAAAGAATAAAACTTAGTTATCGTTAAGCTTATCGCGCAATTGTTTGCCGGTTTTAAAATAGGGCACACGTTTGGCGGCAACGTTCACGGCAGCACCGGTTCGGGGGTTTCGACCGATGCGGGCATCACGTTGTTTGACGGAGAAAGCGCCAAAGCCGCGCAACTCAACCCGGTCCCCACGTGAAAGCGCAGAGGCGATCTCGTCGAAAATCGTCGTGACAATCCGTTCAACGTCACGCTGATACAGATGCGGATTTTCTTCCGCCAGATAGGCAATGAGCTCTGATTTTGTCATTGTCGTCCTGCCCTCCTCGGCAAGATTGGGCGCCGGTAAAGTTCTAATTCAATAAAATAGTTTATTTACTGTAGGTTAGGGTGCCAAAGCGAGATCAAGCCGTCAAGTCTAAGTCGTTCAGAAATCAATGTTTTTCCAAATACGTCATCGAGCGTTTTACCCCAAAAATTGCGCTCGCGATGAATTTTTACCTCCCGCAGAGGTAGATTTCGACTTATTTTCTTGGTTTTTGACAGCCATTCCAAAGCCTCTCTCTCGCCGCCGATCCCGTCAATCAAGCCATTTTTAATGGCCTGGCGCCCCGTGTAGACTCGGCCATCGGCCAGCTTTATCGCGGTTTTCTTGTCCATATTGCGGCGTTCTGCAACCATATCGACAAACATATCAAACATGTCTGTGACCACATTTTGGGCAGCTGCACGGGCATTTTCGCTCATTGGTTCCAACGGATTTGGTGAGGCTTTGAGCGGCGCGCTTTTGATCGCCTCGGGTTTAATACCAATTTTTCCGAGCAACCCCGTAATATCAGTCGTTTGCATAATCACACCGATAGAGCCGGTTACGGTCGATTGGCGGGCAATAATATGATCGGCTGCAATGGCTGTCATATAGCCGGCCGAGGTTGCGAGATCGCCCATGACGGCAACAACCGGTATTTTTTCGGCAACTTTACGAAGATGGATATAGAGTGCCTCGCCGCCAACAACCGTGCCGCCGGGGCTGTTAATATGGACAACCAGGGCTTTGACAGATTTATTTTTGGCAACTTTTAACAAGGCATTTGACCGATCCTGATCGTCGACGATGACATTGGCGACTTCCAGGACGGCAATATGATCACGCCCGCCAAATTTGCCAAATTTTCCAACGGAAAAAATCACCAAAGCGGCAATCGCGATAATTGCCGAGACGCGCCAAAAGGTTAGGCGTCGTTTCAATCGTCTGCGATCAAGCAAAGTATCTAAATCCATAACCACTCCAGATCTAATTCACTTCTCAAAATATACGCAAAAATATACCCGGGCAACGCTGACGTCCACCCGGGTATATAATTAATACGCTAACTGCCTAATCGAGGCAGCCCAAAGAAAATTAAATGACGACGATTATTCATCACCTTTCTTTGCAGCGGCTTTCTTTTTGGCCGGTGCCTTTTTCTTTGTTGTCGCTTTTTTCTTAGCCGCAGCGGCTTTTTTCTTAGCCGGCGCTTTTTTCTTAGCAGCTGCTTTTTTAGCTGGCTTTTCTTCAGCTTCAGCCTCTTCTTCAGGAGCCGCTTCTTCAGCCGGAGCTTCTTCCTCAGGAGCCGCTTCTTCTTCTGGGGCATCTTCGGCAGCGTCGCTCCGCTCTTTCAGAGCAGCGCCTAAGATGTCACCGAGCGAAGCACCTGAATCGGAGGAGCCGAACTCAGCCATGGCGATTTTCTCTTCTTGAACTTCGCGGGCTTTGATCGAGAGGTTAACTTTACGCGATGATTTATCAACCGTTGTGATAAGCGCATCGACAACTTCACCAGCCGCAAAGCGATCAGGACGTTGCTCTGAACGATCACGCGATAGATCACCCCGGCGGATAAAGCCAGGTACATCATCATTGACCAGAACTTCAATGCCGTTTTCAACGACTTTGGTGATTTTACAGGTAACTACATCGCCTTTTTTGATCTTATCGATGCCGCCAGCGACCGGATCTTCGGTCAATTGCTTTACACCCAGGCTGATGCGTTCTTTCTCAATATCGATATCAAGAATTTTCACTTTGATCATATCGCCTTTATTGTAATCGGCGATGGCTTCTTCACCTGATTTAGCCCAATCAAGATCAGACATGTGAACCATGCCGTCAATTTCTTCGGTCAAACCAACGAACAGGCCGAACTCAGTGATGTTCTTAATTTCACCTTCGAGCTCATTGTCGACTTTGTGTTTCTCGGTGAAGTCGATCCAAGGATTGGCCGTGCATTGTTTGAGGCCAAGGCTGATCCGACGTTTGGATGGATCAACATCCAGAACCATAACTTCGACTTCCTGGCTGGTGGAAACGATTTTACCAGGATGGACGTTCTTTTTGGTCCAGCTCATCTCAGAGACGTGCACCAAGCCTTCGATACCGGCTTCAAGTTCAACAAATGCGCCGTAATCTGTGATGTTGGTGACGCGGCCATTGAATTTGGTCTCGATTGGGTATTTGGCTTCGGCACCTTCCCACGGATCAGATTCAAGTTGTTTCATGCCGAGAGAAATACGCTGGTTCTCCGCATTGAAGCGGATAACTTGAACATTAACCGTCTGGCCAACTTGCAAGGCTTCAGAAGGATGATTGATGCGCTTCCAGGCAATATCAGTAACGTGCAACAGACCGTCAACACCGCCGAGATCGACGAATGCGCCGTAATCGGTGATGTTCTTAACCACACCTTCAAGTACTTGACCTTCAGTGAGGTTGGAGATCAGCTCGGTCCGCTCTTCCGCGCGGGTTTCTTCCAATACAGCACGGCGGGAGACAACAATGTTGCCCCGGCTGCGATCCATTTTAAGAATTTGGAACGGCTGAGGATTGCCCATCAACGGGTTAACGTCGCGGATCGGACGGATGTCGACCTGGCTGCCTGGCAAGAAGGCCACGGCGCCTGAGAGATCAACGGTGAAGCCGCCTTTAACGCGGCCAAAGATAACGCCATTGACGCGCTCTTCGGCTTCGAAGGCTTTTTCGAGGACGGTCCAAGCTTCTTCACGGCGGGCTTTATCCCGGCTCAACATGACGGTGCCGTCACGGCCTTCATAGCGCTCGACAAAAACGTCGATTTTATCGCCAGCTTTAATGGTGATTTCGCCACCCGGCTCGGAGAATTCTTTGATTGTTACCGCGCCTTCGGATTTCAATCCGACATCGATGATAACAATGTCGTTTTCAATCGAAAGGATGGTGCCGTTGACGACTTTGCCCTGCAGGCGGTCATCTTCACTTAAAGTTTCATTTAAGAGATCGGCGAAAATTTCGTTGGTAATGGGGAGTTCTTCTGCGTTGGTTTCTACGTCAGACATTTCTAGTATTCCTTATCGTTCATTTCGTTTTCAGGCCGGCTGGTTGGTTCCAACGGTCTTGATCACAACAAATCCATAGTCTCAATTTTGAGTCCTACGGGGTTCAAAAAACACAAAATTGAATGGCCACCAAAGCGGTTTTTCATAATTCTGTGACGGTATTAGTCCTGAAGGGATATAAAATTCAGCGCCGCAGCAAACACTGCGTCCGCGTCCAGATCACTGGTATCGAGTACCTTTGCGTCCTTGGCCGGCTCTAGAGGCGCTACCGTTCTGGAGCGATCTCGCTCATCCCGGTCAATAATATCCCTCAGAATGGCGCTACGTATAGCTTCATCGCCCCGCTCTTGCAACTCTTTATAACGCCGATCTGCCCGCACCTCTGCGGAGGCATCAATGAACAATTTATAGGGTGCTTCGGGGCAGACCACTGTGCCGATGTCCCGGCCGTCCAAAACCGCGCCTTTTTTACCATTTGGTGGGTTGGCGGCGAAATTGCGTTGGAAAATCAATAGGATATCACGCACGGCCGGAATGGCAGCCACTTTAGAAGCCGCATTGCCCGCCGCTTCATCACGCAAACCCGCGAGATCGAGATCGCTGAAGGAAAGGCCTTCAGCCGCCGCGACCGCGATTTTTTCATCCGACGGATCACCGAGTTCGAGCGCTTTTAAGCTGACAGCACGATAAATTAGTCCGGTATCCAGCCGCGCGAGATCAAAATGCTCCGCCAGTTTGCGGGTCAGCGTGCCTTTGCCGGCAGCCGCCGGGCCATCTACCGCGATCAGCATTATGTTGCCTCTGCCATAGTGGCACCGAGTTTATTCATTAAACCCAAGAAGCCCGGGAAGCTGGTTTCAATCGGGCTGCCATCATCAATCGTCACGGGGTTTTCACTGGCCAGACCCAATACCAAATAAGACATCGCAATGCGGTGATCGAGTTGGCTGGCGATGGTGACCCCGCCGGCTATTTTTCCGGGTATTTTATCTGTGCCGTAGATGGTCAGCGTATCTTCGGTGGCGGCGGTCTCGACGCCGCATTCTTGAAGACCCTCAGCCATTGCTGCCAAGCGATCAGATTCTTTGACGCGAAGTTCGCCGACGCCTTCAAAGATGCTGGTGCCCTCGGCGCAGGCTGCGGCGACCGCTAAAATCGGGTATTCGTCAATCATCGCTGGCGCGCGGCTGGCTGGGATCGTCGCCCCTTTAAGTTGGCTGGCCCGCACCTGAAGATCAGCGACCGGCTCACCGGCAATGTCGCGCGTGTTCTTAATTTCGATATCCGCACCCATTTCGGAGAGGCTATCCAACAATCCAGCCCGCAAGGGGTTGATGCCGACATTTTCAATCGTCACATCAGAGCCCGGTGTGATCAAAGCCGCGACGATCGGAAAGGCGGCAGACGAGATATCGCCCGGCACGACAATGTCGCGGCCGGTAATTTCGGGCTGTCCCACCAGCGTAATTTTGCGCGAGCCATCGGTATTTTCTTCACTTCTGACATCAGCGCCAAAAAAACTTAGCATTTTTTCAGTGTGATCCCGGCTCGGACGGGGCTCGACGACAATGGTATTGCCGGCAGCATTAAGACCGGCGAGCAAGATGGCCGACTTCACCTGGGCCGAGGCGACTTTAAGGGTCTCGTCACCGGGTAGGGCGCTAGGGGTGCCGGTAATGGTGATCGGCAGCTGGCCACCTGACCGGGCGGTAAACTCGGCACCGATATGGCGCAATGGCTCCATCACGCGTTCCATCGGGCGGCTGCTGAGAGAGGCATCACCGGTCATGGTCGCGGTGAGATCGTGGCTCGCCAACACGCCCATGAGCAACCTGGCCGCGGTGCCGGAATTGCCGAGATCAAGCACGCCTGCGGGCTCAATCAGACCGCCGATCCCCCGCCCTGTTACGTGCCAGGTACCCTCTTTCTGTTCAATTTCAGCGCCCAATTGCTGCATCGCCGCCGCTGTTGCCAGGACATCTTCCCCTTCGAGTAGGCCCGTTATTGTCGTCTCACCCACCGCCAGCGCGCCAATCATCAGCGCCCGGTGAGAGATCGATTTGTCGCCGGGTACAGTGAGGGTGCCGGTTAGACCGGTTGGAGAGGTGCCCTTATCAGAGCTGATCGCGTTCACTAATATATGTCCTTCGAGGCTGAAAATTTAGGGGTCTTTAGCACTTTTGCCGGGCCAGGAATAGGCCCCAAAAATAAATTTTTTAGCAATATCTGCTTTTAGCGTCGTCACAATCTTTGACAGGCGGGCATTGACAGGCGGGTGTGAACATGGCAAATGGCGCGCTCTGAATTTAAATCTCCGATAATTCTATTGGTTATTAAGAGGAGAAGAGAGTGGCTGTAAAAGATTTAGGAACGAAGCTGACCTGCCAGGATTGCGGCGCCAAGTTCTATGATTTGAAAAAGAAAACACCTGCATGTCCGAAATGTGATGCGGAATATGTTGTTGTGAAACCACGTGCCCGCCGGGGTGCTGCCAAAGCGGCGGCTGAAGCAGAAGCGGCTAAAGAGGCACCAGCAGTAGAAGTACCGGCTAATGATGATAAGCCGGAAACCACTGACGAAGCGCTTAAAGAAATTGAAGTCGAAGTCGAAGAAACCGAAGATGAAGAAGAGGATAATTCTTTGATGGAAGATACCTCTGATATGGGCGGCGACGAAGACGACGTGGCCGGTGTAATCGAAAACATCGACACCTCGGCTGAGAGTAAAGACAGTTAATTTAAAGATTTGAATAGGGGGGCCGAACCCCCCCTATGTTTCCGCCGCCGCACCAATCCCATTTAGCGGCGTGCAAAAAAATGTGGGGCCATAGCTCAGTTGGGAGAGCGCTACAATGGCATTGTAGAGGTCGTCGGTTCGATTCCGTCTGGCTCCACCATTCTTTTCAATGACTTAGCGAGATTTTGCCCAAGTCATTTTTTATTTGCCCCACTATATCCCCACTAAATTTCATAAAAAAACCCCTTTAT
>JABIHH010000039.1 GCA_018649725.1 Rhodospirillaceae bacterium | reverse complement strand
CGTGGAGTTCACGTAAACGCTCGATTGGAAAAACCAAATTGAGATCCTGCTGAAATCCGGTGCGGTCAAAATTGGTCGAGACATGGCTCATGATGAGATCGTTCATATCGGTATCATTGGGGATGATGCGATATTCACCAACGCCAGGGGTAAAGACGGTGTCTTCCCGGCGGTGTAAACCCGCTGTGGTAATAATCGCGATTTTTCGCTCAGACAGAGCGGGGCCGGTAACGCAGGGGGTATCTTCATAATCAGGTAGATCCTGATTGACGATCATATTCCGCTGCTTTTCCGGCATATCAGATAAATGTGCCATTTTTTTCTTTCTTTATGCTGATTGAGATTGTTGTTTGAGATGTTGTTGATGGATCGGAATAATCCTGCGATCAGACATGCCGATCAAGACCTTATCACCGGAATTGGCGCAAGCTTCGTTCACTTTTAAGAGAACACGGCCGGCAATCGTGTCGCCGTAATACCAATCCGCTAATTCCTTATCCGTGGCATTGCCCGGGCGCGCGAGACCGGCCTCAAAATAAAAGGCCTTGAGGTCATCGGTTGCAAGTTTGACCATCTGATGGCGCGGGATATCAGTCCGGGGCGGCGGCGTGTCAGTATCACTGATGAAATTCGCCAGATAGGTAACGCAGACATCGAACTCGACTTCCGAAATGCCCAACGTTGTCTTGCCGTTCTTTTCGACAAACAAGTCATACCAGGATTGCATCAGATCGATCTCTTGATTTAAGGCACCTAGCGGGTCGTCGTCGACGTTGATATCTTTTTTACCATCGCCGAAATTCACCGGACAGCTCCAGCCTTCGATATCACCATCGTCATTTGTCGCTGGGCCGGGCGGACCATCCGGGAATTCATCCAGTATAGGCCCATCTGTGCGCTCTAAAAGTTTCAACACCTCGACCAGAACACGTTTTTGAAATTCCGGCTCATTGGGGCTGCCGAAAGGGCGACCAAGCTCGAAGGGGCAAACTAGGGCGCGCGGTGGCCGGATTTTTTCAGAATGCTGGCGAACCAAGCTTACCTGGGTCGTTGGAATGCCTGCTCGTTCGATATAATGGGAGAGCGCGCCAACGGCACGCGTGCAGGAAGGTCAGACGGGGCACAGCACCACCGCAGACACATTATCTGCTTTCATGGTCTGCACCATCTCCCGGATGCTCGGCTCCATTTGCTCGGGCGGGGTCGCACCCATGAAAGAGAAATGAAACTCAGAGACTGAGCCGATTACGCCTTCTTCAGCCAGCTCTTTCAGACGGTTGATTGGAAAGGCAACATCGACATCCTGCATAAAACCAAGCCGGTCAAAATTGGTTGAGATATGGCTCATGACGATGTCTTCATCCGGTAGATCACGGGGGATCACACGGAAGTCACCACTTTGCTCGGTAAATTGACGATCACCGCGGCGATGAAGCCCGGCCGTCGAAATGAGCGCGATGCGCTGTTCCCTCAAAGGCGGGCTTGGAAGCAGTGGCGTGTCTTCAAACTTTGGCATTTCGCGATTGAGATATTCGGTCCGGGCATCGTCCGGAAACTCATCAATTTTGACCATGTTTATTCCCCCTTATTTTGCTTCTTTTCCTTCATTCCACCAGCAATCTCGCATATAGGCGGTAAAGGCAGCTGGATCAATCTCAGTGGATTTTGAGAAAGATGTCATCAGAGCGCCCTGTTCGATATCGACTTCCAAGATATCGGTGAAGCGGTTCCAGAAATTGAAAAAGCCGGAGACAAAGGAGAGTTCAACAACCTGACTGTCATTGTAATATTTCTTGAGCTCTTCGAGCGCGGCATGATGTTGTGGCGGTTTGCCGGGCGCGCCTTGATAGAGCTTGTCGGTCATCACTTCTGCCCAACGCATGGCGGCTTTTTCTTCTGCAGTGAAAAAATCCGAGTTCATATAATCACCAGTGACGGCGGCAATTTCTTCTTCGTTCATATTCAACGCTCGACCGAGCGTCTCATTGTGGCCTGTTCAATAGGCACACCCGTTAAGGGTCGAGGTCTTCAAGATAACCAGACACTTTGTGCGAACCGGCAAGTTTTCGGTGATCTCTTCCCGCAAACTTGAAACAATAAAGCCAAACAAGCTATGCATTAGCTTCGGCGCGTGTGAGCCAACGCGAACCGCGTTTGCTACGCGACCAAACAAAACTTTCGAATGATCGAACAATATCTTTTGAAGCGGATTTGCCTCTTCGTCTGTTGGAATTGGTATTAGTGACATGAAATGATAACTCCTAAGTTTTATTGATATTAATTTCGGAAAGCTATTTCCAAACGAATTTTACTATGTATAATCCAACACATGCCTTTTGACAATGTACTATCTCTAATGTATGGTACATACCAAATGGAGAGTATAGTGGAAAACAAGGAGTTTTACTATGTCTGATACGAGTCAAATGGGTAATAATTTGGATATATCTGTGACCGACGCGTCATCTTCGGGTGAGAATCCGGTCGATATACTGACCACCCGACCGGCGCAGAAGGTGATCGGCTATCTTTCAAACAAATGGAACGTGCTGATTATTCGCCGCCTATCGCGCAAGACCATGCGCTATTCAGAGCTTAGGCGTGATATTGGCGATATCTCGCAAAAGATGCTGACCCAAACCTTACGTCACCTAGAGCGCGTTGGCCTGGTAGAGCGCACGGTCTATCCCGTTGTGCCGCCGAAAGTAGAATATTCGCTAACCGAGCTTGGGTGGACTTTGGTCGGGCCGATCAACATTCTGGCTGATTGGGCGATTGAAAACATTGATCAAGTTGAAGGCGCGATCGAGACTTACGACGCGCAAGAAGGTAAATTCTAATTTATTAAAGCGATTTTTAAGGAGAAATATATGTCGCGCATTGAAATGGTGGATCTCGATATTGACGATAAAGAGATCCAAAATATGTTCGCCGCCGTAACAGCCATGCTGGGACGGGTGCCCAATTCTTACCGGACGTTGGCACGCTCACCGCTGGTTGCTAAAATGCTGGTGCCGTTTAACGCTGTGGTGCAGCGCGAAGGGGCGGGCTCGGTGCTATCGACCAAGATTAAAGAAATGGTCGTGATCAAAACCAGTCATGTCAACGCGTGCTCTTATTGATTTGCGCATAACACGTCGCTTGGTCAAGCGGCTGGCATTACAGAAGAACAAACGATTGAGATTGGCACCGATGAGTATATGGAGTCCGATCTTTTTAATGATCGTGAAAAGGCCGCCATTCTTTGGGCCGATCACGTAACCAGAAACACCGCCAAAGAAGACAACGGTGTCTATGATAAAGTGCGCGAGCAATTCGACGAGCAGGAAATGGTCGATCTCACATTGATCTGCAGCTTTTTTAATTTCTTTAACCGCGTCATGGACTCGCTCGACGTTCCGGTCGAAATCCAAGGCGAAGTCGACAAAATCAAAAGCTCAGTTAGGCTCGACCCGGAAAAAGTAAAAAGCTACCTCTCCACGACGGTCGATAATTGGCCGGCGAAGTTCCCGGAGCCCAATCCGGATTAAAAGGGGCAATGCCCGTTTTGGGGCTTGCCCTTGAGTGGCGGCGATACACCTGAAAAGAGACTCTTTACGAAATTCTGTAAAGAGTCTCCTTTTTGATTCAAAGCGGATTGAGGGAAAATCCTTAATTTATTCCATTAAAAAAGGACGGCTAAAATACAGCCGCCCTCTTTCAAGTTTTCATAATTTATCTAAAAGGATTTAGTTTGCTGCGAGCATCCTATCGACGATTTTCTGCGCCGGAACACCCCGCGCAGTCGTTTCAGCAATCATTTCCTTGGAAGTAGTCTTCCAGATATTAAGCGATTTCTGGAGATCAGCTTTGTTCATTTCTACAAACTCATGCTTACTGGACTTTCGGATGAAATCCCAGCCTTCTGCATTTTCTTTCTCATAAATACGCGCACCCAGTTCACTCGGCTTGGCGGATAAATCCCAATAGTGAGGAAGCCGCCCCGGCGCGGTCCGGAAAGGGCGTAATTGCGCCGGCCATGGATTGGGCCAATATGATGGACTCGCCGATGCGATGAAGCGCAAAGGGTATGACAATCGCGGCGACGGTAAACACGCCGTTCAATGACAACAGCAATAATGTCGTGCCGAAAATCGCCGTGATGGTCACGCCGATCGAGATTACTTGGTTGATCTTAAGTCTGGATGAAAGCCGTCCGCTGATAAACGACCCCGTCATGCTGCCGAGCATAACGACAGAAAATTCCCAGGCGAATGTTGCGGGATCTTGTTTGAGTTGAGTGATGAGTATATCAGAAGCCGCAGACAGAAATGCGTACAAAGCGCTGGAAGACGCCGCGGCACAGAGCGCGTAGACCATGAATGTGCGATTGCTAGCAATTTGTCCAAAATTGGTCAGAATATGTGAGGCGTCTAGCGCATTTGGATTTTTCTCTACCAAAGTCTCTTTAAAAAAGAACACCATTAAAACTATCATCAATCCGGCAAAGACAGCCATGTAGATAAAAATAGAACTCCAATGAAAATAGCTGATGAGCGCGCTACCGATGAACGGATTTACGATCGGCATTGCGGTAGAGATTGTCCAGATGTTAGACAAAAATTTGGCTGCTTTTTCTCGCTCATAAAGGTCGCGCGCGATGGCAACGCCCAGGATTCTGCCCGACGCGGCCGCAATGCCTTGAACAAATCTTATGATCGACAGCGTTTCAATATTGGTCGCATAGGCGGCGAGCAGTGCCGTCACGATGTACAGGCTAAGTCCAAAGACAATGACAGGCTTACGTCCAAATCGATCTGATACTGGTCCAAATATTATTTGGCCGATGGCTGTCCCGAAGGTGAAAATACCAAGCGTAACACCAAGTGCACCTGGATCGATGGCCATGGAATGCGCAATTGCCGGCATGGCGGGGAGAAAGGCATCGATCGCTACGGGATTGAGCGAAGAGATGCCAGCAATCAGCACAATAAACAGGAAATTTTGAATGCGTGTCACGGCCGGGAGACTAACCCGCAAGCTTGCGAATAAACAGCATATATGTTGCGGCGGCTAACAGGCCGCAAGTCGCGATGGCGGCGCTCATTGGCACAGCTGTGCCATCCGAGAATATCGCCAGCAAAGCCGAGACAATTGCTGCCATTGAGTTTTGTATAAAACCTTGGAGCGAAGAGGCGGCACCGGCGATCCTTGGGAAGGGCATGAGTGAAGCCGCTGTCGTCTGCGGCAACAGAAAAGCGAAGCCAACCATGAACATAACCATCGGCCCAATAATCGCCGTCGCGTGATTGATTTCAGCCAAAGCCAGGCCAAGCATAAGAAGGCCGGCAACGGCTATCGTAAATGAGCCAATATGAATGAGTGCTTTCATGCCAAGATGGTCGATCAGTTTCCCGCCAATTGCGGTTGCCACCATGTAGCCGATCATCACAGATGAAAATAGAAAACCGTAGATCGCAGGCTTGATACCAAACGTGCCAATAAGCACGCCGGAAGAAGAATTAAGATACGCGACCAAGCCGCTTAAGACAAAGCCACCACATATGACATTTAAAATGAAAACGCGGTTGGTGAAAATCTCAATGAAATTGGCGATCAGAATGGTCGGCCGCAAGGCTCGGAGATCTTTTTCTTGGATAGTCTCTTTGAAAAACACCAAAAAAACAAGAAAAGCCGCGCCGGAATAGAGCGCCATAAACCAAAAAATAGTCTGCCACGGAAAATGTTCTGACAAATACCCGCCAAGTGGCGCTGAGCCGAGCGTCGAGAGCGCGCCGATCAGCATAAAGGCGGTAATCAGTTTGGCGAGTTTCTCTCTTTCGAACAGGTCGCGCGCCACTGAATTTGCTAAAATACGACCGGAGGCCGTAACCAAACCTTGGACAAATCGCCAAAATACTAGCGATCCGACATCACTTGCCAGCCCGGCGCCAATTGTCGCTGCGAAGTATATAAACAGCGCCAGTAAAATGATCGGCTTGCGACCATAGCGATCCGCCAAAGGTCCGTAGATGATCTGGCCAAGTGCATTGCCGGCAAAAATCGCGGTGAGAGAAAATTCAATAGAGCCAATGCCGACACCGAGCCCTTTTGCGATGGCGGGGACCATCGGTAAAAACGAATCAATTGCGATCGGGCCGACCATGGTCAGAAACCCAAGCAGTAGAGCATAGAAAATTATACTTCGTTTTTCAGACATGACCTTCAATGCGCTTTCAAAGTTACGCGGGGTATCATAAAGGCAAAGGCTAAAAAGGCGAATAAACTTGACGCGGCGAGGGCGGTCACCATTGGGAATTGCGTACCGTCTGCCGTAAGCCCCAGCGTGATCGCAACGGCTGCCCCTGCACTTTGCTGTAGAAATCCGAGCAATGACGATGCGCGTCCTGCCATGTGATGGAAATTAGATAACGCGCCGGCCGTCATTGCCGGAATGGTCATAGCGAAACCGACTAAATGCAACGCCACGGGAATCAATATGGCGTAGATCGTCGTAATGCCGGCCCAGGCCAGAAAATAAATCAACAGACCGCCGGTCAAACTAATGCTGGTGGCGATAAAGAGAATCTTCTTAATGCCAAGCATACCGACGAGTTTCCCGGCCAGGGCGGCAGCGACAAAATGGCCGATCATTACGGCGGAAAACTGATAGCCAAAAACATCTGAGGTTTGGCCCAAAGTCCCTGTCATGACCGGTGCGATACCGCCCAGCACGGCAAACAATCCCGCATAAGCGCCGGTGCCGATCAACAGAAATGTCACGAAACACCGATCCGTTATTATCTCGGCAAAACTGACGGCCAGAACTTTCGGTGTCATCGCGCGGACATCTTTTTCCTGCAGACTTTCCTCCAGAAAGTACAATATGATGGCTAACACAATCAGCGAAACCACGGCCATCATTACAAAGACAGCGCGCCAGCCGAACCAGACCGTAAGATGGCCTGCCAAGATCGGTGCAATGAGCGGTATCAATGCCAGGACCATAAATAAATTGGCAAAGAGTTTCGCGCCTTCAGTGACCCCAAAAAGATCACGGACGACCGCCCTCAGAATAATCATTGTCGAAGCGACAGCCAGGCCCTGAATAAAGCGAAATAGAAACAACATCTCGACGTCATTTGCCAGTGCCGACAGCCCGGAAGAGAGAATGTAGATTAGCAGCCCAGCAATAATTATCGGCCGCCGACCGAAACGATCGGATAGCGGGCCATAGATGATTTGCCCAATGCCGTTGCCGATCGTTAGCATGCCAAACGCCACCATAATCTGTCCAACATCGGTATTGAGGCCTTTGGCGGCACTATCCACGGCGGGCAGAAAGCCGTCCATCGATAACGGGCTTAGGACGGCCAAGCCACTTAGTGTAAAAAAGGTGCGACTGTACGAGGGGGAAGTTGTCATTATTATAGTGATTTAACTGGTATGTGGAGCGGGCGCAAACAAACTGTTTTGAAAGTTCAATTGTTGGACAAAGGTGGTCCTAAGCCGGTAATTTTAAAAGAAATTTCTGGTAGTAGGGCGGCAAATTCCAGTGCTCGGCGCCGTGCAACATCAAACTAATATAGTGCGCACTTGGTAGTGGCGGATTGGCATGGGGCCGGGCAATATAAATATTTGCCTTTGTTGGTTTATGAGAAGACAGCGGATTCCATACCTCGCACTCGCGCCGGTCATAGCCGTTAATGCGCTTACGGCCGACTTTAAAGCCTTCAGCCTTATCCAACACCGCCACATCGCGCTTGGTCTTTATATGATACAGCACGCCCCAGACCTCGTTTCCTGGAGAGGGGGTAACATCCGCAACGCCGCACCGCCGCCTGGGTGAGCGCCGGGTAAAAGCCAGCTTGTGGTCAGCAAGTTTTGCGATGCTGACAAAGCGGTAAGAAGGACAGCGTTTGCGCATTTGCCTAGGATCCATGTTTGAGCCATAGGCAAAATAGAGCATGGGTTATCCCCACACCTTATCAGCTACCTCGACGATCATGGCGAGTTTGGCTTTTTCGTCGTCTTCGGTAACCGGATTGCCGGCGACGGTGCTGGCGAAACCACATTGTGGGCTGAGGCCGAGTTGATCGAGGTCGATGAATTTTGCCGCCTCATCAATGCGGGCGCGGAGGTCATCTTGGCTTTCCATTTGGGGCGTTTTGCTGGAGACTAGGCCGAGCACGACCATTTTATCCTTCGGCACATATTTCAGCGGCTCAAAATCACCAGCGCGGGGGCTATCATATTCTAAGAAGAAGGCGTCGACATTGAGGTCGTTAAAGAATTTGTCCGCAAAAGTTTCGTAACCGCCTTCGGAGAGGAACTTACCTTTGTAATTGCCGCGGCACATATGGACGGCAATCGTGACACCATCGGGGCGATCACGCAGGCAGTCATTAAACAGATCAACATAGTCATTCATCAATTGGACCGGGTCGAGGCCGTCTTCTTTAACCCGCGCCTGGACATTCGGGTCGCTCAACATCGGGATCGGTACGTCGTCCAACTGGATATAAGTGGAACCGGCATCGGCCAAGGCTTTGATTTCCTCGCGATAAACTTGCGCCAGATCAGCAAAGTAGTCCTGCGTGCTGTCATAGACACCGGGCTCGATCGTCTGGTCGAGGCGGAACATATGCATGGTCGGCGGGGAGACGATCGTCGTCTTCGGAGTGTTGCTGGTATTCGCTTTCAAGAATTCAAACTCATCGCCGGCAATCGGTGTCGTGCGGGAAACTTTGCTTTTAACAATCGGGGCGGTGAATTTTTGTTCCTGGCCATGATCGTCGTGAAAGGTAAAGCGCGCCTCGGTAACATCCAGGCCATTAACACGCTCAACAAATGTCGACCAGTAGGAGGCGCGGCGGAACTCACCATCAGTGATCGATTGCAAACCAACGCTTTCCTGCAAGGCGATGACACCCTTGATCGCCTGGTCCTGGATTGCCGTAACTTCCTTAGCCGTCACTTCGCCTGAATTGAATTTTTTAAAAGCGTCCGTAATCGTCTTTGGGCGCAACAGGCTGCCGACATGATCAGCGCGGAACGGAGGCTTGGTTCTCGAGGTCATCGAATAATTCCTTATCAATATGCATTAGGTCTGGTTATTATTTACGGTGAAAGTATATTTAAATTTAGATAGATCAATCGAAAAAAACAAATCGGGAGGGAAGGTCGCTATGGCCGATAATCGCAAAGAGCAAACACGTAATCAGTGGCTTGATATGCTTGAGAAATACAAGTTCGATTCGGATGCGCCGGCAACCGACCAAATCTGGTCAGAGAAGCTCGAATGTGCCAGCCGGGATGAATTGATCTCAATCCAAAATGACAAACTTAAAGTCGTGACCCCCTTTCTCTATGAGAACAGCGATTTCTATCGCCGTCGGTTCGATAAACTTGATCTCGCCCCAACTGACATTCAGACCGTTGATGATCTGACAAAATGGCCGGTCGTTGATAAAACCGAGATGATGGAAGACGCCCTGGCCCATCCACCCTACGGCACCTATTCAACAATGGATCAGGAGCTTTGGGATACGCGGGGCTGGATGATGTTTTCGTCTTCCGGCTCCAGCGGCGTGCCTCGGGTGTTTCGCTATTCTCATGTTGATCGTGATCTTTGGGAATGGGCGAATGCGAGAGCGATCTACTCTTTTGGTGTCCGGCCTGATGATACGGTGTTTCTGGCGTCGGGCTATGGTCCCCATGTTTTCGCCTGGGGCGTACAATATGCCTTGCAGCGCATGAACGTTGCTTCCATCCCAGGCGGTGGCATGACGACGGATATGCGGGCAAACATTGTTGATCGCTTTAAGCCGACCGTGCTGTGTTGCACGACTTCCTATGCGCTTCATCTTGGCCGCGTGATGGAGGAGAAAGGCCTGGACCCGGCCGCAAGTTCCATCCGCATGTTGTTTGTCGGCGGCGAGCCCGGCACAGGCATCATGAATACCCGCAATCGTCTGAAAGAACTTTGGGGCGCAGAGATGCGAGAGTTTTACGGCTGCACCGAAGTGTCACCGCATAGTGGTGGCTACTCCTGTTCCCATGCCGAGATCTCTGGTGATGTGGTCGCAACCCATTTAATGGAAGATCACCAAATTTGGGAACTCGTTGATCCTGATACGATGGAGCCAGTCGCTGAGGGCGAGCGGGGGATCACGGTTGCCACCAGTCTGCTCTCTGAAAGTTCGCCGCAGCTGCGCTTTAATGTCGGCGACTACACTGTCTATTCGACAGAGCAATGCGGTTGCGGCCGCACGCATGTGCGGGCTATGGGCTCGTTCGCTGGGCGGTCAGACGATCTGATTAATCTCCGTGGTGTAAAAATGTATCCCGTGCAGTTGGAACAAGCTGTCCGTGCCGTTCCGGGTATTGGTGATGAATATGAAATTCTGATCGAGACCGATGAAGCCGGTGTCGATATGATGACAGCCCGGGTTGAGCATGCAGATGATATCTCGGCCCAAGTCATCAACGAGATCAAAACCCGCTGCGAAGTCACCGTTGGCGTCGAAATGCTGGCCCCCGGCACCCTGCCCAAGACCGAGTTCAAAGCCAAACGCATTCGGGATGAGCGGGATAAATAGCGCACCGACACCTAACTAGTTTCAGGTTTCACCTATAAGCACCCCCACCTCAATCCTCCCCCCTCAAGGGGGAGGAAGTATACTGAGACGCCTGCAATACTAATTCCCCTCCCCCTTGTGGGGGGAGGGTAGGGTGGGGGTGACACCGCGCTCACAGACAATTGACGCTGCTTGGAAAGTTGATGACCTATAGTTAGTCGATGTCTTTCGATATCAGTATTTATTGGGTTCTGTTGGGAGCCGTCGGCGTTTTTTCACTGCTGCTCGGTATCTATGTGAAATGGGATAATTTGCCGGAGAGCAAATTGGCGACGCTTGACCCGGAACGCTTGGCCTTCGATCTCATCAACGATGACAGTCTCACCGAACAGGAACGCGACTTTATGAAAGAAGTGGCAGCGTTAGAACTCACCCATCGTCATCTTATCTGCTGACAAAAAAAGGCCGCCTCTGTCGAGACGGCCTTCTTTCTGAGACTGATTGTTTTTTGTTTTAAGAAGAATAGTACATTTGGAATTCGACCGGGTGGGTCGTGTGTTCCAGAGCGAGTACTTCTTCCATTTTAAGGGCGATGTAGCCGTCAATCTGGTCATCGGTGAAGACGCCACCAGATTTCAGGAAGTCACGGTCTTCATCCAAAGAAGTCAGTGCTTCGCGGAGTGAACCACAAACCGTTGGCACGTCAGCGAGTTCTTCTGGTGGCAGATCATAGAGATCTTTATCCATCGCATCGCCTGGATCGATTTTGTTAGCAATGCCATCAAGGCCGGCCATCAACATCGCTGAGAAAGCGAGGTAAGCATTCGCTGTCGCATCTGGGAAGCGAATTTCAACACGCTTGCCGGCTGGGTTTGCAGAATACGGAATTCGGCAAGAAGCAGAACGGTTGCGCGCTGAATAAGCGAGCAAAACAGGCGCTTCGAAACCAGGGATCAAACGCTTATAGCTGTTGGTAGATGGATTGGAGAAAGCGTTGATGGTTTTTGCGTGCTTAATGATGCCGCCAATATAGTTGAGTGCGGTTTCAGAAAGATCTGCATAACCGGAGCCAGCAAATGCAGGTTTGCCGTCTTTCCAGATAGATTGGTGAACATGCATGCCGGTACCGTTGTCATTGATGACGGGCTTTGGCATGAAGGTCGCGGTCTTGCCATAAATGTGCGAGACCATGTGAACGACATATTTATAAGCCTGCACGTTATCTGCACTTTGAACCAGGGTATCAAATTTAATGCCAAGCTCGTGTTGAGATGGCGCCACTTCGTGGTGATGCTTTTCCATCGTCACGCCCATGTCTTGCAAGGTTGTCACCATTTCAGAACGTAGGTCATGAGCTGAATCGACTGGCGGTACGGGGAAGTAGCCTCCTTTGACGCCCGGACGGTGACCGATGTTGCCTTCAGCAAAAGCTTCTCCAGAATTGTAAGGACCTTCTTCATGGTCGATTTTGTAGAAGGTGTGGTTCATCGAAACTTCTGAACGTACATCATCAAAAACGAAGAATTCGGGCTCTGGACCAAAATAAGATGTATCACCAATGCCGGTGCTTTGCAGATGGGCTTCAGCGCGCTTCGCTGTTGAGCGGGGATCGCGGGAATAGTTCTCACCCGTGATCGGATCGCGAATGTCGCAGATCATGATCATGGTGGGTTGAGCCGAGAAGGGGTCCATAACACACGTGGTCGGATCCGGGATCAGCGCCATATCAGATTCGTTAATTGCTTTCCAACCGGCGATGGATGAGCCGTCAAAGAAAATACCGTCATTATAGGCATCTTCGTCAATGGTCTCAGGGAGTTGGGTTAAGTGCTGCCATTTACCCCGTGGATCTGTGAAACGTAGATCGATGTGGCGAACGTCGTTCTCCTTGACGACTCTGGCGACGTCTTCTGGAGTTTTACAATCAAACGACATAGTGTTCTTCCTTTCTTAAGTTCATTAATAAGTGTGTGAATTATTCTGTTTAGATCAGATCGCCTCTGCGCCGCGCTCGCCTGTGCGAATGCGGATCGCATCTTCGATCGTGCTGATAAAGATTTTGCCATCGCCGATACGCCCGGTGTGAGCGGCCTTTTGAATGGCTTCGACGGCAGCGTCTAACTGCTGGTCCTCGATAACGAGTTCGATTTTTACTTTGGGCAAAAAGTCGACGACATATTCAGCGCCGCGGTAAAGCTCGGTATGACCTTTTTGACGACCAAAGCCTTTTGCTTCAACGACTGTTATGCCTTGTAGTCCGACATCCTGAAGCGCTTCTTTGATCTCATCAAGCTTGAACGGTTTTATAATTGCTTCGACTTTTTTCATTATTTTTAGCCTTATATATCTTGTACTACTCAATGCGTTTAGCGGAATATCACCACGCATCATCGCCACCCGGATAGGACGACTTAGCATTCTCTAACGCAGGAGTCATGCCAGTTTTTGCAGATCTCCAAAATCGTAGAGAATCCAATAAGTTAGCCTATTTTTAACGGTAATATTTAGACGGAATTTTAAACGGTGCTGCCCAAAATATAGGCATTTGCTTATTTAACAATCTGATTAGGGTGTTCCTTTATTGCCAATCCGAATTTAGCCCTCTAATCTTTTTTCATATTTTTATTTTGAATTGAGGGAAATACGTCATGAAAATTAAAGAGCGGATCGATTATAGCGCCATTGTAGACCGCAAACCTTTGAGTTTGCCGGATGGCGGCCGTGTCATTGTCTGGCCGGTGGTAAACCTCGAAGAATGGCCACCGGAACTGCCCCTACCGCGGCGTATTTTAACCCCGCCAGGTGAGGGCGGGCATGTGCCGGACATCCCGAACTGGTGTTGGTCTGAATACGGTATGCGGATCGGTGTGTGGCGGCTGATGAAAGTTTTAGAAGAGTTTGGTATCACGCCGACCGTCTCAATGAACGGCACTGTCCCCGAAGCTTACCCCCGCGTCGCTGAGGCAGCGCTTGAGGCCGGTTGGGAATTCATGGGTCACAGCTATATCCAAAAGCCGATGTATGACGTCGATGATGAACGTGAAGCGATTTTTAAAACCATGGACGTCATGCAGAAATATTGCGGCTACAAACCCCGTGGCTGGATGGGCCCCGGTCTGACCCAGACTGAGAATACCCCAGAATTGCTGGTTGAGGCCGGCTTTGAATACACCGCCGATTGGATCTTAGATGATCAACCTTGCCCGATTAACACCAAGGGTGACGGCCAGCTTTATTCGATCCCCTACACGACCGAGCTTAACGATATCCCGATCATGCTGTCCCAACATCATGTCTCAAGCATTCTCTATGACCGGACGATGGACTATTTCGACACGCTTTATGAAGAAGGCGCCGAGAATGTCCGCATTATGACCATCGCCGTGCATCCCTACATCCACGGCGTGCCGCACCGGATCAAGTATTTCCGCAAAATCTTTAAAGAACTATCTGAGAAACCCGGCGTCGTCTTCATGACCGGCGCTGAAATCTTGGATTGGTATTTGGCGCAGCAGTAGTTTCAAATTTAGCCGTCATCCCGGACTTGATCCAGGATCCAGCTTTTCTTGCGAAACAGCGGATTGTAGCGTTACTGGATTCTGGCCTTCGCCAGAATGACAAGAGTTGTTAAAACACCGCTTCTTGCTCGACTTCCTGATTGTCTTCGTTGAAGAACAGGACTTGGGACTCGATTTGCTCGTCGGTCATGACGTATTGGACGACAACGATGCGGTCGCCTTTGTAGCAGAGCCGGGCGCTTGGGCCGTTGATGCCGATGGTATGATCATCCTCGCCTTCGATTACATAGGTGTCGTAGCGCGCGCCATTGTTAAAGTTGTAAATCGAGACGACGTCGCCGGCTGTGAGGCCTGAGCGAGCCAATATGCGGGGCGGTAGGGTGATGGATCCAGAATAATGAAGTTCGCATTGGGTGACGCAAATACCGTGCAGCTTCACGGCCATAACAGAACGCATAATCATAAAAAAAGGTATCCGTATTGGGGCAACTGGACGCTGTTTGATTACATCCCAGCCCTAAATGCAAGCGTGGTTGTTCGATTTTACCTACATAACAGGGTATCAGAAGATGAGAGATTTAGATTGTCTATGTCATTAAGTAGTCTTCAACTAGATTTGGCTAGGGAAGTTTATGAAGCTGCGGCAATTAAGGATAAACGGGCATCAAAAACTGAAGAGTCCGCTAAAGAAACAGTATTGGAATGGGTGAATGACGAGTTGAAAAAAGCTAATGACCTTACGTCACAGCTAAGCGAAAAAATCAGCGGGTGGGAGCAATATTTGGATGCAAAAGAAGATGTCGTTAATAATCTCAAGTCTAAATTTAATTTTATGGGTTTAATATTTGGTTTTCAACAAATGGAAACCACTAAACGTCGTAATCGAATATGGGTTTTTATCGGTGTTGTTTTGCTTGGACTTATGGCGATTGGTTTCCCAATGGCCGCGCTTTCGTATCATCTTGATTTTGATCCAAAACTACTACAGTGGAAGATTGACTATGATAACTTACTTAAAATTTCGCCATTGATGCTCCCGATCGAAATATTACTAATTTACTACTTTAGAATTCTACTAAAGAACCTACAGTCTATATCCGCTCAACTGTTGCAATTAGATCTTAGAAAATCAATTTGCATGTTTATTGAAAGCTACTCTGAACGTCTAAGTTCATTACCTGAAGGCGTGTCGTTAGAAAAGTTCGAAGAATTAATTTTCTCAAATATTGTTATGGATGGTGTGCAAATTCCGTCGACGTTTGACGGAGTGGACAAATTGGTGGAAGCTTTCAAAGGTAGAAATTAGGAATGGAAATAGCCTTTTGAAACCAACGAACACTATTTTAGGCGAATACGGCACGACGATCTTTACCGTGATGTCAGCGCTGGCGGTCGAGCACAAGGCGATCAATCTCGGCCAGGGTTTTCCAGATACGGATGGCCCGGCTGATATTTTGGCTGAAGCTGAACGGGCGACAGAGGAGG
>JABIHH010000055.1 GCA_018649725.1 Rhodospirillaceae bacterium | reverse complement strand
GTATGAACAGCAGTGATCAATCTCAGCCGTCGCCTGATTGTTGTGAATTTCAGTCGCGCTGCCCCATTGCACTGCCGGTCTGTGGTCGTGAGGTTCCACCGCTTCGAAATCTGAGTGATGGGCATAAGATCGCCTGCCACGCATTAGATGAAACGAATGGCAACTGAAGCTGCCTGCCCGTCTAAAAATTTATCTACAAGTGAAGGAGCGAGAAATTTTAGGCTACTGGACTGTTTTATATCTCCAACTGGTACTACTAAAACTTTCTCAGATAAGGAAAATAGTTTTAAAATATAAATCAGTAGCTAATGAGGAGTAATCACATGGCTAAACGCACGCGTATCGACTGTGGCTGGATTGTTTCGGTTGATCCAAAAATTGGTGAAATCAAGGATGGGTCTATCCTCATTGAAGAAGACCGCATCGTCGAAATAAGCAAAACCCAGGATGTTGCAGCTGACGAAGTCATTGATGCACCCTCGATGATCGCAATGCCCGGCTTGATTAATGCGCACATCCATACCTGGCAGACCGGATTACGAGCGATTGGATCGGATTGGATAAGCAGTGACTATCATAAGAATATGCATTCCAACATTGCGACTAAGTTCACTGCCGAAGATATGTTTCTCGGAAATCTATTTGGTGGATTAAGGCAAATTGAAAACGGTGTTACGTCCGTTTTTGACTGGTGTCACGGTATCCGCGATTTAGAAATGACGGACCGTGCGTTGGATGGTTTGGAGGAATCCGGTATCCGTGCCGTTTTTGGCCATGGTACCGCTAAGGCTCCGACCTATGAAGGAGAAGTGCCCTATACGCACGTCCCTCATCCGATTGAACGGCTTAATCATTTGCGCCAGAACCGTTTGCATAATGATGATGGTCTGATCACCTTGGCAATGGCCATTCTTGGCCCTGATTTTGGCACGTTTGATGTTGCGGTCGCGGATTTAAAATTGGCCAAAGAATTGGACTTGCTATCGACGGCACATGTCTGGCGCGGCTACAACCAAAATGTCCCCGAAGACGCAAATATTAGAGATGCTTATATACGCCTCGGCGAACTAGGGTTGCTAAGCCCAAAACATAATATCGTGCATGGAAATTATCTGCTGGAAGACCAGGTCCGCTATGCTTTGGAGAAAGGTTGCACTGTCTCCTCGACCGTATTATGCGAAATCCACGGTCATGGGGCTTATCCACTTGTCGGTATTGTGAGAGATTTTGGAGCAATGCCTTCGATCGGTACCGACACGAACACATTAGTCACCGACGACATGTTCGCGGAAATGCGAGGTGCGCTCTACACGCATCGCTTCCAAATTGCTCAGAATAAACGAGAAACAGGCGATTATCCGCTCACGACCATGTCAATAAATAGCAGAGAGGCATTGGAATGGGCAACGATAGGCGGTGCAAAAGCCATGTGCATTGACGATAGGACCGGCTCTCTCACACCTGGGAAAAAAGCTGACATCGTCTTCCTAAATGGTGAAGACAGCAACATGTTCCCCGTTCACGATCCTGTTTTTTCTGTTGTCGAACATGGCACCATCGCTAACGTCGAACATGTGATGGTCAATGGCGAGTTTCTGAAGCGAGATGGCAAACTGCTGTATCCGGCAGATAAATATGTCGACTTGAAAACAAAAATTGCTGCTTCCGCTGATCGTTTAATGGCAGAAGGAAATTATCGGCCAGTAGCTTAAGTGAACGCGTTGTAATACTGACTCAACTCAATAAATTGAAGCTGTGCCACTGTCTCTGAAAGTTAGCGTCTATGTGATGGCCAATACCGGGACCGATGTGAGCTGATCTTGGCTCTTTCTGTGCATAATATCCCGACTTTCTCAAATGTCCCTTTTATGCACAAAGCGATTACCAAAATGGTTATTGATAATGTCCGCTATTGGCTAAAAGCAGACATTACCGAGCGTCAATTTAATGTCCGCTATCCACCCGAAAGCGGACATTCAACGTATATGCTCAAAGAGTCTGCTTTTGACCCTAAGCGGACAGACCCGCAGAATTGATTTAATGTTTCATCCCTTTTAGCAACATTCTCGCCCCACGCATTTTGCTATAGCATATGTGTTGTTAGCGATTGGCGTAATCGCTGTGGAATATGCTTTTGGTAAATTGTGCACTGTGATAGCGTCCCCGGCTCTTCAATAAGTCTACTTAGGAGCAAAGTCTTTTGGAAATAGTCGGCGAATTGCTTAATGAACTACCTTGGTTTCTTGCCCATATGGCAACGGCCCTGGCCCTGACTTTGTTCTATGTGGTCATCTATATGTGGGTGACACCACACCCCGAGATCAAATTAATCCGGGAAAATAACATCGCGGCATCGCTCGCATTTGCCGGCAGTTTAATCGGTTTCTGTTTGCCATTGGCCAGCGCAATTACCAATTCGGTTTCTTTAATAGATGTTGCGGTTTGGGGGGGAGTTGCCTTGCTGGTTCAGATCGTTATTTTCTATCTCGTTTGTTTGCCGATCCCTAAAATTTCAGAGAGGATCGAGAAAGACGAGGTGGCCAGCGGTGTTTGGCTTGGTAGTGCATCTTTGGCCGGCGGCCTTTTAAACGCCGCCGCTATGACAAGCTAATCGAAAAAATGCACCATGTGCGCCACAAGTAGTATTGAAAAAATAACCCCCTAAGGGAGAAGTTAAGATGAAGTCCCGGAGTTCCCTAGCTACCGTTTTGATGATGAGCGTGAGTCTCATCGCGTTGACTGCCTGTGAAGAACCTAAGGTGGACGCATCAGTTTACAAAAGCCTAGAGCAATGCAAGGGGGACCCGCTTAACTCCTCTGATCAATGCGAGAGCGCCTTTAAAGAAGCGCAGAGCCAGCACGCCGCAGTGGCGCCTAAATATTCTACCCAGGAAGATTGCCAAGCAGACTTTGGCACCGACAAATGTGAGGTTGCCCCTTATAAAACGTCAAGCGGCGGCTCGGTCTTCATGCCTTTAATGGCGGGTTATATGATGGGATCCTTGTTGGGGGGCCGCGGCTCCATGATGTCGCAGCCACTTTACCGGTCCGCCCAAAGTCCAAACAGCTTTCGTACCGCCGAAAATCGCAATGTCGGCTCTAAGACGGGACGGACCAAGGTCGCCAGTTCTGCCACCAGCCGCCCGACCTTTAAAAGCTCGACCCGCTCGCGCGGCGGATTTGGCTCTTCCGGCCGCCGCTTCGGATCTGGCGCTACTTAATTAAAAGCCGCTTACCACTATTTTCGGAGACCCCATGCAGCGCATTCCCGTGACTGAGCGACCTAATTTGGCAGATGCAGCTGACGAGCATGAGTTGGAGTATGTTGCTGGCAAAGGCATTACGGGCTGGGATGAAAGCGCCTATTATCAATTCACAACCCAGGAAATCGATGAAAATTTCCCCGGTCCCGCTGAAGAACTCGAGGAGCTATGCCTCCAAGTCGTGGATCGAGCAGTGAACAATGAGGAGGTTTTAAGCCGCCTTGGTATCGCCGAGCCGTTTTGGGATTTTATCGCCGAAAGCTGGCACAATGGTGAGAAAAATCTATACGGCAGAATGGATATTTCTTATGACGCTAAGGGACCCATGAAACTGCTGGAGTACAATGCCGACACGCCGACCACGCTATACGAGACGGCAGTCTTTCAATGGGAATGGTTAGAGCAAGCGAAAGAATTGGGGCTCGTCCCAAAAGGGTGCGATCAATTCAACGACCTCCATGAAAAAATCGTTGAGACATTCCCAAAATTGGCCATAGCGGGACTGTCGCACTTCGCCTGCAACCCCGATATTGAAGATGATAAGGGAACAATCGAGTATCTTGAGACATGTGCACAGCAAGCCGGGTTGGAGACGTCTTTCTTAGGCATGGAAGACATTGGCTTAAACGATCAAGGACAATTCACCGATCTTGATGACGAGGTTATCACAACTCTCGTGAAGCTTTACCCCTGGGAATGGATCATGGCAGAGGAGTTCGGAAGCCACGTACCCGCCAGCGGCGTCCGGTTCATTGAGCCGCCGTGGAAGGCCATACTTTCCAATAAAGGCCTGCTGCCATTGTTGTGGGGAATGTTCGAGGGGCACCCTAACTTATTGCCAGCATTTTTCGAGGATGATCCCGCCGCTACGGCATTTGCCGACACTGGCAACTATGTCCGTAAACCCATATGGTCACGCCAGGGCGCTAACATCGAGATTGTTGAGGGCGGCAAGACTCTGTCCCATAGTGATGGGCCTTACGGGAACGATGCGCATATCTTACAAGGGTTTCAACCTCTGCCGGAATTCGATGGCGCCTACCCATTGATAGGTATTTGGCTAGTTGCCAGCAAAGCAGATGGATTGTGCATACGAGAGGATAAAACCTTGGTCACTGGCAAAGATGCCCAGTTTGTTCCGCACGTGATCCTGGACTGAGACGCACGGTATCGCCTATGTATTCGTCACAGTTTTAATTATATCGACTTACGGAGAAGAAGACCGAACAATGCTTTATGGCCGAGACATATATTGGATGATGAGAACATGATTGGCGGAGACGAAACAAATGACAATCAATACGGCATTGAGTTGATCCTAGATCTCCATGGCTGTGATGCTTCAAAATTCACCCGTGCAAGTATCACAGCGTATTTTGAGCAGCTGTGCGACCTTATCGATATGCAGCGGGAAGACTTACATTTCTGGGATGATGTCGGACTATCCGAAGAAGACAAACAGACATCGCCACACACTCAAGGCACCTCAGCCGTTCAGTTCATCTTGACCAGTTCCATTGTCATTCATACGTTGGATCAGTTGCGGGCAGTTTATATCAATATTTTTTCCTGCAAGGTCTACGATCCCAAGGTGGCGGAAAAATTTTCAACCGAATGGTTTGGCGCGACTGACTGCTCGGCCAGATTTATAGATAGGGTTTGAGGTAAAACACATGCATTTGACCGAACAGAAAATTCCTATTCCTATCTCGCCTGGCCATCGAAACATGTTGGACCATATCCAAAAGGCAATCGACTTCAGGTTTGAGGACGGTACCATACCCGTGCGTTTTGCGATCACCGGTATGGATGAAACACATTACCACTGTGAGTTTGGCGTGTTGGATGACCTCAATGTTCCGACCTCCGAAGAACCCGACTCTATCTTTCGGTTTGTCCGGCGCAAGATCGAGCGAACAGATGCTTTTAACGCCGTATTCCTAGTGCCGACGGGAATTGGTGCAGAGATCGGCGGTCATGCCGGAGACGCAACCCCAGCAGCGCGCGTGCTTGCTGAGGCGTGCGATAAGTTGATCACACATCCGAATGTCGTCAATGCCTCCGACCTTAACGAGATGCCGGAAAATTCTCTCTATGTCGAAGGTAGTGCAATTACGCGCCTGATGATGGGAACTGCGGCATTGCAGCCGGTAAGATCAAACCGCGTCCTCGTAATTATGGATGACCACGAAATCGAAATGTTTGCCAACGATACCGTAAATGCGGTGAGCGCGGCGCGGGCAACATATGGCCTCGATTGTCCAAAAATTATTAAACTTGATCCGCCGCTTTGTATGGCAGCAGAATTTATGCAATCAGGCAGGGCTGCCGGCGAAATCACTGGGTTGGAGCGCGTCTTGGCGGCGCTGGATGAAAACTTAGGTACGTTCGACGCCGTGGCGATTGCCTCGGTTATCGATCTTGATGATGAAACGCACGAAGAATATTTTCACCGCGATGGCGAAATGGCGAACCCCTGGGGTGGGGTGGAAGCAATGCTGACACACGCTGTTTCAATGCTCTATGAAATTCCCACGGCTCATTCGCCCATGCTGGAAAGCCATAAGGTTGCTAATTTTGACCTCGGATTGGTTGAGCCACGGCTCGCTGCCGAGGCCGTGTCATTAACCTTTGTTCAGTGCATGCTGAAGGGCTTACACCGCAGCCCGCGTATTGTTACCGACGCAGATGCCATGCGCGAACCAGGTATGCTCAGCGCCGCTGACGTGTCTTGCCTTGTCATGCCAGATAAATGCGTCGGTCTGCCGACGCTTGCAGCCTTGGAACAGGGAATTCCAGTCATAGCCATTCGTGAGAATGACAATTTGATGCAAAATGACCTGCAGGCACTTCCTTGGGCACCGGGCCAATTACATCTTGTGGAAAACTACTGGGAAGCCGTTGGCGTGATGACTGCTCTGAAATCCGGCATCACACCGTCTTCGTTGCGCAGGCCCTTGGCTGCGACAAAAATAGAGAAGAGAAAATTCGAGACCCAGCGCGTTAGGCTAGATGAGTCAATCAAAGAATTTAAAATATAGAGGAGTGCTAATGTCCGCTTTTGGCTCAGAGAGGACATTGGTGCGCAACTCATTGCGTTAAGCGTCGAGACGCTTACAAAAGATTATGAGTTGTCGGAATATGTCACTTGCCGCCTCGCGCGGTAGGCACGTCTCGGTGGTTAAATTCATCGATTATTTGCTGGACGCTGTCTTTAGCCAGACCGAAAAATATTATTTGCAGAAATCTTTTCTGGCAGCCTCTAGTTCTCTTTCATCCAATTTGATTTCAAATAACTCGATTGCACTTGTCAGTTTCTTTGCCGCCGGGTGGTCAGATGTGGCTATGTGGATAAATTTTTTAATTAGATCGCTTTTGTCGCGTGGTAACGAAACGCTAATTTCCTGAAGACTATCGGCGATATCGTGATCAGCATCATCCTGTTCGCCTTTTAGGTAAGGGATGTAGTTCATATCGTCCTTTACGATATGGTTCACCAGCCATTGTGATAAAAATTTTAAAAGTTTATAGGTGTCTATCTGTTCGGGGCTTTCGTGATACAATATTCTTAGACAGTCGATTTTGTGCGTTAAAGCCCGATGTTTTTTCATGTGATCGATAGTCTCGGGGTATCCAGCACCTATCATGAATGCCTCTTCCCGGCTAAAATGCTCAACGGTGTAATTTTCTAAACTGGATATAACTTGTTCGATATGGTCTGTGGAATCGTGCTGATCAATCAAGTTCTTTAAAATACCAATCTCTTTAAATAAATCCTTATGATCATCGTCAATTGCCTTAAATCCAGTTGCATAGTCTTCTGACCAAACTGGACAATCAAAATTTTCGAGCTGTTTGTCGAGATCACTTCGTTCGAATTCCATTTTCTGACCTTTAGCATATTTGAGTATTGAGATGACGATTAAACATATTGTCAATTTGGTGGATTAGTATCAATCCTAGAAAAGTATTATTTTCCTCGTCGCGGTCGCATCTCCCACATTGGTGATCTTCAAAGCGCAAGCTTGTGCAATTCATTTTCAGAAGGTTTTCCGCACACACCCTAAAAATTGAAGCGCATATGATATTTTCAGCCAATGGGAAAGATATCATGAAATCCAAATACGCCCGGCAAATATTTTTCGGCGGCCTGGGTGGCGTGCGGGTTGAGCTGATTGAGCTAGCCGCTGATTAGGTTGAAGGCCTTAGCATGACTCAGCGTTTCAATACTCGGGTCATGGCTGCAAAGTTGCCGAGCCCTCGTTTGAATTCGTGTTTTTTCATATTGGCCTGATAGTCTAACCTGTCATTTTCCAAGTCAAAGTATAGCATTGAAGGGATGACGGCTACGGGTTTCCGATTTTTTATCAGATTTCGGCAACCCTAATGATGGCAATTTATTAGGTCGATAGGGTGTCATCAAAAACCGCGCCTTGACCCGAGCTCTCTACCCAAGTATCTAACGCTCACTCTAGAGTTTAGCATTAAATTTGGCGGAAAATGTTATGGGTGGAAAACCCAAAAATCGTACTGATTTTCAGTCGCTTATTCTAAAGCTTCAGACCTATTGGGCTGACTATGGCTGCGTGTTGTTGCAGCCCTATGATATGGAAATGGGCGCCGGCACGTTCCACCCGGCAACAACATTGCGTGCTTTGGGCCCAAAACCGTGGAATGCCGCCTATGTGCAGCCATCGCGCCGACCCACCGATGGCCGCTATGGTGAAAATCCAAACCGCCTGCAACATTACTACCAATACCAAGTTATTTTGAAGCCGAGCCCAGCCGATGTGCAGGACCTTTATCTTGAGAGCCTCTACACGCTTGGTATTGATAAAGACCTCCATGATATCCGCTTTGTCGAAGATGATTGGGAGAGCCCGACGCTGGGTGCCTGGGGTCTCGGTTGGGAAGTCTGGTGTGACGGTATGGAAGTCAGTCAGTTTACCTATTTCCAACAGGTTGGTGGCATTGATTGCGCCCCCGTCGCCGCCGAGCTCACTTATGGTCTTGAGCGCCTCGCCATGTATATCCAAGGCGTCGAGAATGTTTATGATCTCGATTGGAACGGCAAAGGCGTCAAATATGGTGACATCTTTCTCCAGGCCGAACAGGAATTCTCCGCCCATAACTTCGAGCACGCCAATGTCGATATGCTGACCCGTGAGTTTGAAGACGCCGAGAAAGAATGCATGAGCCTGCTGGAATACAAACTCCCACTACCAGCATATGATCAATGTATCAAAGCCTCGCACCGCTTTAACTTGCTCGATGCCCGCGGCGTTATATCGGTAACCGAACGCCAAGCCTATATTGCGCGGGTGCGGGCTTTGTCCAAAGGCTGCTGTGAAGCGTGGTTAGAGACGCAAACTGAGGGAGGGGAATGATGGCTGAACTCCTCCTCGAAATTCTCTCCGAAGAAATACCAGCCCGCATGCAAGCACGCGCGGCGGATGATTTAAAACGCCTAGTCTCAGATGGCCTTAAAGAAGCTGGTCTCGACTTTGGGAACGCCAACACCTATGTCACGCCGCGCCGCCTGACTTTGGTCGTCGATGGTCTGCCGACCGAAACGCCAGATATTTCCGAAGAGCGCCGCGGCCCTAAAACCGATGCGCCGGAAAAAGCTGTACAAGGATTTTTGGGCTCGATCGGCCTAACTCTCGACGGTGTTGAAAAACGCGAGACTGAGAAGGGCGAGTTCTATTTCGCCGTGATCGAGAAGAAGGGCCAGCAGACGGCGGACCTTCTGGTCGGTTTGATCGAGAACGCCATGCAGGCGCTGCCGTGGCCGAAGAGCATGCGCTGGGCCGATCACGCTGTCCGTTGGGTGCGCCCGATGCAGGGCATTGTCGCGGTCTTTGATACCAGTATTGTGCCGGTGAGCTTTGGCCCCATCGAAGCCAGCAACCGCACCCAAGCCCATCGCTTCCTGACTAATGCGGTTGTTGAGGTCACGGACTTCGCTGATTACAAAAAAGCGCTGGAGACCGGTCATGTGCTGATTGACCCGATCGAGCGCCAAGCCTGCATCAAATCCGATGCCGAAGCTTTGGCGTTGAAAGAAGGTTTGGTCCTGATCGACGATCCGGCATTGTTGGATGAAGTTGCGGGCCTCGTTGAATGGCCGGTCACCCTGATGGGCTCTATTGATGATGAGTTCATGGAAGTGCCGCCGGAAGTGCTGACCACCACCATGCGCAAAAATCAGAAATACTTTGCACTCGAAGACAAAGACGGCAAGCTGGCTCCGAAATTTATTGTTGTCGCCAATAAAGAAACCCCGGATGGTGGCGCGGCGATTGTTGCCGGTAACGAGCGGGTTCTTCGGGCGCGTTTGGCCGATGCCAAATTCTTTTGGGATCAGGACCGCAAGCATACGCTCGCCAGCCGCACGCCAGCTCTCAAAGACATTATTTTCCATGCTAAGCTCGGTACATTGGCCGAAAAGATTGACCGGGTCGAGGCTTTGGCCGCTGACTTGGCCGATGAGGTCGGTGCTGACAAAGATATGGTGCGCTCCGCCGTCTGCCTCGCCAAAGCCGATCTTTCGACTGGCATGGTTATCGAGTTTCCTGACCTGCAAGGCACCGTGGGCTGTTATTATGCGCTCAATGACGGTGAAGCACCGGAAGTCGCCGATGCGATTGCCGAACATTATGCACCGCAAGGCCCCTCCGATGCCTGCCCAACCGCACCCGTTAGTGTTGCGGTCGCTTTGGCCGATAAGATCGATACATTGATGGCATTTTGGATCATCAATGAGAAGCCGACCGGTTCGAAAGACCCTTACGCGCTGCGCCGCGCTGCGCTTGGTATGATCCGCTTGGTGATTGAGAATAATATAAGAATTTCACTTGGTGAGTTTCTGAATAGAAATTATCCGCCAAATTTTGAATATTTCCTTGTAGACGGGTTAGAATTTGCAAAAGATGGATACAACAGTCTAACTACCGACCTCCTCTCCTTCTTTGCCGACCGCTTGAAAGTCCACCTCAAAGTAGAGGGCGTGCGCCATGATCTGGTTTCAGCCGTATTCGCGCTCGGCAATGAAGATGATCTCGTGCGTTTACTGTCTCGCGTCGGCGCATTGACGACCTTCATAGACAGCGAGGACGGTGCGAATTTGCTGACGGCTTATAAGCGCGCCGTCAACATTTTGCGAATCGAAGAGAAAAAAGACAAAACGAGCTATGAGGGGGCCGCTGATGCTGACGCCTTGGAGCAAAAAGAAGAAAAAGAATTGCACACAGCTCTGACCACCATTATCGACGAAATTTCCCAGAATCTTGCGGCGGAGGACTATGCCAAGGCAATGTCCGGTCTGGCGACACTCAGGGCACCCGTCGATGCGTTTTTCGATGAAGTGACGGTCAATTGCGAAGATGCGACGCTTCGTGTAAACCGACTTCGTCTACTGTCCCAAATAAGGACGACCATGAATCAAGTCGCAGACTTTTCTCAGATAGAAGGGGGAGAGCGTTGAGCAGCTCCAAATGGGTCTATTCTTTCGGCGGTGGGTCCGCTGAAGGCAAGTCAGAAATGCGGAATCTTTTAGGCGGCAAAGGGGCTAATTTGGCCGAAATGTCGAGCCTCGGATTGCCCGTGCCACCAGGTTTCACCATCACCACCGAGGTCTGTACGCATTACACCTCACATGAAAACAAATATCCAGAGACACTTAAAGCCGAAGTAAACGATGCTTTGGCTCAGATCGAAGATATCATCGGTATGAAATTCGGTGATGCGGAAAATCCGCTTTTGGTTTCAGTCCGCTCCGGTGCCCGGGCTTCGATGCCGGGCATGATGGACACCGTGCTCAATCTTGGTTTGAACGATGAGACGGTTAAAGGTCTTGCCAAAGCCAGTGGTGATGAGCGTTTTGCCTATGACAGCTATCGTCGCTTTATTCAGATGTATGGCGATGTAGTGATGGGCATCGAACACCATCACTTCGAAGACATCCTCGCCGATCATAAAGATGATAAAGGTGTCGCGCTTGATACCGAGCTCGATGCCGAGGACTGGAAAGCGGTCGTCAGTGAATTTGAAGCCAAGGTCGAAGCCCAGCTAGGCAAGCCCTTCCCGCAAGATCCCCACGATCAGCTATGGGGGGCGATTAGTGCTGTCTTTGGCAGTTGGATGAACAACCGGGCAAATATCTACCGCAAACTCCACGACATTCCGGAATCCTGGGGTACGGCGGTTAATATTCAATCCATGGTCTTTGGTAATATGGGCGATAGCTCCGCGACCGGCGTTTGCTTCACGCGCAATCCCTCAACCGGTGAGAACGCCTATTACGGCGAGTATCTGGTTAATGCGCAAGGTGAAGACGTGGTGGCCGGTATTCGTACACCGCAGCCTTTGACGATTGCCGAGAAAGCACAGAACCATAGTGATCTTCCGTCGATGGAAGAAAACATGCCCGAGCTCTATCAAGAGCTTTGCGACGTGCGCGATAAACTCGAAAATCACTACACCGACATGCAGGATATGGAGTTCACCGTCCAAGAAGGCAAGCTCTGGATGCTGCAAACCCGCAACGGTAAGCGGACGGCGAAGGCTGCGCTTAAGATCGCAGTTGAGATGTCTGATGAGGGGTTGATCTCACGCGAAGAAGCGATCAAACGGATTGAGCCGGGCGCGCTCGACCAGCTTCTCCACCCAACGCTGGATCCAGATGCTGAGCGTAATATCCTGGGCAAAGGCTTGCCCGCCTCGCCAGGTGCAGCGTGCGGTAAAGTAGCCTTTTCAGCCCAAGATGCTGAAGCGTTGGTCGCCAAAGGCGAGAAAGTTATTCTGGTTCGTATTGAGACCAGCCCCGAAGATATCGGCGGTATGCATGCGGCGGAAGGTATTTTGACGACCCGCGGTGGCATGACCTCTCACGCCGCAGTTGTCGCGCGTGGCATGGGCCGACCATGTGTTGCCGGTGCTGGCCAGCTTCGGGTTGACTACAAAGAGCAAACGCTGACTTGCGCAGGCCAAACCGTGAATGCCGGAGAGATCGTCACGATTGATGGCTCCAAAGGCGAAGTGATGCTGGGTGAAGTGAAAACCATCCAGCCGGAACTGACCGGCGACTTTGGTATTCTCATGGCGTGGGTTGATGAAATTCGCGAGCTCAAGGTTCGCACCAATGCTGAAACTCCGGAAGATGCTGAGACGGCTGTGAAGTTTGGCGCGGAAGGCATTGGCCTCTGCCGGACCGAGCACATGTTCTTTGATCCGGAGCGCATCATACATATGCGGGAAATGATTTTGGCCGGTGATGAAGCAGGGCGCCGAACAGCCCTGGCTAAATTGTTGCCCTATCAGCGTGATGATTTTACCGATCTCTTCACTATCATGAAGGGCTTGCCGGTGACGATCCGTTTGCTGGATCCACCGCTCCATGAATTCCTGCCGACTAAAGATGATGAGATGGCGGAAGTCGCCGAGGCGGCGGGCACCGATGTTGCGACCGTTCGCGCGCGTGCGGCGGCGCTTCATGAATCTAATCCGATGTTGGGTCTGCGTGGTTGTCGTTTGGGCATCATGCATCCAGAAATTTATGAGATGCAGTGCCGGGCGATCTTTGAAGCCTCTGCCAAAGTATCTAAAGACAGTGGCCAGACGATTGTTCCCGAAGTGATGATCCCGTTGGTAGGCTCCAAGCAAGAATATGACATCATGCATGACATGGTGCAGCGCATTGCCAAAGAGGTCAGCGCCGAAACCGGTGCTGAGCTTGAATATCTCACCGGCACGATGATCGAATTGCCACGCGCTGCTTTGCAAGCCGGTAAAATTGCCGAGCAAGCCGAGTTCTTCAGCTTTGGCACCAATGATCTGACCCAGACAACCTATGGCTTGTCCCGCGACGATAGCGGCTCCTTCCTGGAACGCTATCAGGAGCAAGGCATTTATGAGCAAGACCCCTTCGTCAGCATTGACATTGAAGGTGTCGGCGAATTGGTCGAGCTGGCAACAGAGCGTGGCCGCAAAACCCGCCCCGATATTAAACTCGGCATCTGCGGTGAACATGGTGGAGACCCGGCATCTGTGACCTTCTGTCACAAAATCGGCCTTGATTATGTCAGTTGCTCACCCTACCGCGTACCGATTGCCAGACTTGCCGCAGCCCAAGCTGCGCTCAATGCAGAAAAACTGATCGACGCTTAAAAAAACCTCTCCGTCATTCTGGCGCAGGCCAGAATCCAGTCTTCCAACATCTCTGGACCCCGGATCAAATCCGGGGTGACGAACTTGTTTTAATTAAGTATCGTATCCCCTTAATAATCATTGGGGAACGCCATGCCTGATTCCATCACCGACATTGACGGATTACGCGATATTTATGCCGAGCCGAAAGGCGCGCCGCTGGATAAGACGCAGTATAAACTCGACGAACATTCCCGCCGCTTTATTGCCGCATCGCCTTTTGTCGTTCTGGGCACCAATGGCGATGTCTCGCCCCGGGGAGATGATCCGGGTTTTGTCCATGTCATCGATGATAACACCGTTTTGCTGCCCGATCGTAAAGGCAATAACCGGCTCGATTCCATGCAAAATATTGTCGAAGACCCGACCGTCGCTTTGATGTTTCTTATCCCCGGTATAAGCGAGACCTTCCGCATCCGGGGTGAGGCTGAAATCACCACCGATCCAGCACTATTAGAGCCGCTTGCCGTCAATGGTCAAGTACCAGCGAGTGGCCTGATCATCCACGTTAAAGAGGCCTATATACATTGCGCCAAAGCGATTTTGCGCTCAAAAATCTGGGGCGAGGATAACAAGCTCGACCGCAAGGAATTCGCGGCCACCAAGATCATCGCGGCGCATACCAATCGCAGTCAGGCTGACTATGATGCGTACTACGAAGATAACATGAAACAAGCGATGGCCGAAGAGGGTCGGGAGTACGATAAATGACGGCTCTCTACCGAAATTTTGACCAAGAAGAGTTGGACGTGCAATACCGTGCTTCCGCGACCGTGCCAAACATGCAGGACTTCGTTGATGAATATGGCTCCCGCAGTGTCGAGGCGCGGGCTACCATGGAACATATTGCTGATATTAAATTTGGGCCTGGCGGTGAGGAGACTCTTGATCTCTTTCCGGTTCCTGGCAATGACAAAGCACCGCTTTTTGTTTTCATTCATGGCGGCTATTGGCGGATGCTCTCCAAAAACGAAAGCTCGTTTATGGCACCAAATCTGGTCGAGCACGGCATTGCCGTGGCAGCTGTCAATTACACCCTCGTGCCACCGGCTGATATTGACCAAATCGTTGCGGAATGCCGGCGCTCGATTAAGTGGCTTTATGACAACGCTGCCGATCATGGCATCGACCCTAAGCGCATTTATGTTGGCGGCTCTTCGGCAGGTGGCCATCTCACCGGCATGATGGTGGCCGGCGGTTGGCAAGAAGAGCTGGGTCTGCCAGCGGATGTCATTAAGGGCGGGCTGCCGATCAGTGGTCTGCTGGATATGGAGCCGATCTCAAAATGCTTCGTCAATGAGTGGTTGGAGATGACCCTAGAAGACGCGCTCCGCAACAGCCCGGATCGCAATTTGCCGGAAAATCCCAGGGAAAATCTATGCCCGCTGATCGTTGCTGCCGGCGGCGAAGAAACTGATGAGTTCCGACGTCAAAGCAAAGACTTCGCAGCACTTTGGCAAAGCAAGGGCGGTCAGGCCGAGTATCTTGAATGCACCGGTCTCCACCATTTCAATGCGCCGCTGGATCTCTGTCACGCGGGTAGCGAAATGAGCCAAAAATTGGTCGCTATGATTAAAAATTAGCGTCTTACTTTCGCACGAAAATCACAAATTCGTTAGGATGTAGGAGATTGACCATGCGGACTTGGCCGCCGAGATATTTTTCGCAAAACGCGATGAAATGGGCGGGGTCGGCATAATAAAGCGTCTTTTCGCGCAGCGGTGATTCGATGTTCAGCATGTTGAAGCCCAAGCCAATGCGCGTTTTAGACCACAGCTGGACGAGGTTTTCTTCAACATAGTTCAGCCATTCCGTATTGCCCGCCGTCATTTTCAGATTATAGGTGCCGGAGACAAAAGAATAATCGGCTCTTTCAGTTGCTTGATGGCTTTTGATAAAAAGCGCCCTGGGGTCGGCGACTTTTTCCCGGGCCATCTTGAGCATAGTGTCGCTGATGTCATAGCCGAAATAAGTGCCGTCCAGAAATTGCGGTAGTTCTTTGAAGGTATCGAACATCGCCCCATAGCCGCAGCCGAGATCATTGATCGTGACATCATCGCGCTCGGTGTCATAGCCGAGCAGACCGACAAAGATTTGAAAGCGACGTTGCTGGCGCTCTTCATCACGCCATGCCACGGCACGGTGGATCGGGCCATGTTTATTGATTGCCCATTCAAAACTATGAGCGACCGGCTCGAGCAGGCGGGGTGGCTCGGAGGGGTCGGATTTATCCGGCATTAAAAATTTACCCAAGCGGGCTTGTTTGGCGTAAGAGGGGTGCCATCCGCCATCAAAGGCTCCGTGTTATCGAGCGCCTCCAAACGCAACAGCGCTAAGCCAATGCCATGATCATCGGTGATTAAACTTGAGCGCAGCTCGCCGGCATTTTTGCCGCCTTGGGTAATCTCGGTGCCTGCCGCTAATGCCGGGCCGTCATACTCAACTGGAATAAGCCGCTTTTTGATGAGGCCCCGATGTTTGGTGCGGGCTGTCAATTCCTGGCCGACATAGCAGCCTTTGTCGAAATCGACGCCATTTAATTCTTCAAAACCGCTTTCCAGCAGGATCGATTTGTCGATCTGTAAATCCCGGCTGCTATCGGGTAAGCCGAGGGACAGGCGAAGATTATCATAAGACTTAAAATCAGCTTTGGCAAATCCCACATCGCTCAAGATCTTATCGATTGTCTCTTTAGGCAGCATGGCCCGGGCACCAATCGCGCTTAGACGTGGATCAATATAGATTGCGCCATTGTCTCTTTCTACTGCCAGACCCGCTTTTGACTCTAAGCCGAGCGCTGGTGCGGCGCCGTCGCCAAACAGAGCCACAACCGTCAGATCGTCAATGATTTCCAGTTCCACCTTTGCCCGCAGCTTAAACATGCGGAGCCTCTTATAGAGGTCATCTAGGCGAGCTGCTTCGCAATCGAGATAGAGCTTGCCGTTCATCTCAAGGATGAAAAAATCATGCAGATATTTGCCTTGCGGGGTGAGCAGTGCCGCATGAATGGCGCTGGTGGGTGAGACGCGCTCAAGATCGTTGGAGACGAGGCCTTGCAAAAAGTCTCGGGCATCGTCTCCTGAAATTTCGAGCACACGCCGGTTATCTAGATTTACATAATTAAGGTTGGTCATTTTCTAAATATAGTCGAGTTGCCCTTAAGAGCAACGGCTAGTTCGATATTTGCCATAACCCTTTGAAACTCCTATAAACTGGCCTAATGAATATTACGATGATTGATAAATCCTATGCCTTTGATGGCGCGACTCCCGGCACTCGTGCGCTGGGTGGTGCGGAGAAGGCTTTTGCCCAGCTGGCAAGCGCCCTGGCGGCCCGCGGCCATGATGTCACGGCGATTAATAATGTTGAATATCAAGCGAGTGTGGATGGCGTCTTATGGGTGCCCTTTGATACGCCGCGCCCACCGGAGAGCGATGTCGTGATCGCCTTTCGAAATCCTGAATTGTTAGCTGAATTTGACGATCCAGAAATTCGGTCAATCTTATGGATGTGGGGAACGCCTAAGATACTCAACCAGCCGGTTAACCAGAAGTTGCTGGAAAAATATGATCCGGCGGTGGTTTTTGTTGGTGAGGCACAACGGCGGGCCTGGAAATCGTGGCGGGATTTTAAAGAGGCGACGATCCAGCCCGGCATTGCAGAGGATTATTTAGTGGCTAAATCCGGTGAAGATGTACCGCCCATCGCGATTGTCACCACCCATCCGCTACATGGGTTGAGCGAAATGTTGACGCTTTGGCGGGACCGTATTCATCCGGTCAATAAGAAGGCCGAATTGCATATTTACTCAGCCAGCCTGTTTGTCGGCAATGCCGCTGACCGCTTGAAAGATATTTACAAAGAAGTGGCAGCGGCGGGCGATGCCAATGTCATTGTAAAATCGCCAGGCGCTGATCCTGAGATGGCAGCGGCGTATTGTCGGGCACGGCTGCATTTTTACCCCGTGATCGCGAACGAATATTATGGCTCAACTTTGGCCGAATCTCAGGCTTCAGGAACCCCGGCAATAATCTACCGGGGCGACAACGAAGTTGGCCCTTTGGCCGAGCGGATCGCCAATGGTCAGACCGGTCACATTGCGCCGGACGATGATGCTTTCGTAAATTTGGCATTACAATTGCTGGCCGAAGATCCCGTGATGTATCAAAGCCTGGCCCGTGATACCAAGACTCTGCAGGCGTCGAGAAACTGGCAAAATGCAGCAATTGAATTTGAAGCTTTATGGAAAAAGGAAATAGCTTAAACTATTGATATGAAAGTCTTATTCGTTACATCAACCCGCATTGGCGATGCTATTCTTTCAACAGGATTGTTGGAACATCTGCGCGCCGAGCATCCTGATCTCGAAGTCACCATCGCTTGTGGCCCGGCGGCGGCTCCGTTGTTCGAGGCCTTGCCCGGGCTAAGGCGCATTATTGTCTTGGATAAAATGGTTTTCTCACTGCATTGGCTTAGGCTTTGGGTGCTTACGGTTACGACCTTTTGGGATTTGATTATTGATCTTAGAAATGCGCCGGTCACCTATATTTTGGGCCGCAAAAAAAGACGGGGTATGCCGCGCGATGACAGCGAAAGCCGCCAGGTTGAACGGATTGCCCGCATCTTAGATTTGCCGGAAATCGTGCCGCCCAAGCTTTGGACGAGTGAACGGGAAGATAATCTGGCCAAATTCTATTTGCCGGAAGGAGGGCCGATATTGGCAATCGGGCCGACCGCAAATTGGCAGGCAAAAACTTGGCGGCCGGAATATTTTACTGAGCTCATCGAACGCCTGACCGCGTCCGACGGCATTTTGCCGGGAGCGCGGGTCGTTCTGCTGGGCCGGGATGACGAGCGTCCCATGGCCTTGCGCTTGATTGATTCCATTCCGGGGGGCCGGCTCATTGATCTTGTCGGCAAGCTTGATCTTTTGACCGCTTACGCCTGTTTGGCCCGCTCGGCTTTTTATATTGGCAATGATTCAGGGCTGATGCATCTGGCGGCGGCCTCTGGCGTACCGACGCTCGGTTTATTCGGCCCGACCAAAGAAGAGCTTTATGCGCCCTGGGGTGAAAACGCTACCATTGTGCGCACCACGCTTTCCATCGATGAGATTTTTCCAGAGAATTTCGATCATCGCACATCGGATAGTCTGATGGATACGCTGACCGTTGATATGGCAGAAGAAGGCGCTCGGTCGCTTTGGCAAAAATGCCAAGGTGAAAATAGGAGCGTCGGCTGATGCTTAAACTATCGGCGGTCATCTCGGTTCACAATGAAGAGGATAAGCTTACTACCTGTCTGGAAAAGCTCGTTTTTGCCGATGAGATCGTTGTGGTGATGGATCGTTGTACCGATAATACGCGCGCCGTGGCAGAGAAATTTACCGACCGCATCATTGAAGGGGCTTGGGACATCGAAGGGGATCGCCGTAATGCGGCGATTGAGGCTTGCCAGGGAGAGTGGATTTTTGAAATTGATGCCGATGAACATGTAACAGCCGAACTGGCTACTGAAATCAGCCACATTGTTGAGACAACCAAGTCGGATTGGCACGAAATTCCAGTGGATAATTTCATCGGCGACCGCTTGGTGCGCCATGGCTGGGGCGCGTCATACGGCAAAGCGGCCTATCCGGGCTTGTTTAAAAAAGGCGCAAAGATCTGGGGGCGGCAGCGCGTTCATCCCAGTTTGACCTGGCATGGGGTAAAAGGCGCGATGCTTAGCAACCGCATCAATCACTATGTTGATCGCAATATCTCGGACATGATTAAGCGGCTCGATTCCTACTCCACGGCGCGAGCAAAAGATCTGGCAGAGAGCGGTAATATCGGCTCGACGGCAAACAACGTCCGGCGGTTTTTCTCGCGCTTCATTAAGTGTTATATCGGTCGCAAGGGCTACAAAGAGGGCGGTTATGGATTGCTGATTGCTTTATTTGCCGGTCTCTATCCTCTGATTTCCCATATCAAGGCAAAGGTTGAGTTGAGTTAATGGCGCGGATTGTTTTGGCCGATGACGGTATTGAATTTGATGGCGATAGTCCCAGCTTAGGTCCGCTGGGCGGCGTTGAAAGCTCTATCGTCAATTTGATGAACGAGCTCGCCAAGCGTGGCCACGAGGTAAGCGTACGCAATATGTGCCCGGAAGCGAAAGTCATTAACGGCGTGGATTGGGCTCCCTTGGCAAGCGGGCTGCCTGATAAAGCCGATCTCTACATTGCCAACCGGGGTGATAAACTTATTGAGCTTATGCCTGCTGCCAAGCGCACGGTATTTTGGACCCATAACCCCGCACAATATGTTTTGAAGTGGCGTTATTTGTCTAAACTTTGGCGCGTTAAGCCGGCGATTATATTTATTGGCGACTATCACTCGACGACCTATCCAGCCTGGGCCCCGGGTGGTGAGCGGGTCGTTATTCCCTATGGAATTGCCGATAAGTTTTGTCAGTTTAGCCCGCGTGAAGATCTGCCGCCACGGCGCGCGATCTTCACCTCTAACCCGCTCCGCTCGCTTGATTGGTTGTTGGAAATTTGGGTCCATGATATCTATCCCCATGCGCCGGATGCCGAACTGCATTTGTTTTCGGGCTCTGCGACCTATGGCTCGGCGGGCGCGGCCAAGGCTGAGGAGATGGAAACAATTCTCGAT